>CAYTUQ010000052.1:0-27411 GCA_964441235.1 uncultured bacterium | reverse complement strand
TTAAACCACATGTTCCACCGCTTGTGCGGGCCCCCGTCAATTCCTTTGAGTTTCAGCCTTGCGGCCGTAGTCCCCAGGCGGGATACTTAACGCGTTAACTACGGCACTGGAAGGGTCGACCTCCCAACACCAAGTATCCATCGTTTACGGCGTGGACTACCAGGGTATCTAATCCTGTTCGCTACCCACGCTTTCGCGTCTCAACGTCAGTTTCAGACAAGAAAGCCGCCTTCGCCACTGGTGTTCTTCCTGATATCTACGCATTTCACCGCTACACCAGGAATTCCGCTTTCCTCTTCTAAACTCAATCCCAACAGTTTTTCTGGCAGTTCTTCCGTTAAGCAGAAGTATTTCACCAGAAACTTGCTGGGACGCCTACACGCTCTTTACGCCCAATAATTCCGGACAACGCTAGCTCCCCCCGTATTACCGCGGCTGCTGGCACGGAGTTAGCCGGAGCTTTCTCATAGAGTACCGTCAGTGTTCGAAAATATTATTATCGGACATATTCTTCCCCTACGACAGACTTTTACACTCCTCAGAGCTTCAATCAGTCACGCGGCGTTGCTGCGTCAACCTTTCGGCCATTGCGCAAAATTCCTCACTGCTGCCTCCCGTAGGAGTTTGGGCCGTATCTCAGTCCCAATGTGGCTGATCATCCTCTCAGACCAGCTACTGATCGTCGCCTTGGTAAGCCATTACCTCACCAACTGACTAATCAGACGCAGGCTCATCTTCAGGCAATAGGTCCGAAGATCCCTATCTTTCATCCCGATATAAATACCAAGACCTTATCCGGTATTAGTCCGCCTTTCGGCGGGTTATCCCAATCCCAAAGGTAGATCACCTACGCGTTACTCACCCGTTCGCCAGTTTACTATTCCCGACAAGTCGGAAAATTCTCCTTGACTTGCATGTGTTAAGCACGCCGCCAGCGTTTGTCCTGAGCCAGGATCAAACTCTCCGTTGTATTATAAAAAAAGTTTGGGGTTAAAACCCTACACCTGCTCTGACGCTCGCACTGTCTCAATTGTCAAAAAGCCTGAATAATTGAAGCAAGATTCATACCCTGCTTCAATCATTTTTTCACTTCTCAATTAGCATATAAATGTAAAACAATTTATAATATTACACAAGTCTTTTTTTAAATTTATTTTCAATTTTTTATTTAATCCAAATCTATTCTTATACACAAGCATTAATATGAAAATTGTAGAATTTAACTTAATGAATAAATTTTAACGCCCTTCTTGCAGATTTCAACAACGGCTCAACAGAAATAGATTCTCCAACTGCCTGTTTAATCCAATAATCCGGAGTAATTGATCCTAGTTTACACATCCTTTCCATCTCAGTAGCAAGATTCTTATCTTTTATATACTCCTCAATCTGAAACTGAATAATATACCCAACAGGATAATCTGGCAGGTAAAGCCCAGCATCAATCATATGAGAGTAAATCGCTAAAATAGTTGCATCTTTATGCCCTAAGACTGGATAGAAATATTTGTTCCAAACATTTTTTGCAATTTCAATTGTAGCATTCTTTAATTCAGCTGGAGTGCAGTCTGGGTGGTCATACATCCAGTGCCAAACACCCATATCCACAAGTGAAACACCCGCAATTTCACAAACTGACCACAGTTGATTTAATGCTTTCAAATACTCCTTATCTTCATCTTTCTCACTGATCCCAAGTATCTCTAAATCCCTTCCCTGAAACATAAATGCAAATGCTTCTGTAAATGCTGTATTTGGAACTCCTTCCAACAAAGTATGATCAATTCTATACAGCGAAAAAGTCTGCTCAACGTTATGCCCTAGTTCATGCATTGCAATGTTAAAGCCTTTATAATTCATTCCACCTTCAGGAACGCGTGTTCGCAGATGCGCTTTATCCAGTCTTCTCCCCGCTCCCATTGCATGCCCAGCACCTCGTGCAGGATCAACCTCTATTTTAGAGTGTAAAAAGTCCGCTGTCTCTTTATCGAAACCAAGCTTCATTAAAGTCTCGGGAATTTTCTCTTCGAATACTTTAACATCAGGATACTTTTCAGAAACAATTTTGTTAAGTTCGTCTTCATTATATACTGATTCGCCTTTGAAACCGTTATACCAGATATCAAAAGGTTCTAAATTGCGATTCAAGCGTTCTTCAATCAACTTTCCGGTCTTTTGGAATTCTTTTGAAGTCAGAAGATCAACAAAAAGTTGCTTTACTACATTCTCAGGAATCTCCCTATCCATATTAAAACGGCGATCAATAAAAGTTGGATAGAGAGGATAATATGGATCGGCAGCTTTTTCAGCATTAAAAACCTTCAATAAATTCGCATATCTTGTATCAGGTTCTTTGGAACTGCTAATGTTTTCACCATAAACCTCATTTGTTGAAACCTTCCAATCTACGTCCGGGTTATTGATTACAACTTCAGGAATTTCTTGTGAAATAATTTTTCCCATTACTTCATAAATCATCCGCTTGCGTGGAAATCCACCCTCTTTATCGTACTGTGCTTTCAATTCATCACGTAATCCCCAGTGAGAGATAAGTTTCAAACCTTCAGGGAAGAGATGTTTTCCATCCTCGCTCAGAAGATTATGCATATAAATATTATAATTGTTGATATAGTTATCGGCTGAGATAAAAGCTTTATGAATTTCTTGCTTGACATCGGAGGGAACACGTGCTGTAAATTTTTGCGCTAAACGAGTCTCTGCCCAATCCCTTCTTGACCATTTTTCACCATACTTAATACATTCATCTAGATTATGTACTTTGAAATTAAGTAGAATAAAAAATGCAACTTTGCTCTTATATAGGTCTTCATCGACATGAGACGCTAAATCGAAATTTGCTGTTAAATAGTCAACAGGTAAAATCGGACCAGTATCTACCTGCAGATTCCATTGAAGGTTTCTATTCAATTCCACCAATAGACCATCGATATTTTCAAAAGCAACTTCAAGGCGCTCAAAAGATTTATCGATGATTTCTTTATCAGCTATAAAATTATCAAAACAAAATTTTTCAAAATCCTCCGGAGTACCATCTTCTATTCGCCAGAATTTCTGCATCTGGGTTACCCCAGTTTTGATTCTCTTAGAATTATCTTTACCGAATTTATTTTCCATTTCATCAATTACAGATTTGATAAAAGTATTATTTAACATAGTACCCTCTTGAATTTTATTACCACATTGTTGAATAATTGAAATCGAAAGAATTGTAAAGATTATTAAAATAACGGTGGATACTCTTAAAAGCGAGATCCTCTTCGTAAATTCCCACATAATCAACCTCCTACGTTATTAAAAATCAATAGTCTAATTTTATCAAAATTTAAACGGCGATGAGCAATATTCCAAACTCTTAGAAATCGTATTGCTGTTTGCTAAGATTTTACAATATGTACAAGTCAAAGATTTCTCTCGAATCAAATAAAATTGATTTGTATATAAAAACTTTTTATTAAATTACTAATTATATGGATGTAATTTTATGGACAGCATTTGGATTTCTACTTGGAGGAATTCCTTTTTCCTATTTACTAGGACATTTGTTCCTACATACTGACATTCGGCAATATGGAGATGGTAATCCCGGTGCAGCAAATGTCTGGAAAGCGGGAAGCTGGCGAACAGGACTCCCTGCAGTCATACTTGATTACCTGAAAGCACTAATTCCCGTAGGTCTCGCTTACTTGAAATATGATATAACAAATTGGGAACTTATTCCTATTGCACTTGCACCTGTTCTTGGTCATGCCTTTTCCCCATTCTTGCACTTTCGTGGTGGCAAAGCCGTTGCAGTGACTTTCGGTATATGGTCCGTTCTTTTACCAGGTGAAGGTATATTAGGTCTCGGTTTATCAATGTTCGTTTTCTTTATATTGCAGAATGTAGATTCCTGGACAGTAATTCTGGGTATGCTGTTCTTTTTTGTATATCTACTGTTCAAACAAGTAAGCATTGTCATTCTCCTTATTTGGCTTGGGAATATCATCATACTGATATATAAACACCGACAAGATTTGAAACAACCTGTAATTATAAAAAGTTGGGTATTAAAACTTCTAAGGATAAACAATTGATCGATTCTTCAATGCTTCAAATTGCTATGATTCTTATCCTGTTTGTACTATTAGTTATCTCTCTAACTAATCTACGAAACTTCAAAAAATTAGGTAATTACCCTGCTCCTGATCACTATCCATGCGTTTCTATTTTAGTTCCGGCACGAAATGAAGAAGGTAAAATTAGCTTATGTATAAACTCTTTGCTGGCTCAAAATTACACTGACTTCGAAATAATAGTACTACTCGATCAATCAACAGATGGAACGGAAAATATCTTAAGAGAAATTGCTGCAAAGAATAAGAGACTGCGAATCCTAACAGGTAAAGCTTTGTCTCCTATATGGTTGGGTAAACATTGGGCATGTCATCAAATGGCGCAGGCAGCTAAAGGCGAATTGTTACTTTTCACAGATGCTGATACCATACACAAACCTGACTCTCTTCGTGAATCTGTAGCTGCTATGATGGCTGAGAATGCTGATTTACTTACTGCTCTCCCGGAAGAAAAAGTATCTTCACTGTTTGAAAAGATAATTTTGCCATTAATGCCTTTTGGCGTCTCTTCAGTTTTACCAATCAAAATTGCACATAATGTGAAAAGCCCCCTACTTTCAATTACAATTGGTCAATTTATGCTATTCAGGCGAAAAGCATACGAAAAGATAGGAGGCTATTCCGCAGTACGGGACAATATAGCAGATGATATGGCAATGGGAAGACGAATCAAAGCCAATGGATTACGCTTGTTTTTAGTAGATGGTAGTGAATACATTTCTTGCCATATGTACGATAATTACAGTCAAATATCTGAAGGATTCAGTAAAAATTTGTTTACTGTGTTTGGATGTAAAGTAATACCATATATTTTAATATGGGTATCCATCGCATTGATATTCTTAAACCCGCTATCCACTTTAATTTTAAAAACAGCAGGTGTATACGTCTCCGGTGAATCAATTAAACTTTCAATTGTAGCAATATTTCTCACAATTCTTCTATTCGGAAATGCTTACAAACGATTTAATTACCCGTTAATCTATATTCTTTTCTATCCAATATGTGTATCATTATGGTTTATTATGGCAATGAATTCGATGATTCTTACTATACTTGGAAAAACTACCTGGAAAGAACGCAGACTAATTAAACCGGTAGTACGGTGGTTTTAGCCTGCTTCCTGATACAGTCATATTCAGGTTGATCAATATAATTGATGCTTTTTCCTCACATTTAAGAGCAGGTTAAAGTTGTCTTTATCAAATATTTATAATTAGACATTGAATTTGACTTATTCTTTTCCGATATTCTAAGCAGATTGACGTGGGGAAATGAGTGTGCAATACAATTTAGAATGGGATCCAGAAAAAGCGAAGGCGAATAAAAAGAAACATCGTGTGAGTTTTGAAGCTGCAGCAACAATATTCAAAGATCCTCATGCACTAACTATATTTGATGAGGAACATAGCGATAATTATGAAGATAGGTGGATTACAATGGGAATATCAATTAATGGTAATTTATTAGTGGTCGTCCATACTTATAATGAAATTAATGATCAATCTGCCATAATAAGGATAATCTCATCACGAAAAGCAACAAAAAATGAAAAAAACCAATATCAAGGTAATTAAAATGAAGAAAGAATATGATTTTTCAACAGGTGTTCGAGGAAAATTTTATCATAAGGACCTGGCAGTAAATTTACCGGTCTATTTAGAACCTGAGAATTTTCGATTTGTCGAAAATATTGCTAAAGACAAAAAGTCTGATCTAAATACCATCGTAAATAAATTGATTAAAGAAAATATAAAGATTGCTCAGGTTTTAAGGTAGAATATCTATTCAATATCGTGAAAATTAATCATGATGTGGCGGATAATCTACCATCTGGTGGGAAATGTGTACTATTTTTATATACAAAATAAGTTCAGTTATTACAGAGCTCCTGAAAAACTGCCGAACTTATAGAAGAAGACAATTAAAATTGCATCTTAAAAAACTAAAGTGGTTATCTGATTTGTTAGTTTTATAACCCCCGAATAAAATCGGGGGTTATCTCAATTATCTAAAGATATAAATTGTCGCATTAATTTTTAGCATATATACATTAGCTTTATATAATAACTTTACTCATCAACTTTACTTTGACAAAGGAATGTTGCGCAGCTGTACACTGAATTTTTTCCATTTCAACTCTGCAGTGTCTAAGCACACTGAACAATTAATCTCTAGTAGTGCTATACTTCTTGTTTCTTGTGAAATATTATCAAAAGTGATTATTGCTCTCATAGGAACACCGGAAACAAGTAAATTCCTGGCACTAACACATGGACTTATAGCGAAACCTGCACCTCCTCCCTTCTTGCTAGTGCTACTTCCAAGTTGAATACACTCCGCTTCATATTCATTACCAGAATCATCAATTATTCTTGTTGCATAGGGTGAAAGTTCCCTATCCTTATCACTGTTTGTTATAAGCAAATCACAAGTTACTCTACCTCCTGATGACATTTCGCATTTGGTCAATTCAAATGTAAATTTTTCTACTTCTACTTTTTTCAATGCTTCCTTGGAAGTTTCTTTCCTTTCCGTCTGCTCTTGAACTTCTTCTTTTTGGATAGTAGGAATTATTCCCATTGTCAAAGGAATGTTGCGGAACTGAACTTTGATTAACGTTTTCCCATATTTATAACACATAATTTCTAGTAACACTATACTCTTTGCTTCTTTTGAAACATTATCAAAAGTGAGTATTGCCCGAGTAGGAACACCAGAAACAAGCAAAACTTGAGGATACGATCCCTCTTTGTTTGCAAGCTGGGCTTCTTTTGCATGATATTCATTTCCAAAATTATCAAATATTATAGAATGTTGCGTAGTTAGCTGAAGTTCTCTATCCTTTTTATCATTATTTATAATAAGCAAATCACAAGTTACTCTACCTCCTGATGACATTTCGCATTTTGTCAATTCAAATGTAAAATTTTCTACTTCTACTTTTTTCAATACTTCCTTACAAATTTCTTTCTTTTCAGTCTGCTTTTGAACTTCTTCCTTTTGAACAGTAGATATAATTCCTATCAGCTTTTCAACAGTCTCATCTTTAACAATTTTTGTTCCAGCTACTCAAAATACTTTTCCTGTTTCAGTAGAAATTATCCTAGCATTTACTTTCAAACTTGTGCCAAGATCAGTTATTGTGCCGGATACTATGGCATCAACTCCTAAAATACGACCTAATTCTTTTGCTGAGTTTTCATCAATCATACCAGAAATAGACAACTTTTGTTCTGATATGATTTTGTTCAGTAACTGCCTTTCTACTACTTCAAACTTCTTAGTTCTAAAAAGTCTGGTAATAAGTTCCTCAGCAAGATATTTACCGAATTGTGTAACGTTTCCTTCAAGATCAGAAAATTCTATTACAGCGATCTTTTTTTTACCATCCTCAGTTATACTGTTGATAATTTGTGTTGTCAGCTCCGATAATGAATTATCTAAATTATTGGTTATTTCAGGTTTTTCAAAAGTTTCTGTTTTAGCAATAGGCTGTCTATTAGTAGTAGCGCAACTTAAAAATATTAGCAATAATACTATAGGAAACAGTTTTCCGAAAATGCAGAATATTTTAAACATTTTTCCTCCCTTTTTTAGTGCTATTATTTCAACGAGTTTTTACTTCATAATTTTCTAATATATTTAAAATACTTCATAATATACACCATTATTTATAAAAAAATATTAATTGCATCATGATTCAGATTTCCAGATAGAGCTGATTGGGACAGCGTATAAATTTTCACCGAAAGGAATTACATTTGCGCCAAGATAAAGAACAATTCCATTAATAAATTGATCTCCTGCAGTTTCACTTAGATCTTTAAGCCCTCTAAAATCATTAGCATCAACAGAGTTGGAAGATTTTATCTCTATCCCTACAATTTCGCTGCGATTATTTTCAAGAACAAAATCCACTTCCTTGCCATTTACCGTTCTGTAATAACATAACCTTGTTTCAGTATCGCACCATGTAGATTGTTTAACTAATTCGTTCATTACATAATTTTCCAGAACAGGTCCCAGATTGTCAGGGTAATTCATCAATTGATGTCTGTCAAGTCCTAATAAATAAGTTAACAATCCTGTATCATTTATATATAATTTAGGAGATTTAATTAGACGTTTGCCTATATTACGATACCAAGCCGGCACTAATTGAATTAAAAAAACCGCTTGCAATAAACTAAGATAACGCTTCATTGTCGTGTTTGAAATACCTGTTTTCCGGTTTACATTTGAGATATTTAATATAGAAGCGCTTTGGGAAGCCAATATTGATAGCAGGCGCGGTATTTTAAATAATCCTTCTATTTTTGAAATGTCCCGAATTTCTCTTTGAATAATTGTCATCACATACGATCTAAACCAGCGTTGTTTTCTTTTTTCCGATGAAAGCGTTTGAACTTCCGGATACCCTCCTGTTAAAACTCTTTCTATTAATCCTTCTCGATTCAATTCCTTATTAATTATAGAGTGAATTTCACCTGAAAACATATGATCTATGAATAGACTTTTTTTTCCAAGAATTTCGTCATTTGAAAATGGCCATAATGTTTGAATTCCCATCCTTCCGGTTAATGATTCGGAGAGATTTGGTAAAAGTAAAATATTGGAGGAACCTGTTAAAAGAAATTGTCCTGGTTCTCTATTTCGATCAACTTGCCTCTTAATTGCTATAAACAATTTAGGAATACGTTGAACTTCATCAATAATAACAGGACCATGCAAACCAGATAAAAAACCTTCAGGGTCATTATTAATAGAAGAAAGAAGTGTAAAATCATCAAGGGTGTAATATTGGATTGAACTATTTCCGGATAAAAACTTTACTAATGTACTTTTCCCGGTCTGGCGGGCTCCATTCAATAAAACTACAGGTCGATATTTAAGGGCATCAACTAAATTTTCTTCAATGTTTCTTGGGATAAAATTCATCATATTCACCATTAGATGGTGGATAATCCACCACTTGATGGTAAATATACACCATTAAATCGAAAATACAAATTTAAATTTTATTAATGTTAAGTCCAGTATTATCTGACGCTAACTTCATCGCTCAGTTCATACCAATCATCTGCTTTTTTAGACATTCTTATTCCCATAGCGCATCAATTTATCAGTTATGATGGTAGTTAATTGTATATAATGTTTTGGCTATGAAGCGTGGCGGATACAGGAGCATTCACTTTCAAACCGAGATGAAGTTTATGCGAGCCACAAACGCCCAGGAAGCCACATCACCCGCCATGCTTTATGAGCCTTTGTTATGGCTTGTAATTTCTTATCCAATACTGATATACAATGATTTACCTAATCCAAATTCTATCAATTTGTAAAATGTTGATAATTGAATATCACTTTTCCCATTTTCAATTCTTGAAATATAACTCTTTTTCGTCCCTGTCCTTATTGCTAATTCTTCTTGTGTTAGTTTTGCTTCTTTTCTTGCTTCTTGTAACATTATGCCAAGTCTAAACGCTAATGAATCAGCATCAAATTTTACACGACTTTCTGTCCCTTGTTTTCCGTGATATTTGTCTAAATGTTCTTCAAACGTTGTTATAGTATTCATCGCTAAATTTCTTTCTTTTTAGTTTCAAAATATTTCTTCTTTAATTTTTTAGCTAGTTCCAATTCTTTTTTTGGCGTCTTCTGTGTTTTTTTCACAAAACAATTTGTTAATACAACAATCTGTCCTTCATCGAAAAAACAAAATATTCTAATTTGTTTAAATGTCGTTGATACCCTAATTTCATATAAACTTTCCGTTCCTTCAAGATATTTCAAAAATTGAATTGGAACTCTTTCAATAAACTTAATTATATCAATTACATAATCTATCTTATCTCTTGTCTTACTGTTCTGTTTTTCATAGAATTTCGAGAAATAATTTCCATAAAAAGCAATTTTTCTTTCCACTCTGCGAAGTTAACTAATTAGTGAATACCTGTCAAGTTTATTTTCAATTATTTATGGTTGGTCTTTTGTTCCTTTTTTAAATGTGCCCCAGCGTTTATACATGTCTACTGGTAGTGATATTCCCACTTTAGTTGAGTGTGAGGTAGATATATACTCCAATTTTTATTGTATTTGTCTACATTTATTTGAATACTTAAATATTATAGAGTGTATGTTCATCACTTATAATCCCAAGTTATCAATTGGATTTTCGATTTTTCTAATCCTTCGGTTAATTCTTTCATTCTTTGAATCAAATCATGTTTGAAATTAATGAAATTATTTTGACTGACTTTTACTAATATACTTAAAAATTCAAATAAAGATCAATATTTTCTAAATGTATTTTATATCCAAAAATCCCAGGATTACCTGACACTTACTTCATTGCTCAATTCATTGGTGTCATCTGCTTTTTTAGGAAAGTGATTGGATAAAATTTTGCCCATCTCATCAACAGTATTTACGATACCCTCTAAGTAATTACCATTTTTAAAATAATCTGATAATCCGTTTGCTACATCGTCCCAGGTCTTTTGCTCAACCTTAGAATTAATTCCCGTATCGGCAAGAATCTGAAATTTTTTCTCTTTAAGTAAAATAAAGAGCAGTATCCCGGTTTTGTCCCGGGTTTTATCCATTCTTAGGTTATAGAATTCACTAAGAGCAATATCCCGAAGGTCAAGACCCTTCATTTTTCCCGGTCTTTTACTGAAAATACTTACCCTGATCTCTCCGGATGTATTTTCCTCTGCTTCACCACAGGCTTTTGTAATTGCATCCAAATCTCTTTTTGAAAAATATCTATCAATCAACGCCATTATACACTCACAATTATAAGTTGAGATTTACAGTTTATAATCTTTCTTCCAAAATTCAAATCTAACGGGATGGAGTGTTGGAAAATTGGAGTAATGGGGTACTGGAGTGATGTAATTTGATATTTGATATTTGACATTTGAAATCTCCAATTTATATGTCCATCCATAATCCTATTTCCCAATTTCAAATTTCCAGTTTCAATCTGAAATCTTTCTTCCAAAATTCAAATCTAACGGAATGGAGTGTTGGAGAATTGGAGTAAAGGAGTAATGGATTAATGTAATTTGTGCCGAAGGCATCCCTTTGGGAAAATTTGATATTCTTGTCCTGCATAATGCAATGAAGTATGGATGCAATCTCCAATTTATATGTTCTCCTCCACAATCCTAATCTAATGGAATGGAGCACCGTAACAGTGCCAAATTACCCTATTTCCCAATTTCAATTTGCATTTTGAAATTTGAAATTTGAAATTTTGTGGTCTACCATCCGCCCGATGCACCGCCTCCGCCAAAGCCTCCACCACCGCCGGAGAAGCCACCAAATCCTCCGCCGAAGCCGCCGCCGCTACCACTGCCACGGAACATACTTGCACCAAGTAGAGCCCAAAATAACCCCCTGCGACCTCTTCTTCCACTTATTAAGAACAGAAGAAAGAAAAGAATGAAAAATATAAGTGATCCAAATGATGACCCGGTTTCTCTTCTGGAACGTTGATACTTTCGAGGGTCGGCTTTGTACTCATTTTTCGTTGCTAACATAATTGATGAAATTCCTGCGTCGATACCTGCGTAATAGTTACCGCTTCTAAAACCAGGTGCAATATCATTTCTGATAATACTTGACGAAATCAGATCAGTTAGCGCACCTTCCAAACCATAACCCACTTCAATTCGAATACGACGATCATTGATAGAAATCAGCAACAAAACACCGTTCTCTTTTTTTTGATCTCCAAGTTTCCATTTATCAGTTACTTTTATTGAATAATCCTCAAGCGATTCTCCTTTTAGAGATGGAATAATTAATACCACAATTTGATTTGAGGTTTTGGTCTCAAAAAGATATAATTTCTGTTCCAGCCGCATTTGCTCAGTGGAAGAAAGAACCCCCGCTAAATCGGTAACTCGTCTTTTAAGTGGTGGAATTTCAAGTGCCAATCCTTGAAGAGTAATTAAACCAATGAGAAATATTAATAATAATGACTTAGAAAATCGTGAATTCATAAAAAATACCTTAATTCAAAATTGTTTAGCTAAAAGACATATAGGCACTGACTGTTTACTTACAATTAGTTTTATACCTGTGAGTCCACTTAAAAAGGTCGATTTTCAACTACTTTCTCCAGACGGATCGTACGATAGAAAACACATTTTGCTTTTTTCGATCACGTAGGTCACAACGGACTCCTGGAGATTCCTATGAAAAGACATCTCTTTGAGATATTGAAATTATAAAAAGAATTTTTGTGTGTTTTGTGCTTTTTGTGGCTTTCTTTAGTGGACTCATCTGTGTTTATCTGTGGTATCAGTGTTTTATTTCTAAAAGCTGACTTTCGGAGCAACTTCTGCACCTTCTTGCGCCTCGAAATACAGTTTCTTCTCAAATCCGAACATCCCTGCAACCATGTTTGTAGGAAACCTGCGAATACGCGTATTGAAGCTCTGTACTGCCTCATTAAAACGTTTTCTCTCAACAGATATTCGGTTTTCCGTACCTTCTAATTGCGACTGTAAAGCAAGAAAATTTTCGTTTGCTTTAAGATCCGGGTATCGTTCTGAAATTGCCATCAACCGGCTCAAAGCTGAACTAATTTCTCCCTGAACTTGCTGGAAACGTGAAAATGCTTGCGGATCATTTAAAACTTCTGGCGTAACCGTCAATTGCCCAACTTTTGCCCGTGCTTCTGTAACAGCTGCAAAGGTTTCTCTTTCATGAGTTGCATATCCCTTAACAGTTTCTACAAGATTCGGGATTAAGTCAGCTCTTCGCTGGTACTGATTACTCACCTGCGCCCATGATTGGTTCACGCCTTCTTCGAGAGTAACAAGCGAATTATACGTTCCCACAAAGCGGCTGATGATCAATAGTAAAACAACAACAATAACAATTAGAACGATCCATCCCTTTTTCATATTTGACCTCTTAAATATTTTAGACCATTAACAACACATATATAATTTAACCCTACAATATAACTTATCAAAATTGGCAGTATATAAATCATAAAATCAAGGTAATTCGGGGAAAAATAATAAATGACGTATTAGGGTTAATATTTTTTTGAAATGTACTGCATATATTTAGTACACTGTTTATCTCTTCTAATGTATTATAAAAATGCGGAGAAATCCTTATCATTCCTTTGCGAAGAGAAACAGCAATTTTATTTTCTTCAAAAAATTTAAAAAGACTTTCAGACTTGCTCTTATCTTTTGGATAAAATGTAACAATACCTGATCGCTTTTCTAAATCTTTATTAGTAAAAATATTACATCCTATCTCTTCAAGCCCTTCAATTAATCTCGAAGTTAAAGATATAAGATGTTGATAAATTATATCCTGACCAATCTCCAAAAGCATTATTAATGACTCAGCTGCTCCAACAATACCCGCACTATTCAAACATCCCAGTTCAAAACGTCTTGCATCCCGTGAAAGTTCCTGCTGATAGTTGAGAAAATCTTCCGGGTCTTCAACACTCATCCATCCAAGATGCGACTGTTGAATTTTGTCCTGTAATTCCTTGGTAATGTATAAAAAGCCAACTCCCTGCGGAAACATAAGCCATTTATGCCCTCCACAAGCAAGAGCATCTATGCCGCAATCAATTACATCGAGCGGAATTGCTCCTAACCCCTGAATAGCATCAACGACAAATATAATTCCGTTATCGTGGCAAATTTTACCAATCGTCTTAAGATCGGTTTTATAACCGCTAAGGAATTCTACAAAGCTCACGGAGAGCATTTTGGTTTTTAGTGTAATTGCAGAAAGAAGCGTTTCCGGTTCCAAACCTCCTGAAGGTGTCGGAACCAACTTAATTTTCACTCCTTTCCTTCTCAGATTGAGAAAAGGGTAAACATTAGCAGGAAATTCTCCCTCAGGAATTAAAATCTCATCGCCTTCTTTCCATTTCAGACCGGAAGCTATAATATTTAATCCGTGACTTGTATTATGAACAAGTGCAATTCGTGAATGGTCAGTTCCTACTAATTTAGCAAGAAGTGTTCTCAACTCTTCTATTTTATCCAGCACGAAATCCCAATTCTCAACAATTGTTGTACTTCGCTGGTGGAAATGCTCCTCAATTGCCTCAATAACTTTTGTAGAAAGAGGTGATGTAGCAGCATGATTGAGGTAGATCATTTTTTCCGTAACAGGAAAGAGACTGCGATAATCTTCAAGTTTTTTCACATTAGTACCTCAATAGAAGAATGGGAAAAATAACTTGCTTTTGGAAATATATTCACCGTATGGCTCTCCGAATTTTTCCAGGTCCCATTTATCCTCGAATCTTGCTGCGAGAAATGAGCAAATTGCTCCGACTATAAAAAGAGCAATTGACAAAGTAGAAATCCGCATCATAAAAAATCCCAAAATTGCAAGAAACGCTGCAAAGTACATTGGATGGCGAACAATTGAAAATATTCCTGTTTCAATAAGTTTTGTTGTATCTTCCCAGCCTTTTTCCGGTTCCCCCAAAAGCTTCATCGTTATAACCGTAACTATAAAAACAACAGCCCCGAGAGAACTCACAATACTCCCGATGATTTTAAGGGTTTTTATTTCCGGAAGTATCCAATATTTAAATTCAAATATTCCAAAAAGTAATTCAAACCATAATGTCAGTAGGCAAAACATAGCAATAGATATTGCTATCTCGTGCTTCTCTTGTTTCTTCACAGATTTAATGAACCACCAAAGTATCAATAATATTAATACAACATAAATTACTCTACCCATATTTTTACCTCAAATAGTCAACATTTTCATAAAATTTTCCATTGTATCCAACTTTTCAAAATTAAAAATAGCGTCACGAATCTCTTTTTGATGCTCCGAACTTAGTACTTTGCTCGATAATGCATTGAACTTTATCGCAATATCTTCATCAGTCATTGGTTCACGCGGGTCTCCTTTCGGATACTCAAGATACCGGCTGAACTCTTCACCATTAATCATACAGATAACGACTTTAGAAGGCTGCTTAGCAGGAAACATCTTCTCGAATTCAACACTTGCATCGCCTCTGATTTTATTAATCACAGCCCGTATCTTCGGGTCTTTCAACTTTTCCTCTGAAAATGAATTGGTAGTAATCTGCCTATCAACAATAGCCACAGCTATACAATACGGCAAACTATGGTCGGCAGTTTCTCGTGATTCCGGTTTGTATTTATGTGGATCAAATAGAATATCGCAAGCTCTTGCAATCGTTGTAACTACTACCTCTTCAATCTCCTCGGGCTTGATATCGTTTTCCTTAACCAGCTTGAGTGTCGCTGTAAGATGGGTATGAGTTAATGCTTCTGTCGGGAATGCCTTCATTGAACATTCCAGAATTTTAAACTTTTCACCAAGTCCTCCGAGTAACCTCTCTTCATCCCATTCAGGTCCAAAAACATCCATTAATCCTTCTTTTCCCTCAAAAATTGCCTCTGTCCCGGTGTATCCCTCTTTAGCCATAAGTGCTGCAAAAACACCACTCTGCACAGAAATCGGATCAACAGTATTTTTCATCATTGTCAATTTCCCAGCAGTAGGACAACCGATTGTATAGTTATGACAAGCATTTATACCAATTGCATTTACCATCTGATCCTCGTTTAGGTCAAGTAACTTTCCAGCAACGATAGGTGATACAAATTGTGTAATAGTTGCATGGTGCCATTTTCTCTCACGAACACCGGGGATGGCGAATTCACACATTCTCTGCTCAAATTCGTAAGCGAGTACAATTGCAACAATAGCCTCTTTCGTTGATTTACTTTGCCGCTCAGCTACTGCCAAAGCAGCAGGAATAAGATCACTCGGATGTGAAGGGTCTTCTTTCCAATAAATATCATTAAAATCCAGCGCACGGATCATTAGAGAATTAATAAGTGTGGTATTTACTGCTGGAAATTTATCACCAAAACCAATAACTGTTGATTCGGGCTTTCCGCCCATTTCCCTGTAAATCTTATACAAGGTATTCACATCTTTGGTCTTCATTGCTCCAAAGGCACACCCGATAGAATCGAAAAGGTAACGCTTTACTTCATAAACAACTTCTTCAGGCAAATCTTCATATTTAAGATTGAGTGCAAACCGTCCAATTTTTCGTGAGATGGTATCCATTCTGTTCTTCTTGATATAAATTTTATTCACTAACTATAATATTTTGTGTATTTCAAAGGTAAAAATTTTAAAGTCTATCCGCAATTTCCTGTGCAACCTACATCAATATCATAAATCCCAATTCTGCTTACTTCCCACAAATAGCTATCGCCTCATCTTTCACTATTTTCATCAATAATTCTTCGGAATATTTCTGAAAAGTTCTCATTTAAGGATTCATCGTATTTCTTCAACCAACTTTCGATGTACATAATATCATAATCCGGATTCTTTAACAGAATTGCTTTTACATCTTCAATATCTCTTGGTCTACCAGCTATTATTTTATGTATGATTAAATCTTCGCAAGAGGCGAATTTCACTTTAATATTATCAAACTCAATATCAACAGACCTCTTCAAAGCCTGTTTTTCATACATTGAGAAAGAGAAAATAAAGTCAATTCTAACACCAGTTTTATCGTCAATAACAGGCAAAACCATTGTTTCCATGGTGAAATCCTCAGGATTATCAACTAAAATCCTAAAGTTTAAATCCTGAGCAGCTCTTTTTACCTTCTCAATTCCGTCAATTCCCATACCAAGAGTTATATCAATATCTTTTGTCAACCTTGGCTCTC
This sequence comes from uncultured bacterium, assembly GCA_964441235.1. Classification (GTDB taxonomy): domain Bacteria; phylum Fidelibacterota; class UBA2242; order UBA2242; family UBA2242; genus BS750m-G69. Next base: position 10,527 of record CAYTUQ010000052.1, on the reverse strand, counting down.
CATACAGAAGTACAGCCTGTCCACCAATAATCATGTAGGGTATTTTTAGATTATCCAATACCACCGCAATTTTTTTAAGTAATTCTCTAAACATGATTTACCACTTTTGCTATTTTTATATCATTATCTATTCCATCGAGAGGATTCTTTAAGGGGAATATTCCAAGTTCAACAGCTTCATTATACATTGCATCAATAATTTGAAAATTCCGGGTAATATTTATCTTTTCATTTTTAATGAGATTACTTTCAAATTTATCAAATTTCTTTAATGGTGTGTTCATATCGTCTCCCAAAATTAATCACATTTAAAAGTCTATTATTACCCAATAACCGCCCCTCGCCGGACCTTCATGTAATAAAACCCCCTTGTTCTTTAGTTTTTTTAGATATTCCTTAACTGTATCAAGACTGATATTAAGATTTTCCGCAATTTTCCTGCTTGAAATCCTGTTATCCATCTCAATTTCATGAAGTACTTTCTCCTCCAACCCTGACAACATTTTCTGGGGGGGTAATTGGGGGGGTTTTTGGGGGGGTACGACGCCTCTATAAAAAATTATTGTGAACCAATTATCATCAACATTGAAGACAAGTTCCGGAAGTTTAAACTCCCTGACTGAATTTTGCATTCTTTTGATCCCGGAGCCCACTTTTTCCACCAGCCCCATTCTCTGCATAATGCCAAATAAAAGCCTGTTTCTGGACAAACTTTTTTTACCCAAATCCGAAATTGTCATTCCTTTTATTAATCCACCAGGATTTGTAATCTCAACCCGATTAGAAAACATTTCAACTAAGATATTTGCCCCGCTTACAAAATAGTCTCGATGAGCAATTGAATTTAGCAAAGCTTCCCGAAGAGCATCTTCCGGTAATTCAAGTCTCTCAACCCTGGGACCATCCTTAATTATATATTCTGTATTTAATTTGGATTGCAAGTAAACAAAGGCGTCATGAAAATTCGAATAAATATCCCGACTGAATTCTCTTTTATCTAATATTTTATATTTTGACTCACCTTGAAATAAAACACAGGTGATTGTTGCCTGAGGAAAAAATCGAGTAATGTCTTTCGCAAACAACAATACTCCCGCGTTTGTCATACAATCATGCTTATACAAGTTTAAGTTTTCAAGAGTTTCCAATTTGTTAAGAATATTTTGTATCCTTAACAGTTTAATAAATTCAGAATATTTGCTTTCATCAAAATCTCTGTCAATGTCAAATTCATTGTTAAGTATTTCATCAAATAAAATCAGTCCTTCGCTTCGAAAAAAATCACGAATCTCATTACGTTTCATCTGTTGGGTATTAGATCCGTGCCTTAGATAAAATTTGCCATTTACAGAATATGGTTTATTTTTCCCCTCCGGTACATTTAGAACAACTACATTTCCAATAGTACTGGTTTCAATGTAAACAGGAGGATCAAGATTTCTTGCTAAATCCTGTATTTGTGATCTGAGCCTGTTAGTATATTTAGTTCCAATCACTTTACCGGAATCATCAACACCAATTAATATTTTACCACCATTGGCATTAGCAAAAGCACATATTTCTCTGGAAAGAGATGAAGAAAAGGAAACCTTAAACTCCAAATCAAACCCTTCACCCTGTCGTAAAAGAAACTCTATTAATTTTGATGCCATACCAGTAAACTGTTTATTGTTTACAACTTATCCGCAATCGTCTGAGCAACCTCCAATGAAGTATTATTTCCACCCATATCATAAGTTCGCACTTTTCCCTCTTTTATTACATCAGCAACAGCATTATCTATTGCATCAGCTTTCTCTGTTTCACCGAGCCACTGAAGCATCAATTTAGCAGCAAGAATAGTAGCAATTGGATTGACTTTATACATACCAGCATATTTTGGAGCAGAACCATGCGTCGGCTCAAATACAGCGTAATTATCACCTATATTTCCACTGTATGCAAAACCCAATCCACCAACAAGCTGAGCGGACAGATCAGAGAGAATATCGCCAAACATATTTTCAGCCACCAGAATTTCATAATTCTCAGGATTTTTCACTAACCACATGCACTGAGCATCAATGTTCGTCTCCCAGAGTTCAATATCAGGATAATCTCTTGCAACTTCTCGTGCTGTGCGGATCATTAATCCACCCGTTTCACGAAGTACATTCGGTTTATCAACAACAGTAACTGCTCTTTTATTATTCTTACGGGCATACTCAAAGGCGTTTCTAACGATTCTCTCACAACCCTGCTTAGTCATTATACGGGTTGACATTGCAATATTATCTAAACCGAATTTTTCAAACTTCTTCATTTTGGGATGATTAGCATCCAGGGCATCAAATACTTCCTTTGGCAATGGGAAAAATTCTACACCACCATACATACCCTCGGTATTTTCACGAAAAATTGTAATATCAATTCCTTCCTTGTAATTCAATGGGTTCCCTTCATAGGCTTTACAAGGGCGCAGATTCGTATGAAGATCAAATTTCTGGCGCAAGTTCACAATAGGGCTAAAATACACATAGCCTTTTCCCCGAAGTTCCGGAACTAGTTCCTTAGCTGCTTCTTCTTTCGGCTTTGACGTAATTGCTCCAAATAGTGTGCAGTCTGTTGTCTTCATCATTTTAACCGTCCGATCAGGAAGCGGGTTGCCCTCAGTTCTCCAGAATTCCCAGCCTATGTCTCCATGAATGTACTCAGCGTCAAACTGCAATTTGTCCAGGATGATTCGAGTTGCTTCCATAACGTCATTACCAACACCATCACCAGGTAACCATGCAATGCGATATTTAGCCATAGATATTCTCCTATTAATTACTTAATTATGAGTATAAATTGGGTCAATATTAACTACTATCTCTCTATCAGGATAGTATTTTTTCAGCTCACTTATAAGCCAATTTTTACATTCCAGTTCCATCTTCTTTTTATAATAAGAAGGCTCAGGCACCAAATCAAAGCAAATAAAACTTCCTCCTGATCTCTCCACAAACCTCAACTCATGAAATTCTTTTATATCATCTCTTTGGAGTACTAATTTTCCTAATATATCTGCAGCACGTTTAACCTCAGGGCTATCAAGATCTATTGGATCTACATGAACTGTAGAATAAGCATTTAATTCTTTTTTAAGAGCTTTCTCAACTGAGTCGGCAATTAAATGAGCGTTCACACTACTTCGCTTTTGATCTACTTCTACATGCACACTTATAAATTTTTCGCTACCATAACTATGAACTACTATATCGTGAATATTTACAACATCGTCGATTGAATGACAGATTTTCTGTATTCTTCGAATGAGTTGATCTGAAGGAGGCTTTCCCAAAAGTGCATCAGCAGCTTTTTTTGCAATTAAAAATCCCACCCAAAATAATATAACACCTACTAATATACCACCAATGCTATCCAGGCCAGGAAATCCTAAAGAGCTCCCCCAAACTGCAATTAAAACCAGGACGGAACTGAGTGCATCGGTATAATGATGTAGCGAATCTGCATGAAGAGCTTGTGAATTAATCAAATGACCAATATGATCGGAAAACAATCCAAGTAGAACTTTGATCAAAACTGTTACTACAATGAAAATCAAAACTGGATAAGAAGCATGAATAATCTGCGGTTCAGCTAATCTGTGAATAGATTCTTTTATAAATTCAAAACCCGCCACTGCCAATAATATAGAAATAATCACTGTTGCAATATATTCTGCACGTTGGTGACCATATGGATGTTTTATGTCTGCAGGTTTGCCAGATATTTTATACGCTGCAATAATAATGACAGAGGTTGCAACATCAGACAATGAGTGTATTGAATCGGCAACTAAGGCAATAGAATTAATGAGCAAACCAACAATTAATTTTGATGCAAAAAGTAATCCATTAACAAGTATGCTTGTCCATCCTTCAAAGCGACCATACTTTGCCCGTACAGCAGTATTTTTTACATTACTGCTTTTTAAAAATTTATGTAAAATCCAATTGAAAAGTCGATTTTTCACAAAATTCCCAATTTTTTACGAGTATAGGAAATTAACCCACCAGCATTAAAAATACCAACAACTTCCTCTGGCAAAGGTGGGAAATCAAAACTTCCTGCTTTACTTGTAATTTTTCCCTCATCCGTATCTATCTCGATAATTTCACCATTCTTAATTGCATCAACAGCTTCAGCAGAAGTTAAGGCTGGTAAACCAAAATTTATACAGTTTCGGAAAAATATACGGGCAAAGGATTTTGCAACGACGGCTCCAACACCGGCACAGACCAGACAGGAAGCTGCTTGCTCACGGGAACTTCCACAACCAAAATTTTTGCCGCCAATAATAATATCACCCTTCTGAACATTTCCAGCGAATTCCGGATCAAGGTCCTCAAGTGCAATTTTCGCCATTCCCTCTGGATCAGTCACAGTATAAGTATATTTCCCTGGAAAAATTACATCGGTATTAACATCATCGCCATATTTCCATACATGACCTTTTATTTTCATTTCATTCTCCTTATTTCAAAATGCCCCAGAGGGACGCCTTCGGCGCAAATAGCAAATACTAAATTTCAAATTATTCCTTTTATCTTCGATGTGATGACTGATTTTGCAATTATTTTAATTAATTCATTGGTTTCATTGAGAATTGATAAAATATCAACATCAGGCAAAAGGTTTGCCCTTTTAATTAAGCGAATCCAGAATCTCGATTCTCTTAATTCTTTAAGTACGATTTGCAGCTTATGTCTGAAATCAGCCTTGCTTTCCGCTGCGCGTGCTTCTTCATAATTCGCTCCACAAGAAGTTGCAGAGCGTAATAATTGATTACTTATGTGTTTACCCTGATAAGTAGTCATAAGTCTCTTTGATAAACTAATAATTACTGCTGCGTAATCTAAAAATCTATTTGACATTTCTTCAGAATTCACAGCACACCTCTTTTATTTACAATTTGCACTTTGATATTTGATATTTACAATTTGATATTTATCGTGTTTCCCGAAAGTCTTCAATCTGCCCCGTCAACGCCGAAACTGCCGCAGTTCTCGGACTTACCAGATACACTTCAGATTCTTTGTTCCCCAAACGTCCTCGAAAATTTCGATTGGATGTGGCTAAAACAACTTCACCATCTGCAGGAATTCCCTCATGATTACCCATGCAGGGTCCACAACCGGGATTCATAACAACAGCACCTGCTTCGACCAATTCAGCAATCCAGCCACGTCTTAACACATCAAGAAAAATCTCCTGAGATGCGGGAAAAACCAACATTCTAACCTTTGGATGAACTTTTTTACCTCGTAAAACATTTGTAACAATTTCAAAATCCTCTACACGAGCATTGGTACATGAACCAAAAAATACCTGCTGAATCGGAGTCCCTTTTACTTCAGAAACCGGCACAACATTATCTACAGTATCTGGTTTAGCCACCATCGGTTCGAGATTCGAGACGTTGTATTCAAATACAGACACAAAATTTGCATCAGGATCAGATTTGACAACTTCAAAAGGTTTTTTAACTCTTTCATTCAAATACTTTATAGTCTCTTCGTTTGGTATCATATACCCTGCTTTAGCTCCGACTTCAACCGCCATATTCGATAAAACAAAACGGCTTGCTACACTCATTCGATCAATAGTCAGTCCACAAAACTCAATTGCTTTGTATAATGCACCATCAGAACGAATATCACCTGCAATTTTAAGCATTAAATCTTTGGAGGAAACTCCTACTTGAAATTCACCTTCAACGTAAATCTTTATAGTCTCAGGAACACGAAACCAGATTTTACCACGAGCCATAATTACTGCCATCTCACTCCTTCCGATTCCTGTTGAAAAGGCACCAAACGCACCATAAGAAGTTGTATGAGAATCTGCTCCAACAATTAAAGCACCAGGCCATACATGCCCTTTTTCATGCATTACCTGATGACAAATACCAATATTAATGTCGTAAAAATTTTTAATCCCCTGCTTCTCAACGAATTCGCGAATTTCTTTATGATTCTGGGCAAATTTAGCATTTGCAGCAGGAGTACAATGATCTAAGACGATAACATGTTTATCTGGATCATATACTCTATCAACACCAATTTTGTTGAAGGTTTTTGAAATTGCTGCCGTATTGTCATGCGACATAGCGACATCAGGTTCCACCTCGACAATTTCACCTGGCACTACATCTTTACCTACTTTTTTACCAAGAATTTTCTCGGAGAATGTTTTACCCATTTTTACCTCCAATTTCCAATAGAACACGGATGATACGGATTAATTTGTATCATCCGGAAAATCCGTGTTCAATATATCATTTCACCAATTCGAAGTCTATAAAATCTGCATGATGAAATATTGTAGATTCAGGTGATCGCTTTTCTCCATCTCCTTCTTTTGAATGAGTTGCAATAATGTGCATTACTTCCGGTGGTAAACCATGTTTAAATGCTAATCCAACACCACTAAATGGATGCCGCAATTTCTTGCCATAATCTGATTTTACCGCTTTGCCCTCTATTATTTCATATTCTAATAATTTCCCGACATCGGCAAGTAATGCTCCGGCAATTAAGTAATCTCTATTAACATTTGTTTTTTTATTAGAATGGACTTCATCCAGCACTTTATCGCAGGCAATACACATTTTACAAACAGCCCGAACATGATCAATAAAAGTTATCTGAACATTTTCCACCAGCAGGGTAAAGGACATAGAAGATAACATTTCAGCCGTCCAGACGCGATATTCCATCGCCTCCTGCCATACGGAAATGACTTTCTGGCGAAGGCCTTTATCTTTAATCTCGTTTACTTCTGGTAGAATTTTTGTTATCATTGCTCCTCCATCAAATATTGAATTTCTTTATATAGTAATGTAATCAATTGATACTAAAAACTTCTTGACTAAACTTTTTAATATAGATTAGTCTATTTTAAAAAGCAAAAGATATTGGAATAATACTCAATACCTTTTGTATATTACATTGGTTTATTTTATAGATAGAGATATTTAAATTCAAGAAAAGACTTTTTACATAAGAATTTCATTAGAGTCCTTAGATTTCTACGGAAAATACAACATATGATGGAATCGTAAAAAGCATCAAAACTGTCATTCTGAACGAGGTACGAGTGAAGAATCTCTATAGGGTTCTCGTCGGAGATCCTTCGTCGCTTCGCTTCCCTCAGGATGACATGTATAATCAATTTTTACGAAACCATCAACATATAAATAGGATAAAATTATTTTTGACAAGCAGTCGTACTACTTTAATTCTATTTATAAAGCAATTTCACAGCTGTTGATTTTTATTATGAAAAAACTATGGAGGACAATTTGAAAAACATAGGTTCAGCAGGAAATGAAGGAAAAGAAGCCCGTTCGGATTGTTACGTTGAAATCGAGCTTACAGAAAGCGGGGGAATTAGTATAGAACTTCAAAGTAAAGTTGAAAAACTTTTTGGGAATTCTATCATCAAACTTTGTAAAAATGAGTTGACTTTTTTCGGAATAGATAATGCATCTGTTAAAATTGAAGATAACGGCGCTCTTCCATTTGTTATAGCGGCAAGAATAGAAGCCGCTGTAAAACAGTGTATCAAAACTGATAAAGAGTATCTATTAGAAATGATCCCTGAAAACCAATATCATACGTCAAAAGACCGTTACCGCCGATCACGTCTATACCTTCCTGGCAACACTCCAAAACTGATGATAAATGCCGGCCTCCACAAACCTGATGGAATTATTCTGGATCTGGAAGACTCTGTTGCTCCGGCAAAAAAGGACGAAGCAAAATTGCTCGTCAGAAATGCTTTAAGACAGGTTAACTTTTATGGCGCAGAACGAATGGTAAGGATTAATCAAATCCCAAAAGGTTTGGATGACCTGGATTATGTTATTCCACACAATGTTAACTTAATCCTGATCCCAAAATGTGAAACCGGTAAACAGATAAAACAGGTTGAAGAAAAAATTAGTAAAATTTCCAATGAAAAAAATATAAGTTGTCCTATTTACTTAATGCCAATAATTGAAAGCGCTTTAGGTGTAATTAACGCATACGAAATAGCTTCTGCATCTGAAAATGTGGTTTCTCTTGCAATTGGATTGGAAGACTATACCGCAGACCTTGGAACACAACGAACAAAAGAGGGACGCGAAACTTTCTTTGCGAGATGTCAAATAGTCAATGCAGCATGCGCTGCCGGAATTCAACCGATAGATTCTGTTTTTTCGGACGTATCAGATATGGAAGCTCTAAAAAATGTCGTACTCGAATCAAAGTCTCTCGGATTTGATGGAATGGGCTGCATTCATCCACGTCAAATTAAGGTAATTCACGAAAATTTTGCTCCAAATGACAAAGAAATTGAAAAGGCAAAAAAAATAGTAACTGCTTTTTATAAAGCAATTGAAAAAGGTCTGGGTGTTGTCTCTCTCGGCTCAAAAATGATTGATCCACCAGTTGTAAAAAGAGCGCAACGTACAATTGAAATGGCAGTAGAAGTTGGGAAATTATCCAAAAATTGGAGGGAAGAATATGTCAATTAAATTAGTCAAAAATGCAGTTGGCCGAATGGTTCCCACTGAAATTAATGGGAAAAAAGTTATTCCTTTCAAAGGGCTGGGTAAACACAGACCATCAGGCCGAAAATACGCCCCTCCGATTCCTTCAGCACTGGATTATCCGACTGATGGCAATAAATTGATTCCAGATTTAAAAACTGCACTTGTAAAATCATGTTTGAAAGACGGAATGACAATTTCAACTCATCACCATCTTCGAAACGGAGATCTTGTTGCCAACCAAATCTTTAAAATCGCTTCTGAACTAGGAGTGAAAGATTTAGTCTGGTTTCCTTCCGCCTCCTTTCCCTGTAACGAACAGATCATTGAATATTTAGAAAATGGCACTATTCACCATATTGAAGGCAGTATGAACGGTGCTTTAGGCAGATTCTGTTCACAGGGAAAAATGAAGGGTGTTGGAATTCTACGTTCTCATGGGGGCAGGGTACAAGCAATTCAAGATGGTGAAGTTAAAATTGACATCGCCGTGCTTGCTGCTCCATCTTCAGACACTTTTGGAAATGCTAACGGTCAAAAAGGACCATCTGCATGCGGTGTGCTGGGATACGCCAAATCAGATTACCTCTACGCTGATAAGGTAATCATTGTGACCGATAATTTAGTTGAATTCCCCAACATGCCCATGGAAATTGAGGGAAACTATGTAGATTACGTTGTAAAAATTGATAAAATCGGAATTCCGGAAAAAATCATTTCAGGAACAACCCAAATTACCAAAAGCCCGGATCGTCTATTAATTGCAGAAATGACTGCTAATTTTCTCGAAGTGTCAGGCATATTATATGATGGATGCTACATGCAGTCAGGAGCCGGAGGAACTTCCCTGGCAATTGGATATTACACTCATCAAATATTAAAAAAGAGAGGTTGGAAATCCAGACTTGGGTTTGGTGGAAGCACCAAATATATGGTTCAAATGCTTGAAGATGGAACAATGGAAAATATCCTGGATGCGCAGGCTTTTGATCTGGAAGCAGTACGAAGTATAACCGAGAACCGGAATCATTTTCCATATCCCGTGTTTAACGCATATAATTTCCACTCAAAAGGAAACTTAACCAGCATGATGGATATTATGATTCTGGGCGCCACTGAAGTGGATGTAAATTTTAACGGGAATGTCGTAACCCATTCCGACGGCTATTTATTACATGGTATAGGCGGCTGGCAAAACTGCCTGCATGCCAAATGTACAATTTTGCCTATTCCCCTCTTCCGCAACAGAATTCCCGTGGTCCGTGAAGAAGTAACAACCTTAGTTGGTCCCGGTGAATTAATTGATGTGATCATAACTGAAAGGGGAATTGCTATTAACCCTCGCAGAAAAGACCTATTAGAGAAAATAAAAAACTCAGGTCTTCCGCTTAAAACAATCCATGAGTTGAAAGAGGAAGCAGAAAAAATCTGTGGCAAACCTCAAAAAGTTGAATTTGAAGATAAAATCGTTGCAGCTATAAAATGGGTAGATGGAACAGTTATAGATGTGGTGAGAAAAGTTAAAGAATAGACATGATGATTGTAGATTGAAGATTGTAGATTGATTATTGATGATTGATGATTGCTTGCCCTGTCTCAAAGAGATCCCTCTGGGATAGCGACGAAGGAGCGTATCAGGGTCGATTGCAAAATGCAGAATACGGATTGCAGAATGCGGATTGCAGAATAGGGAATGGAGAATCTAAAATCCAAAATGCTTAATAAAGAGTAGATTTTATAATTGTCGATTGTTGATTGCCCCGAAGGGGTCTCTTCGAGATTGATTATTGTTGATTTTTTTTAATAACTCAAGTTTCGCATAATCCTTCCTCTCAATTTTGTAGAAAACCTATTTGACATATATCGGTGTCGAAGACATCCCCTCGGGATAATATATGCAAAACCTAATTAGAAACTAGTATAGCGTTCCATGTTTTTATTTGCAGTAATAGTTAGCAATATTTATA
>CAYTUQ010000051.1:0-28327 GCA_964441235.1 uncultured bacterium | reverse complement strand
TTCAACATTCATGCACGGTTATTAATCTAATTTACTATGGTGATAAAATTGCTGATTTTATCGGGACTGTTTTTTAAGGTATAACAAAACTTAAGTGTCAAACTTGGGTTGTAATAAAACCAAGAATGATAATGAATACTTTTATATTGTAATGGCGAAATAGAGGAGATAATGATGAAAAATTGCAGAAATCTAAAAATCGTATATTTATTATCAATGATCAGTCTGTTTGTCTTGATATCGGGCTGTGCTCAAAACTCTCGACCGGCTTTAAAAGCGGCATTTGAGGATAAGTTTTATATCGGGGTTGCCCTGAACCAGGACCAGGTTATGGGACACGATGCCCAATCAATGGCTATTGTAGAAAAGCATTTCAATAGCCTGACGCCGGAAAACTGTCTGAAGTGGGAAGTCGTGCACCCGGAACTAGATGTCTATATTTTTAAACCCGCAGACGCTTTTGTGGCGTTTGGCGTAAAAAAGAACATGTTTCTGGTTGGGCATACACTCGTCTGGGGCCAGCAGACACCTGATTGGGTCTTCGAAGACGAAGCCGGCAATCCAGTCGACAAAGAGATACTGCTGCGACGGATGAAGGATCACATTTTTACGGTTGTCGGGCGATACAAAGGCCGAATTGGCGGCTGGGATATTGCCAACGAAGCGATTGACGATGACGGTCAATTGCGGCAGAACAAATGGTTACAGATCATTGGCGAAGAATATATACTGAAAGCCTTTGAATGGACGCATGAAGCCGATCCCGAAGCAGAACTTTATTACAATGATTATAATATGTGGTACCCAGGCAAACGGGATGCGGTGGTGCGGCTGGTGCGTGACCTGCAATCGAAGGGTGTCCCGATTCACGGTATCGGTCTGCAGGGACACTGGGGCCTGGATTACCCGCCACTCAATGAACTGGAAGCCGCTATGGTGGTGTATGCCGGACTGGGTTTGCCGATAATGATCACCGAGCTGGATATGGATATTTTGCCGCAACCATCTCAGAATAAGGGCGCCAATATCACTCTCAATTATAGAATACGAAAAGAACTCAATCCTTATCCAAAAGCCCTGCCCGATTCCATGCAGGTTAAGCTAGCGGAGCGTTACGCTGAACTCTTCAGGCTTTTTAACCGTTATCGCGATCAGATCAGCCGGGTGACTTTCTGGGGTGTTCACGACGGGCAGTCCTGGCGCAATAACTGGCCAATCCGAGGGCGCAGCGCCTATCCGCTTTTGTTCGACCAAAACTATCGGCCGAAAGCGGCATTCGATGCGGTTATCAAGACAGCCGTGAAGGAATAAGTCGAGATGCGAGATGATGTATTAATCCATTCGATTAAGAGAATCATATCCGTCGCGTCCTTTTCGATCCTATTGATTTTCTGTTGTTGTGCTAAACCGGATTCCACCCAAGTTGTTTCGATAACCGAGAAGAAATTGTTATTGGTTGTCAACGCAGTTCTCGAGGATGCGACTTTCCGGTTTGTGGATCAGAATAGCGGCGAAGTCTATACGAAACCGGAAACGGCTCCGACAGATGCCCGGCTTCGTTCGGAAAGTGCCTATAATGACTGGCGCTATTGGAACGGGGTCTTGAATCTGGCAATGGTAAAACTCAGCGATTTGCTGGACGAAGCGGCGTACCGGGAGTTTGCTCCGAAGAATGTCGCATTTTGCTTCGATCACTATCCCTATTTCAAGGCAAAATGGAACGGCGAAAACAACTGGGAGTATCCATTCGGACAGCGCTTTATCCTGGAAGAGCTGGAAGATGGCGCGGCGGCGACCTGGTTTTCTATTATTGGCGACCGGCACCGTTAAACGATGTGCACGGCATCGGGTTTATTCTGTTGGCGAGTGCTGAAATAATTAAGATGGATCTGGATGGAAAGTCAGAACTGAATCTGGAATGAAGAGACGAAACAAATCAAAAGAAACTGGAATCATAGAGATAAGTAGAACTTTAAAAAAGGAGGGTACTCATGAAGTCTAACCTAAAATTACTGGTTTCAATCTTATGTTTATACCTATTGTTAATTTTACAGCCTGCATTTTCCCAGGTTAGGCTGCCGCGTTTGATCAGTGACGGTATGGTTTTACAGAGAGATGCCGATGTTAATATTTGGGGGTGGGCGTCTACTGGCGAACAAATAACCGTAAATTTTATGGACAAAACATACAGTGCAACCGCCGATAAAAACGGCAATTGGGCGGTAAAACTTTCCGCATTGAAAGCGGGCGGACCTTATTGTATGGAAATCAATGCCAGCAATCATATTGTGCTTGAAAATATTTTGATCGGCGATATCTGGGTCTGCTCAGGTCAATCGAATATGGATCTGAAAATGGAACGGGTAAAAGAATGCTATGAAGATGTGATTGCAAATTCTACGAATCCGGCTATTAGACGGTTTTTTGTTCGACCATAGATTTGCCGAAGATTAATGCCGGTAAAACTGTTCCGTTGAGATTTAAGTCTGTTACAGTTTATGCCCAGCCTTATGCCGATTTTATTGAAATTGAATACAATTTGTCAACCTAAAACTGAATGTTAAAAATGATTGTGTCTTGATTTGTATAGAGGGAATCGTTGCAATCATTAGTCTTGTCGAGAACTTGTTCCTGAAGAGTACGAATAATAGTTTTTTGGAGATATGTTTTTTCTTGCTTTTCTATCAGAACTTTTTTATAATTGAAACGGTTCAATGATTATTAAAAAAGTCAAATATAGTAGCAATATCAATCTTCAGCGAAAAAGTAAGCGGACCCTGTTTCCAACAATGATATTAGAGATTTAAAGAGACTGTGGAAGACACCCCCAATTTGAAGCAAAGCAACAAAAATAGCACCGATAGATATTCAGCAGGATTTCGTCTTTTAGAACGGTATCCTGGAAGGTTGGGAGGTTGTTTTTTTATATATAAGATATATGATAACTGTAAATAGGGTCGAAGACCCTCGCCAACTCGGTTTGAAAAAGGTGTTTAGGGATGATTTTAATATTGGAGTTGCCCTCAATCTAAATCAGATTTCTGGCAATGACCCAAACGCCATTGCCATCCTGAAAAAACACTTTAACAGTATATCGCCGGAAAATATTTTAAAATGGGAAGCTGTTCATCCGAAACTGAATAAATATGATTTCGAAGCAGCAGACTGTTATGTGGCTTTGGGTGAGAAGTATAAAATGCAGATAATCGGTCACACACTTGTCTGGTTTAATCAAACGCCAGACTGGGTATTCCAGGACGAGTCCGGTAAATCCTTAGACCGTGAGGCGTTACTCGAACGAATGAAAGACCACATCTTCACCGTGATGGGGCGCTACAAAGGCCGAATCCATGGCTGGGATGTCGTTAACGAAGCAATTATGGCTGACGGGAGTTTTAGAAAATGCAAATGGTTGGAAATTATCGGCGAAGACTACGTGCAGAAGGCTTTTGAATACGCCCATGAGGCTGATCCGAGCGCTCAGCTTTATTACAACGAGTACGATTTTGAGAAGAAGTTAAAATGCGAAGGTGTCATTAGGCTGATTTGCGATCTGCAGTCAAAAGGTGTCTGCGTAGATGGGGTTGGCATCCAGGGACACTGGTTCCTGGACTATCCGCGCGTCAATGAAATTAAAGAATACGTTTTGGCCCTTTCCAAATTGGGCGTAAAGATTATGGTTACGGAAATGGATATAGGAGTGCTTCCTTTTTATCCTGTCGACTCTCAAGCTGTGGATCTCTCCTCCTTTGATCCTGAATTGCAGAAGAAGCACAATCCATACCCGAATAATCTGCCGGATTCTGTCCAGAAGGACCTGGCGAATCGATACGCTGAATTATTTTCTTTCTTTCATGAACATCGGGATAAGTTCAGCAGGATAACATTCTGGGCCGTACATGATGGTCAATCCTGGCGCAGCTACTTACCCATAAGTGGAAGGACCGACTACCCAATGTTGTTTGACCGTCAATATAAAGCTAAGCCGGCCTTTGACGCCGTCGTTAAAATAGTACAAAGTAAAAAGTAAAAAACATAGATGGAAAGATTAAATGTTTCTATGTTGATTCAAGTGGTTAATGTTCTCAATATGTATTCATTAATAATTTAAATTAAAACGTGATCTATCAAAATTGAATATCCAATATCCAACAAGGAATAACCAATAATGAAGGAAAGAAAATATGATTTACAAGAACGCTTTATTAATTATGCTGTAAGAATAATTAAATTTTCGGAAGCATCGCCTAATACAAAAACCGGGAATCATATTCGTGCACAAATATTAAAAAGTGGAACTTCTCCTGCTGCTAATTATGGAGAAGCACAAAGTGCTGAATCAAAAGCAGACTTTATTCACAAGCTCAAAATTACATTATTCCGTAGGAATCCCTTGTGGGAAAAGAACTCAGAGAAACAGAAATATGGCTGAAGATTGCGTTTCGTTCTGAATTAATTCAACCTGTTAAAAACTTAAGCCGCTTCTTAATGAAACAGATGAACTCATTTCGATTCTGTTTAAAAGTATTGAAACTTCAAAAAAAATAGCTGAAAATTGAATACTATATGTTGGAAATTTCTTGTTGGATATTGGATGTTAAAAAAAAGCACGTAGAAAAAGAACTATAATACGCGAATTTGTTACGAATAACTTTATTCAAAATAGAATCGGTTAAATAACTTGCAACGAAACATTGTATTAGACGATAACGGCAATTTTGACATCAGGATATTATAAGGTGTTATTTCGCAAAATTATTTATTACATAAGGAGCTTAAAATGGAGAACAAAAAAGATCTTGAAATCGTGTCCGCAGGTCATACCTGTCTTGATTTGATACCTGCTTTTACAATTGAGGGGAAAGTGGATAAGATGACAGATGTGCTTGTGCCGGGTAAAATGATTAATATGGGCGAATGTGTTGTTGTAGGGGGAGGTCCTGTTACAAATGCCGGAGTATCTATCCGCCGGCTCGGTGTAAAAACCGAATTAATCGGCAAGGTTGGCAACGACGATTTCGGCCGCCAAATCCTGAGCTGGTATGAAGAACACGAGGGCCATTTTAAAGGTATTCACATGGTTGATAGTGAATCAACGTCATATACCATTGCAATTTGTATTCCCGGAATAGACCGTTTTTACCTGCATCACTGCGGTGCAAATGACACATTTGGTTATAATGATATGAATTTCGATCTTGTGCAGCGTTCGAAACTGATGCTTTTTGGTTATCCGCCCTGGATGATGAAGCTTTATGAAAACACAGGTAATGAGTTGACGAGAATCCTTAAAAAAACCAAAGAATTAGGAACTACAACTGTGCTCGATCTTTCCCTTCCTGATGTAGATGGTTATGGCGACCAGGTCGACTGGCTGGCAATTCTTAAAAACTGGGTTCCGCTGTCAGACATTATGGTGCCAAGCGCAGAAGAGATATTTTATTTTATTTATAAAGGCAAATTTCTTGAAAAGAAGGCAAATCTCGGGCCCAAAGAAGGTGTGCTTGATCAAATGACTGTGGAAGAAATTTCCACCTTGGGAAAAGATTTGATAGATATGGGTAGTGCAATAGCCATGATAAAATGTGGCCATAGAGGATTATATGTTCGGACCGCGGGTCAGGACCGACTCAAAAAAATGGGTGCTGCAGGATGTTCTGATCTTGAAAACTGGGCTTATCGTGAGCTTTTGTTCCCTGTGTATCAAGAAGATAAATTTGTTGGCGCACTGGGTTCCGGTGATGCAGCTATTGCTGGATTTCTTTCTGCATTTGTCTGGAATCATACTATTGAATCTTGTTTAAGATATGCAAATGCCGCAGGAAGTATGAACGTTACTGTTCCTGATGGATTGACATGGAATAAGGGCTTTGAGGATTTAACAAAACGTATCGAATCAGGATGGAAGACAAAAGATATGAGAATTGACGAGAAAGGTTGGAAACAAGAGCGTGAATTCTGGGTTGGGCCCGATAATCATGGCAAATGGGAGTCTGAACCAAAATTCATTTAGAAATAATTTACTAAGGGAACAAGTATGAAAAAGGAACAAGCAATGTCAAAAGAACGAGATGCATTTATCAGTAAAAAGATAGCCAGTATGAGCCTGGAAGAAAAGATCGGGCAGTGTTTGACATTTACCTGGCGCGGCACAATGTTGACACCCAGCGGAATCGAGCAAATCACCAGATTGCACTGTGGTGGTCTTTGCCTGGAACCCTACGCCCTTGAGACTTGCAAAAATCTTTACTGGGGCAATTCCCAGATAGATAGAAATTTCAAAAGACCGAAAGATTATTTCACTATCTCAAATACCTATTTTAACGGTAAAACTTTTGGTATCAGCATAACACCGGAAGAATACACCGACAGGTTAAATCGATTACAGGAAATTGCGCTGCAAAGACCGTCCGGTATTCCGCTTCATATGACGATTGACTTTGAAGGCGATTTTAAAAACGATTATATGTCCGGCGGCATCAGGCAATTTCCACCGCCAATGGGTATGGCTGCCCTCAATAATATCAAATTGACTTATAAAATTGGTTTGACCATCGCCAAAATGTTGACAGCTATTGGTGTTACCCAGATGTATTCGCCCGTTTGCGATGTCAACATCAATCCGAAGAATCCCGAAATTGGAGTAAGATCTTTCAGCGACGATCCCGAGGTTTGTGCCAAACATGCCGTTGCGTTGTTAAGAGGTTTACAGGACGGCGGAATCGCGGCAACTGCCAAACATTTCCCTGGTAGAGGCGATTCGGCGACTGATGCTCATGATGTACTGGAGGTAATCACAGCCGACAAAAAGAGGATGCAGGAAGTGGAATTGTACCCTTTCAAGGCGGCGATCGAGGCCGGCGTGAAAGCCATTATGACAGGTCATTCCATTTACCCAGTGTACGACAGTGAATTCCCTACGACTTTATCGGAAAAAATCTTGACCGGGCTACTAAGAAACGAATTAGGATTCGATGGTGTTATTGTTTCTGATGCGATTGGTATGGCTGCGATTCTTAAGAAATGGCCTCTCCCACAAGCCTGCACACTGGCGATAAAAGCCGGCGTGGATACGATCCTTTTGAAAGCGGATGATGAATCCCGGTCGCAGTGTTTCTTTGGTATTAAACAGGCCATTGAAACAGGCGTTCTTTCCGAAGAGCGACTCGATGATGCGGTCACCCATCTTTTAAAGATGAAGTATGATCAAGGTTTGTTTGAAACCGCTGGGAAAAAGGAGCCGGAACAGACCCGTGCTATTACAAGAAGCAAGGAAATTATAGATTTCTCCTGGGATATTGCCAAAAAAGCCCAGATTATTATGCGTGACAACAACTTGCTGCCGTTGACAAAAGACCAGAAAATACTGGTTATTGAGCAGCGCATTCCTTATGAATTTGTCGGAAAAGATCCATATCATCACACCCATATATTCTGCGAGGCAATGGCCAAGATTTCACAAAATCTGATTCTGGCCGACACTGAATTCTCGGCTTTTGAAGATGAGATTAAGGAGTGTCTCGAACTGGCGAAACAGGCTGACCTGGTGGTGATGACTAATTATTATGCCCGAATCGTTAAATCGGGGAATAACCAGTTGCTGATCAAGAATCTCAAGGCGGCGGGACATAAAATTGTTGTCGTGACTAACTATCCTTATATAGAAGGTACGACAGCAGAGGCGGATGCCGCTGTCTGCAATTTCAGTGGTACACCTGATTCGATAAGGGCATCGGTGGACCTGCTTTTTGGAAAAATCGTGCCTTCACCTGCAACCAAATTGCCAATAAAACTTGGTTCGCAGGAGGTAGTCTCCATTAAAGAGATAAAAGCGCCGAAAAAACATCCTTTGAATTTATCGTATTGTTAGCCATGTGCAGTGCAGCGAAGCTAAAACAAATTAAACATCAAACATCATAGTGTATAAATGCAATCGGGTTTGATAGAAAGAGTGAAATACACAAAGGAGAAATTATAGGATGGGAAATTTAAAAATAAGCGATATTTTCACAATTTCAGGTAAACAAATATCTAAGATTTATAATGAGAATAAAATGACGGTTCATCACCAGGGGATGTCAAAAACCCTGCAATTCCCTCAAACCGTTGCCCTTCAGGGGGCTCCGACCTGTTCGATAGGTATCTCGCCCGATGGTTTATACAATCGTATCAATAATGCCGGCAGATTGGTTCTGTTGAATCAAAGCGCCGTTCAGCTTGGTTCCGCACCATTTATCCGTATCTCTGCCGACACGGATTTGGAAAACGAAAGAGATGAATATATAATGCTTACCACAAAGGATCCCCGAATCATCGAAGGACCCGATGATGTGCCTGCGTTGAGAAATTACTATCATCCTGCCGTTTCTGAAAAGAATGTCTCGATTTCCATCGCCACCCCGCTGGCGGAAATAGCTTATAAACTGGGTAAAGTTACAGTTACGCGAACAATTGTTTCTCCTTTTTTGTCCGGAGATAACAAGGCGCTAATACCTTTTGGCGTGGAGGCGTTTGAAGTAGAGAATATAACGAATGAAATTCAGGTAGTCACTCTGGTCATTCCCAGACCCTCCCTGGTCAATCTTCAGGAAAAGGAATTGAAGCCAACGGATCAGGACTCGGTTTACATCTGCGCAACACCCGTGAAAGGCCATGTGCATGAAGCGTTTGATTCAACCGGTATCAGAGGTGTGATCATGGGTAGCAAAGAGAGTCAGGAAAGAATGGTAATTGCTGTACCGGAGATGGACGATGTCGAAATAGATACACAACCCTATTTTTGCCTGAATCGGCTGAAACAGGATTTGTTGTTGAACGAGGACGGCAGTTTTTATGAAAAGAGAGATGCTATCCTGAATCAGGATTACGGAGCAGCCATCAGTCTTCATTTTACATTAAAACCAAAAGTGAGTCTAAAAATTCCGGTTGCTATCGCTCTGGACTTTCCGCAGCAACGGTTTATGGACGGGAAAGAATTCGAACGTAAATATGTCAAGTATTTTGAGGATAAAGCAACTAGAGCTGTGGAAATGGTGAAAATTGCCATGAATAATTATCCCAAATGGCTGAACCAGACGATGACCATCCAGAACAGGATATATTCTTATATTCGCCAAAGTCCTTCATATAAGGATGATGAAGATGGTGCTTTGCGACTGGTCAGATTGATTTTAAATGAATTTAGTTTTCCGTTGTCCAATGCTGCAGTCTGGATTGAAGATAAGAATGGCAATGATATCGCCAGATTCCTGGAATGTTTCGATTATGCCTACATCAATCCTTCGGATGTGGATTGGTATTCTATGGTCATGTTGATCCTCTTCCCGCATATCGAAGAAGAACTCTGTCAGAGTTTCGTCAACTCGATTCTGGCGGAAGATACAACAGAGCGATTTTATCATCTCCATGCATCTTTTACTGAAGCCAGACAGCATTTTGAAGCCTATCCGGAAGAATATGAAGACATATCGCTGACCCAGATCAGGGATGCTTTTAAGGTAAAGGGCAGCGTGGCACATGATCTGGGCGCTCTTCCGAAAGGCCATGCCCTGCGCAATGTCAGCGATTACGCCTGGTACAACAATAACTACTGGGTCGATCTTTTTCCCAAACTGGCCACAAGAGTCCTGCGGAATGTGAAATTCACCGGGAATATCGATTTTCTCAAGAAAAACTGGGCAGTACTTAAATTTGGATTTGAATATCTGGAAGGACTTGATGTTGACGGAGATGGTATTCCCGAGGGAAATCCCAATGAAGTGAAAAATACTTTCGATAATCTGACCCTGTTTGGAGTCGATGCCTATGATGTGACTATTTTCATGGCTGGTTGTCGGGCTATGATCAGGCTGGCTGAGATGATGAAAGACGAGCCGGCAAAAAAACTATACGAGACGATTTTTGAAAAAGCCTCTGCGATTCTCGAAAAATTATGGAGAGACATAAAAAACAATAGTGACCACAGATTGCAGTATTATATCACCTGTTACGATCCTGTTTCGGGAAAAACAAATCCGGATGTCTGGATCAATCA
This sequence comes from uncultured bacterium, assembly GCA_964441235.1. Classification (GTDB taxonomy): domain Bacteria; phylum Fidelibacterota; class UBA2242; order UBA2242; family UBA2242; genus BS750m-G69. The sequence continues at coordinate 18,294 of CAYTUQ010000051.1, read as the reverse complement.
GCTGGATGCGTTGTGGTCATTGATTGCAATGGGTGAAGAACCGTTTATCCCTGCTGATAGAGCCAGGGAAATCCTCAAGACAATTTATCGGAATAACCGAACCCTCATGGGCTGGGCTATGTGCCGGACAGAAGATGGTGGACCGGTGGAATCGGAGCAGGGGCAGGATATCTATACCACCTCCAATTATGTGTTTGCCCAACTCCTTGATTACTACGGATTGACCGAAGAAAGTAAAGAAGTATATAAGGCTATGGACAAGGTCATCTTCCAGCATGCAAATTCATTAATATCACCGGATAACCTCAGGGCTGAGCTGGAACAGGAAGCGGGAGAGTCCGCCCCGGGACCTCATTATATCGTGGCTGCTTATCCCAGACCGGGCGCCATACTCACGCAAATCGTGATCCAACATATTAAAGAGCTGCAGGAGCAAACGGGGACTACCCAAATTGACTCTAAAGAATTGAAATCTTTTACCACCAATTTAATGAAGTAGATAATGTGGAAAGAACGAGGATGAAAACGGGAATTCTAAAATTAATAAAAAACCATTACATTGAAGGAGCATTATGAAAGACATTAACCAAAAACTCAAGTTCAGTGAAAAAGTCGGTTACAGTTTAGGTGATATGGCGTCTAATCTGTATTTCCAGACCTTCATCTTGTTTATAACTATCTTCTATACAGATGTGTTTGGCATTTCTGCCAAAGCAGTGGGAACTATGTTTTTAGTCACCAAGATCTGGGATGCCATTAATGACCCGATGATGGGTATGATTGCCGACCGTACGGAAACGCGCTGTGGTAAGTTTCGACCCTACATCCTCTGGTTCGCCATACCGTTTGGTTTAATTGGAGTATTAGCCTTTACCACACCTGATCTTAGCCAAACCGGTAAACTTATATACGCTTACATTACATACACATTGTTGATGATGCTTTATACAGTTATAAATGTACCGTATTCGGCTTTAATGGGCGTTATCACATCCAATGCAAGGGTTCGAACGGTCGTTTCTCAGTTTCGTTTTGTAGCTGCTTTTTTAGGCGGACTTATCGTTCAATACTCCGTCCTACGGATGGTCAAAAGATTTGGAGGGGGTAACGAAGCTTTAGGCTGGCAATTGGCAATGGTTGTTCTTTCTGCGTTGGCGATTGTTCTGTTTTTTATTACTTTCGCAACAACCAAGGAACGCGTCAAACCTCCAAAGGGACAGAAAACCACTTTGAAGGATGATCTGCACGATTTATTTAACAATAAGCCGTGGCTATTAATTGGTGGTGCAACCGTATTCCAGCTTACATATATTCTTATTCGAACTAGTTGTATTATGTACTATTTTAAGTATTTTGTACAAGATCAGCAGATGATGCTTTTAGGTAAAACCTATAGTTTTTCTTATCAGAGTATGGTATCTACCTTCTTTATGGCAGGTTCGCTTGTGACCATTCTTGGATCCATTCTTGCGGGCTGGTTTAGCAAGGTTTTGGGTAAGCGAAACACTTATGCTGGCTTTTTAGGTGCTAGTGGTATATTCGCAGTACTTTTCTATTTTTTAAGTCCAAATGATATTATTCTCATGTTTGTTTTTCAGTTTCTTGTATCTTTTGCATTGGGCCCTGTGTCGGTCCTGCAATGGGCTATGTACACGGATACAGCCGATTATTCGGAATTAAAGACGGGTCGCCGTGCTACAGGGCTTGTGATGTCTGCCTCGCTATTCGCACTGAAGCTTGGTGTAGCCCTGGGTAGTGCTATTTTAGCATGGACCCTTGCTGGGTATGGTTTTCAGCCCAATGTACAGCAGACTGCAACTTCACTGCAAGGTATAAAGCTGGCAATGAGTATTTACGCGGCTATTCCCGCCTTTATTGGTGCAGGTATTATGATATTCTATCCTCTCACCAATAAAATGATGATTAAAATTGAAGAAGATTTGACAGCAAGACGCAAGGATAGCAATCAAAACTAATCAAAATAATGAATTGTTATGCGTAAAATACACCGATTATTAGATAATATTAATGATTAATGAGTCCACTAAAAAAAGGTATAATTCTACAGAAAGAAACCGTTTGCCAACGGCATCTCTATGAGAGAAACGGTTGGATCGTTTGGGCTGTATTTTATTATCCCCCAACTTTCCCAACAGGGACTCCTTACGGAGAATCCTCCGTGATTGGATATTTTCTAATAACCACCATAAATATTTGCACATATTGAAAGCCTTTCTTATACTATTATTATATAGTGATTTGTATTTTTCATCAAGGGGAGGCTTTCATATAGAGAACGAAAGTGATTGTTTTTATCTCGGCGGTCCGGGTAGAACGTTTTCTATCAATAAGGACGACAAATTGATTCTGAAATTAGCGATGCTTATTGAAACCCGATGTTTAGGCATTCCGGTCACTGAGGTGGTAAAAAAGTACGGCTTTTCGAGGTCTGGATTCTATCAAATCAAAAGAGCTTATGCAGAGGGTGGCAGTGAAGCATTACGAGAGGGTAAACGCGGTCCATCCATAAATTACAAACGTACCGATACCGTTGTCAACCAGATCATTCGTCATCGTTTTCTTGATCCAGATACTTCATCGGATATTATCACACAGAAGATGATGCAAGTTGGTTATGATATTAGTAAGCGCAGCATAGAAAGAGCCATAACTGAATATGGTCTTTAAAAAAACTCCATACTTTAAATCCTCAAAAAAGGTGGAAAGGGGTAGAGATTCATCAAACGAAATGTAAAATTCAAAGATGTGTATTCACACCGATCCGTGTAAAGAGAGAAGTAAGAGAGCAATTAGCCAGAAAAGTTTCCAATAATTATCTTGGCTTATGGTTACTTATCCCGGAACATTTACGATTAGGTAGTTGGGATTTGTTGAAATCATGGAGCGGAGGATCAGATGAGGATATTGAGCTGCGTTTGGCTTTGCAGTTGATTCATGAATTGGCATTATGTGTCAGTGGCGTACGTCCGACTCGGTCTTTATGTCATCAGGGTTTTGAACTACTCAATGGTTTACCAGACGTGGCGACCGATAAATCAATCCGTGAATTATTAGAGACTTCTACCATCGCTCAGTCGTAATCTTTGCAGATAGCATTGGGAGAACTCCGTTATAGTCGTGGACACTATGATGGCAAACTGTTAGTCTTTGATCCGCATCGAATCGCCACCTATACAAGGTTTTCCCGCCTCAAAGAGGTCCCTTTCCCAAAGGGATCTCTTTGAGACGGGAAAGGGATTCTTTTGAATGAGCCTTCGGAAGGTTAAAAAAATCTTCATCATCGATAGATATCTTTCAACCCATCATCAACATTCAAAAAGGGTGTTTTTAAAAGCGATGTAGCCCTGGTGATATTCAAACTTACATCTTTTGGTCTAGGTGTATTGACTGCCGCATCACTATACTTAGTTTCTCTTATTAAAATCTCAGGCAGACCTAATGCATTGTATAACTTTTCCCCGAATTCATAGCGGCTTATTCTTTCTGCTCCACCAAGATGAATTATCCCACAATAATCAGTTAATGCAACTTCAATAATTGCTCTCGCAGCATTATTGACAGAAATCATACTTCGGTACTGATCGATAAATAGAAAAATAGGTTCTTCTATTTTACTGCTATATTTTTTCTTAATAACTCTTTCAAGCCACTCAGAGCCATATTGTCTCGGAAACACTCCTCTGCCATACATTAGTGCTATCCTACAAATCACAGCATTATTGCATTTGTCTAAAACAAGTTTTTCTGCCTCCACTTTTGTCTTAGCGTAAGTACTAAGTGGTCCCACGGGATCTTCCTCAGAGTAATTCCCTTTCCTGCCATCGAATACCATATCAGTGGAAATAAAAATCAGGCGACGATTATTCCTTTCCGCCCATTCAGCGATAATACCGGTAGATTCTGTATTAATTTTAAATGCCAAATCAGGATTTTTTTCACATTTATCGGGATTCGGATAAGCTGCATTATGTATAATTATATCCGGTTCATACAAATTAAAAATATCCACTAGTAGTTTTGGCTTAGATAAATCAGAATAGACGCTTTTCACATTTAGAATATCAAATTTATATGAATGATATGCACCTACTGTGTTGTACTTTTCCGCAGATAATTTGGTAAGATGTCCTCCAAGAAATCCGCTGACACCTGTTATAAAAATTTTAGTCATCAGTTCTTTGCCATATTCTCTGGAAGTAACCGTAGGTTAAATATCCCAAACTAAGAACTATACCTGCTGTGAAAGATTCAGATGCAGCGATTGAGGAATTTTGCTTCATCAAAATAAAACTAATAACACCCGTCAGTACACCAGTTACAACAACCATCCACCAAAATTTTAGAACCAAACGCTCTAATAATATAAAAAGTCCAACAGATACACCGGCAATAATTAACATTAAATAAAAAAATAGGCTGTTAATAAGCCCAAAATGATAGAATAAATATCCAATAGTAATTGATAAAATTACCGTTAAGCCCAAAACTTTAAATGTACGGATTTTTAAACTTCGCTCATGAAATTTTATCTGAACAAAGGCAATTTCAATTCCAATAAGAAATGTAATAATTAGTGTTATGACAAACATAGTAAAATAACTTTAAAAAACATCATCATGATGATGTTTATAAGTAGATTGTGCCTAATTAAAAACATCTTGAGCAATTTCATCCCAGTATTTTCTTAATACAACCCTGTAGGCTGGAGAATAACACTTAAGATATTCCTCAGAATGATGGGGAATTGTAAATCCCTTAGAAATCACAGTATCATTAAATTGTCGAAACTTCTCTCTATCAAAAGGTAATTCACCTGCGTCAACCATTTTAGAGATCATATTCCATCGCTTACTCAAAATTTCCATATCCTCAACTTCTCCCCCTGCAAATAAAGCAATGGCATTCGCTAACAGTATTTTATTTCCATCGTCAGATTTAAATTTTTTAAGATTAATTCTAACATATTTGCCAGATGGCGAGATTTTTTCTATCAGATTAATATCAGTATCAGCATTAATAGATTCTAATTCTTCATTCAAATAATTTAATATTATATCTTTATCAGTACCTAAATGCGCCGGTCCCATTTTCGCTTGATAAATAAGCTTATAAAGGTCTTGAACTCCCATTTCAGGATATAGATTCAACTGATTTAAGATAAGAGTTTTCCATTCCTTTTTACTACTATCATTATCCATTTCCCCACAAGAAATAAAAGAAAATCCGATAATTACAAAAATTAACCCTATTACGTAACTTAAAAATTTAATGTACCAAATGTAGTATTTACAATTTCTAGTTGTTGCTATATATCGTATCATATTTCCTAAATGACGTTATAGGGTTAATATTATATTGAAAAGTATAATGCGAAGGTTTGTAAACAATCTTTAAACTGGCTACTTTTTTTTATCTTTAGGCTCTTTTACTTCCTCAAATTTAGCATCTTCAATTTGGCTTTTATCAACATGAAAAGATTTTTTCGCTTTTTCCCCTTTTACTTCAGACCTTTTCTCAATTTTCGGCAAATACAGTTTAATTATTCTCCAAATTAAATTACCGAGAAATATTAAAAGCAATATTTGAAATAAAAATTTTATCATTTTAACTTTCTTTCGGGATTATAATACCGGGTTCCTGAAACAGGCTGTCTTATAACCTGTAACAGTTCATCGAGCTCTTCCTCATTATGAACAAAATCAATTTCGTTTGTATTAACAATAATTAATGGACTGTCTTTATATCTAAAAAAATATTCATTGTAAATTTGATTCAAGGATTCGATATATTCGCGAGATATGTTCCTCTCGTAAGTTCTTCCCCGACTTTTTATATTTCTCATTATTCTATCAGTACTTGCCTGGAGAAAGACGACCAGATCTGGTTTTGGTATTTCTTTTTCGAGTAATTTTGCTATTAAATTGTAAAGTGTTAATTCTTTCTCATTGAGATTTAAATGAGCAAAAAGTCTATCCTTAGAAAACATATAGTCGCTAATAAGCAAATTATGAAAAAGGTCTATTTGCTTTAACTCAAGCTGTTGCCTGTATCTGCTCAATAGAAAATATAACTGCGTTTGAAAAGCATATCTTTCAGGATCAGTATAGAAGTCTTCGAGAAACGGATTTTCTTCAAATTTTTCAAGCACAAGTTTAGCAGAAAGTTTTTCTGCTAACATTTCAGCTAAACAGCTTTTCCCTACACCAATAACACCTTCAATTGCAATAAAATAGAGGTTTTTCATACTTATAAATTACTTTCTTTTGAAATTATCTTCTCTTCAAATTTACTAACATAACTAATATCTTGACACTCTTTTAATAATTGTGAAGTATTCTTCCCCGTTTTCGGACAGATAAAATTTGGAGCAATTTCAGATAGAGGTTCTAAAACAAAACGCCTTTCATATAAAAGAGGGTGTGGAATGGTAAGCTCCTTTGTGTTAATCATTTTATAATGAAAAAATTCGATATCTATATCAATTTTTCTCGGGCTATTTCTTGGCACGTTAATTTCCCTTCCTATTTTTAATTCGATTCCTTTGCAATAGTGAAGAAACTTCAACGGTTCAAAATCTGTTTCAATTTCTATAATCATATTCAAGAAGTATTTTTGATCAGGATTATATAAAGGTTCAGTTTCATAAATTGATGAAGCATTTAATTCATTTACCTTACTTGACTTGCATAATTCTTCAATAGCTCTCAGGAGAAATACCTCACGATCGCCAATATTTGAACCTAAGCTTAAAAATACATGGGAATACTTCAAAATAGTTTTTCCATTTCTTCCCGGGTTCTGGAAATTTCAACTTCCACATTATCAAGAACACCTTTCACTGGAGCATTAGGCTTTCTAATCCTTATAAGAACAGAATCAACTGAATAATTATCGAAAATTACACGAAGAAGTTTACCAGCCAGTGCCTCAATAAGGTAAAATTTTGAATGTGTTATAACATCCTGAACCAATTGATAAATATCCTCATAGCTAATTGTATCCTGTAAATGATCTGTCATAATAGCGGAGGTCATATCAAATTCTAATTCAACATCTACCTCAAATTTACCACCTAAAATCTTTTCTTGTTCTGCTACTCCGTGATACCCATAAAAAACCATATTTATTAATTTTACTCTACCCATAGAACATTCCTCAATTTTACTACCATTGGAATTTACCTAACAAGCTAAAGATTGTCAAGAACACGACCACTAGATGTTGTATTATTGATTAAATCAATATTTTAAAGATTTTGATATTAAAGGACTCCTGAGATAGGATTGCTATTGTCGTTAATAATAATTGAAACTCTCCTCAGATAATCGTGCCGTAGGCATCCCTTGCGGGATAATAATTAATGCGACTTTCACAAAAAATCCCACCACAACCATTAACATATATTGAGACAGCACCCAAATTTACCTGTCAGCCTACTGGCGTGATTTGGGCGGCTACGAAAATATCTACAACACGCATGAACCCCGTTAGATAGAATGTATTTATAAATTCGTTTTTTTCATTTGGCAGAGGTATCTAACGGGGTTCATCGGTTTATCCTCACCGCCGTCAGGCTCCGGTTGAAAATCCAGCTTAGACGGGCTCCTGACGGATCAAAAACCACTTGCCCGAGGCATTCTCCAAAGGAGTCTCTATCCCAAAGGGATCTCTTCGAGACTAGTCGTCTGACCTTCGTGATTGGGACGTGACCTTCGGAAGAAGTGGTTATTATGTATGGAGTATTGTTTTTTTTCATTACACCACAATGAATTGTGGTGTTGTCTCAATCCTGACTTGGGATAAGTCGCATTAATTTTTATCCTATGTCAGAAGCCCTGTATTAACAAAGAGTACATTCTCTTCAATAACTTACAAAAACAAAATTGTAAAAAGACTTTATGTCAAGGAAATATTTTTACTTATTGCCAAGATAGCATAACAAAGACACATAGTCAACCTTCAAAAGACACAATTTCATAGGCTCTGCCAAAAATAAATAATTATCTCAAAGAGATGTCTTCGACATAATTTCGGCACAGCTATTGTCCTATAAAAGATTGGTTTTTAAAAATTGAGCAAACAAAATAGGAGGAAAAGCCATGTCATTAACAAGATGGATTCCAAGAAGCTCTTTAGCAGGTTATCACAATGAACTTAATCGGTTTTTTGATTCCTTTTTCAGACCTACTTACGAGGAAGAAAGCTCTCTCTCTGCCTTCAAACCTGCCGTTGATATTGAAGAAAATGATAAGGAATTTCACGTGACAGTTGAATTACCGGGCATTAAAAAGGAAGATTTGAAAGTTAGCATCAAAGATAATTTTCTGTCAATTTCCGGCGAAAAGAAACAGGAAACGGAGGTAAAGGAAAAGAATTATAATCGCACCGAAAGAATCTTTGGATCATTTCAAAGATGCTTCAGATTACCGGAAATGGTGAATCAGGATAATATCTCAGCGGAATTTAAGGATGGAATACTCAATATTGTAATTCCTAAGCTGGAAGAAGCAGTTTCCAAACAGATTGAGATTAAGGTCAAATAAAACCTGCTAAAGAAAAACCTGAAAGCCCCGACTGGTTCGGTTTTTTTTTATTAGAACAAAAAATTTTGGATTTTCAAATGTCACAACCGATTTTTACTCCAGGATTAACTTTAAAAATAATAATTGCATACGTTACCATAATTGGTAACTTGCCTATATGAAATATGCTAATTTAATTGAACTCTTTGCTAAAAGACCCTTCTTTGAAGTTGGGGAACTTATTTTACTTTTTAAGGAACCACCAATCCAAGCAAGAGCGAGATTATCTCGATGGGTAAAAACTAATAAACTGATCCAGCTTCGTAGAGGGAAGAATTAGACCTTATTTTATTACAAAAAGAATATCTTTTGAATCTTTTGAAAAAATGATTATAAGTATATGAAAGAAGCAGTTTATAAACAGATTAAAATCACCTTTTTAATTGCGTGCTACTCACAGCCCGAAAAAACAAAAATAGACTACCAATAAACATAAAGACATCTTCAATAATGCGCTTCCAGCTTATCAATGAGCCTTCAGGATCAAGTGAAAAACAGCCACATTCTATATTTAAACCCCTCGCAATTGCACTAATCATCAAAACAATAAAAAATAGTGTCACACAGCTTAATATTAAAGCAGTTGTCTCTATCCAAATACCCAAAAGTAAAGTTACTCCGAGCACTGCTTCTACCCAAGGAACCAATATTGCAACGATATTCAGCAATTCAATCGGTAAAACACGATAGTGATAAACTACTTCTGCAAATCTTGCGGGATTAATCATCTTATCTATCGAAGCATACAGGAAAAGAAAACCCAATATAAAACGAACAGCATACGCTGCAATTAAAGTAAATTTGTTATTTTTCATGGCTTACTCCCTTCCGAAATCTTATAACCGGCACTCTACCATTCCTGCCAACCACTCAGGAAAAAGTAAACATCGAAAAATCCAGCCTCTTCCAGATACAGTGCAAGATCAACACTTTGAGAACACTCCTCACCATCACAATAAGTAATTATTTTTTGATCTAAGCCAAGATTCTCTAACGAAAACTCTTCAAAACTTAATTCCTCAATGGGAATAGATATTGCCCCGGGAATATGCCCCAATCTATACTTTTCAGAAGACCTTGTATCAATAAATACCGCAGTGCCTTTTGCAAAACATTTAAAAGCATCATTAAGACTAATTTCCTCTGCGGGATGCATAGCAAAATTAAACTGACGGTTTCCTTTGTCAAACTTTTTATCCGAATTTACTATGAAAATAGGGACTTTAATTTCATTTCCCCTAACGGTAACCCTTCGATATCTTGTTATTAACGGTATTCCTTTAGGAGATAATGAGTTAAAAACAAGGGCAATAACACAGGATAAAACGACAATCTTTATTGCTCTCGACAGGATAATTAAAAATTCTCTTTGCATATCTAAAAACCCTTTTTCTCAAAATTAAAATAATCTTCCGTAAACCTTTTGATTTTCAATGTAAAGAATATAAATTTCATTTGTAAAAATCAATTGATTTATGAAGAAATTTGCATTATCAAACTTATTAATCACTTCTATCTTACTATTCTCTCCTGTTATTCTCTTCAGCTCGATTGTTGAAACTCCTTTAGCAAATCTAACAAAAGCTCAAAAGTCATGGTTACTAAATAATAGAGAAGAAGCAAAAAAACTATATATCAAAGAAATCAATTCTTCAGAATATAAAGAAGTTCCCGCTTACAATGTCTCTTTCTTATACTTTCTTGATGGGAAATATATGGATGCAGACCGTTATATTAAAGTCTCTCTAAAAAACAACCGTAAATATGGTCCTGCTCTTTTATTAAAAGGAATGATAGAATATAAGCGGAGAAATTTAAAGAACAGTTTTAAATATCTCAAGGAAGCTATTAAACACCATCCAATGCCAGAAATCCCGGAGTATTACTTCGGATTATACCTTTATGAAAGGAAAAAATATGAACAATCTCTTGACTATCTTGAGGATGCTATCTCAGATAATAAAAAGTATACATTGCCTTATCCAATAATTGGTGATATCTATATCAAACAAGGTAAATACAACGAGGCAATCAAAATACTTGAAAAGGGCTTAAAATATTCACATGATGCCGAAATATTGTTACTGCTCGGTGATGTCAATATTAAAATTGAAAACTATAAAGAAGCCCGAAAATATTACCAACTTTTTGCCTATCTGTTTCCGAATCATCCTGAAGCAGCCAGAACAATAAAGTGGCTTCAAGAAAGAGATATAGCAAATCCATATACACACGATTTTTACCCTATCCCTTACGGAGATTCATCAAGCAGGTTTTTACCCGTTGGAGAAAACGTTTTATACAACGTTTATTGGGGACCTATAAAAGTTGGCGAACTGCACACTGTTATTGCAGAGACACTTAATTTCAAAGGTCACGATTCATATAAAGTAATTTTCAGTCTCGACTCTAACCCTGCTCTGGAATTCATTGCATCGCTACACAGTGATTACATCACAATTATTGACCAAAATACAAAGCAAGTCCTTCAGCATTTCCTTCACATACGAGAGAATAAGATTATAGATGAAAAAGTATATGATTTTTACAGAGAAGAAGGAAAATTCGTTTGCAGAGCAGTAAGAGAAGATGGCCATATTGAATATTTAGAGAAACACTTACCTGATAACACAATAGACGGAACTTCTATACTTTTTTATTCCCGTCAACTCGTAAAAGAACAGAGAAATGAACGTGTTATGACAATCATTGATGAGAACTTTGTAATCTCTGATATAGTATTCGAAAATAAAAAAGAACCGGTGATATGTAGAGGTAAAGAAGAACAAGTACAGTTAATTTCTGGTGAAAATTACTATAAAGGTATTGTCGGATTTACAGGTAGGTTCCGAGGATGGTTCAGAGAAGCTCCAACATTCCTTCCCATTAAATCTGATTTTGAAATCTGGGTTGGACGTATTTCTATCAGAATGGCTTCCGAAGAGGAACAAAAACTTCACAAGTATTCAAGATGAATTTTAAGCACAGAACTCAAATTGCAAAATTCAAATTTCTAATTTCAAATTACGTTTCACGCTTCACGTTTCACATTTTACGCCTTACATTGTCTTCCTTGCTTCTTCTGAATAGCTGCAGTCTTAACAGATTTATAATGAATACCGCTTCAAGTTTTATTGAAGATGGAGTTTTAGCTGTATATGAAGAAGAAGATCTGGAATTAGCAGAACAATTTCTCGCCAGCAACTTGAAAACAATAGAAATTCTCCTTACTAAAGATCCAGACAATCCCCGATTGAATTTATTAGCTGCTCAGGGTTTTGGAGCCTATGCAATGGCATTTGTTGAAGACAATGATCCTGAACGAGCATCCAGATTTTATCTACGAGGATTAAAATACTCCTTCCGTGCATTACCTGAAAAAAAACGCTTTAATAAAAATATAATCCCGGCAGACTTAGAAAAATTACTGCCATCATATAACAAAAATGACGTTCCAGCACTTTTCTGGCTCGGATACAACTGGGGTTCTTACGTTCTACATCATCTTAATGATCCAAAAGAACTTGTCAATCTTTCCAAAGTTGAAATGATAATGCGGCGAGTTCTGGAACTGGATGAAAAATACAATTTTGCTGGCGTGCATCTTTTCTACGGCAGTTTTTATGCTGCAAGGCCACCAATTTTAGGCGGTAATCCTGAACTGGGACGGAAGCATTTCCTGAAAAACATTGAACTGAATGAAAATAAATTTCTAATAACAAAAGTCTATTATGCTCGTTATTATGCATTTCAAGTCCAGGATAAAGAACTGTTTGATCAATTGTTAAAAGAAGTTTTAGAAGCAGACCTTGATAAATATCCGGAAGTTCGATTAATGAATGAAATCGCAAAAAGGAAGGCGTTACAATTAAAAAAAGATGAAGATTTGTACTGGTTTCCGGAATAAAAAGAGACAAAACCAATTTGGCTCCGTCAGTAGTTCGTCTGAGCTGGATTTTCAGCCGGACATTCTGTTCGCTAAAATTGGTTCATAGTATAATATGAGGTAAACAATATGAAAATAATTCACAATGTTTTAATTATAGCTTTATTATTCATGTCTTCCATGCTACTTGCTCAAAAAACATACATAATAAAAATGGCGACTGTTGCTCCTGAAGGGTCCAGCTGGATGAATGAAATGCATAATTTTGAAAAAGAGATTAAAGAATTAACCAACGGTCAAATAAAATTTAGAGTTTATCCAAATGGTGTTCAAGGCGGAGAAAAAGATGTCCTCCGAAAAATGCGACTTGGTCAAATACATTCAGGAGCTTTTACCGGGGTTGGCTTGGGCGAAATCGTTCCGGAGATTCGTATCCTTGACTTACCATTCCTTTTTAGAAACAGCGGTGAAGTTGATTATGTCTATAACGCTCTTTTTGATGAATTCCAAAAGAAATTCACTGAAAAAGGTTTTTTCCTTGTAGGATGGGCTGAGGTGGGCTTTATTTATCTTTTTACAAAAACACCTGTCAATTGTTTGGAAGATTTCAGTAAAGTAAAGATGTGGCTATGGAAGGGCGACCCTCTTGCTCGTACTACTTTTAAGGTTATGAATATCCCCTCATTCCCTTTAGACATTATAGATGTGCATACCTCCCTACAAACCGGTTTAATAAACGGTGTTTATATATCTCCTTATGGTGTACTTGCATTACAGTGGTTTACTAAAACTAACTATATGATGGATTACCCGCTAACTAATTCTGTCGGTGCTGTTCTTATAACAACAAAAATGTTAAATTCTATGCCAGAAGACATCCGTGAAATTTTTATATCAAAGACAAAAGAAAATATGCGTCAAATCGTTTTACAAAGCAGAAAAGAAAACGACGAATCCATAAAAGTTTTACAGGAATCCGGTATAACTCTCACACCTGTAAAAGATTCCAAAGCAATGGCTGAATTCAATGAAGCAGGTCGTATTATTCAAGAAAAATTGGTTGGAAAGCTTTATTCCCAGGAGCTTTTGGATAAAGTTTTATCTCTTTTAAAAGAATACCGGTCCTCGCATGGTTCATAAAATCCGTATAGCTATCGAAAAAATTACTACTGCTATGGCAGTTTTTTTGATGCTATCCTTAGTTATACTTGCATTTTTACAAGTCGTACTTCGTAATTTCTTTTCAATAGGTTTTTCTGCTGTTGAAGAATTTATGAGAAACGGCGTGTTGTGGATAGCACTCATTGGCGCTGTTCTCACTACCTTACGTGGAAAACACATCTCGGTGGATATTCTATTACGCTACCTTAGTCCAACTCCAAAAAAAATTGTAAACTGGATTATTACTATATTTGCCTCCTTTATGTGCATCATTATGACATGGTACTCTATATTATTCATTAAATTGGAAATAGAATCGGGATCAGTTATTGGCGGATTTTGCCCGGCATGGATTATAGAAATCATATTACCTATAGGATTTCTATTATTGGCAATCTCTTTTCCTATAAAAATATTGGACAGTAAATAAGAGGAGCAGTTGGAAATGGTTAATGGTCAATAGTCAATGGTAAATGGTTAATGGTTAATGATCAATGGTTGATTGTTGATTTTCAATAGACAATTAAAAGTGTCTAAAGTTTTAAGTGACTAAAGTGAACTAAAGTAAAAAATAGCCAATAACCAATTAAGAATTAAAAATTATCAATTATCAATGGTCAATAGTCAATAGTCAATTAAAAAGATGGCATTAGTAATTACAATTTTCGTTTTAATTCTAATAGTAATCGGTTTGCCGCTTTTTGCAGCTGTCGGATTATCAGCGGTTTTACAATTTTTCTTCGCAGGTATTGATCCTACTGTCGTTATAGTTGAATTATACAAAATTGCATCAGCCCCGACCCTTTTGGCGATTCCTCTTTTTACACTCACTGGATATATCCTGGCAGAAAGTAAAGCACCAAAAAGATTATTTAATCTTGCTGATGCTCTTCTCGGCTGGATGCCTGGTGGAGTCGCTATTGTCTCTTTAGTAACTTGTGCTCTATTTACTTGCTTTACTGGCGCATCCGGTATTACAATCATCGCCATTGGCGGACTTATTTACCCTATTCTCAAAAGCCAAAAATACAGCGAAAATTTCTCTTTAGGATTAATAACCAGTTCAGGAAGTCTCGGACTACTTTTTCCACCAAGTCTTCCATTAATTCTTTATGGCATTGTTGCCTCAGTTTCCATTGACAAACTTTTCATTGCTGGTATTATCCCTGGAATATTTATTATTATTCTCTTATCATTATATTCAATAAAGAATGATGTGTCAAAGAAAACATCTGAAAAATCCTTCTCTATTAAAAAAATTTTAGCAGCACTAAAGGATACAATCTGGGAATTACCCATTCCAATTATCGTATTAGGTGGCATATATGGTGGATATATCACAGCAGTTGAAGCTTCTGCTGTTACCGCTTTCTACGTTCTCATTACAGAATTTTTCATAAAAAAGGACCTGAACTTTAAAAAAGATATTGTTCGCATTATGCGAGACAGCGTACAACTTGTTGGTGGAATTCTTATTATTTTAAGTTGTTCGATGGGTTTAGCAGCATTCTTGATTGATGCTCAAATACCACAGGGCTCTCTTCTCTGGATGAAAGGTGTCATTTCATCAAAAATAGCGTTTCTACTTTTACTTAATATATTTTTACTAATTACTGGTGCATTACTTGATATATTCTCAGCAATAATCATTGTCGTTCCGCTTATTGTCCCGATTGCAACAAGCTATGGAATTAACCCAATCCATCTGGGTATAATTTTTCTCACAAATTTAGAGATAGGATATATAACACCACCGGTTGGTCTGAATCTTTTCATCTCAAGCTTTCGATTTAATAAGCCAATCCTGACTCTTTATAAAATCAGCCTTCCGTTCTTATTCATTCTCTTAGCAGCTTTAATAGTTATTACGTATATACCTGGTATTAGCCTGTTCCTTGTTAACCTTTTTAATTAGACTTTTAAGGGTCTTCCTATGCCTGTCCAAAGGACTCCCTTGGAGAAGGCATAGGTTATTGATAAATAAATATCTGTATGAAAAACCAAATGAAACTGAAAAAAAATATCAATAGCCCAGCCATTTATGGCTGGGATAAAGAAACATCACAAAAAACGAAACGCCGTTCACTTAAAAAACATGGAGTCGTGTATGAAACGGCGTAAACGCCGTAATCGTGTTGGGTTATTGGGCCTTCCTATGCCTGTCCAAAGGACTCCCTTGGAGAAGGCATAGGTTATTGATTGAAGATTGCGGATTGTTGATTGCAGATTATTGATTGTTAATTGTTAATATTTTAGACAATCGTCAATGGTCAATCGTCAATTGTCATCTGTCACCCTGAGCTTGTCGAAGGGTGTAAATAAACAAACTAACAAAAAAAACAGAACGCCGTTTTTAAATGTTTATTTTTTATAAAAAAATTAATGGTTTAATAAGTAAATTCTATTTATGAGAAAAAAGGAGGGTGAGAAGACATGGAAAAAAATATTCTAAAACTACAGCATCTAATCTTGAAAAGAAAATAAAAGGACTCAAAAAAACGAATAAAAGTCTCATATCACAAATCACCGAGCGCAAGCGGGTGGAGCAGGCTCTGCGAGAAAGCGAAGAAGAGGTAAAAGCAATTTTTAATAGTGTGAATGACAGTGTTGCTATAATTGACTTGACGGGTAAAGTTACCATGGTCAACAAAAGGATGATAGATGTTGGAGGATATACTGAAGAAGAGATTATTGGGAAACGATTAAAATTTTTAAAGATGTTTACTCCTCAAAGTATTGCAAAAATGCTTACTAATCTTTCAAAACTGATTTCAGGTCAAGAGGCTCCTATTTTTGATGTTGAAGTGTATACAAAAGCAGGGGAAAAAATAAACGCTGAACTTCGCGGTTCTCTTTTGAAAAAAGGAGGGAAAGTTAAGGGAGTGATCGGTGTCATGAGAGACATCACCGAGCGCAAGCAGGCAGAAGAAGCGCTACAAAAAAATGAAGAGAAATACAGGAATCTTTTCGATAATGCAAGAGACGTAATCGTAACATTTGACTTGAAAGGAAACGTAATCTCGATAAACAAAGCTGTTGAAGATTATGGCTTCAAAGTAGAAGAAATAGTGGGAAAAAATATGCTAAAGTTTATTTCCAGGGAATATCATTCAAGACTAATTAAGGAGCTGGCAAAGATAATTCGAGGAAAGAACATTGAGGAAGAACTTGAACTAACCACTACCAAAGGGGAAAAAATAGCTGAATACAAAAGCAACCCGATGATAGAAGGAAATAAAGTTTTTAGTTTGCAAACGATGCTAAGAGACATCACCGAACGTAAGCAAGCTGAAGAAGCACTTCGTAATTCCGAAAAGGATTACAGAGAGCTATTTGAAAATATGATGGATGGACTAATAGTACACAACCTTATTGTAGATAATAATGGAAAACCTGTTGATTATATTCTTGAGAAAGTAAATAGTGCCGCTGAAAGAATTATGTCCTGGAAGAGAGAAGATAAGATATAGAGGATAAAAGAGCAACAGAGGTATATGGAGGAAACACACCATTCATAGAAAGATATGCTAAAGTTGCACAAACAGGCAAACCGGAGTATTTTGTAGATTACTATCCAGGATTTGATAAATGGTATGAGATAATGTCAATTTGCCCTGAGAGGGGTCATTTTGCAAATATTTTTAGAGGTATCACCGAGCGCAAGCGGGCTGAAGAAAAGATAGAACATCTTAATAAAATAATCTTAGCAATTCGGAATGTTAATCAGCTCATTACAAAAGAAGAAGATAGAGATAATTTGATTAAAAAGGCGTGCAGTCTGCTTGTAGAGACACGCGGCTATTTTACTTCATGGATTGTCTTATTAGATAAATCCGGAAAAGTCATATTAAATGCTAATTCAGGATTTGGTAAGTATTCATCGCAAGTATCAGAATTTCTTAAAAGTGGCAAATTACCTGTATGTGGAAGAAATGCACTCGAACAATCCGACATTGTTATTACAGAAGCGAAAAATTCAATTTGTGCTGAGTGCCCGGTTTTAAATCTTCATTCAAATAAAAAAACTCTGACAGCCCGGTTAAAGTATGGTTCAAATTTTTATGGACTGATTTCAGTTACACTTCCTGTTATATTAGTCAATGATACTCAGGAGGAGTCCCTTTTTAAAGAAGTTGCGGGAGATATAGCATTTGCTTTATATGACATAGAGATGGAGGAAGAACAGAAGAAATTAGTAGAACTTGAATCTTCTATTTTACATTCTGTTCCTTTTGCAATAGTGGGGTTACATGAGCGACAGATAACTTTTGCTAATGAATCTGTAAAGGATGTATTTGGATGGGAAGTGGAAGAATTAATTGGTAAAAATACCAGGATACTTTATAGGTCTGATGAAGAATATAAGGAAATATCAGAGCATTTTTATTCTGTATTGGAAAAACAGCAGACCTATTATGAAGAGTTCCCCTTCAGGCGTAAGGATGGCAAGGATATTATATGTATGGTAAGAGCTTCTAGAATAGGAGAGAAGTTAAAGGAAAGGGAGATTGTAGTTACCCATATTGATATTACTGAGCGTAAAAAAACAATTGATTCACTATATAAATCGGAGGAACTTCTTAGAGGTATATTTGATGCTTCTGAGGAGATAATATTTACCAAGGACATCAATAGCACATATAC
>CAYTUQ010000050.1:0-28597 GCA_964441235.1 uncultured bacterium | reverse complement strand
ACCTACTTTTACTAAGTGCGAATTTGCCTATATCAATATTTAAAGCAAATTACTTCAGAACTCAGTAAAAATGATAATCCATTAAAAATAAATCGCAAATAAAATTACCAGTAATGTCATTCTAATGAAGCGAAGAAGAATCTCCAACGAAAAACCAAGCCAGATTCTCCACTTGTACCTCGTTCATCTCAAAGAGACCCCTTTGTTATTGCCAAATGGCAAGTCAAGTATTTTTTTACAGGATATTTAACCATGATTAATCATCTCCACATATCAGGCAGTTGCCTGACATATTTTGCGATTCCAGTAACATTGTGAATAAAACTGATATCTTTATTATAGTCATTCCGTTTTTCCGCTTCCTGGGATTTTACAGTTGATATTGAAAACAAAAAATACATCCAAGGATGATAAAATTACACGATTTCATAATCCCGAATTATGCATTAGACTTTTTTTATCTATTTTAATCTTGTTGAAAATTAAAGAATTATTGACTCACTTTAATCTAACCACTTTGTATAATTTCCCAAAGAAAGGGACAGGCGGGATGAGATTTCTTTTGCAAAACATCGACTGATAATGATAAAAATTTAGCGATTTTTCTAATCCTATTGAATAATTTGAGATAATTGCTCCTTTACGAAAGATAAGATTCGGGTTTACACTACGGTCAATCGCCTTTGTGATTATTACCTTATTATTTGTAGTTGATATTTTGCTGTTTTTAAACCTTTTGATGTCACAATCACTTCCGCGTCACCCTCCTTATCCAGGGATTGAATGTAAAGTAATACACGTCCATGATATGCTTTCTGCCTGTTGTCTTTGTAGTTCTCAATATTTTTAGGATTTGAATCTTCCATACCGAGCAAACGCAGCGGGCCTTTAATTTTACATAGGACCTCATTTGTAGCCGAATAGACCGGGATGCCTTTTTCATCAGCGATCTCAACAAGAATGTGAGCGATATCCTGACTATCCGCTTTTAGCTTATCTACATCACTTTTTGCAATTAACTGCTCAGGGTTTCCGGCAGTTTTCAAATGAAAGGACGCCAACTCTTTTCCTTTTGATCTGGCAATGGCTTTTAAGGTTCCCGCTTCAAAATGGATTTCCCAGTTGATGACTTTTTGCTCATAATCAGCTATCTTTTTTCTTCCAATAGAGCGGTCATTTAATAGCAATTCCACTTCTTCACAATTTGAGAAAGCGCTAACTACGACTTTTTCTCCATCCTTCCAGTTCCAGGTTGGCGCTGCTTTTTTATGAGACCATAAATTTTTCTTTTTATCTCCTGTGACCGGTTTTGAAGTACCAATAAAAACCATGGGTTTTTCACTCCACAAACTCTGGCGAAAATAAAACTCCGTTTTCTTATTCCCCGCAAGATCAATCATTCCGGATGTGCTATGCCGTCTTGGAAATTTATGGGCTTCACCAAGATATTCAAAACCCGTCCAGAGAAATTGTCCCATTAAATAATCATTCTCAGCTACGGCCTTCCAGGCATTAAAAGCCATGCCGTTTTCGCTTCCGTATATGATGCGTTCAGGATATTTTTTGTGGTCACCGGGATAACGAAACTCCTGATAGTTATATCCGACAACATCCAGAGCATCCGCATACCCTGTCTCGTTGGACATAAGCACAGAGGCCAATCCTGCTGTTACCGGTCTGCTTTTGTCATATTTTTTTATAAGATCGACCAGCTCTTTGGCTACCTGTCCAAGGCGATTGGCGTGTGGCAGTTTTGTATTAAATTTTGCCCAGGTTTGCGGGTTGGCTTCTGTGTTTAAAATTTGATGCGTATAGGGATCGTTAGGATAATCAATTTCATTTCCTATACTCCACATAATAATTGAAGGATGGTTGCGGTCCCTTAATACAAAATCCCTTAAATCGGTTTTGGCCCATTCTCCAAAATCATCGGCATAGCCATCTTTAGCAGGTTCACCTACGTTCCAACCTTTGACCCATTTTTTCTTTGGCAATTCCCATTCATCAAACATTTCATCAATGACCAGAAAACCCTTTTCATCGCACAGATCAATAAAATCAGATGAGAATGGATTGTGGCTGGTGCGGATGGCATTACAGCCCATCTCTTTTAAAATATCCAACCTCCTTGCAATAACTTTACGGGGAACCGCCACCCCCAGACAACCGGCATCGTGATGCATGCATATCCCTTTTAATTTCAGATTTCTTTTATTGAGAAAGAAGCCCTTGTCTGCATCAAAGCGGATACTGCGAAAACCGATCTTTGTACGCTGTATATCAAAAATTTCATCATTCTGTCTTAGAACAGTTACAAGGGAATATAAATTGGGATTATCCACATCCCACAAATTTGGTTTGGGAACTTTTATAATTTGACTCAAGATATGTTCGCTGGATGCCTCCATTTTTATTTGATTGGTCGAACTACCGACTGTATCATTTCCAAATAAGAGAAAATTGGCGACCATAAGCTCTTTGGGCACATCAAATTCATTTAAGAGATTTATCTCAATATCAACCATTGCAACTTTTGCAAGCTCAGATGATGTGGTGACATAAACACCCCACTGCTTAGGGTGCAATTTTGATGTTTTTATGAGCTTTACATCCCGGTAAATCCCGGATCCCGTATACCAACGTGAATCAGCATAACGGCTATGGTCAACTTTTACAGCCAGGATATTTTCATTACCAAAGGTAAGATGCGAAGTCAGATCATATTGAAACGAGATATGACCATTCGGTCTTTTTCCCAAGTATTGCCCATTTATCCAGACTTCACTGTTATTGTAAACGCCATCAAAATAAATATAGATTTTACAGTCCCGGTCGCTTTCGGGTATAACAAACGATTTCCGGTACCAACCCACACCGGCCGGCAGGTAGCCTGTACCACTGGCCCATTCTTCACTAAAGGGGCCTTCAATACTCCAATCGTGTGGCAGGACAAGTTGGCGCCAGTTGGAATCATCAAAATCGGGATTTTGGGCTTTCGCCAGATCACCTTTGAAAAACTTCCAGTCATCATTAAAATTTTGACTAATCCTGCCCTGTGCTGAAACAGTGACGACGCAACATATAAAAAGACCTGCTGCCACAAGAAATAAGCGAAAAGTCAGTCTTTTTATTAATAGAATCATAGTATTCCTTTCCAGTTCTTTTGCAATTTAGTTGAAAAAAAAACTGTAGAAAAATGAGAATAAGACTTAACCTACTGTTTGATAATAATAGAGGTTGTCTCAAAGTTGTATGATGAGGCTATGACCATTGGTAGTTTAGTTGAATGAGACTGGACTTTAGATTGGAATCAACTTCAAGGTATTAGTTCCATAGTTGGATCCAAGAATGGGGAAAAAATACTTTCTTGATAACAACCTTCAACCAATTCAGAAGACCGGGTTCACTCCACCGTTTACCTATATTCCATATTCGATTTTGTAGTGCACTCCAAAAAGCAAGACAGTTTTAATAAAGTGCCCCACCTTCACTGATATACACAGATTAGATGGGGCACATAGCTAGGAAGAAGCTGTAACTTTAACGCAGAAGAATCATTTTCTTTGACAATGAACTATTACCCACCTGGATTCTATACATATAGATTCCACTTGCTAATTCTGAAGCATCGAAATCTACAACATGTTCACCAGCATTTTGTGCTTTATCAACTAAAGTTGCTACCTCCTGACCTAAGAGATTGAATACTTTAAGTGTAACCAAACCACTTTTTGTAATGCTGTATTTAATGGTTGTAGTAGGATTGAATGGATTCGGATAATTCTGGCTTAAAGCGAACACGCTTGGTACTGCGTTGGAATTTTCACTAACGCCAGTATATAATTCCGGGAACCAATTCAAGTCACCAATAGGCTTACCATTATCTGCTGTTAAAAGAGTGGCATTTGTATATCTCAAATTTTCTCTTACAGGGTATCCCTGCGTACTTTGCCAATCTTCTGCAACGCCTTCATATGGATTAATAGGATTAGATGCATAAACAAAATTCCTTGCACCTGTTCCATCGCCTCCATTTTCCCATACAAATCTAACAAATCTGGCCATACTATCAGAAGCGGCATCTACCAACGCTGCATCGAAACCAGGATCTTCATTATAATTGTCTGCCTCGGCAACACTGATGCCCGGCCATGCGTCTCTGTCTGTAAGAATACCTTCAGCGCTCGGTCTTGCAGCAGCCCAGACCGGAGCCATAATTTCACCACCTACTAATTGATATTTTGGATCGCTATTTAACATGGTAAAGTTATCGACTATCTTTTGGGGCCAAAAATAGGCATTATTCTCGGCGACAATTCTTCTGTCTGCTTCTGTTATGTAATAAGGATCACCTTCCAACTGTTCATAAAGTGAGTCCAAAGTAAGAATTGCAGGAGGGCTATAGAAATTGGCATTGTAAACTTCTTCATTATATACATGGTTTGAATCCAGCCCTGCTGAATAAACACTAAAGAAAATATTGTTAGTAATAACTGCATTATGCATTTGCCGCATCGAGAAAGGAGAAGATTTTGTATGCATAAACATGGTATTGTGATCAAATTCCAAATAAGCCATTGATGAACCTGATCCTTCAATATTTCCACCCATTACAAAAAAGGTGGTATTTTTTACGATCATCGTATCAATAGCATTTACGCCGGGGCCAGCCCAGTTCATACCAGGATTTTGTGGGATATTACTTTGATTATTCCGGAACAGGCAATCGTAAACAAAAATATCCGTACCAATAGCATTCCAGGTATTTAATATGTTAGGCGTGCCTGTTGAACCGAAATTTTCAATAACACAATTTTCCACTGTCAATTTACAACTATCACTGGTACTTATACACTGTTGTGTAACCTGAGAATCATCTGTGCGTGTTCCTAAAAGATATAGATTTTTGAAATGAACATATCCATTATCTATGGCAACAGCAATATTACCAGGGGAGGAACCATCTTCACGAATGAAAGGCGCGATTACCGGGGGGTGTCCTGTTACGGGATTGGTTTTCCCAACAAGCATTAAATTCTTAATATAGATTTCTTCTGTTATAAAATAAGTGGTATCTATAGGCCCTGATGGTGCAAGCACATAAATGTGTGCACTTTCACCTCCCGCTGTAGTATCTGCATTAATAACATTATTAAGATTTCCCGGAGGTAATGCTGCAATAAAAAGAGAATCTTTAGTCTGTGCGAAAGCTCGCACATTTGTAGATGATAATACGAGAAACACAAGTAAAAAAATTGTAGTAATTTGCTTTTTCATAATGAACTCCTTATTGTGTAAGTTAATGTTTAGTTAATTGCAACAAAATTGCTTCATATTTTGCTGCGATTAAGTAATTGTTATTTTCATATTTTTTCCTCCCTTTTTAAGTTAATGTTTAGTTAATTATTAGATCTTCATTCTAAATCCAAACTCGGCTGTTAAACCGTAAGCAGATTCTGATTGTGGGAAACTATTTCCTCTAACAATAAAGGTATCATTCTCTCCATTCAGATTATTCAAATTCAAGAACATTTCTATGTTGTACCAGGGTAATTTCTGCCTTGCAACAATATCCCAACGCAGGTATTCTGCCTTATCAGTTCTTAATGCATCCCAATAGTTTGTACTATTGAAAATAGCAGATTGATAAATCATGGAAAATAAAATTGAAAAACCTTTATAGTCGTATCCTAAAGAAACATTTATAATATCATCGGGTTGGTTTATTAAACGATCGGTATATGTTGTATCGTTATATATTGGCTGGAAAAATGGAAATCCTGAATTTCCAACAATTGTGTGAGGATATTTTGCCTCCGAAAATACATGTGTATAATTCACATTGAGTACCAGCCCGCTTAATGGCCCCGGTAAATACCAGAAATGTGTCTGCCAATCGGATTCGATACCCCATAATTCAACTTGATGAGGATTATTATAATATGTTCCAATCGAATATCCTTTAGTATTCAGAGTTTTATATTGTAATCCCGGATAATCTGCCGGATCATTTATATAGCCAGATTGCCAAAACACAAAATCATCAATACGTTTCAGGAATCCGCCAAATGTGAATAATCCCAATTCGTTATTATACACAGAAAGTTGCAGGTCAAAGTTTTCGGACTGAATCGGTTTTAGGTCGACATTATTCCAGGTAACACGGCCAGTGAAAACATTAATAATGGGGATGATGGCGCGGAAATTAGTATAGGCTAATGTATTCGTATATGCGCCACGTAAACTAAGCCAGGGTAATGGATTATATTTTATGTTAACAGCAGGCAACCAATAGCCATGAGTTTTGGTAACCGTCGTGTCTATGTGAGGAAGTTCATTGGGGTATGGATTTGAAGCACTGGCATTATAGAATCGATTTGCCTTGTAAGTTGTCTTAAGGTTTTGGTATCTTACACCAGTCATTATTGTAACTGACTGACCTATATGAAATGTACCCATTAAATATCCCGCACTTCGATCTTCATTACCGGAATAATCACTAGCTTGATTGCCAAACATATCTGGCACCCATGCACCGGCACCGCCTGTCGGCGCGGCATCTAAATTTTTGCCGTAATCAACAACAATTTCTTTAATCCTCTCCATATAATCCAGATTTAAACTATTGTCAAAAGTATAGTCGCCATCCAGATATGTACCAATATTAAGGTCAGGATCAAGAAAAGGCGTTAAAAATATACGTTCATTAACTACTGGCTGTATACCATAATCTGCCAACATGGGAAATGCTTCTACAATTCTATTACCAATTTCGCCAAACCAAACGAAACCATACCCTCTATTATAATCATGAAAGCGATCCGTATAAGCATACATTCCACCGGTTTTTACCTCTAAAGAGAGAAAATTTGCAAGGTTGAAATCTTTAGAGAGATCAACAGACGCTCTTAATTCCCTCTGACTGGTAGAACTATTGGTTGTAAGTACGTTTCGCAAATCCATTTCTTCCTGAATTACGCGTTGGTGTGACAGGTCAGCTATTTCAACAGGTGGGAGCTTGTCATCAATCTGATCAGTTCCTACAGAAAGCTGTTCAAATGTTATTTCCCATGAATAAGGGGAAATATTCTCGGAATAAGAATGGGAAAGCGTTGCATCAATATCTACCAAGGATGATTTCTGATTATAATTGAGAATGTTTGTGATAAGGTTTAATTTATTAGGTGAGTGATTGGCATAGTAGTGAATGTTATTTCCGCCTCTCTCGAGACCGTATTGTTGTCGAAAATGACTGGTGTTTGATTTACTTTGACTGAAGATATTGGTTAACGCTAAATTTCCGTTCGGAATATCATAATCAAATGTAATGGTTCCATTGTATCTTTTCTCTTCTCTGGGATAAAAGTAAAGATTGAGGTTGGACAGCGCTAATGAATCCGGATTAATCGTTCTGGCAATTTGAGTATAATTGGCATCTAAACGATTCGAAGTAAAATTTTGTTGCTGTATAATACCCTGAACAAATACGCCGAAACGTTCATCTAAAAATCTTTTTTCAAGACTTAGATCATATTTATAATTATTATACTCATTTGTAAGACCTGTATAGCCACCTTGTGTTTGAAGAGAAATTGCCGGCATATATGGGAATCCAAATGGTTGATCCGAAGCAGATTGAACCAGAATAGATTTTCGTGCTTTCCTAATACCTAAATTTACGGTACCTCCAAGGACAGCAGCATCCATATCCGGTGTATTTGTTTTAAAAACTTCAATTTGATCGAGCGAACTTGATGAAATCATTCTCATGTCAACGCCACGGCCGCCGCCAAACCGACCACCCTCTTGATCCCTTGAATCAATTTGTCGCTGACTTTCATTAGAAGGCACAGGAACACCGGCAATCGTGATCAGGCTATATTCAGGACTAATTCCACGAATTACTACTTGTGTTGCCTGACCACCAGATCTTATCAGCGAAACTCCAGGTAATCTACCAATTGATTCGGCTGCATTTGCATCCGGAAGCTCTTGTATACGCGCGGATGAAACAACATTTATAATATTTTGAGAAGACAACTGTTGATTGATAGCTGCATTTTGACCACTAGCTTGAGCTGTGACAACTACTTCTTCTCCGGAAATAGCTGTTGCTTCCATCTTTATATCTTGTTCTATGTGTTGGCCCTCTTTCAACTTTATTGTATATGTCACCGATTTATAACCGATATATGATGCTTTCAATGTATAAGATCCGGCTGGAATATTTGTAATTATGTAATTTCCATCCATATCCGTAGCTGAACCTATGCTGGTTCCTGGTAAAAAAACGTTGGCACCCGGAAGGGGTCCACCTGTGGTTGCACCGGTTATTCTACCTGTAATTTTCCCGGTAACCCCAGCAAAAAGAGAAAAACTGACAAAAAGAAGAATAAAAACAATAACCACTAATTTTCTTCGCATAACGTCCACCTCCTGTTAATTTTTACAAATGTTTTAAAAATTACACCTTTTGTTTGTACTAACTGTACTGAATTTTTAAACTACTAAACTATTTCCCTCATTCCTTTCATTAATATTTAATAGATTTCACCAATCTCCTTATTCTCTTTTTAATTCTCCCCCTATCAAGCCTCTTAAAATTTTATTTCAAACGCAACCGCATACGTTTGCTATATAAATATAAATTCTTATAATTTACTTGTCAAGATAATTTTTCCTATTTCTTATCTATTTTAGTGTTAAATAACGAAAATATTTATAGTAACGAGTTTATACATATAGCGCCGATCTGTCGAATACTTTAAACCGTAACGCTTTTTGCGCCATATACATTTTCAATCAACCTGATATAATCTTCTCTTATGTCAAAAGGCATAAACACCAAAATGGTCCCGGCAAACCCGCCACCATGAACCCGGCAGGCGTCTTCTTCTCCTCTACTCTTTAGATATTTTTCAGTAAGTGCCAGTGCTAAAGAAATTCTCTTTTCAGATGGATTTTTTACTATAAAGCAATTCCGAAGCCATTTGCGAGATGAGTTCCCTGATTCATTTACTAAATTTAAGAAAATATCGAAATCGTCACCCTCCAGAGCTTCGACCTGATCTAAGACTCTTTGATTCTCTTCAAAAAAATGTAATGCACGCAATGTGGCTCGATCTCCAACTTTAGAGCGAAGTTGTCTTACATTCTTAAACAGACTTTGATAAGTAATATCTCTGCAAACTTTCCCTTGTTAGTGTTTAATAATCAAGTATTGTGTCCCCAGAATTATCCCTTTTTAAAAAATGACATATCCCATTCGTTGAGCCACTCGATCTTGAAGCCTTCGTCGGTGAACTTCATCGGCAGCCAGACATATCGGCCGTCAATTGCATTTTTGGGTCGCCACATATCAAACATAGCAATGAACGCATCCTTTTTTCCCTGGACTTCAAGGATAAAAGTGCTTTGACAACCAAAAGTCTTCTCCCTGCCAAGTCCGTTGTTCTGATTGACTCCCACACACGGATTGACCAGCTCTTTCCACGGCCCCCATATTGAATCGGCAACGGCTGAGCGAGCTGCATTAGGAGCCCAACCAGTACATCCTGATCCCAAAAAATAATATTTCCCCTGTCGTTTGAAGATGGCAGGTGCTTCCATATACCGCCCAATGAAAAAACGATCAAACTTGCCACTGGGAGCAAGATAATCATCTGTCAGCAGACTAATATGTAACGTACGGTTATCCTCTGATGCATAAAGATGATAGGCCTTGGTATCATCGTCAACAAAAAGCGTCATATCACGAGCCATCTGGCCGTCCGGACGAAAACTGCTGATAAAAGTATACGGACCTGACACATTGTCTGCGACCGCCACGCCGCTTCGGGCTGCACTGTAACCCTGTCCAATAAGTTCTAGATGGAACCACATTACGAATTTCTTCCTCTTTTCATTGTAGATAACCTTGGGGCGTTCAAGAACACAACCCTTAGTAATATCGCTCTTTGGATCATCCGAAACCGCTAAGGCAATTCCTTCATCGTACCAATTGTAAAGATCCGTAGAACTATAACAGTGAACACCGACATGAGCTTTGTTTCCTGCCCCGCCTTCTATCTTGTGTTCTCCAAACCAGTAGTACGTCCCCCTGTGAAAGAGAATGTACCCACCATGGGCATTAATATGAACGCCGCCGTTATTATCAAGCCAAAGTTCACCAGGAATGAACTTTCCGCTTTCACTTTGCTCGCCAAGAGGTTTTTGAACAGTAGTAGATTTATCACAAGCTATCCAACCTCTGAGCATACAAGTAATGATTAAAAAAATGATTATGTGTTTCACTGGTCAACCTTCTCTAAATTTGATTATTAGTGTCAAAATTTATTAGGGTAAAATATAGGGCATTTAGACAATAATATATTGATAATCTAAAAAATAATTATTTGTCAGGATATCTTTCCCCTAACCTGGATAAACCAGAATTTCAAATTTCAAATTTCAAAATGCAAATTCAAGATCGCCTTCTCTAATCTCAGCCTCCGAAAATAATTTGTGTCACAGATGTCTCTGAAAAAATTTGACATTTAATATTTGCAATTTGATATTTGATATAAAGTTGAAACACGTTTTTACCGTCGAGAATTCCAAACTTTCATTGCATATTTGCAAGAATTTGAGAAATAAGAGACTATAATGTAACTTCCGATATGACCATTAATTTTATACACTATTCCGAACACCGATTATTTATACACTTCCTCTATTTCCTCATAGTAGATTTTCAATATGAAAAATGCTTTCTTTTTTGTACCGGAATTGGAAATCAATCCTTTCCGGTTCCAGAACTGTTGATAAACCGGATGTTGTCTTCTCGGAGAACGGAAGTCAACCAGGATCCAGGGAGAAATCCCTTTAATCTGGGGTTCCCTTTTGATCATTTCGACCTGCTGTTGATATAATAACATCTGGTACTCTTCTGACCAAACAGTCTCCTTATCCGCATAAAATCCCTGTAATGCGCCGGCTCCGGTTTCACTGATATGCACAGGTTTATCATAAGCAAATTCCCAGTCCACTTCACTACATTTCTCTGGCAATCCGTCATACCAGCCGATGTATTCATTAAAAGCCAAAAGGTCCAGCTTCTCTCCAAGGGGATCATTGATGATATATGTATTCGGTTTGTCGGGCTCGGTATGCACTTCCAGTGCTGCGGAGATCAGTCTTGTATCGTCCAGATCGCGGACATGATCCACCAGACCGTTCATAAACTGATTCCTGGCTTTACTGAGTGGTGTTTCATTACCTACCGACCATATAATAACATTGGCCCGGTTTTTATCACGCGAGATCAGCTCGGTCAGCTGATTTTTGGCATTTTGCAAGGTTGCTTCGTTCTCCCAATGAATAGTCCAGTAAACCGGAACTTCCGCCCATACCATCAACCCCATTTGTTCGGCAAGACGTACTGTATGTTCATTATGTGGATAGTGGGCGAGACGAACAAAATTACAATTTAATTCCTTGGCCCAGCCAAGCAAAACCCTGGCATCCGCTTTTGAGAAAGCCCTGCCCTTTTTCAGGGGATTTTCCTCATGAATACAAATTCCCCGCAGGTAAATAGGCTTTCCGTTTAATAGAATATCCTGACCTTTTGTTTCAATGGTACGAAATCCGATTTTCTCAGTGACGGTATCCGTTTTACCTTTGATAATGACCTTATATAAAAACGGATTGTCGGGAGACCATAGATTCAGACCTTTCACGGCAATCTCTACTTTGGCAAAGCCATTTTTATCCTTTTTTATTTTATGATGAATTCCGGCCTCAGGAATGTCAATCCAAATGGTTTGCTTTTGGTCATCTCCATCCAATTTTACATAACCTTCAATAATGTCAGGCTTGCCTTTTGCCAATTGGATTTTATAGTCCTTGATAAATGTTGCCGGAGTTTCGATCAACAAAACGTCTCTGGTAATCCCGCCGTAATTCCACCAGTCTGTATTGATAGTGGGGATACCTTCAGGTCGTCTTGTATTGTCTACTTTAAGGACAAGAAAATTATCTGTTTCGTTAAGAATATCAGTAACCTCAAAATTATACGGAGTAAAGCCTCCGATATGAATTCCCAGTTTCTCAGCATTCAGGTAAACATGGGATTCATAATTGCTTGCACCAAAATAGACAAAGTATCTTTTCCCCGGCTTTTTTCCCACGTCAAAACTCCTTTTGAACCACAGGGTGCCTTCATACAATCCTAATTCGCTTACCTGAGAATTCCAGTCTCCCGGTATCGTCATTGCCGGCGACATATCAAAATCGTACTCGATTCTTTCCGATTTGTCCTTCTGCTTCTGGTTTGCATAAAAACCTCCGAGCCGGTTCCCCGTCTGATCATAAGGTTGCCAGCGATAATTATAATAGCCGGTTTCATAGGGATCAATTATGTAATTCCACCTGCCGTTCAGAGAGATGCCATCCCTGTTATGAGCATTGATGATAATATCTGTCTTTGCAAATAGTATCTCTGCCATAACAAATACTCCAATTAAAATAAATATTCCCTTATTCATTGCTTCCTTTCCGGTGTTTAATTTTTTCACACAAATTCTCAATTATTCATTCCCCCGTAACGGGACTGTATTCATTTTTTATGATACATTATTCCATAGAACGGTTAGCTATTTGAGACGTTGGGGATATCAACGCTCATCACTATCAAACCGCCGCTATTTTTTAGCGTTCAAATTTTATAACAAAACCTCCATATAACAAGCTTCCCTGTCTTATGATATATTAAAAATCAAAGTAATCTTGCCTAAATAATTGCAAAATTTTTAACATTCTCTTTATTAATTTTCCCCCAATATAGGACGAAGCGTAAAGTTGAAATGATAAATACCGGGGAATATCATGTATTCATCATGCGGTTTGGCTCCCCAACTGTTATCACCTCCTACACCCATCTGTCTCAGGTCAATATGCCATTCAACAAAATCCTGCGGTGAAACATCCGTAGTATGCCGTTGGGCTTTTTTTTCACCTGCATCAAAATCTTCGCGGGCATAAGGCATCGCGCTTGTACTGAATGTTAGTTCTCCAATGCTTTTTAATCCGACCCCGCTACTGTTTTTAAGCGTTGCCCAACGAACATCGGTTTTATATCCATTTTCCTGCGGACGGTTATAAGGATAATATTGGTCCTTAACCTTTGATTGATAAGCCCCAATAAGTGCGGAGGTATTCCGGTCAATATAGTTTTCATGCGGCCCGCGTCCGAAGTAGGCAAAATTGGAAAATTCAGCGGGCAACCGTGTACGGAAACCTATACGAGGTATTTCCGGTAAATCGGATTTATTTAAATTGAACATACTTTCAATATGCACTGTACCATCAGAATAAACAATATAGCTGATATCAGCTACAGATTTTATACGGCTAATATAGAATTCAACTGTTACTGATATTTTCCCATCAATGGGCTGAGATACATCCACACGTTTAACTTCAAATTCCTTTTCAAGGTCTTTCCAAACCCCACACCTTTTGGGCATGCGGTTCCCAAAGTCGTTATCGGTCGGCGCCCTCCAGAAATCGGCTTGCAAAGGTATCATTAACATTTCTTTACCACGGATTCGATAGGAAGAAATCCATCCTGATTTTTTATCTATTTCTAAAGAAAAGACTTTTCCTGAAATAGCAATCTTTTTTTCTGAATTTGTAAATGTTAGAGGCCTTTTTACAGAGTAAGTAACAGGAGTTTGTTTATAAACAGGTAATTTGAACTGTTCGTATGCAACTAAATGTTCTTCCGGTATCAATTCGGTTGCTTTTTTAGTTTCAGCAAATAGAGTAACGAAATATTCAGTATTTACAGCTGGTTTGACATTAGGCAGCGCCAGCTTTACAACTTTTGAAGAACCCGGTTTTACATTTACCTGGTATTTTTTACTTTTTTTAAACAATTTACCATTGGCTTCAACGACCCAGTAAAAATCGAGAGTTTTAAGATTTGTAAAAGAATATCTGTTAATGATCTTTACCTTTCCTGTTGCTAAGTCAGCATCTTCAAAATAGACGGGTTGATACACCTTTTTCACTTCAAAAAGAGTTGGATGAGGCGTACGGTCAGGATTTACAAGCCCATTCATACAGAAGTTCGCATCGGAAGGAACATTTTCAGGGCCAAAATCGCCGCCATAAGCCCAGAACTTGTTCCCGTTTTCATCGTACTTTGCCAGCCCCTGGTCAACCCAGTCCCAGATAAAACCGCCCTGTAGATTATCGTATTTATAAATCAAATCCCAATAATCCTGTAGATTGCCAAGACTGTTTCCCATAGTATGGGCATATTCACATTGAATAAGCGGCCGATCGGTAAAATTTCGTGCATACCTTTCCATACGCTCTATTGAAGCATACATCGGGCAAACAATATCGGTATTGAATTCATGCTCTGCTCTTTCATATTGAACAAGGCGGGTCGGGTCATTTTCTTTTATCCAGTTATAGGTCTGATACATGTTGTACCCATTTCCTGCCTCGTTTCCAAGCGACCATATAATTATACAAGGATGGTTTTTGTCCCTTTCTACCATGCTTTGTGTACGGTCCATGTGCGCCTTGAGCCATTTTGGATTATTTGCAAGAGTCTTATCTCTACGGTAACCAATTCCGTGTGATTCGATATTCGCCTCATCGATAATATATAAGCCGTATTTATCGCACAGTTCGTACCATACCGGATCCTGCGGATAATGAGAAGTACGGACAGCATTGATATTGTTCTGTTTCATGAGTTGAATGTCTTTAATGCGGGTTTCAACATCAATCACATGTCCGTTTTTCTCATGGTGTTCATGCAGGTTTACACCTCTTAAAACAACGGGCTTTCCATTAACCAGTAACAGACTATTGGCAATTTGTATATTCCTGAAACCGATATTCTGGCTTATAGCCTGTAAAACCCCCTTTTCATCTTTTAACACGATTTCCAGTCCATACAACTCTGGCAACTCAGCGCTCCACTGCCGTACTCCAGGAATAGTTGTTTTAAAAGTAATGCTTTCATTTGATGCAACTGTTTTTTCATCTTTGAACATTACTTTGTTGTTATCTATTACCCGGCATGAAACAGTTACTTCATTAATTTGTGAAGAATGATTGGACAAATCGACAGTCAAATTAAATAAACCATTGGTGAAATTCTTATCTAGATCAGCTTTAACAGCAAAATCATTTATCCTGACGTTAGGAGTAGCCAGCAGAAACACATCACGCTCGATGCCGCTCAAACGCCAGAAGTCTTGATCTTCGAGATAACTGCCATCGCTCCAGCGAATAACTTTGGCAGCCAACAGGTTTTTACCTTTTTCGAGATAATCCGTAATATCAAACTCAGCGGGTGTTTTGCTTCCCTGGCTGTAGCCAGCCATTTTGCCATTGATCCATAAATAGAAAGCCGATTTCACCGCACCGAAATGAATAAAAATTCTTTTCCCTACCCAGCCATCAGAGATAGTAAAGGTTCTTCGATACAATCCTGTAGGATTATAATCATGCGGCATAAAAGGAGGATTGGCGTTATCGAACGGATAGCGACTATTAGTATATATTGGGTAATCGTAACCCTCGCATTGCCAATCGGATGGCACTTTGATCAGGTCCCAGCCATCGTCATCAAACACTGTATCAGCAAATCCAGTCGGTGCTTTATCCGGTGTATTGACCAGGCTGAACTTCCATTTGCCATTAAGCGACTTATAATAAGCTGATTTTACAGGTTCATTCAACTTTGCTGATTCAATGCTTTCATATGGGATAAAGTAAGCATGCGGCTTTTCTTTATTAATGCCAATAACCAATGGGTTTTCCCAATCTTCTACAATCTGGCTGAAACAGTTACAGGTAACTGTCATTAGAGCTGCTAAAATCGTGATTTTTAACATTGTTATTTACCTCCGTTTTAAATTAAATAAATTAAATTTTTATTATATTTTATTCAGAATAATATGTCCATTCACATGCATCGGTATACTTTTTATCACCTTTATATCCAATTACGCTTATCTGATTTCGTCCTGGCTCAAGCTTTATATTATCCCAACTTATTTTATGTATATTAGAGACCATTTTTTTCTTCGAAATCAATTTACCGTTTATGTACAGTTCTACCTCGTCGAGATTAGTGTATACTTCAACCGGCACCTGGCTCTCCGTTCGCTCATTATTTCGTCTGCTAAGGATATAGAGAACAGGTTCATCAGACCAGTTGGCTTTGTAAAAATAAAAGGCATCTTTTTTTACTTTGCGGTCATGGGTAATAAGTCCTTTATGATTGATGAAATCACGGTCGCCACGTTTTGCAATTGTCCAGCTAAAATCAAACATATTCCAGATAAATTTGCACCAGATTTCCTTCCTGTCTTTGATTAACGACCATACTTTTTCATGGTAAAGACGCTGGTATTGTTCAGGAAAAAATCTCCCATTAGCAGGGTCTGGAAGCTTTGGATTTTCCTGCTGTTGGCTAATACAGCCCCCAGCCCCGTATTCACTAAGGCCAGCTTTTAGGCTGGGATATTCTTTGTGAAGGTTGTCAAACCATGTGCTATATTTATCGAACTTATCGTAATACCAGCCAAAATACCAGTTCCAGGCAGTGACATCTGTTTCGAAATGTCTGTCTATGGGCTGTGTATAATCGGCCTGAGTAGTCAGGCGGTGGGGGTCGAGGCGCTTAGCCGTTTCATGCAGAGATTTTACATCCTCGGCAGAGATAGGTATTTCGTTGTACATTCCCCAGAACAGGATGGACGGATGGTTGTAGTTTTGTTTGATCAGTTCGGTCAGTTGATCTTTGCAGTTCTGAACATAGGCGGGAAGCTCTCCCCTGTAAGCCGGCGTATTCGGTATTTCCGCCCAAACCACCAGCCCATTCTCATCACAAAGGCTGTACATTTTATCGGCTTGTTGATAATGAGCTAAACGAACACCATTAGCCCCCAGTTCTATTATCAGTTCAATATCTCTTTCATGGTGCTTATCAGTTAAAGCGGGACCCAAACCTTCCCATTCCTGATGTCGGCAGACACCATACAAATGATAAGGTTCTCCGTTTAAAATCAAACCCTTATCCCTGTCCACCTCGAAAAACCGGAGACCGAGGGGTTGGTCTACTGCATCCAATTGATTCCCGTTCACATCCTCGATACGTACATGCAATGTATATATGTACGGATCTAATTTAGCGTTCCAGAGATGGGAGTTTTTGAATTGAATTTTTTGTATGGCTTGTGTTTTCTGATTGTTTCTTAACACTATTTTTTCCTTATCTTGCGAAATGACCTTTCCTGCTCTATCGACAATTGAGGTTTTCAACAGGGCTTCGATTTGTTTATCTGAATCGTCAACAAACATCCACCCGAACATTATCGAAGCGTCACCGCTATGTTCATAATACTCAATTTTAATGGGTACCTCTTTCCCTGCTTGCAATCGGATTTCACCCCATTTTTCATAGGCGGGATGATCTCCCCAGTTATTGATGATCCGCTTTTCATTCAAATAAAGACGGGAACCGTCGTCACTCTTGAGGATAAATTTGTACAGACCTGATTTCTCAGGAACAAAGCTACTTGTCCAGATAGCAGAGAATCCATCAGACGGCATATCATCAAAGGGGCCCTTGTCACCATAATTAAAAAGGATTTCTTCATCTACCCGAACATGCTTTGGTTTTCCTTTAAAATCAGAATTCGTAAAATACTCTCCATACAAGCCTCTACCCGGCTTCCCTTCAGGTGGAAGAAGTTCCGAAGATTTGGTTTGCAGAACAGAAATGGATTTATGATCTAACAATGTTTCCACTTCAATGTCTGCTTCTTTTTTAGTAACGTTTAATGGATGAATATAAACACCACTGGAGGCATAATCAAGCGGGGAAACGCAAAGATCATTAGTAACAAATACAGTAACTGGTCTGTAAATTCCACCAAATAGTGGATAAAGATAGGTTCCGGAAGGAGCCACATCCGGTTGTGAAGAATTATCAACCCTAACAGAAATTGCATTACGCTCTTTACTTCGAATAAATGGAGTTATTTCAAAGCAAAAAGCCGAATATCCTCCTTTATGCTGGCCAATATAAGATCCGTTCAGAAACACGTCAGCCACCACGGAAACGCCCTCGAAGCGAATGAAATGCCGTTTGGCCTTCTCAGCCCTAGGTAAATCGAAGCTGCTGCGGTACCATCCTATCCCCTGGTAGTAGTGATTACCTTCGGTAAGTACATCTTTCGCATTCCATGTATGCGGAACGGTAACATCTTCCCATCCTTCGTCTGCTATCCTACCAGAGCTTTCAGCGGAATGTATGTCTCCTTTACAAAACTTCCAGTTTACGAGCCGGAAGCTGTTCCGATGTGTTAGAAAGCTTTGTGAATAAGCATTACTAATTCCAAAAAGGACAATCAAAAGTGCAACCGTACAAATTTTTAATCTTGTTTTCATATGCCAACCTCCTTTTTTGATATTAAGATAATTCCATTTTAATGCTAATTAATTTTGTTTTTATTATTGACATTTTAAATTTGAGTGCATCGGTCAACGCTGAGGTATTCCAAGATAAAACCCCATAGATCTATTTCTCACTCAAAAATCTTTTAAAAAAGCATCTAAACTTTCAAAAACCAATGCGCCCTCGGCGTTAGCTCAAAAGGATGGTTAGGCCATTATTTGACCACCAAACATTTCTTCACACCACTAAAATCACCTGCTATAATTTTGTAAATATATATCCCTGAACTTACATTCTCTACATTCCAATTAACTGAATAATAGCCAGCATTTTTCTGCTCATTTACCAGGATTTCAACTAATCCTCCGTTTATATCATAAATAGACAGTTTTACAAATGAAGATTTCGGTAATTGATAGGATAGTGTTGTGGCTGGATTAAATGGATTAGGATAATTCTGATGTAAAAGAAATTCTTTTGCATGAAGCACTATATCATTTTTATAAATATCAGATAATTTTTCACGATACAACTGTTTGGCTTCATTTTCAGTCAGGGCGATATTAAATATTTTTATTTCATCAATTACACCTTTAAATAGTCGGTCTGTATGTTCGGAATTACGCGCAAAATTCACATGATAATCTGTTTGAATGCCTATTGATCCCGCGTGTGATCGGCTTGCTTTCAATTCTCCATCTATATAAAGCTTCAGCTCAGCTCCGTCATAAGCGCCAATAAAATGATGCCATTCATTATTATCACTATCAGACGATAGTGCATTGACTGTATACCATTGTCCGTCATATATAAAAAATTGATATGAGTTATTGACATAATGTTTTAAGCCGAATGTATGATCACCTTTGGTTATCCAGGGATTATGTTGTCCGTTGGCAGCATCATATTGTTTAATCCAGGCAGCAACTGTAATTTCTTCCTGAAGATCAAAAAATTCATTTGTTCCCAAATCAACGTACGAATTCGAACCGTTGAATTCCAGAGCGTTTCCTTCGTAGCCTTCTACCCACTCTGGATTATTCCTTAAAGTGCCATTATGTTCGTAAGCAGAAGCATCTATTGCTATAGTGCCGGTCCCTGTATTCAACTGGTAGTAACCGATAAGTGTATCTGAAACGACTGATTCCGTTTTCACAATAACATCGGGTGAATATTCAGAATACCCTGCTCCACTAACCGCCCTGATACGATAGGTGTATTCTTTACCGGGCAATAATCCTGTATCGAAGATTTGAGTGGCATTTATTCCAGCAATTATTATTTTAGTTGACTGATAACGCTGGCGTTCTATCTCAAAACCTCCTTCATTATTTGATTTGTCTTCCCAGTTTAGTTCAATTTTTGTCGGCGAAATATTTTTACCCCTAAAATTTTCAGGTTTGGCCGGAATTTCACCTTTTACCCGCCCCCACTCTCCGTTTGATGTATTAATCTGCCAGGTTTCATACCATATAAGGGATGCTTTTTGATCATCAAGGTTTAAAGGCAGCCATATATATTTTGATCTTTCCAGATCGGGATCCTGCCAGCGGTCTGCACAAAAAATATAAGTCGTATCATCTGATCCAAACAGTGGGAGAACATAGGTAGATTGCGAATCGAAAGTGATGTTATCGCCAATATTATATAACGAAGTCCATGGTCCCTCAATCGACGTTGCAGTGGCGTATTTCGCCTGGTTTGGATCCCAGCCGGTAGCTCCTGAAGAAATCAGATAATAGGTGCCGTCTTTTTTGACAAGTGCAGGGGCTTCTCGATATTGACCGCGCCACAATGTGATAACCTGCTTTTTTATATCCAAATAATCATCAGTTAACTCATAAATAATTAAATCGGCATTATGATTTGCAGCCGAAATGAAATAAACAGTTCCATCATCATCTTTAAATAATGTGCAGTCACGAGACATATTATTGTTGGGTCGAAAATGCACTACCAATTCGTAATCGCCATCGATAGTAGCACATTTGGCAATGCCGCATTCCGCTGCCCCATAATCATAGCTTTCCCAATGCATCCACATCACAAATTCACCGGTACTTTCATTATAAACAACTTTCGGTCTTTCAATAACACGACCGCTTTGGTTCAAATCCTGATGTGTCGCTTTCGTTAATACTGCATTTCTAAATATCCAGTTTACTAAATCTTGTGAGGAGTAGCAATTAACAGCTTTAAAATGATGGCTATTGTGCGACTTATCCTCCCCAAACCAATAGTAAGTATCTCCACTTTTCAGAAAGCCGCCCCCATGAGCGTGTATTGGATTGCCCTCCGCATCGTGCCAAGTCGGGCCGTTCCATATTGTCTGCCAATCTGCAAAACCATTTTCAGTATAAATCAATACACACAACAATAGAAACATTGTTCTATACATTATTATTTGCATTTGAAGCTTCCTCATTAAGGATCAGATTATTATTGATTAACGGTGTATATATGCCGTGCAAATCATGGCTTATATACAATGTTAGCAAACATTTTACTGAATTACATTACAACTTGCATAAAATAAACGTACAGGTCCAAGTAATCCGGATATTCTCAAATATTTTTCAGAGTCTTCTGACTCAAATTTTTTAACATTTGTTTTTGTATATCTTTTTTCTTCGGGAAGTTCTCTGTCGCCAATAAGCCTGTTAGGCCACAAGTTCACTACATCTATTCGTAATGAGTTCTCACCATCCCTGAGATTATCTGAGATATTTATTCTGAATGGAGCTGTCCAGACAACACCTTGGCTCTTATTGTTGATATAGATTTCTGCCAATTCTTGCACATTTCCCAAGTCTAAAAAGACCTCGTGTCCATTAATCTCCTTATTCGTTATTGTGAAAGTGGTTGTGTAACGAGCCGTACCTGAATAGTACCTGATTTCTGGCTCTTCAAATTCAGTCCAGGATTTAAGTTCATTGAATGTTATTTTTTTAGGAGCGCCCCGTCCGTCAATAAAGTTGACATTCCATGGCCCTTCTATTGATTGTTGAGTGGGAATGGGAGTATTGGTTATTTGTGTTTTTTTACCGTCAGACCATTCAATTAGATACTCACCGTCATGAAATAGCAGTGCAGTTACTTTGTCCGGTGTTTTATCAAAATCAATATACGGTAATTCCTGGATGAATGTATTTGATATTGGAAAGATACTAAGGTCTTCTTTAGTTACCTTAATAATATGTCTGTCTTGTTGTTTTTTCCCGAATATTACAAAAACAGAACCTTCTGGAGCAAGATGCAATGGAACGATAGTGCGTCCGTTCTCTTCTCTGTATTGTACAATCTCTTTGGTCTCTCCTGTCATAGGGTCCCATAGCTCAGGAACACACCCTTGAACTCTAAAACTACATTCCACGTTCTCGTATCGGTCAGGAAGATTTGGCAGATATCTGTATTTTGAGTCAAAAATATTATGACGTGCCAGCCTGTTTACTATATAATAAATTTCGATGCCATTAACTGACCGGTGAATGTAATCCAATTTTGTGTCTGGCAGGCTGCTTTTGTAAGAAATATCAGGCTGGATGCCCAATGATTCCAATACTTCGTTTATATTTTTACCCCATACGACTTTACCACGGCCATAGTTATGTTCAACAATTGTTTTACCATCTATGTCTCCCCATAATTTGTCTGCGATTTCCTTTACTTCAATTTCTGATTGTGGGTAGTCCTCAAGACCAGTTGTACTTTCGGGCTTAGTGCCTATCACTGTGAGTCCGTCATTCACAAAAGATGCTATCTTTTTCAAGACATTCAGGTCGATCGTTTTTTCAGGAGGTAAGACCAAAACGGAATATTGTATGCCATCAGGGAAAACGATCTTTTGGTTCTCCACTTTAGCATGGTTAAGCAATACCTCGCTATTACATTTATCCCAATCGAAGCCAAATGCAAGGTTTTTCACTTCGTCCTTTAAGAACACGAAATTAGGGACATCATCTCCGTAATAATACAGAACATCGGCTTGAAAAAGTCCCTGGCTTAGTAAGTAACAGCATCTGTTGATATAATCTGTAAATGCTGTTGCTTTGTTCCACCATGTTACATTTCGATTAAAGTGTGTGCCTGCAAAATACTCATTCCCAGGTATGCCGAACTCCTCAGGCGAGGAAGTATAGGTATGCCAAAAAATACGGTTAACACCTGAACATAGGATCCTGTCGATCACGTTCTTTAGGTCTTTAGGTGCTCTTTCCCAATGTGGTCCTATGCTTGTTGGCCCTTCTGCGGCAACAAACCTTTTACCATAAATATGGGCAGCGCTGGCACTCTGCTTTACGCTTAGGCGTTCGGCATCTTCCATACGATGTGTGTTTGAGCGTGCCCAAAACTCACCCATAGGAATATCATTCATACCTAAGCATTTCAAAGCGTCAATAGGAGCCGAATGTGGGCCACCCGATTCAGGGTGGATAGACATCCCATTTTGTTGGGCTAAGTCCCTGAAAGTAGCATAACAGTTTTCGGCAACACAATCGCCAATGGTCTTCCTGAAATCGTGCAAGAAGTTATTTGACAACTCTCTATTCTCAACGACCTTGTTCGTTAGTACGGGCAAGTATGGTATCATATCGTATCCCCTGAACCTTTTGAATTCCTTCATGAAGTTATTTGTCCAATTAGCCACTCCCATTTCCCAACTGTCCGTATACAGGTATTTAAGGCTGTTCCCAGACTCTTTGGATTTGTTTATAATAGGCTGGGCAACAGTGCTGAAGTGTTTTTCAAAAGCGGCCTTACTTAGATGGTCAAATGACAAGCCTCCCCAACCATCACTACTGGTCGATACCTCTGCTCCTGTACATGTCATCCCGTAGCGCACAATGACCCAAGCCCCTTCGGGAACATCCCAGGATAGGGTGCCGTTCTTGAATTTATCACTAAGGTCAATGATGCTATTGATAGCTATTGCTGCTTCGGTTTTATTATCTTCCTCTCGCAGTTTGTACAAAGGATATACCCCTTTCCATCCTAATGATTGGTTGAGAGTCTTAACATCCCAATTCTTTATTTCAGAAATTGCCACACCCGATGAGGTAGGTCTTTTATATGCTTGAACAGTGACGTCCTGATAGAAGAGCACCGTGTCAGGCAAGGGAAGCCTTTGATCTATCTTCATAGGTCCTTTAAGTGCCACTTCACTCCAAACAAGATTTTTCATGGCTTGTGATGGTGTAACATAAGGTCCTCCCGGGTTCCAACCACTCTGTATGTTCACACTCAGCTCCATTCCTAATCTATCTGCCTCTTTTACTGCGTGGGCCAATAGCTCGAGCCATTCTTTGCTTAAAAATACTGGTCCTGCTTTTGTTTTATTGGCAACATGATACCATGAAGAACCTGCATCAAAAATCAGTGCGCCACCAAATCCTTTATCCTTCATTTCCTCAAGGTCTCTGGTGATGGACTCCTTGGTAGCCATACTGTTCAGCCACCACCAGTATGCCCGTAGTTTTGCATCATTAGGAATAATAGTAAAACCGTTTTTTAGATCGGTGTAATTGATTGATTGTGTTTCTATATTTCGAGCATTTTTCTGATTACAAGCTATGATTAAACTTATAATCAAAACAAAAAGTATAAATTTAATTTGGAGTAAACACCTTAATTTAGGGATGAATACTCCATTGTCAAGGGGCGCGAAAAGATGTACCACTTTAACCTTCCGTTCCAGCCATATCAATAACTTCCTTTAATGATGGTTCTGCCGCATTCATAGTCGCAGTAAAAGGTGAAAGGTCTGCGTCCAGACTTTTTTGTTTCCCAGCCGCCATCATACGTATTGAAACAATAAAATGCATTGCCTTTGTACTCCAAGATATCCACTTCTGCTGTCCATGGGCTCGCTCCGGTTATCCAGAATACCGACCATGTGCCTCTCATAATGGGAGCACGGAGCTCCCCCTTGATATCCCACTCAGGATATTGGTCGTTGCAGATGACCCAGGTCTTGGAGTTAAAGGCACCGGAGCGATATTTCCATTTGCTTTCCGGGTTCGGCATCTCTGCGACTATGGTAGCCGTTCCGTTGGTATTGAGGGTGACTTGCTCGACGTACATTTTAGCGCTTCCGTTGAGGGTGTCTCCCCACGGATAGAACCACTCCCAGTACGTGTCGAAATTGGCGGGCGTCATCGAGTTGCCGGGTATGACCGTTTCCCATTCGGCCTGAGCCGCACTCGGCAGCAGCCCGATGCTTAGAAGTACAACACTTATCAGAAGTAGTTCGCTTATATGCTCCGTTTCCATTTTGTCCTCCTTTTCCTCCTTTGTTTTTGATGTTGGTTTGTCTGGTTTAATATTTTTCGATAACTGAAAATACTTTACGTCCAAATCCTGTTTTTAATTACTTTTCCCTTTTACACCTCCTTTCTTTATCAGACGAGACTATCTGATTAAAATCATTTTTTTTGTTTGGCTTTTATGTTTTGATTGTAAGGTATATAAATAGATGCCGCTGCCAACTTTTAATCCTTGCGCATCAGTCCCATCCCAGGGAATAATGTAATCACCAGCAGGCAGAGCATTTTCTACCAGTGTTTTGACTTTGCGTCCATTAATGAAGTATACAGATAGATTTACCATTGCATTGGTGTTTAAACAATACTCAATAGCTGTCTCGGGATTGAACGGATTGGGATAATTTTGGTATAATTTAAAACCCTGGGGTATATTATTATCTTTGTTATCTATTTTTTCAGCATCTTCAATATCACCTAGCAAAGTCACTACTGATCGGGGAGGTATATAATAAATACTATCTGTTTTAAAAACCGGATATTCTTTTAAATCATCACCATCATTATCGCTTGTCACATAAGGTGTAAAGGAAAACGCTCTTTTATTTGTATCGAGTCCAGAAATATTTAATTGAACAGGTTCCGCCGATTCTCCCATATTTACAAATACGATAATGATTTGATCCCTGACGGGATTTAAATATGCGGAACCTAATAAGCCATATTTATCATCAGCGCCATTCAGGTTAATTCG
Organism: uncultured bacterium; assembly: GCA_964441235.1. Lineage (GTDB taxonomy): Bacteria > Fidelibacterota > UBA2242 > UBA2242 > UBA2242 > BS750m-G69. The sequence continues at coordinate 3,114 of CAYTUQ010000050.1, read as the reverse complement.
GACAGAACCAGGACGAATGTAGCGGCTGAAATTACCAAATGCCCATAACAACTTACTTTCAATAATGGTTTGCGAATTCGGATCATCCTTGTAATTGGTGTAGATCAACCCATCTTTATAATCTTCAGGCGAAACAGCTGTCCACCACTGCCAGGCGCTGGCTCTTAAGATAGTCAAATCATAATGAATGACTCTGGCAACATCCAAGGCTGTTTTTATGGCTAGATCACGATCAAGTCCCCCTGCACCTTCCGGTCCATCCAAAATGCAATATTCAGTCTGCCAATATTTCCAGCCTTTAAGGAGATAAGGCTGTATTTTCATAAACAAGGCCTGCCGGTCTTCCGTTAACTGACCTTCAATCTTGTCTGACCAATAAGAATGACCGGAAAAGTGGCTACCAATTTTATCTTTAATACTGGGATTATTAATTACTTCTTCTAAATAATTACCATACTCTTCACCATACTTTGTTTTCAGATATTCAATTTCATTATACCAACTTGCCAGATTACCACTCTCCATAATGGAAATCTCTGTATTCAGCTCCCTTTCCTGAAGTTTATCGTACAGAGCCTCGACAATTGCAATAATATCAGAATTACTGGCCCGATTTCCTTCCTGATTACTGCCATTCCATTCCCATTGTGGTTCATTTACCGGACTGATATAATCAAATTCAATTTCCCACTTATCTTTAAAATGCTTCAGAATATCAGTCAGATATGTAGCAAACTGCCCTTCATAACCATCTTTTAAATTGGTACTGCCTAACCCATCTGTGCAATTTGTATAGCCGTTGCGCGTCATTCTTGCCGGAGGACTATTAACAAAGGCAATAAATTGCTCCACGCCACGCTCCTTTGCTGCCTGTAGAAACCAGCGCTCATTTCCCTGACTGGTCCAGTCATATTGACCTGCGCCTGTTTCAAAAGTCTCTGCTGTTCTCCAGGGATGACTGATCGTCGTCCGGTTTATCCCTGCTCCAATATTAAATCGCCACGCTGATAATCCAATACCTTTATTAACAGAAAAGAGCAAATCGGCGACACGCTCTTTTTGAGGGGTATACCATTCACCGATTTTTTGCATTGACCAGCAGTCCGACGCACCGAAATTATCAATCACCTGATATTGTTCACTAATATCAATATCAATTTCAATTGTATTAGTTTTAGCAATAAGTCCTATACTTACAGAGAAGATCAAAAATAATGTTTTAAAAATCCAGCTCAATATCCAACCCTGCTTCTTATTATTTCGGTAATATTTTTTTCGATCTTTTTACTATTTCTGCTCTATTATTTTCAATTGGATGTAATTGAAAACAATATTTATAATTTCCCGGATAGAGAAGATATTCTTCATGAGTTCGCGGATTCCAGCTTTCATCACCGTCTAACCGCATTACTTTGTGATCAATGTTTATATATACTTTATTTTCTTCTTTTACTTCATAAGTATGCTTTGCCTGAGTCAGATTCTCAAATGAGTATTTATGGACACTCACATTCAGCAATTCGCTACCGATAACCATCAAACCGACATTATTATCAGTCAGGTATGCCCACCTGACATCACTTTTATTTCCATTCTCTTGAGGCATGATGTAAGGCACATATTGCTCTGTAACTGTTCCGCTATACCACACTCCTACCGGAGCGCCACTTTTTCTATCCCAATACGATTCATGCGGTCCCCGTCCATACCATGTAAAATGATCAAATTCATCGGGCAGCATCATTTGCATTCCTACTTTGGGTAATGGCGGTAGCTTTTTACCCACATCAATTGTATTATCAACCAGAACAGTGCCATCCTTATAAACCGAATAACATGTTTTAATTGAAATATTATCTGATTTTGCAATCATATTTAAAAGAATATTGACCTGAACCATATCTGAAGTTTTTTTATTGACTATAACTGATTTTAGTTCTTTTTTTAAATTATCAAGGCCGGCTTTTACCCATCGGTGTGCAAAACTCCTGTCATTGCCACCGCAATCATTATCAGTCGGAGCTCTCCAGAAATTGGGGACAAGCCCTTGCTGCAAAAGAGTTTTCCCTTTAAAACCAAAAGAAGAAATAGCTCCGGATTCTTTACTGAAAACAATCTTAAAATTCTCACCGGTAACAGATACCGTTTCATCACTTTCATCTACTGTCAAATCAGAATATTTTGATAAATCTAATGATGGTATTTTCGGTATTTTAATATCAATCCGGAATTGATCCCAGGCGACTTCGTGCCCCTTTTCCGCCCAACTTTCAGTATTTTTCAAACAAAAACTGATATTCATCCAGTATTCGGTTCCGGCTTCCGGTTTGGGATAATTATAGGGAATTTTAACAGTTTTATATTCATTAGGATTAATATTGAGCTCTTCAATAATACCATTTTCCAATTTTTCCCCATCGCTAACAATTTCCCAGGTCATCTGGAGATTTTTCATATTCAGAAAATCATAATTGTTAGCGACTTTTATGAGTCCCTTTCCAAGATCAATATTTTCAACCTTAATATATTGATAAACTTTTTTTTACTTCATACAATTCCGGTTCCGCTATTCTGTCAGGAGAAACTAATCCATTTATGCAAAAATTTCCGTCAGTAATATTTTCACCAAAATCTCCGCCATAGGCAAAATATTCGGTGCTGTCAGCAGTGTTTTCCCGTAATCCCTGATCAGCCCAGTCCCAGATAAATGCCCCTTGTAAGCGAGGATATTTTTCGATTGCGTCCCAGTAATCCTTCAGATTGCCGACGCTATTTCCCATAGCATGCGCATATTCACAGATTATAACAGGTCTGTTAGGAAAATCTTGGGTAAATCTCACCATTTTTTCAATAGAAGGATACATATTAGCAATAATATCAAAATAAGAAGGTTCGGATGAATAGCCCGGCTCAGTTGCCTCATAATGAATGGGACGAGTCGGATCATATTCTCTTACCCAGGCAGCCATCGCCTCGTGGTTTGGTCCATATCCGGATTCATTACCGAGCGACCATATAATAACTGAGGGATGATTTTTGTCGCGTTCAACCATCCATTGAACGGTTAGTGTAAGAATAGTAGCGGCTTGATGATTACATTCCTGTCGGATTACA
>CAYTUQ010000049.1:0-28845 GCA_964441235.1 uncultured bacterium | reverse complement strand
ACTTAGCAAGCAATTGTTTCCGTAATAATTACCTTTAATGATAACGATAGGATGTAGTATTGACATAACTAAGATGAATTCAATGAAGAATGGTAGTGTCAAAAGTTTATGAAAAAATTATGAAAAACATGTTAATGACAAATCCCCGTAATCCTTTGACTGTCTTGACCTTGAGCTATGTTGAGGGCTCCGCTCAAGGCAGTCAAAGGGGGGAGGTTTAATATATGACCTATGTCACCTTAATTAACAATTAGTTATATGTGTTTTTAATGGAAAATTTTTGACAATACTATGAAGAATATGAAGGAGAAGATATGAAAATAAGATTAATCATAACGCTTGTTTTGGTTATTAGTTTATCAACATACCTTTTAGCCAGTGTCCCGATTAAAATTGATATTGAAAAAACTAAAGAGCCTATTTCAAAATATATCTATGGGCAGTTTATCGAACATCTTGGGCACTGTATCTATGGTGGATTATGGGCAGAAATGTTAGAGGATCGAAAGTTTTACTATCCAATCACTGATGAGTTTAATCCGTGGGCAACTTCATCAGACTCATATTGGGGTGCTGGGGAATACAAATATTTGAATGCTTCTCCCTGGCAAGTGATAGGTCCTCCTGGTACAGTTGTGATGGACTCTACGAATGCTTACGTCGGTAAGCATACTCCGGTAATTTGCCTGCCTGGGGATGGGACACCAGCAGGTATTGGTCAAGATTGGCTTGGTATTGTAAAAGGCAAAGAATATACTTGTAGAATTATTCTAGCTGGCGATAAAGAAGCGGCTCCGATAATAATAAAACTTATTTCAGATGATGGTCGCAGTGTAAACCAAGAGATTAAAAAGATAAACTCAAAATTTCAAACATACACCCTAAAATTCAAAGCGCCCTCATCGAGCGAAAACGCTAGAATTGAAATTGTAAGTCAAGGAAAAGGAACATTAAAAATAGGGACACTCTCATTAATGCCAGCAGATAACGTTAATGGATGGCGAATGGACGTGGTTGCATTGTTGAAAGAACTGAACGCCCCTACCTATCGCTGGCCAGGTGGCAACTTTGTAAGTGGTTACAACTGGCGTGATGGCATTGGTGAACGAAACAAAAGACCACCGCGCAAGAATCCTGCATGGAAAGGTGTTGAGTACAATGATGTGGGTATTCATGAATATATGGAATTGATGGCATTGATAGAGTCAGAACCGTTTATTGCAGTCAATACCGGCCTTGGCACTGTTGAAGAGGTAGCTGAGGAGGTCGAATATTGTAACAGTTTAGTTGAGAGACCCCTATGGGAAAACTTCGTGCTCAAAACGGGCATCCACAACCATTAAATGTTAAATGGTGGGCTGTGGGTAACGAAATGTATGGCTCATGGCAGCTGGGACATATGCCGTTGGAAGAATATGTAAAAAAACATAATCAAGTGGCAGAGGCAATGTGGAATGTTAACAAAAGTATAAAACTCATAGCTATTGGCGAGGTGGGTCAATGGAGCGAAACCATGTTAAAGGTGTGCTCTAATTATATGAACCTCATTAGTGAGCACATTTACTGTAAAGAAAAACCAAATGTCATTGAACATACAGGACAATTAGCTCAACAGATTAAACGTAAAGCCGATGCTCACAGAAAATACCGCCAGGAAATCCCGGGATTGGTCGATAGAGATATTCGAATTGCCATGGATGAATGGAATTTTTGGTATGGTAACTATATCTATGGCGAATTGGGCGTTCGCTACCATCTAAAGGATGCCCTTGGTGTTGCCATGGGTTTACATGAGTATTTCAGAAATAGTGATTTATATTTCATGGCCAATTATGCTCAGACAGTGAATGTCATTGGCTGTATTAAAACCACTCCTACGGCATCTTGTTTTGCTACGACTGGTTTGCCGTTGAAACTCTATCGCAGACATTTCGGAACTATTCCAATAGAAGTTACCGGGGGAACAGGTAACATAGACATCGCCGCAGCATTGACTGCGGACAATAAAGCAATAACCATTGCAATTGTTAATCCGACAGAGGGCTCTGAACAGGTAATAGTTGACTTTGGAAAAACCGCTGTTAAAGAAGAAGGTAAAAAGTGGACGATTCGTCATTCCGACCCTGAAAGTTATAATGTGCCTGAAAAGGAGCCGAATGTTATTATTAAGGAAGAAGATATTGTTGTCAAAAACAATAACCTGGCTGTTGGACCGTACACGATTGTCCTATATCGACTGGAAATACAATGAAAATACCCATATGGGAAAATAGTTTCGGAATGGAAACTCTCGGAGGAAGGAGCTTTTGAGCTTAATGTTGAAATACCCGTAAACAGTCAGGCAGAAATCAAATTACCTCGGAAATACTATAAAAATGAGATGAAAATTAATCATTCTGAACCTGATGCTTTTATTATTCAGCGTGCAATAGACTTTGAGGAGGATCCAGTTAATTTTACCGTTGGATCGGGTTGTTATACTATAACGATGCAATAGGAGGTTAATATTATGAAACGTATGAAATCGCTTACAGTATTCCTATTACTTGCCGTTGGATTGTTGGCTTTTTTTAGATGTGTTTCCGAAAACAACAGTGCAGTAAAGGAAGAAAAAGTTACTAAAATAGGCAAGGATCTCCCCTTTATTGAAGGCAAGCATTTTAAGCAGGGCGCTAATATCGATCCCGAAGGGCGGAAACTGGGATTGAATAATTATTATCTGCACTATGACGATAAACCAATTCTTCCAGTGATGGGTGAAATTCACTACACCCGTTACCCGAGGGAAGAATCTCTGCTTAAAATAAAAGCAAGTGGCATTAACATCATTGCATTGTATTGCTTCTGGCTGCATCATGAAGAAGAGGAAGGGAATATCCGGTTTGATGACAACCGCGATGTACGTGGCTTTATTGAACTTTGCGCCAAACATGGCCTCTGGGCTTTCCCACGTGGGACCCTGGTGCCACGGCGAATGCCGAAACGGCGGTTTTCCTGATTGGTTTGCAAAAAAACGTAAAAGTCCGTGGGATCGGGGATATGACGGTAAGTTAGATCCAGTTGTGAAACGATGGTACAGAGCACTTGCCACGCAATTCGAGGGACTTTACTTTAAAGATGGCGGTCCCATCATTGGTGTTCAAGTTGATAACGAAGTATACAGTACAGGTCCCGGGCATTGGGGTTACGACTACATGTCGGATCTCAGAAACTATGCGGTTGAAATCGGAATAGACGTCCCTATTTACACGGTCACTGGTTGGCCGGGACCTCAAGTACCCGAAGGACCTAATGATCGGGTTATATGGCGCTTATCCTGCTGCTCCCTGGGCGCAACATGTCAATAAACTTACACCTTCCAACAGCTATCTTTTTACGCCGGAGAGAAAAGACAAAGCCATTGGTTCAGACTGGGGTTTTAGTGATATCGAGGATACTAATATCCCTATCTATCGCCATCCGCTTTTGACTGTTGAAATGGGAGGCGGAAACCAGATAACCTATCATCGCCGCCCGCGTTTGGCTGGGAAAGACATGATTGCATTGGTGTATACTCGCCTTGGGGTGGGTGCGAATATGATTGGCTACTATGTCTATCACGGCACTCAGCATCATTTGAGCTGGCACAATGAATATCCTACGCAGGAGTCGAAAAGTTCAATCCACCCTTATCCGAACGACTACCCAATGATTTTCAGGCGCCACTTACCGAGTGGGGATTCATCCGCGATTATTACCATGATTTTAAATTGATTCATCATTTTATCAATAATTTCGGCAGCGACCTGACTCCAATGTATGCAACGATTCCTGAAGATAATCCTGTTGCTCCTGCTGATAGTGCGAACCTTCGTTATTCGGTTCGCAGTCGTGGTGGGCGTGGCTACATCTTTTTCAGCAACTATGTCCGCCATCTAAATATGAAAAATCACAACGGTGTCAGCTTCAAACTTCACCTTGAAAATGACACGTTGACTGTACCCGACGGTGCTATTGATATTAAGAATGGTGTGTATGGTGTGCTGCCATTCAATTATGATATGCAGGGCATGGTGTTGAAATATGCAACGGCTCATCCGTTCATGATTCTCAATAACGATCAAACGCACTACTGCTTCTATACAATTGAGGGAATTAAACCTGAGTTCAAATTTGAAAAATCAAATATCGATAGAATAAAGGTTCATAAAGGGAAAAAAATTACCGTCGATGGGTTTGTGAAAGTGAAAAAAATGATACCGGGCAAGGATTGCCGTATTGAAATAACAACGTCTTCAGGTGAAAATTTCACAATTCTCCTTCTTACCAAAGCAGAAGCACGCTTATCGTATAAATTCAAAATGAAAGAAATCGAGACACTTGTACTTACGAAAAACATGGCTTTCTATGATGAAATAGCCAAACAGCTTGAGATCCGCTCAATTGGTAAAAATGAATTCGATTTTTATACTTATCCCGAAATCCATCCATCTTCTAATGCAATAACTCAAACAGGCTGCACCGGAAGTTTTTTTAAATATCATGTAGCGCTTCCCGAATGCGAAGTGCCCGAAATCAAATTCAAAGAAGTCTCTAATCGACATGCATTTGATACCTACTGTCAATCGCTGGAGGGGAAAACACCGAAAGGTCAAACCTACAGTCATCTTTTCGATAATAAAGCGCCCTTTCTGGAATACGAACTCGATTTGCCTGAATCATTGCCAAAATGCGTTAACGACGTGTTGGTTGAGTTTGATTATGAAGGCAATACAGCGCAAGTTTATGCTTACGGGGTTATTATTGCCGACGACTATTACAGTGGATTAAAGATGCCGTTTGCTCTACGCCGCCATCGGGATAAACTGGTGAAAAGCAGGTTTCTGTTCCAGGTGACACCTTTGATGTCAAAATATGAAATTTACTTCGAAGATGGGACAGAACTGGGATTTGCAAATACCAGGCACGCCGGTTTGAATGGAATTTCGGTTGTTCCTGAGTACGCGATAAAAATTAGATCGAATTAGATTATAAAATAGTGAAGGACATACTATTGTTAAAATTGAATTTTTGGCATCTAGCTAAATGAGTTGTTATGAAGAAACTATAGCTTCATTCAAAACCAAGAAAGGGAAAAGTTATTATTATAGTGGTATGCTTAATGAGTGATAAACAAAAAAAGAAAATAGGAGAATATCTAAAATGTACCTTATTAGCATGAAAAGAATAATACTCAATGGCACTTACTTGTTGAGCGCTCTCTTATTTCTTGCTTGTCATCAACTACCCGACGAAGACAACATTTCATTAAGCGGAGAATGGCAGTTTCAAACTGATCCCGGGGATACCGGGATTGAGGAGGAATGGTATAATCAGAATCTATCAGATACCATTCATTTACCCGGCTCGATGATCGAAAACGGGAAAGGCAATGATCCAACTCTTGAAACCAAATGGACTGGAAGTATTTATGACAGTTCCTGGTATTTTGATCCACGGATGGAGAAATACCGCCAGCCCGGGAATATCAAATTTCCATTCTGGCTAACGCCCAATAAATATTATGTAGGGCCTGCCTGGTACCGGAAAGAAGTGGAAATACCACAAAGCTGGGACAATCAACGGACAGTGCTTTACATGGAGCGTCCACACTGGGAAACGACCGTTTGGGTAGACAGTTTGAAGATCGGTATGCAAAAAAGTCTCTCCACACCGCATCAGTACGATCTAACTGAGTTGATAACACCCGGTACCCATACGATTTCCATCAGGGTAGATAACCGCATTAAAGATATTAATGTCGGCCCCGATTCACATAGTCTGACCGATCATACCCAGGGAAACTGGAACGGAATAGTTGGTGATATCAGACTGGAAGCCGGATCGCCTGTGTATTTCGATGATATTAAGTTGTTTCCAGATATAGAAGCCAAGTCAATAAGGGCAGTGATGAAGATTAAAAACTTCGGTCGAAAACCGGCTTCGGGAGAAATCAAATTGTCTGCAGAATCATTTAATACTTCCATTCCTCATAAAGTTAAACCATTAACAACAACATTCAATATGGATACCAATGAAATCCTTGTCGAACTGGTATATCCAATGGGGGACGATGTTCAGCTTTGGGATGAATTCGATCCGGCGCTCTATAAACTTACTGCTGTTCTGACCGATAAATCAGGAAACAAGGATATTAAAAAGATCCAGTTCGGGATGCGCGAATTCAAAACCAACGGGACACGTTTTGAAATCAATGGTAGACCGACATTCTTGAGAGGAACAGTAGAGTGTTGTGTATTTCCTTTAACCGGTTATCCGCCGACAGATGTGGCTTCATGGGGTCTAGTTTTTAGGATTTGTCGTGCACATGGTTTAAACCACATGCGATTCCATTCCTGGTGTCCACCCAAAGCGGCATTTATCGCCGCCGACAAAGCCGGTTTTTACTTGCATATGGAAGGCTCCAGCTGGGCGAACCACGGCACTTCCCTGGGCGATGGCAAACCGATTGATCAATACATTTACGACGAAACCGAACGTATTGTCGATGCTTATGGCAACCACCCTTCATTTTGTATGATGGCTTATGGCAATGAACCGGCCGGTCGTAACCAGGTGAAATATCTCGGAGAGTTTGTAAACTATTGGAAGGCCAAAGACAATCGTCGCGTTTATACCAGTGCATCCATTGGCATGAGCTGGCCGCTGGTTCCTGAAAGCGAATTTATTGTCAGATCCGGTCCGCGTGGTCTGCCATGGAAAGAACGTCCGCAAAGCATGTTTGATTACCGGGAAAAAATCCAAAAAGAGACGGTTCCTTATCTGGCCCACGAGATGGGGCAGTTTTGCGTGTTTCCAAATTTCAAAGAAATCGGTAAATATACCGGCGTTTACCGGGCGAAAAACTTTGAACTATTTCAGGAAGATCTAAACAATCATCACCTGGGTGATCAGGCTGAGGATTTTTTGATTGCTTCTGGTAAATTGCAAAAGTTGTGCTACAAATCTGAAATCGAGGCTGCTTTAAGAACGCCGGAATTTGCAGGAGTCCAGTTGCTCAGCCTGAACGATTTCCCCGGACAGGGTACTGCTTTAGTAGGTGTGCTCGATGCGTTTTGGGACGAAAAGGGATATATTACGGCTAAAGAATTCAAACGCTTCTGCAACCATACCGTACCGTTGGCGCGGATACCGAAATTTGTCTATACCAACGATGAAACCTTCCATGCAGATGTTGAAGTTGCACACTTTGGCAACCAGCCATTGCAAAATGTCAAACCGGAATGGAAAATCACAGGCACAAAGAGAAACGTTGTAAACCAAGGAACTTTCGATACTAAAAGCATACCTATTGGTAATTGTATTCCGCTTGGTTCAATCAGTTTACCGCTTACTGGTATTACCATGGCTACAAAACTGAATCTGGAAGTAGCGGTTGGAAACTATGTTAATGACTGGGATTTTTGGGTGTATCCGGCTGCATTGCCCCAGGTAAATACAGACGACATTTATTTTTGCAGCGAGCTGGATGAGAGAGCTGAAAAGGTTCTAAAAGACGGCGGCAAGGTTTTTCTGCATGCCTCGGGTAAGGTTGAAAACGGAAAGGACGTGGTGCAATATTTCAGACCGGTGTTCTGGAATACATCCTGGTTCCAAATGCGACCGCCGCATACATTGGGAATTCTTTGTAATCCGCAGCATCCTGCCTTCGAAAATTTCCTCACTGAGTATCATAGTAATTTGCAGTGGTGGGAAATATTAGATCGCCAGCAGGTGATGTGCTTGGATAATTTTCCGCCGGAATTCAGACCTCTGGTTCAACCAATTGATACCTGGTTCTTGAACCGGCGGCTGGGCTTGATATTCGAAGCAAGGGTAGGAAACGGCAAAATTATGGTTTGCAGTGCTGATTTGCAAAATAAGCTGGATGAACGTCCAGCTGCCAGACAACTGTTCTATAGTCTGACAGAATATATGGCGTCAGATCGGTTTAATCCCAAATACTCTGTTGATTTATCAATAGTAAAAGAGATTTTTGAGAAAAAAAATAGAGGGGGTATTAATTTTTATAACAAAGAAAGTACGGACGACTTAAAGCCAAAACTTAAATAGCTATAATGGCCTGATTGTAAGTTATTCTGGATTAAAAAGATTATCTTTTTGAAAACATCTTGACAATGATTGAGGTAGTAAGTTGGTACAGATAGGAAAGGAACTGTCCTATGAATTTTAGCTGGTTTGATATTGGATTCTTTCTTTTGTTTATTTTATGTGTCGTCGGCTTCAGCATGTATAAAAGCCGCAAGGAAAGAACAATTGAAGATTATTTTCTTGCAAGCCGGGGATTAACCTGGTGGCTAATCGGATTTTCGATTGTTGTAGCAAATATTTCTACTGAGCAATTTGTAGGCATGGCCGGACAGGGCGCCGGCAGTGTAGGACTGGCCGTAAGCAACTGGCAGCTTGCGGGGAGTATTGGTATTGTTATTATCGCTTTTACACTCCTACCCTGTTTCCTAAGGGCTGGTATTTACACCATGCCCGAATTCCTCGAATATTGATACAATCCTGCCACACGCGCTATCATGGCACTACTTACAGTAATTATATATGTTGCCGTGCTATTAACTGCAGTGCTATACTCCGGCGGGATCACACTGCGTACTATATATTGTGTTGTACTATTGAAAAAATCTCATTCTTCAACAGACTGCTTTTTGGCATCTTCTGATATGGTGCTTTCTTTGATTTAGCAGTTCGTGATTTCTTCAATATGGAAAAGAAAACTTCATAATTCGAAATTCCTTATTTGATATTCAATATTCAATAGATTGCGAAATTACCCACTCTAAATGAGAAAGAACCATATTATTTAATCCCAACGGGGCGACATTTCTATTTGTTATATATTTTTAAATAGAGAGTGAGCCTGATAGCAGCGTTTTCTCAGAAAAGATTTACTTTTAAAATTTTATCAATTATCTGAAGATGAAGATATTCCAACATAAAATAAATTTGAGTTCTTACTTTTATAATTAGTATTAAAAAATTTAATAGATTTCACGGGAGAAATTTTTAAACCCAGGCTTGCCATCTGACTTTTAAACTTACTTGGATCTATTTTATTTGAATCATATCGGAAAGTATATAAATTGAATTTTTTATCAATAAAAACCGTCTGAATTCCCTTAATTGTTTTAATCAACTTTTCAACTTCTTTAGCCAGCTCCTGATTTTCAACTCCAGTAATGCAAACTGTAATTGACTTTAATTCAGATGGTGAATTTTTACCAACTAAAAGGATTCCAATTGTAAATATAGCTAAACAAATCACAGCAAAATAGCTGACGCTCTTTTTATCCATTTTTCTACTTAAAAATTAGGTTTTTAACACTACCCTTTTAAACTCGCACCCCTTTAATAATATAAAGTATTTATTTAAAATTCCCAGAAAAAAAACTTCTTTTTTTACCTTTTTATGATACCAATCGGAATAACTCCCATTGCCTTTCGGCCACAACGAAGCATGTCTCAAAGAGATGTCTTCAACAAAAGTTGATATTTTTAAATACATATAATTGTATATTGTTGATTGCCTACTGCTCGTAGAGATAATTGTTTATTGTTCATTGGTCGCATTTATCAAAGACATCTCTTTCCCAGAGGGACTCCTTCGGAGCGAGACAACTTTAGGCACTTTAGACACTTTAGTTCACTTTAGACACTTTTCACTTTAGACACTTTATGCACTTTCATATAAATATTCAAAATATTAAAATTTTGTAGCCATTTAATTTGCATAAGATTAATTTTACAGTGGGATATTAAAAAATGATAAAAAATAATCTAAATAAGTTTCTACTACTATTGATATGGTTGACTTTAACCTTTTCTTGTGAAGAGGGACTTGACACCGTCGCAGGAATTGAAGGGAAAATCAATATACCTACAGACTCCCTATCAGAAAAAATAATATGGCCAGATTCTCTGCAAGGAGCAGTTATTGTTATTGCTGAATGTGGACTTTATGAGTCACTTGATTCATTTTTCACTCATATAGTCACTTTTAGCGATCCCCTGGATACCAGCAAAAAAGAGCAATCATATTTTGTTCAAACACTACCTGGATTTTATATAGCTGGTGTAATCGGAATAACAGTTGAAATGTCAAAAATTATTTTCTTGCCGCAAGATTCCTTGTCTTTACATTCGGAATATTTTGTTCCTATCGGATTGTACAAAATACCTAACTCAACCTTACCAATAGGGATTATTAGAGTTCAAGAGAAAGAAATAACAAAGGAAATAGATATCACTATTAATTATAACATAGAATTACCATCTTAACTCTGGAGTTTGAAAACATTAACTAAAAAAATAGAAAAAATATATTTGCTTTAAAACCACAATGAAATCTTTAACCTATAAAGTTCAATTCATACTCCTCGTAATTTTATTTCTCTTCATCTCCTCAGCACAAGGTCAAACTGGTAAAATATCCGGCTTCGTTTATTCTTCTAAGACCGGTGAACCATTACCAGGAACAAATGTTATTTTACAAAAAACATTTCTTGGCGCTGCCACTAATTTAAACGGTTTCTTCAATATTGAATCTGTCCCTTCTGACAGCTACACAATCGAAGTCCTTCTCATTGGTTATCAATCAGAAAAAAAAGACATCAGAGTACTACCTGGTGAACATAAAAAGGTAAATTTCTATCTTCAAGAAAAGGCTTTAAAATCTCCGGAAATTGTAATTACCGGAGCCAAAAGAGCAATTCGAAAAATTGATTCACCGGTTTCTATATCTGCGATAAGCAATGAGCAAATAAATTTTCGAAACCCATCCTCTGTTGAAGATCTATTACCATATGAACCAGGAGTGCAAATTGTTGACAGACAAATAAATATCCGTGGCAGCAGTGGATATTCACGTGGTGCTGGAAGCAGAGTTATTATCCTGGTAGATGGTTCTCCAGCAATTTCTTATGATAATGGTGTAATTTATTGGGAAGCAGTTCCAATTCATAATATCGAGCGAATAGAAATATTAAAAGGTCCCGGCTCTGCGCTGTATGGTTCAAATGCAATTGGCGGTGTACTTAATATTATAACAAAAAAAATAAGTTCTCGTAACAAGACAAATATTCTTCTAAATGGTGGGATTTACTCAAAGCCAGGTGATAAAAAGAAAACATGGACAGACAAAACAATGTTTTCAAATGATTGGCGTATCTCTCACGAAAGACATTTTGGTAAAATCGGAATCCTTGCAGGTTACGGTCAGAGCAATTCGACAAGATATTACCAGAATGGTTATTATAGACGTTCAATTCTTGATGCAAAAATTGAATATCCTAAAAACTACAACCAAATAATAACCTCTCGCTTATATTATATTAATGATAAGCATGGATCATTTACTCAGTGGAAAAGCGCAGCACAACCTTTCCACACTCCTGAAAACACTATAAACGACCAAATTTACTCCGATAAATTCCAATGGTCAAGCACTTACACTTACATCGTTTCACCAAAGCAGTCCAGAACATACCGCCTGAATTATTTTTATACAGCTTTTCAAAACGATATGCTTAACAATGATACTTTCTCAAAATCTCACATCTACTCATTTGAATGGCAAGTAGATATTAGACCAGGTGTAAAGCACTATATTACATGCGGCTCAGAAATTAAAAGTAATAAAATATTAGCAGACATATGGGGAAATCATTACGGCTCGGATGCTGCTCTATATTTTCAAGATGAATGGAATATCTTACACAATACGGATTTTACAAGCGGTTTACGGTTTGATCTCCACAAAACAGACAATGTGAAAATAGATTCCCAGCTGAATCCAAAATTCGGTTTGTCATTTCGTCCACGTAAAAATCTTTCATTACGTACATCAATGGGATGGGCATACAGAGCACCGGCAATTGCTGAAATATTTACTGAAACACAGCAGTACATTTTTGAAGTAAAACCGAATCCGTTACTCCAATCTGAAAAAAGTATTTCAGGAGAGGTAGGTATCTTCTGGCAAACACCATCTGTTAGTTTTGATATAGCAATTTTTTCATCACACTATAAAAGACTTATTGAACCAGTTCAAGACCCTGCCGATAATAAAATCCATTTTATGAATATAACTGAAGCAAGAATTCGAGGTGTGGAAATTTCCCTTAATTGGAAATTGCCATTCATTCCTCTGAAAAATAGATTCGCTTATACTTATCTCGATCCAAGAGATTTAACTGCCGGTAAAATGCTATCCTATCGTCATGAAAGATCTCTTGTAATCTCTGAGCAATTTACCATCACTAAATATTTAACATGTGGAATAGACTACCGATATCTAAGCAAAATGAGAAGGGTTCAGCTTTTTAATGAAAACCCAAAAACCAGAGGAGACCAGAGAGTACCTATTCACCTCTTTAGTGGATTTATCCAACTCGCTGTCAATAAATCACTTTTTGCTACATTAAGTGTTGAGAATCTATTTCAGTACTATTATGTCGTAGTGGAGCGAAATATGGGACCAGTTCGATATATAAAATTTAATCTGAACTATTCATTTTGATTTTTGAGATATGGAATGAGATGTAGAGCCTGCCCAATACTGAGAAGCAATTGTATCGGGGCGTTGATGCAGTTTTAACATTGTTACGGCACTTCATAATAATCATTTATTTTTGTACACATCGCCGCGTGTATCAATTTTCAAAATCTTCACGATTTCACCTTCAATCATAAATATTACACGATATTTACCAATACGCAAACGAAATAAAGAACGTGTATGCCTTCCTTTAATAGGTTTTAAATTTCACTTTGTTAATTTCTCAAAAATCAGGTTTGTTTTACAAACACAAAAAAACATAATGTCAATGCTTGTTTTCTATATAAATTTCGAGGTACTAGACCCCATCCGAAAAGGTTCACCCCGTTAGATACTACAAATTATTGTTATTTGAAAAATATAGAAGGATACGAAATTTGTCTTGCTTAAATGCACTTATTTTCAATGTTATCTCACGGGGTAAAAAAAATATAAACACAGAGACACAGAGAATTACTCCGAAGGAGTTCCTTCGGAATAAAGATTTTTATTAATATTGATACACTATTAAAAAGTCGTGGCTTAAATCTGGATTAATGGCAATATACAAGCCTATTTTCTGACCTTTCTCTGAAACCAATACAAAAAGTTGATCATACAATAAAGAAGCATTGTGAGGTTGTGATAAGTTGGAAAAAATCTCAAATAAATAATGGTTTGTTAGAGGGGCTAAATTCATTAATTCAAGCAGCAAAATCAAAAGTAAGAGTATACCGAAATATTAGATATTTCAAAATAATAGTTTATTTGATTACAGGCAAATTGGATTTTAGTAAAATTAATCAAGCATGTGTTAAAATTTAACTACCCACTCAAAATAAGGAGGAACCGTTTTTCTTCCTTCTCAAGATGTGTGGGTAAATTGAAATAAATTCGCATTTTTATAAGGGATTGATTTGAGGAAATAGAAAGGAGAAGCAATGCTAATATATTCACGATTTGAGAAGGCATTATCTATCAAAGCGCCATGGTATATTAATAACATTACTTTTGATGAAAAGAAAAAGCAGTTAGACATTTATATAGATTTTGTCAAAGGTACTAAGTTTTTCTATGAGGATAGAGATAGTGGTAACAAAGTAAATTATCCAATTTATGATACCAGGATGAATACCTGGCGTCATTTGAATTTTTTGAGCATTAGTGCTGTTTACATTGTAGGACACCACATTGCTCTGATGAATCAATAATGCTGGATTCTTAATAATAAGCTATACTAATCAGATAAAAAGCAGAATTTCGATGAAATGATGATAAGTAATATGAATATATCTTATTTCAGCAGCAGAATCTTCCTGGTAAACAGGTGTGCATTCTTCAGATTTCCTGTTGGTATTAATTGTGCACGAATGAAGTACATTCCACTGGGCAACCTACTTCCATCAAAAGTGATCGTATGCGATCCGGCATGATACGTTTTATCTACAAGCACCGCTATCTGCCTTCCGGAAAGATCGTATACTTCAATCTTTACAATACTGGCTTCGGGTAGATCAAAAGGAATTGTCGTAAGCGGGTTGAATGGATTGGGATAGTTCTGTAAGAGTGAAAAGACTTCTGGAATAGTCATAGATGTAGTGGTCTCTTCTTCAACACCCACGATCCCATGGGCTAACCAGGGTCTATAAATAACGAAGTCGGATACTTTGTCGCCCTTACCATCTGGATTATAATCTGGAGAACCATCATTGGGGTCATAAGGGCCAGATGCATCTCCCCACCAGTTGTTTTCAGCATTAATTGCCAAAGATGCATCTGCATTATAAACGCCATAATTTGTGTTGTTATAAATGTTGTTATTATTAATTAAGGGATTGGAAGAAGAACTGGAGCAAATGCCGTTAACGTTTTCCATTATCGTGTTTTCACTTATTGTTAGTGTGGAAGAATTATTACAAGAAATGCCACTCCCAGAAAGATTTGAAATCGTATTTCCGCTTATGGTTGAAGATGAGTTAGAGCAATATATGCCATCGTAAGCGCCGTATTGGATAAGACTATTAGAGATTGTGGGGTTGGATTCTTCACAACAGATTGCAAAATGGGTACAGTAATAACCCCACCATTCTGTTCCGGCATATTTTATTATTGTGTTATCTAAAACGCAGTCCGCACTATTGTTATAGAAGTATATTGATCCCCAGTCAGCAGGTGTTGCTGATGTTGAATCGCCATCATTGTTCGTATCTCCTCCATAGGAATCGTCTTTTATTGAAGTGAAAACTATCTTTTCACTCGGAGTGCCATCGGCAATCAAGGTACCGTGAACCCAAATACCCATAGCCGACCACATCGTATGAATATTGAATTTTAGAATTGCTCCTGGCTCTATCGTAAGTGTGACCCCAGAATCCACTGTTATATCGTTAAGCACGTAGGGATAATTGATAGCTCGTAAGGTTGCGCTATTTTCTAGCGTTCCACTATTGATTCCTACACCATTGTAAGTATTGTTTGAAAAGGTGTTGCCTGAGATTGTTGGGAAGCAGTCGAGTTTATTAGACCAGTGATTAAGATATATTGGATATCCACAATCCGTTATTGTATTTCCGCTTATTGTTGGGTTAGATGAATTATTACAATCAATACCATTCCAAGGAATGTTAGAAATTACATTTCCGGTTATTATTGCATTTGAGTTTGAACATTCGATGCCACTATAATAAGAGAATCGGATAACGCTGTTAGAGATTGTCGGACTGCAATCTCCAATATATATTTCACGCCAGTCATGGTATTCACCCGATGGCCCATGACATGTTGCACCATACTGCACAATGCAGTTATCTAATATGCAACCCACACTTGTGCTATCGAAGCCTATATGTCCCCAATTACCAGGTGCCGGCACTGTTGCATCGCCATCATTGTTTGTATCCCCTCCATTGGAATCATCTCTTATGGAAGTGAAAACTATCTTTTCAGTTGGAGTACCATCGGCAATTAATGTTCCGTGAACCTCAAGACCGTATGCATAATACGCAGTGGTCAAATAGAATTTCACAATCGCTCCTGGCTCTATCGTAAGGGTATATCCCTTATCAACAGTAAATGAACAAAGATGCACGCCGGAAGCAGTGTGCCAGGTCAGTAGCTTATCGCCATAAGAGTCGCCATTCCTATCACATCCATCCTGTTCACCATCGCCATTCCAATCCTGGTTCGAGTCTTCATATGAAGCTGTACCGCTATGCTCGATATCAGCATTAGCAACACCATATGAGACAAAACAAAAGATTGCTATCAATCCAACTACAAACAGCAATTTCTTTTTAAAAGTTAATTTCTTCATTTTATCCTCCTATAATTAATTATAGTATTGTTAAAAGTTATTTATTATTAGATGTGTAAATACCTATTAATTGTATCATAAGAGTCCACTTATAAAAGCACCCATTATTGTCATTCTTTTATGTAAAAAGTCAATAAAAATCCATAGGCTCTCAAATCATTATTTACAAATTTTCAATACAATCAATCTTTTATAAGCAGACATACAAGAATATTGGTAGATGCATAATCGCTTTTCATAATGCATTGATGCGGGATGCATTCTGAACGAAGCAGACATCTACACATATAGAGCTGAAGGATGACAGAAGCATTACCCCGCTTTAATGATTGTTCAAATAGCTGTAAATAGTTTAATCCTATTCTTCAAATATCAACTTACCTTGCATATCTCATACTCACTTTCCATAATTCATTGCAAGTTGAATCATCAACCTTGCACCATATTGACCTTTTGTTGTTAATCTTATCATTTTAATTCCTACAAAATTAATAGGAATTGTCAAATACATACTAAAAAATTATATTGTCAAATAGTTTTAAAGTGTTGTATCATTATTCCTATTGGGTAATGTATTAATCCAAGTTACGATATCAAATAATAAATTTGATGTAAGAATTAGAAGAATTACCCTATTCTGGATTATTCGCCAAAAAGACACAAAGCATGTACTGAGCAAAGTAGAATTGCCACTATGGTATTTGATAACATTTGGGTTAGAACAAATGAGTTTTATCAAGAAGTTATGATTCACGTTATCAAATAAATAATTTTTATTTCTTTGTTCCTTAGAGATTTTGTGGCTGATGAATAAATGAGCTTATAAAAGTATTGGTATTTTAAATCAATTTATACTATAATTACTTTGTTAAATTGGAACTATGAAATGATATGCAGGATACCAGGAGAATTAATATGAGTATTCAGAATATTGCAAATTCAGCTAGAAGCGCATCAATAAGATTGTCAGGTACAGAAAGTGATATAAAAAATCAGGCATTGCAAAGTATCTATAAGGCATTGCAGGGTAATAAAGAGAAAATTATTACTGCAAATAAAATCGATCTGGAAAGAGCTGAAAATGAGAATTTGTCTAAACCACTATTAAAGAGACTCAAATTTGATGAAGATAAGATCTCCACAGTGTGCAATGGCATTGAGAGTCTAATAAAATTACCAGAGCCTGTAGGTAAGACATTGTATTCTAAAGAATTAGATAAGGAATTAGAACTTTATAAAGTTACCTGTCCAATTGGTGTAATCGGCGTGATTTTTGAGTCACGCCCTGATGCATTAGTGCAAATTTCGACATTGTGTCTGAAAAGTGGCAACGCAGTTCTCCTTAAAGGCGGTAAGGAGGCATTAGAAACAAATAAGGTTCTTGCAGAAATCATTAGTAAATCCAGCGAAAAGGTTGGCATACCTCAGGGTTGGCTGAATCTTTTAGAAACCAGGGATGATGTTAGAAAAATGTTAGATCTAAATGAATATATTGACTTAATTATCCCACGTGGCAGTAATCAATTTGTAAAATATATTATAAGCAATACAAGCATTCCTGTATTGGGTCATGCTGCTGGTATTTGCCATGTTTATGTAGATGCAGATGCGGACATTGAAATGGCTATGAAAATTGTAGTTGATTCAAAATGTCAATATGTTGCTGTATGCAATGCATTGGAAACGTTACTGGTTCATAAGGATATTGCAAGTAAGTTTCTACCAAATTTAAAGAGTGAACTTGACAGACGTAATGTAGAAATTCGTGGTTGTGAAAGAACTCAAAAGATTATTAATTGTAATCCTGCCACAGAAGATGATTGGGGTACTGAATATCTGGATTACATCCTTTCTATACGTATTGTGGATGACTTAGATAAAGCAATTGAACATATCAACACTTATGGTTCTGGTCATACCGATAGTATTGTTACTAGAAATAGAACCACAGCTGCAAAATTTATGGATTTAGTAGATTCAGCAGATGTATTTCTAAATTGTAGTACAAGATTTAGTGATGGATATCGTTACGGACTTGGAGCTGAAGTTGGTATTAGTACAAACAAAATTCATACTCGTGGACCAGTAGGTATGGAAGGATTACTTATTTACAAATGGAAACTGGTTGGAAATGGTCAGATTGTCAACGATTATTCTCGTCCAGATGGGAGAAAGTTTACTCACAAATTACTTAACAAAGAGTTTAGTCTTTAATGCGGGATTTTAAAGAAGCAAAGGGAATTGTTGTTAAAATTGGAACTGCTGTCCTAAGTAAAGGTGGGCGTATAGATAAAGAATATGTAACTCAAACAGCACATCAAATTGCAAGCTTGGTAAAGGAAAGGCATAATGTTGTAATTGTCAGTAGTGGTGCAATTGGAATGGGAGCTGGCGCACTTAAGCTTAAAGGCCCAGTAGTCAGCCTTAAAATGCGACAAGCCTGTGCGGCAATTGGGATGCCACTATTAATGTCTGAATATGAAAAAGCATTTTCAAAACATGGAATAACAGTTGCACAAGTTCTACTAACAGCTAATGTGCTAAATACTCGTCGAAGTTACTTGAATTTACGAAATTCAATGGAGACCTTAATAAAATTGGGAGTAATACCAATTGTGAATGAAAATGATTGTGTTTCGACGGAAGAGATTGGGACAGCTTTTGGTGATAATGATAGACTTAGTGCTTTGGTAGCTAGCAAACTGGATGCAGATTTGTTAATTATCCTTTCTGATATTGATGCATTATATGATAAAAATCCTCGTAAGCATAGCGACGCAAAACTGATTAAAGTAGTCACTGAAATTACTAAAGAGATAGAAAAAATGGCTGATCGACATGGTAGTGCATATTCAACTGGCGGTATGAAAACAAAGATACAGGCTGCAAAAATTGCCTCTGATGCTGGTTGCAAAATCATATTAGCTAATGGTCGAGAGCAAAACGTAATTGGACGAATTGTTGCAGGAGAGGATATTGGAACACTATTTTTACCTAGAAGAAAGCTAAATAGTAAACAAAGGTGGATCCTTCACAGTGCTCCTGAAGGTACTCTTTATATTGATGAAGGAGCAATGGAAGCGATAAAACAAAAGAAAAGTTTATTGCCCAGTGGAATTGTCAAAGTAGAAGGTAATTTTGCACCCGAAGCAATAATTGATATAAATGATAAAGCTAGGACCGTTACTAACTTAGGAAGCGAGGAATTGAGGCGTCTCGCAGGACTTCACAGTAGCAGTATCAGGAAAATTTTAGGTGAAAACCGGAAGGACGAAGTAGCAAGACATGAAGACATCGTGTTTTTTGAGGATTAACTTATAGAGGTGGTGCCTACATTCATTTACTAAAATTATATCTGTTTCACTTATTCATTTTTGATCAAGTTTTGTCTACCTTCCAGCCTGCGGCAGGCAGGGAACTGCAAATACAATTTGAATATATATCTGGGTGAATGTATTAGCCATTTTTACACCTTTATCGATTTTTTTCTACTTGTCACTCCTAAAGGAGTTAACTTAATTAGTTATAAATTTTGCTATAAACATATCACTCCTATCGGAGTTCATCCCACCTGGAAACATATTCCTAATAACATTTCTCACTTTCCCGAAGGTTTTCTGAATCGGGCTATTGATTTTATAGTCTTTTTTATTTTTCCCAATCCCGAAGGCGAATCTATTAGCCGGAAAATATAGAATAATGATTATAAGCTATTCTCTTATTCCCTTATCTCAAAGAGATGTCTACGACAAAATCTCTGACAGTCATTATTTTAATTCTTTTTACATAACTCATAAATTTTCCCTTGTGTCGTAGACATCTCGAGGTAACATTAACCAGTAATATTAAAAAAACAACAGGTTATATTCCAAGAGAATTGTTTATAATCATAATAATTTATTTACTGCCAAATTACATGAAATTTCTTAATAACCTCTGCGCCTCGTATACTAAAAGTGTTCTTATTCATGTGAAAGAGAGATTTTAAAAATCTGTATCTTATTCTTTGTAATTCTTGTTTAACTACGGACATAGTTTTTTTTCACTTTCTCAGACCGCACCTGACGGCGCTTGGGTTTTGGTGGAGGTTCGCATTTTCTACAAATAGTACGCCCCGCTTGGGCTTTTTCAATTGGCGATTTATTATTGACAATTGATTATTGGCCGTCAGGCTCCGGCTCCTGACGGAAATGACTACTGAATGACTATTGAATGACTTTTAGTATAGTATCTCTGCGTTAAATATAAAAACCCTTTTCGAGTTAGGTCTAGATACAGTGATTTTATAATAAACTCGCAAAAATAATTTTAAATCGTTAATTTACAAAAATAGCGATTAAGTTCTATATGGATTGACAACTGATTACAATTTTTTCATTTTGATAAAACCAAGTTCTTAGTAAAAATATTTACGAGAAATACAGATTAATTAAAGGAAGTGAAAATATAATGAAAAATCTTAGACTTACGTCCTTAGAGAAAAAAAATAAACGGACAGTGATTAAAATTAGTGACGTCAAGGTCGGAGAAGGATTTACTGTTATTGCTGGACCCTGTGCTGTTGAGAGCGAGGAGCAGATGATTAAAACAGCTGAAGCTGTGAAAAGAGCAGGCGCAAATATGATGCGCGGTGGTGCATTTAAACCAAGAACATCCCCTTATTCTTTTCAAGGACTTGGACTCAAAGGTTTAAAAATTCTTGAAAAAGCAAAGAAGAAAACTGGATTACCTATTGTCACTGAAGTAATGGACTCTAGAGATGTATCCTGGATTTGTGAATATGCCGATGTATTGCAAATAGGTGCCAGAAATATGCAAAATTTTTCCCTACTTAAAGAGGTGGGAAAAGTTAGTAAACCCGTTCTTCTAAAAAGAGGAATGTACTCTAAGTTAAGTGAATGGTTAAATTGTGCTGAATATATACTAGCCGAAGGTAATCCAAATGTGATTTTATGTGAAAGGGGCATCAGAACATTTGAAACATATACTAGAAATACATTGGATTTGAGCATTGTACCTGCTGTTAAGGAAGTAACACATTTACCGATAATTGTGGACCCTTCACACAGTACTGGTCGTCTTAGCTTAATAAAACCTATGAGCCTTGCAGCAGTCGCTGCTGGTGCAGATGGATTGATAATAGAAGTGCATTACAACCCAGGTGAGGCGCTTAGCGATAAAGACCAGCAATTAAACCCAGAAATGTTCACGAGCTTAATGAAAGATATAAAAAAATTACGAGCTTGTATGGAGGAGATTAGGAGAGAAAATAGTGAAAAAAATTGAAATAAATGGAATTACAGGAAATTCAAAAATTTATATAGGTGAATCTATAAAAAACATATCAAACTATATCAATATTGGCAAAACTATAATTATTACAGACTCTAACGTAAGACAATACTATGAACATTCCTTTCCAGGATGTAAAGTGATTGAAATAGGAATTGGTGAAAAAATAAAAACATTAGATACGGTTAAAACTATTTATGAGAAATTAATAAAGTTCGAAGTTGACCGTTCTTCTTTTATTTTAGGAATAGGAGGAGGTATCGTTTGTGATATTGCAGGATTCGTTGCTTCTACATATATGAGGGGTATAGATTTTGGTTTTGTATCGACATCTTTGTTGTCTCAAGTTGATGCAAGTGTTGGTGGCAAAAACGGCGTAAACTTTTCAGGTTATAAAAATATGGTTGGAGTATTTAATCAACCGCAATTTGTAATCTGTGATTTAGATATGCTTAGTACATTACCAAAAATAATATTGCGATGCGGTTTTGCTGAAATCGTTAAATATGCAGCGATATATGATGGCTACTTATTTTCATTCATTGAAGACAACTATAAAAATGCCCTTGAACTCAATAAATCCGTGATAGAAAAACTGGTTTATGATTCTGTCAATATTAAAGCTGCAATTGTACAAAAGGATGAGAAAGAAAAAAGCGAAAGGAGGAAACTTAATTTTGGTCATACTTTCGGTCACGCAATTGAGAAGACGACAGGTATGCCTCATGGCGAATCAATAAGCATTGGAATGACTGCTGCAGCAGAGTTTTCCGTAAAAAGACATACACTTTCTTATAAGGATGCAGAGCGAATAACAGGGCTTCTACAAAATTTCAGCCTACCAATAAACTTCTTAGGTAATAAAGAACAATTGAAAGATGCGCTAAGAAAAGACAAAAAGAGAAAGGATAACAGCATTCAATTTGTTCTACTGAAAGGAATAGGAAACGCATTTTTAGAAGAAATAACAATCGAGGAGTTGGAGGTAATAATCGATGATATGCGTTAGTGTTGCAGAACCCACTCTTGAGTTAATATTTAAAGCAATAGAAAATGAGGAACTTGCAGAAATCAGACTTGATTTGATAAATCTTTCAGAAAGAGAAATTAATACACTATTTTCTAAAAATGTAAAACTCATCGCAACTTGCAGGCAGGGTAAGTATTCTGATAATAAAAGGAAAGCAATACTCCAAAAATCAATCGAAGCTGGAGCTGCGTATGTGGATATTGAGCTGGAAGCAACTGATGATTTTAAAACAGAAATAGTTGAACTTGCAAAAAAGAAAAATTGCAAAGTAATCATTTCATATCATAATTACGATAATACCCCTCCGAAAGGAGAACTTGAACAGGTCGTTGATTGGTGTTTTGAATGTGGAGCGGATATTGCAAAAATAGTATGCAAGGTAAATCATATTTCCGATAATGCCGGACTACTCTCTTTATATGAACAAGATAAAGAAATCATTGCTTTTGGTATGGGGCCAAAGGCGAAATTCACACGGATTGCTGCTCCATTTCTTGGTGCTCCCTTCACTTACGCATCGGTGACTACAGGAAAGGAAACTGCAGATGGACAGATTGATAAAGCAACATTAGCGGAACTATTGGAGATGCTTGAAAATGTCTGAAAAGAAGTTGTTTGCTGTAACCGGCAACCCAATACTTCACAGCAAAAGCCCTTTCATTTACAACATGTTATTTTCAAGGCATCAAATAGATGCTACTTATACAAGAATTGCAGCAGATAATGCCGACGAGGCGATATTCATTTTTAATAAAATAGGCTTTTCAGGAATGAATGTTACCTCTCCTTTCAAAACTACCGTTATTAAATATCTTGACCAGGTAGAAGAAAGTGTTAAGATAACTAAAGCCGTTAATACAATTGTGAAAGATTCGAATATACTTAAAGGTTATAACACTGATATCTATGGTGTTATTGAATCTTTTAATAAGAGAAAAATAAAAATTTCGGGGCAAAAAATTGTTATTCTTGGCGCTGGAGGAGCAGCCAGAGCAGCTGCTTATGGACTCATTCAAAATGATGCTAAGGTCACGATTGTCAATAGAACTGTAGAAAAAGCACGGAAAATAGCGGAGAAATTTGGATGTGCTCATGCAGGGATTGGGCAGCTTGGAGACCTGATAAAATCCTCAGCAATTTTGGTATCTACTCTACCAACGGGAGTTAATATACTCAAAGATAATTGGCTCAAAAAAGATCAAATAGTCTTCGATGCAAATTACAAATCCTCACAGCTCACTGAAAAAGCCTCTCATAAGGGATGTACAGTTATTAAAGGTGAGGAATGGCTATTAAATCAAGCACTGTTAGCTTTTAAATACTACACAGGAGAAACTCCAGATGAGACTGCTGTAAAAAATCTATCAAATTTTGAAATTAGTCTCCCAAAACCAAAAAATATCTCTCTAATTGGCTTTATGGGTACCGGGAAGAGCACTATAGGAAAAGAACTCGCAAAAAAATTAAACTGGAAATATATTGATATAGATGATTTGATAGAAAAAAGGACAAACAAAACAATTTCTGACATTTTTAGAGATGAGGGTGAAGATTCTTTCCGCCAAATTGAAAGCCAAATTTTGAAGGAACTAATTAAAAAAAGTCAACTTGTCATATCATGCGGTGGTGGAATAGTATTGAAAAATGAAAATAGAATGAGACTGAAAGATAATTCGGTATGTGTCTGGCTTTTCTCGACCCCTGAAACATCAATAAAAAGAATTAAAAAAGGCTCAAGACCACTTCTTGAAACCGAAAATCCTCTAACTATGGCACATAAAATCTTTACTAAGAGAAAAGGCTTATATGCAGAAGCAGCTGACATAGTTGTAAACAGCGAAGGCAAATCCGCAATAAACGCTGCAGACAAAATATATGAAGAAATTAGTCAAACATTCGGTTATCAAAGGTAAAATCAAAGCACCTGCTTCCAAAAGCATGATGCAGCGTGCAATCGCTGCAGCACTTTTAGCTGATGGTGAAACAGTGTTGCATAATCCATCTTTTTGTGATGATTCTCTTTCATCGCTAAACGTAGCAGCGTGTTTAGGTGCTAAGATTAAAAAAGAAAAAGATACTGTTTTAATAAAAGGTAGACTAAAACCAATATGCAGTGAATTAAATTGTGGCGAAGCCGGTCTCTGTATTCGTATGTTTTCACCGATTGCAGCGCTTTCAACAAAAGAATTGATACTTACTGGAAAAGGCTCTCTTAAATCTCGACCTGTTTCCATGATTGAAAAACCTCTACACGATCTTGGTGCTTCTTGTGAAACAAACAGCGGTCTAATACCTGTAAAAGTGAAAGGTCCGCTAAAAGGTGGAAAGACTACTATTGATGGATCCGTTAGTTCTCAGTTCCTTACAGGTCTTCTTATCGCTCTTCCATGTTGTAATAACGATTCAGAACTTATTGTAAACAATTTAAATAGCAAACCGTACATTGATATGACAATCGAAACACTTGAAAAATTCGGTATAACAATCAAAAACTATAACTATAAACGTTTCTTAATAAAGGGTTGTCAGAAATATAAATCCTGTAATTTTATAGTCGAAGGAGATTGGAGTGGTGCAGCATTTTTACTTGTCGCTGCTGCACTTTGTGGCGAAATTGAGATGAATATGATCAATCCTGACTCAAGGCAAGCAGATAGAAAAATATTGGATGCTTTAAAACATGCCGGTGCGGAAGTATTAATAAGTGATAAAAGAGTTTTTGTAAAAAAGAGAGAACTCAACGCTTTTGAATTTGATGCAGCGGAATGTCCTGACCTTTTCCCTCCATTAGTTGCACTATCTTCACAATGCGAAGGTTTAACATCAATAAAAGGTGTGGAAAGACTCAGATTCAAAGAGAGTGATAGAGCAATAGCCCTTAAAAAAGAATTTGCTTCTATTGGTATTGAAATAAACATTAGCGGAGATATTATGTTAGTAAAAGGTGGAAAAATCAGAGGTGGTTGTGTCTATTCACATAATGATCACAGGATAGCAATGGCAGCAGCAACTGCGGGAGTTGCTGCACTGAATGAAGTAGAAATTGACGGTGTCGAGTGTGTAGCAAAGTCTTATCCCTCATTTTTTAAAGACCTGAAGTCAATAGGGGGCAATGTATATGAATAGTTTTGGACGACTTTTCAGGGTCAGCCTGTTCGGAGAATCTCATGGGAAATGCGTTGGTGTAATAATCGATGGATGTCCCGCAGGAGTACCGATATGTGAAGCTGATTTTGAGAATGACCTCAAAAGAAGAAAAAGCGGCATCAAGGGAACAACGCCCAGAGAAGAATCGGACAAGCCAAAAATTATCAGCGGCATTTTTAACGGAAACACAACCGGGGCTCCTATCACTATTATATTTGAAAATAAAAATATATGTTCAAAAGACTACGATATTTTTAAAGATATTCCGAGACCCGGACATGCTGATTTCGTAGCCGTGAAAAAATATGGTGGATTCAACGATTATAGGGGCGGTGGACATTTTTCCGGTAGATTAACAATTGGTATTGTCGCTGCTGGTGTTCTGGCAAAAAAATTAATTCATCCAATAAAGATTTCATCCATGCTGATTGAAGCAGGTGGTACTAAAAATATTGAAAAGGCTGTCGAGGCAGCGATGGAAGCTGGAGATTCGATTGGCGGTATAATAGAATGCAATGTTAAAAATGTGCCCGTCGGATTGGGTGAACCATTCTTCGATTCAATTGAGTCGCTAATTAGTCATATTATTTTCTCTATTCCAGGAATCAAGGGTATTGAATTTGGTTCCGGGTTTAATTCTGTTAAAATGAGGGGAAGTGAACATAATGATCCGATTATTAATGTTGATGGTAAAACCTCTACAAATAATGCAGGCGGTATTAACGGAGGAATAACAAATGGTAATGACATAATTTTCAGAGTAGCCGTAAAACCGACATCAAGTATATCAATAACTCAGCATACGATAAATATCAAAACCAAAGAAATGACTAACCTGACTATCGAGGGTAGGCATGATACATGTATAGCATTACGAATTCCTGTTATTGTAGATGCAGCGGCAGCCATTGCATTTGTTGATCTTTTAATGCAAGAAAATAAAATATATAGAGTGATGAGGTAACACATGGATTTGAAAGAAGTTAGAAATCAAATTAACATTATTGACTCAAAGATATTGAAACTTTTGAATGAAAGAATGGAACAGGTTATTATAGCTCGAAAATTCAAAACTGGAATTGAAGATATTGAAAGAGAGAAAGAAATTCTTGATAGGATAAAAAACAATTCAGGACAGCTCATCAGTGCTAATTTCTGTGAAAAGTTATTTGTTGATATTATTAATGAAAGTAAACGTCTTCAGAAGAAAGCGTACAAAATTATTGGATTTCAAGGAGAACATGGTGCATATAGCGAAGTAGCTGCAAGAATTTGGAACAAAGATTTAGTATCCGTTCCATGTAAAGATTTTTCTAAAGTATTTGAAGGTGTAAAGTCCGGTTTATTCGATTACGGTATTATCCCCGTAGAAAACACGCTGGGGGGTGTTGTTGGACAGGTAAATGATCTGATTATCAACACAGATTTATATGTAGTAGGCGCAATTGATTTTCCAGTAAATCACTGCTTACTTGCAGTACCAGATGCCGATTACAGGGAAATAAGGTCTGTTTATTCTCATCCTCAGGCATTAGCACAATGCAGACAATTTCTTACAAGAAATAAACTTCAACCGATTTCACATTATGACACTGCAGGCGCTGCAAGAATGATTTCCGAAAAAAACCTCAGTTCTTCAGCTGTTATTGCCAGTAAAATGTCGGCTGATATTTACAA
The DNA here is from genome assembly GCA_964441235.1 of uncultured bacterium. GTDB lineage: Bacteria > Fidelibacterota > UBA2242 > UBA2242 > UBA2242 > BS750m-G69. Next base: position 1,803 of record CAYTUQ010000049.1, on the reverse strand, counting down.
TCTTGAAGTTATTAAGGAAAATATCGAAGATTTAGAAATCAATAATACTCGGTTTTTAATTCTTTCAAAGGAAAAATTCGAAGGTATTGGAAATAAGTGCTCAATTATTTTTTCAACTGCACATAAAGCTGGTACACTTTTTAATGTTCTCGAAGTCTTTGCCAAAGCAAATATCAACCTAACAAGAATCGAATCGATACCGAAGCAGCCTGGTACTTATGCCTTTTTCCTCGATTTCATTGGTTCAGATAAAGACGAAAAAGTAATCAGGGCTCTTGATAATGTAAGCCAAATAACAAAAGAATTAAGATTTATGGGGTGTTATAACGAAAGGAAAATTTAATGAAAATATTTATACTTGGTGCAGGAAGAATGGGAACATGGTTAGTTGAAGAATTTTGTCACGATCATGATGTTGCTGTATATGATAACGATAGGAAAAAACTAAAATACTTCTTCAATGTTACGCGGTTTCTGAAATTAGAAGAAGTTGAAGATTTTCAACCTGAACTTATGATTAATGCGGTAAATCTTCAAAACACAGTAAACACTTTTGATGAGGTTCTCCCCTATTTACCGGAGAACTGTATGCTTTCCGATATAACCTCAGTTAAAAACGGAATTCATGATTACTACAAAAAGGTTGGGAGAAGATTCGTTTCTACTCATCCTATGTTTGGTCCGACATTCGCCAATATCAGAGACCTTCGAGACGAAAATGCAATTATTATCAAAGAATCAGATGAAAAGGGTAAGGATTTTTTTAAAGAGTTTTATAAAAATTTACATTTAAATATTTATGAATATACTTTTGAAGAACACGATGAAATTACTGCTTATTCACTTGGAACACCCTTTTCCTCATCTCTTGTTTTTGCCGCTTGTATGAAGAAACAGGAAGCACCCGGGACAACTTTCAAAAAACATAAGGATATTGCTAAAGGGCTTCTTTCAGAGGATGACTACCTACTGTCAGAGATCTTATTCAATCCCCATACCCTAAAACAGATAGAAAAAATAAATTCACAGCTTTCATATCTTACCCATATTATCAGAGGAAGGGATTACGAAGAGATGAAAAAATTCCTCAATAGGCTGAGGTCTAATATTGAATAATCGAAGTTGCTTGAATATAATAAACTAATTTACCCTATTACGTCATTTAGTACTTTTATATACAATATGTTATTTGTGTATGTTAATGTTATCCTAACATATAGTGCTATATTTTATAAGTTACGTTGTAGGGTTTAGCTCTAACTAAATACTTAGAGGGTTCGAAAAGTCATATTTTCGGTTTACTGTCTATCAAACTCAAATTTATTACGATTTTTAACCAATTTTTTAACCAGTAAAAAAGAGACAATAAAAGCCGTCCCGCATTGGGCGGGATAGCAATTTTCACTGAGAAAATCGCCATCGCAACACTCCCGATAGCGCGGCAGACATTTTGTGAGAGCAGCCTATGGTTAATCGAAAATTAAAACCGGGCCAAAAGGGTACGAAAAAACTTTCAGAGGAATATGGCGAGGGTTCAGCCGGGGCGTCTTATAAAAGCGGCTGGAGGCTACCGGGAGTTGCCGTATCGCGAGGCTGTTTCATTAGGTCTTGACAATAGATTAATTAATGATTAAAATAGAATCAAATGAATAGAAGTCCACAAAGTGGGTTTGAAAGTTTGTCTATGCAGAAACTTTCTGAAAAAGTTTCTGTATAGAGAAACAAGTTTTGAGCGTAAATGCGCAGGGTAAACATATGTTGCACTAAACCGCTTCGCGGTAGTCATATAAATGTTTTTTGACA
>CAYTUQ010000048.1:0-29981 GCA_964441235.1 uncultured bacterium | reverse complement strand
GTTGGCATTGGAATATGGAACGAATTGATTATAAATATTTATGGTGAGTAACTTACCATGCTTCTCCCGGAGAGATCCCATTGGGACGATTTCATTAATTTTAGTAGATTTTAAATAATAAACTATAATTGGCAATTTTATCTTGTGATTTAAGTTTTATGATTATTATTTAATTTTAGTTGACAATCTTATAAAAGCCTCTTTTGCAGCTTTTTCCTCTGCAGATCTTTTAGTAGAGCCTATACCAGTTCCCAATTTTTCTTTCATTATATAGACCGATACAGTGTAGGTTCTGGCATGATCCGGCCCCGAAATTTCTTCTATTACAAATTTTGGTAAATCCCTTCCGGTTTTTTGGCAGATCTCAAAAAGTTGACCTTTATAGTTAAATTTTGAAATATAATCCTCTTCTTTGACAGTTTTAATAATCCATTTATGCACAAGAGCATTAGCAGAATCCAGTCCACTGTCGAGATATACAGCACCAATTATAGATTCCATCACATTGGATAAAAGTGTTTTCAAAGTGGATGAGTTGTTTAAGTTTAAACTTTTATCAACAATACAATACTGTTGAAGATTAAAACTTAAGCCTACTTCATATAAAGAGTCTTTATTCACAATAATTGAGCGTAAGAGAGTAAGTTCACCCTCTGATTTTTTTGGATATTTTTTAAATAAGTACTCAGAGATTATTAATTCAAGGATTGAATCCCCAAGAAACTCCAAGCGCTCATAAGATTTATAATTATCTTTAGTTTTGGAACGATGAGTGAGTGCGGCTTTTAAAAGTTTTTTATTTTTAAAAACGTACCCCATCTTTTTTTCAATGTCAGATGGAGATTGAAAAAGGCGTTTTATTGTTGCAAATGCTAAAATTTTTTAATACTCGTATCTTTTTGCCGCAAGCACCGCGTTGTGACCGCCGAAACCAAAACTATTGCTCAATCCTGCAATGAATTCTTTTTTCTGTAGTTTGTTCGGTGTATAATTGAGGTCACATTCAGGATCTGGAAATTCATAATTGATAGTTGGTGGAATTACCTGATTTTTCAGGGCTAATATCAGGGAAATAAATTCGACGCCTCCTGTTGCACCAAGTAAATGTCCTGTCATTGATTTAGTTGAACTGATGTTAATATCTTTTGTTAGTTTCCCGAAAACTGACTTGATCGCCATAGTTTCATATTTGTCATTAAGTGGTGTTGAAGTTCCATGTGCATTGATGTACCCGAAGGTTTCCTTGGGTAGATTAGACATTCGTATTGCTGATTCCATAGACAGGGCTGCTCCTTTTCCCTCAGGATGAGGTGCAGTTATGTGGTAAGCGTCAGCAGAAAAACCATATCCTACAATCTCACCGTAGGTGTTTGCATCTCTTTTGAGAGCATGTTCCAGTTCCTCCAAAACAACAATTCCGGCACCTTCGCCCATTATGAATCCATCTCTCTTAAGATCAAAGGGTCGGCTGGCTTTTTCCGGTTCATCATTCCTTTTTGAAAGAGCTTTCATATTCGTGAAACCAGCTAAGGAAAGAGGAGTTATACTTGCTTCAGCACCGCCAGTAATCATGATATCCGCATCTCCAGAGCAAATATGTCGATAAGCGATTCCAATTGTATGAGATGATGTAGCACAAGCGGAAGAGACTGAATAATTGGGGCCTAAAAACCCCCACCGTATAGAAATATGACCTGCGATAATATCAGGAATCATCATTGGAATAAAAAGTGGGCTGACAGATCGTCTACCTTTTTTTAGTATTAGTTCATGCTGATTTTCAAATGTACTAATTCCTCCAATTCCAGACCCTGTAACTACTCCAACTCGTTCGGAGTTGAAACCTGATTTCAATAAGCCTGAATCTTCTATTGCTTCTTGTGCAGCTGCCATGCCAAGCATTGTAACACGATCCAGCCGTTTGGATTCTTTATTACTAAAGTAATTTAGAGGATCGAAATCTAATACTTCTGCAGCTATCCTTGTTGGAAACCCTTCAGTATCAAAGGCTTTGATTATACCTACACCGCTAACGCCATTAAGAAGGTTTTTCCAAAAGGTTGAAACATCATTTCCAATAGGGGAAATGATGCCCAACCCGGTTACAACTACTCTTTTTTTCACAGAGAAATCTTGTTTATTTTTCTACTTTTGAATCGAGATATTTGACAACATCGCCGACAGTTCGAAGATTTTCAGCATCTTCATCTGGAATTTCAATATCAAAATCTTCTTCCATTTTCATAATGAGCTCGACGGTATCCAGAGAATCAGCGCCTAAATCATCTATAAAAGATGCTTCCATAGTAATTTTAGATTTTTCCACACCTAATTTGTCTGCTACGATTTCTTGGATTTTTTCAAAATGCCCCATTTTATCCTCCTCATATGTTTTACATTATCCCAAAGGGATGTCTATATCACCATTCCACCGTCAACATTTATAACTTGACCTGTTATATAATCTGCTAATGGTGATGCTATAAATAGTACAACGTTTGCAATATCTGTCGGTGTACCAATACGTTTTAAAGGTATATTTTTAATAAAATCTTCTTTTACTCCATCAGATAGCACTGAGGTCATTGGAGTATCTATAAATCCTGGTGCAATAACGTTTACTGTAATATTTCTGCTGGCTAATTCTCGGGCGATTGATTTTGAAAAACCAATGATTCCAGCTTTACTTGCAGAATAATTAGATTGACCAATGTTTCCGGTTATACCAATAACCGAACTTATGTTGATAATTTTGCCATATCTCTGCTTCATAAAATATTTTGCTAATGCACGTGTTGTCAGGAAAACGCTCTTTAAATTGGTTTCAATTACGGAATCCCATTGTTCTTCTTTCATTCTTAAAATTAGATTATCTCTTGTAATTCCAGCGTTATTAATTAGAACATCAATTTTTCCAAATTCTTTATAAGTTGAGTCTATGAGATTTTGTACATCGTTGCTATTTGTTACATTGCATGGAATTGCCTTAAATGAATACCCTTTATCAGAAAATATATCTTCTGATTCTTTTAAAGATTCAGCGTTGTAATCGGATATTATAACAGTAGCTCCGTTTTTAGCAAAGGATTCAGCTATCTCTCTGCCAATTCCTCTTCCAGAACCTGTTATAATAATTACTTTGCCGTTAAAATTTAGTTCCATTGAAAATTCTCCAAATCTTCGAAGCTTGAGACTCCCTCTATTTTAACATCAGTTGCTGTTCTTTTAATGAGTCCTTGTAGAACTTTTCCTGGACCTACCTCAAGAAAGAAATCTGCACCATCTTTTATCATATTTTTTATTGTATCCATCCATAATACCGGTGAAGTGAGCTGTCGGTACAATCTGTCTTTTATTTCATCTGGATCTGTTGTGGGTGTTCCTGTGACATTTGAATAAATCGGGTATTTTGGTGAATTGAAATCGGTAGAGTCAAGTGCTTCTTTTAGTTTTTCTTTAGCTTCTCCCATAAGAGCTGAATGAAATGCTCCACCCACGGTAAGTTCAATTACCATTTTTGCACCAGCATTTTTTAATTCAAGCATAACCGATTGAACTACATGAGGTTCTCCACTGATTACTATTTGTGAAGGAGAATTGTAATTGGCAATTTCACATACTCCAGAAAAGCCTGAAGTATTTAAAATTTCTTTTACTTTTTCATATTCAAGACCAATAATTGCTGCCATAGTGCCATCGTGATTTTGTGAAGCGATATGCATCTGTTCTGAACGAATTTTGACCAGTTCTAAGCCGTTTTCAAAAGATAATGTTTCTGCTGCAACCAGTGCAGAATATTCGCCAAGACTATGGCCTGCTACCATATCTGGCCTGCAACCTTTTGCTTTAAGTTCTTCAAAAACCGCAATTGAATGAACGAAAATTGCAGGTTGAGTTACCTGAGTTTGTGTTAGATCTTTTAGTGATCCATAAAAAGAGATATTTTTTAGTGAAAAGTCAAATGCTTTTTCTGCGTAATCGAAAAATTTTGGAGCAAAAGAACCTTTATTATAGAAATCCAGTCCCATTCCGACGAATTGGGAAGCCTGTCCAGGAAAAACGAAGGCAGTTTTACCCATAATTAAAACCCCATCTTAAAAGAATGCTTCCCCAGGTAAAGCCGCCGCCAAAAGCTGTAAGTAGTACTATATCTCCCTTTTTTATCCTTTTTTCATCCATTGCTTCGATTAGACCGAGGGGAATAGTTGCTGCGGTTGTATTTGCATATTTATCAATATTTCGCATTACCTGTTCATCTTTTAATTTAAGTCTGCTTGCGCATGCATCAATGATTCGTATATTGGCTTGATGAGGTACAAAGAGAGCAATATCTTCACCTGTCAATGAATTGCGTTCGAGAATCTCAATTGCAGCCTCTGCCATTTTACTTACAGCAAATTTGTAAACTGGCCTTCCTTCCTGATATACGAAGTGCATTTTTTTTTCTACTGTTTCGTATGTAGATGGATTTCTACTGCCACCTCCTAATATATATAAATGCTTTTGTCCTGCTCCGTCCATTTTTACAATATAGTCCATAATACCTGAATCGTCATCATCTTTTGCTGGTTCAAGTAGAACTACTCCAGCAGCATCTCCGAATAATACACAAGTATTACGGTCTGTATAATCAGTAATACTGCTCATTGTGTCAGCTCCAACTACCAGTACTTTCTGATGCTGCCCTGTTTCGATAAATTGTGAACCCACAGCAAGAGCGTATAAAAAACCGGAGCATGCTGCAGATAGATCAAAACCCCAGGCATTTTTTGCACCGATACTATATTGGATTAAAGCCGCAGTTGATGGGAAAAACATATCTGGTGTTATAGTTGCTACTACTATTAGATCAATATCCAGTGGGTCAACACCAAACCGATTTTTCATATCTTCGAATGCTGCTGCCCCCATATTTGATGTTGCTTCTCCTTTTTCGACAATATGTCTTTCGACAATTCCGGTTCGAGAACGAATCCATTCATCAGTAGTATCAACCATTTTTTCGAGATCAAAATTGGTTAAAATACGTCTGGGTGTATACTTACCTATGGCAGTAATCGTAGTTCTTATTTTTTTCAAAATGTACCTTCATCTTCTTATTTATTAATTACATACTTTTGATTTAAAATTAGATACTAAAATATAAGTAAAAATATATAAAACTCATCAAACAAAAAATTCAGGTCACAAATTATTTTTGTAACCGTTTATGGATTCTTTATATAAATTATTAACTCTTGATAAAAACAGTAAGAAGTGGAGTGATGGAGTGATGGAGTAATGGAGTGATAGATTATTTGCTTTCATATATCCCATTGTTTTCTTTTACAATCAAAGAATCAATCCATTCTCCACGCTCTCTTTTTAATTCCAGACTTTCAACAAGCTTTAGTAATCCATTTTCCAACTTGTATGCCAATGTATCTAATTTTTGAAATTCTTCTTCGGTGATTTGTTTAGCTTTCCAATAAGCATGTAATCCAGATACAGATTCACCAAGTGAACCAAGTGCGGTATTGAGAAAGTTCAGATACTCACGAATTGATCTACGGCAATATCCTTTTTACCCTGTTAAATATCTATCTTTTTTCAATGAGCTAAATTTCTCTTTTAATTTAATAAGTTTCAAATGCTTATCAAAAAGGTTCAGGCTATTTAACAGGGCAGGTGTTACGATGTACGGAATCGCTTGAAGCTACAGCCTGCGAGGAGACTCTCTTTAGTTCATAGGGAAATCTTCGAAAAACACTGTATGTCTGGATGTAATAGTCAATTGCATCATTCCATACTCTTAATTTCTGATAACCCTGATTTTTATTCTTTCTCATTTGCCATTACTCCAATACTCCAATACTCCAACAATTCATTAATCCATTACTCCATGAATAGTTACTTATTTCCTCTATTTCTCTTTTGCTGAAACAACAGGTCGCCCATTATAATATCCGCAGTTGGGACAAGCCCTATGAGGCAGCTTCGGTTCATTACATTGAGGGCATTTAACCACAGTTGGAGCAGTTAATTTCCAGTGAGTTCTGCGTTTGTTTCTTCTTGATTTTGATAGTTTTCGTTTAGGTAATGCCAATTTATTATTCCTCCATAAGGTTAGTTAATATTTTTTTCAATGGTTCCAATCTTGGATCTGTAGAAGTAGCATTGCATTTACATTTCTCTATATTGAGATTAACGCCACACTTAGGACATAGACCTTTGCAATCTTTGCGGCATAATTTTTTCATTGGTACGCTTAGAATTAATGTATCTCTTATTGGAGATGTGATGTCCACTTCACTTGTATTCGGAGAGATTGGAATTATATTTTCATCGCTATTCATTATACTTAAATCTACTTGACTCAAAATAATTTTGAATAAGGATTTAAGATCTTGCTGATATAAAGATAAACAACGGTCACATTCCAAGTCTGCTATGGTCTGGACCTCACCGTTTATGCTTATTTCTGTTGAGCCTTTATTTATTGAAAGAGCGATGGTAATTGGGCTGTTAAAGTATTTGTCAGTAAGATTAAGTTCAGTCTTTTTTAAAGTGTAACTTAATATTTGTAGCCCTTCTTTTAATGAGTTAAGTCGAATTTTCATAACAAGAAGCAAATTTATAAGACGGTACTGCTATAATCAAGTTTTTTTAAGTCAAATTTTAACCCTGTTTTGAACCAAATTTTCTCTACTAAAAAATCCGGAGGGCATTTCCCTGTAACATTTCAGTTGTTGGTAGAAAGCACAATTGTTACTATTGCCTATCAAAGACTGAAGTGTTACTCTATTGGGGAAATTCCTTTGGAAAATGGTTAAATTAAAACAAACTGTTTTGTTTCTTATTTATAATTCACTCCGATAGTATGAAATATTGATAAAAAATTTAAGCATTAAACGAAAATTATTTGTATATTTTGTATAAAGTCAGCGAAAGGTAAAAAATGCTGATAAATAAAATTAATTGTTGGAAAATTTTTCTTATGTCGAAGGGGGATTTCGTTGTTAGATGATTTTTCTTTTTTAGGTAGATACAGTAAGATTCTGTCATTTTATCTAAATAGTTTATCCTTGTTCCCATATCTTTTCAAATCCTCGTTTACACGACCATCTACCCTCGTTCCCAAGCCCCAGCTTGGGAACGAAAAAGGGTGTTTGGGAACGAGATAGAAAGTTATGATTGTGAATGAGAGGAGGAAATAGCTGGAATTTAGGAACAAAAGAAATTCCTGGGAAAGAGAACTCTGAAGGAGTGTGTCGAAGACATCCCTCTGGGAATATGATTATAGGAATAGTAGTGAGAAAATATTTTTGCTACGTTCCCAAGCTGGGGCTTAGGAACGAGAAGAATAGAGGTTTGGGGCTTAGAAACTAGGACGAGAGGGAGCTGAGGCTTGGGAACAATAACGGAAATGCAATGCTCTAATTTTCTGTGTATAATCAAAATACATATTTAGTGGAAAAGAAAAGAGATTCAAACTATGTCAAAAATAAAAATTTTAATTGTTGAAGATGAACCCGAGGTTGCAGAAGTCACAAAAACCATTTTAGAAAATTTTGGGTATGCTGTTCTTTCCATCGTTTCTACTGGTGAGGAAGCTATTGAAATAGTGAGTAGGATGCGTCCAGATTTAGTACTTATGGATATTGTATTGGAAGGAAATATGGATGGCATAAATGCAGCGAAACAGGTACATGATCGTTTTAATGTTCCCGTAGTCTATCTAACCGCTTATGCAGATGAAGATAAGTTGTCGCGTGCGAAGGTGACAGAACCGTATGGATATATACTCAAACCATTTAAAGCAGAAGAATTACATGTCACCATTGAGATGATTCTTTATAAACATGAGGTAGAAAATAAGATAAAAAGAGAGGTTGCTACGACACTCAGGTCAATAGGTGATGCTGTAATAACTGTTGATAAAAATGGATTAATAACGTTCATGAATCCTGTTGCTGAATCACTTACAGGTTGGAAGCAAGAGATTGCCCTGAATAGAGATTTGACAGAAGTATTCAATATTAAAGACAAAGAGGTACCTGGTTTTGAAGTAGGCGCTTCAGTGAAGTCTATTATAGATCAAGATACCGTTAGTCTGTCAAGTGATTCTATACTTATCCCAGGAGGGAATCTTCGATCAAGCAAGGAAAAAACGGAAATACATATTGAGTTCAAAGCAACACCAATCAGAGATGATGAAGGAATTATTACAGGTTTCGTTTTAGTTTTTAGGGACATCGCTGAGCGTAAGAAAGCTGAAGAAGATTTACATGAGAGTGAGGAGCGATATCGCTCCCTGATAGAATCAAGTGAAGACCCTATATACCTCATTGATAGAAACCTCAAGTATAAATTCGCTAATAAGAAATTTCTGTCAAGGCTTGGAAAATCACCGGATGAAGTTATAGGACAAAATTACCTGGAATTTCATAATCCCGAACTAACAAAAGAATTTTCTACAAAAGTTGAACAAGTTTCTGAATCTAGTAAGCCGGTAATTTATGAGTATAAAAGTCATAGGGATGGCAGGGATTTTTTGCGAACATTAAGCCCGATTATAGACCCGGAAACTGGAAGTGTAATTGCAATAACTGTAATTTCAAAAGACATCAGCGAGCGCAAAAGAACAGAGGAGCAGATAAAGCACCTCAACCTTATACTTCGTGCAATCCGTAGTGTTAACCAACTAATTACCAGGGAAAAACACCAGGGGCATCTTATACAGAGCGTTTGCGACAATCTTACTGAGACTTGCGGTTATCATAAAGCCTGGACCATTCTATTGGATGAGAACAGGAGACTTGTGATGAGTGCCGAAGCCGGACTTGGCAAAGATTTCTTACCTATTGTTGAACAGCTAAAGCGTGGTGATATGACGGCTTGTGGCAAGAGAACACTGAAGAAATCGGAAGTTGTGATAACAAAAGAGCCGTCATTAACCTGTGTGGATTATCCACTTGCGGATAAGTACAATGGTGATGGAGCGATGAGCATCCGGTTAAAATACAGGGAAAAGGTCTATGGCCTATTGTCTGTTTTTATTCCTGCCAATCTCATTGAAGACGAAGAAGAACAAATCTTATTCAAAGAGGTTGCGGAGGACATTTCATTTGCTCTTCATAACATAGAGCTGGAGGAAAAACAAAAGTTTACAGAAGATGAGCTGCGGATAAAAGAGAGTGCTATAGCATCGTCTATTAATGCTATTGTTTTTACTGATCTTGTTGGGAACCTGATTTATGTTAACAATTCTTTTCTCAAAATGTGGGGATATGACAGTCAGGAGGAAGTTCTTGATAAACCTGCTGAACAATTCTGGCAGAATAAGGAGGAGTTTACAAGAGTAAAGAGAATTTTACAGGAGAAAGGGAATTGGACAGGTGAAATTCTCGCTAAGAGAAAAGATGGCTCAGTATTTGACGTACAACTTTCAGCAAGTATGGTTAAAGATGAAACCGGTAAATCTATCCGTATAATGGGTGCATTTGTAGATATTAGCGAACTCAAACAGGCTCAGCGTGAGAATATTGAGACACTAAAGTATTTAGAACATCTCTTTGTTAATCTTCCTGTTGGAATATTATCTACCGATAATCGAGGAAAGATTATTATGTCAAACCCTGCTGGAAGGGAGTTTCTTCCTGATGAAACAGCAGAAGGAGTCAATTTATTTGATCTTCCTTTATGGAAAGAATTGGATTTAGCCATGAGACTCAGAAGAGTATTAGAAACAGGTGAGTTATTTGAAGAAAATGATTTCAGGTATCTGGATAAAGATGGGAAACGACGTATCTTTTTCTTGAAAGCTTCTCCACTGGAGGATATAGATGGTAAAATTATTGGTATTCTCGTGCTGATGAGAGAAATCACCAATTTGAAGAAGCTGGAAGAGAAGTTATTTCAGACTGAAAAAATAGCATCACTTGGACAATTGGCTTCTGAATTGGCGCATAAAATGCGAAATCCTTTAGCGGTCATCAGATCCACCATCCAGTTCTGTATTGAAAATTTTCCTGTTCACAGCGAGCTTGAAAAGGCTCTAGAAGTGGTTCAACGAAATGCAGATACCGCTGATGGTATGATTTTTGAACTATTGAATTTTGCAAGACCCAAGGAGTTGAAATTAGAACAGCATTTAATACATGATACTATCGATAAGGCTTATAGGCTGGTAGAACCTGATTTTCTTCAAAAAAAGATTGAAGTACAGAAACAATTTTGTGAGGGTAAAATTGTATCCTTATACGATGAAGAGCTTATTATAGAAGTTTTAGTTAATATATTTCTTAACTCTATTCAAGCAATGCAGAAGGGTGGAAAGATCCTTATTGGGACAAATTATAATTCATTTGAGAAAAATGTAACAATTGATATTAAGGATAGTGGTTACGGCATATCTGACGAAAATATAAAGAAAGTTTTTGATCCATTTTTTTCAACTAAAAAGAATGGCACTGGATTGGGACTCTCAATTTGCCATAAAATTATGGATCAACATAATGGTTCAATATCAATTGATAGCAAAGTCAATAAGGGTACAAAAGTAACATTAACTTTGCCGGTGGTTTAGTATGGCTAACAAAAATCCAAAGAAAATATTAGTTGTTGATGATGAAGCAGATATGCGCTGGATACTTACAAATGTACTTAAGAAAAAGGGCTATCGCACAATAACAGCTGATGATGGAAAAAAAGCCGTGCAAAAAGTAATAGAAAATAACCCGGACATTATTTTACTCGATATCAGAATGCCTGAAATGGACGGAATTCAGGTATTAGAAAAGGTAAGAGAGATAAATCCGTCAGTACTTGTTATTATTATTACTGCGTATGGAGATGTTAAAAACGCAGTTCAGGCGATGAAATTAGGTGCGTATGATTATGTGATAAAACCATTCGATAATAGTGATCTGTTGCTAATTATTGAACGGGCGCTGGAGAAAAAAGCTTTAGATGATGAAGTTAAGTATCTTCGAAACGCCCTGGAAGACAGGATAAATCTTTCTATGAGAATGGGTAAAAGTACTAAAGTTGATGAGTTGGTAGATAAAGTCAAGAAAGTTGCCTCATGCGATTTTTCGGTATTGATCCTGGGTGAAAGTGGGACCGGAAAAGAGCTGGTTGCAGAAGCGATTCATAGATACAGCACCCGGAGAATGGAGCAATTGGTGGAGGTGGACTGCGGGGCAATCCCGGAAACTCTTATTGAAAGTGAATTATTCGGGTATGAAAGAGGAGCTTTTACAGGAGCTTATAAGAGAAAAAAGGGTTATTTTGAAGCTGCAAATAAAGGTACTTTGTTTCTGGATGAAATTTCTAACCTTTCCAAATCTATTCAGATGAAGCTGCTTCGGGCTATTCAGAACAAAAAAATTGCCCATCTTGGCAGTACAGAACTTATACCAGTGGATGTGAGGATAGTGTGTGCGTCCAATGAGGACATTCTTAAATTGGTAGAAAAAGGAACATTCCGGAGGGATCTTTTCTATAGAATCAATGAATTCAAGATTAATGTTCCTCCGCTACGGGAAAGAAAAGATGATATTTTGTACCTGGCGAATATGTTTCTAAAAGAAGCAGCTGAAGAACTTAGTAAGAAATTGGAAGGTTTTTCTGAAGAAGCTCGGAAGCTTCTTCTTCTTTATGGCTGGCCCGGGAATGTGAGAGAGCTTAAAAATGTAGTTCGCAGGTCTGTTTTAGTTGCAGATGAAATCATTGTACCTGACGACTTTCCTGATGAATTAAAAAAATTAGAATTAAGTCGCATGTCAATTGATGAAATAGATCACCTGGTTCTCCAGGGAATTTCATGGAAAGATTTAAAGAAAAACTATCAAAGAAAATTTGAGAAGCAAATTATAGAAAAAGTACTCTGCTATACAAAGGGAAACAAGCTGAAAGCTGCCGGATTATTGAAAATGGACTATAAAACATTGTATAACAAAGTGAAGGAGATGGGTATCAGTATTGAAAAACCAAATAGCTAAGAATTGGATTAATATGCCTGTTAAATTTAGATCAATTCATTTACTGTTTTCTGTATTGCTTCAACAAAATTTTATCAACTTTGACCATATTTGATATTTTACTCTATTGAATGAATAATCCATCTTTTGGCATAATATTTGACAATATATTTTATGATATGGATATTTTGTAGCCGTTCACGGTTTGAAACTTGAAATTAGAAAGTAGAAATTTGGGAGAACTGTCTGCGTGCGCCTGCCAGCGCCGGCACGACAGACAGGGGCGCGCACAGACAGAGATGAAACGAGTTTACGAGTTGGATGTTTATGCCGATTCAAAGGAGCCCCTTCAGTGAGGGCATACCTTTGGCGCAAAACGGCAGAAGCGTTATCAGATTATGGTCCGGCACGACTGAAGAAAGCAAATTATGGCTGTGCAAACTCATCAGAAGCATGAAGACCAAATTTCTAATTTCCAATTTCTAATTACCATTTTCAACGTTCCGTGAACGCTTACGATATTTTTAACCTGAATAATTCATTACATGATCAAACAGAAAAGACTACTATATCACCGCAGTGAAAATTAAAATAAATAGAATGGATAGCAATGACTGATAAAAGAAAAGAAGAAACGACATATAAAAAATTATACAATTGCATTATGTCAAGTATTCCTTCCTCTATTCTCATTGTGGACCGATATTTGAGGGTTCTTTCAGCAAATCAAAATTTTTATTCAAAATCAAGACGTAGTAAATCAGAAACTATTGGAGAAAATATCAACGTAGTTTTCCCAAATGTACTTCTAAATTATACTAAAATTCCCGAAAAAATAATGGAGGTTTTTAATCAAAAAGAATCAGTTATAGGCGGAGAAATGGAATACAGGGCTCCCGGGCTGCCCAAACGAGTATACTACTATCGACTGACACCCTTAATGAATTCCTTATCAGGGGTGGAAAGTGTGATTTTGCTAATGGATGATGTCACTGAACAAAAACGCCTTGGCGAAAAGATAAAACGGATGGAAGAACATCTTGCAAAAGTTGTAGAAAGCGCCAATGATTTAATTATATCTACAGATCAAAGTGGGAATATACTTACCTGGAATAACACAATCGAAAAAATTACGGGTGTTAAATCTATTAATATTAAAGGACAACCTTTATCAAGCATGTTTTCTACAGAAAGTAAAAAGATTTTCTTTTCGATTATTAAAAAATTATTGAAAGGGAAAAAGGTGAGCGACTGGGAAAGCTCAATTCTGAATAAAGATGGAGAGATTGTTGATATATCATGGAGTTTTTCTGCCATGAAAGACGAACAGGAAAAAGTGATTGGGATTGTCGTCATTGGTAGAGATCTTACAGAACGAAAGGTACTGGAGATAAAGTTAACTCAGTCTGCAAAAATGGCTTCCCTGGGAATAATGGCAGGAGGTGTAGCACATGAGATTCGAAATCCTCTGGCTATTATCGATTCATGCGCACAGATTCTAAATACACAGGCAAATGATAAGAAAGTTAGAGGTCCCGCTATCGAAAAGATTAGAAATGCTACAAAACGAGCAACTGAAATTGTGAATAGCCTCTTAAAATTTGCACGCCAGTCTGAGTTTGCCTTCGAGATATTGGATATCCACCAGGTTATTGATAATGCCCTTACCTTAATGAAAAATCAACTGTCCATTCAGCATGTTAAGCTTGAGACAAATTACGGTTTTAATTTGCCTAAGGTTCACGGTAACAGGAATCAACTTCAGCAGGTTGTTATGAACCTGATTCTGAATACCTGTAATGCAATTAAGGAACAAGGACTACTCCGAATTCAAACACAATGTATTGATAAAGTTGTAAGTATAAATTTTACAGATAATGGAATTGGTATTCCTAAGAAAAATTTATCAAGAATCTTTGATCCATTTTTTACAACGCAACCGGTAGGAAAAGGAACTGGTCTGGGACTATCCATTTCGTATGGAATCATCAAGCAACATGGAGGAAATATAGAAGTGGAAAGCGAACCGGGAAAGGGATCTACTTTTTCAATAAAGCTCCCAGTCTATAGAAAGTCAAGTGATAAGTAAATATTTGGAGATAAAGTATAAAAAATTAAACATCTTAAGGATTACATATAGATGAAATTGAATGTCACAATTACACTAAATTTTATATTATTAAAAACCACAATTTAAATGAACGGAACAAAAATGGATTTTTCTAAACAAAGGATAACAGTTCTGGTAGTAGATGATGAAGACGATATATGCTGGGCTTTTGAGACAGGATTTAAACATGAAGAATTTGATGTGGTTACTGTGAGGACTGGTGAGAAAGCTATAGAAATGATTAAAAAGAACGATTATCCTATTATTATTTTGGACTCTAAACTTCCTGGAATAGATGGTTTTGAAGCAGCAACAATCATAAAAGAAATTAATCCTGATGCATACATTATTATTTTCACAGGTTTTTATGATCGAGAAGACAAGGAGATTCAGGAAGGGTTGGAGTCCGGATTATTCTATGATTTTCTGTGTAAACCGTTTGAGCTCGATGATGTATCAAGAATTGTGAAAAAGGTTATCAACTCTATTTCATAATCTGGGATATATTTAGAATATCTAAAATACTAACATTTCTCACTTTGTAACATATTGTTAATGATTAACATAATAAAGTTAGATAAAAAAATGAATAAATACCGTTGCAACTCTGGAGCATACCGATACATATCATATGTTGGGATGAGTAGAAAGATGATTAGCTTTGCGAAAGTTTGCTTCGTGTAACGCGAAAGATTCAAGGTGATATCGTGAAATTCAATAAGATAACTTTCGCAAAGTTTGCTCTCCTTTCGGAGTCCAACGTGACCGTTGGAATGTAGATGTTAGGATGAAGTGAGAAATGTTAGTAAAATATAATTTCTAATAGTGAATGCTCTTTAATTATGGGAAATTTTCCATAGTATGGAGAAAATACCATACTCTAAACCTGTTAAATTATGCAAAATTAAAATAGTTATATTAAGAGTACAACACAGTACATGCTCTTTTTTATGACTGGTATGTTTATTGCCTATATAGAACACAGCAATTTATGAAAGGAGGTGAAAGAAAATGGCAGTAGAGAAAGCAATCGCTTCCAGCAGCCTCGTGGAGGTCATCGATCGAATCCTTGACAAAGGTATCGTGATTGACGCCTGGGTTCGCGTATCACTTGTTGGTATCGAGCTTCTGGCTATAGAAGCACGAGTCGTCATAGCATCTGTCGAGACCTACCTGAAGTATGCTGAAGCAATCGGTCTGACTGCTACAGCTGCAGCACCAGCGTAGTAGTTAAGGGAAGGGAACTATTTTGCCAGGCTACCCTTATTGTAAGTGCATCCTGCCAAAATGGTAACCTTTTTTCAGATTCCCGGGAGAGTTACTATATGAAAGAAGTAATTTTAGAAATCATAGGTTCTTACGAAAAAAGGATTGATTCTGTAAGTGAGATTATTGAAGGTTCGCGTGATTTAATAGAGAGTTATAAAGAACAACGAAAAATAGCTATGGTAGAGCTGCAGAGCAACCTGGCTCATGCAGAATCACTCAGGAAAAAGGATTTTGATAGAATGATGGATAAAATTCTATCCAGACATAAAGAGAGAGAAGAAGAAGTAAAAATGATGCTACATAAGTATGTAGAAAATCATAGAAGTATGGCAAAAGAGCTTCGGACTTTATTTGGGGAAAATAAGAATAAACGTTATCATGAGGAACAAAAGCGTCTACTCCAGTTCCGTATGAAATTAGAACAGATCAAAAAAGAACAAGAAGAGAGAGAAAAGGAAGTAAGAAAAATTCTGGGAAGGTTTCAAAATGAGCAGGATAATTTTACTGAAGTTATTAACAAACTTTTAAGTAAAGGCAAAGATATTAGGACTCAAGAAGTTAAATTTGCTGTTCAAAACCTTTCTCCAGGAAATGTAACAAAAAAACAAAGTCGTGTTAATTTTAAAAAGAAGGAGAATCATTATGTTAGCAGATGATATGAAACGAATTGCTGAGGATGTCACTGCATCCTACGAAGCCAGATTGAGCTTTGTTAGCAACCTTGTCAGTGATACCTCTGAGATGATTGGGAAATTCCGTGAAGACCACTCAGAAATGTCCAAATCGCTTCGCAATAAACTCCAGATGGATTCCAAGAATCTTAAAACTACAGTAGGAGAGTTTATTTCGGATACACATCACAAAAATGAACAACTCAGGAAAGAGACACTTCAAATGCTTTCAACTCACGAGGATACCAGATTATCTGAAGCCAGAGCAGTAAAGGAAAGTTTAAGGCAATTTGTAAATCAAGTTTCTGAAGATATTGAAAATCTGCTCACCAATTTTGCTGAAGTTAGAAAACAAATGGCGTCTGACCAGAAGAAATCTTTGAATGATTTTACCAATCAATTAGTAAAAGAGACTACAGATATGCTGAAAAATTTCAGTGAAGCTCATTCTCAAATGGCATCTGCTTTAAAAGAAATGCTCTCGTCGGATAATTTTTCAAGGAAGGTTGAAGTTGCTGAATTTATTAAGGATATAACAAAGTCTCACCAGGCAATGGCTAAGGACCTCAATAATTTTTTAACCGGAAGTGAAAATGACAGGAAAAGTCAATTCACGGAGATGATGAATACTATCAAAGAAGACATATCTGAAATGTCCAAAGCCTGGAGCGAGTTAGTTATTAGAATGCATACCCTTCGTTCTATAGGTATAGAAAAGGCTAAGGAAATGGAAGAGGCTGAAAAGAGAAGAATAGAAAGAGAACGGAAAGAAGCAGAAAGAAAAAGACTGGAGCAGGAAGAGGCAGAAAGAAAGCAGAGTGAATTAGATGAAGTAAAAGCAAGAATTTTAGATGCTATTCCAGAAGAAGGCATAAAGCTTAGTGAGATAGGTAAAGCAATAGAAAAACCGTGGCAGGGTCTAATTCCTATTGTTAGTGAGCTTATTAAAGACGATATGGTAACTAAGGATGATGAAGGGTTTTATCGCCTGGCAAAATAACTTAATCAATTACAAAGGATAAAATTATGGCAATAGAATCTGTCATTAAAGCAGTAGAGGATTTTTCTACAAAAACTTTCTCTAAACCTTGCAAGGTGATTACTGTAAAAAAAGAGGGTGAAGATTGGCTGGCGCTTATGGAAATGGTGGTTGAAGATGAAGAGATGCGCAAATATGCCCGCACTCCTATTGTGGGATTATGGGAAGTTCGACTGGACAGCAAATACAATGTTTCTTCATTTGAGCGTAAAGGGTTAAAGGAAGCAACTGCTCTGCATTATGAAGAGAAGGGGTAAGGATGGAGCTAAGAACACAAAAAACCTGTCGCTTTTGTCAGGGAAGCGGTAAGGACCCTTTTGAGCTGCTTTCTTCTCTTGCCACATGCCAGGTGTGTTCAGGGAGTGGTATTATTGAAGTAAAAGAACCTTCGAGAGAATGTGTGTTTTGCGGAGGTTCCGGAGTGTATCCGAATACCCGGTTAACATGTACCGTATGCAATGGCAAAGGGTTCGTTACTGTACCCGAGAAAAGTGTCATCTGTTCCTCGTGCGATGGAACCGGTACTGAATTTGAAAGCAAGCTGCCTTGCATGGAATGTTATGGTTTGGGTATCGTATCGTTTAAACCTTTAACACAGAAAGTGACTTAATATGAGCTTAACCAGTGACTTTGAGAAATTTACAGGAGATATTGTTCAATCGTTTGAAGATCGAATACAATCTCTTAATAAATTAAAAACAGATGTTCGTGATAATCTAAAAAAGTTTCAAGAAGAACATTACCAGATGGCAAACGATTTAAAAGAGCAGTTAGTAGCAGATGTGAAACAAAGGCGGGAAAAGGTAAGTAACCTGCTAAATCAGTTTCGGGATGAGTTGGAAGAGGTGAGAAAAGAGATTCAGGAAATGCACAAAATCTGGGCCGAGCGAAAATCACACTGATATTTTAAGTTATTTATCGGCAATATATTAACTGTAATTAATTCCAATTGGAGGTTTTAATATGATTGAGGATATAACAACACTTATTGAACCCTCCCCTCAGGAGGGTTTTGTAGAGACCAGGTTTATAAAGGATATAACCAACAGGGCTCTGAATTACTTAAAAGCAGGATTTCCAGTACATTTCAGAGGGAGGGCAGGAACTGGAAAAACTACTCTGGCTATGCACCTTGCAAGTAAAATCGGCAGACCGGTGGTTCTTATCCATGGAGATGAGGAATTTACCACTGCTGACCTGGTAGGAGGAGAATATGGATACCGGATACGTAAGGTAGTGGACAATTTCATCCACTCTGTTCTCAAAACTGAAGAAGATATGATGAAGCGCTGGGTGGATAATCGCCTCACTGTAGCAGCCAAGTATGGATTTACACTTATTTATGACGAATTCACAAGATCACGACCCGAAGCCAACAATATTCTTCTTTCTATTCTGGAAGAAAACATTCTTGACCTTCCCGCAGCCCGCGGTGGTGATCATTATCTACAGGTTGATCCTGATTTTAGAGCTATTTTCACAAGCAACCCTGAAGAGTATGCTGGTACGCATGAGACTCAGGATGCTTTAAGAGACCGTATGATAACAATTGATCTGGGTGACTATGACGAGGAGACGGAAGTTGCAATTACAGCGTCGAAATCAAATATTCGCAAGAGTGATGCTAAAAAGGTTGTTGCTCTTGTACGTGATCTCCGCTCAAGCGATGTGTGTGAAGTCGCTCCAACAATCAGAACAAGTATTATGATCAGTAAAGCTGCACATTTACAGAAAATTCGCCCCGATGCTTCCAATACTGTCTTCAGTCAAATTTGCATGGATATATTATGCTCTCAAACGATGCGTTATGGTCCCAACCGTAGTGATGGACGGATAAAAAATGTAGTGAAAGGACTTGTAGACAAACATTGCCCTCCTCTCATGTCTCAGCGTAAAGTAAAAACTAAAAAGCAAAAGGTAATGGTAGATGCCTGATTGGCGGGGATTGGCGAATTACTTAATGAAACAATGGAATTAAGGAGATAAAATATGTCCAACAGACAAGGTATCGAATCAATCAAAACATCAAGTAGTGCTCATATACATTCGATTCCTAAAAGGCATAGATCCAAATTTCTCGATCTCTTTATGCTTGAGAAGAAGAAAGAAAAACTTGATCAAGAATACAAAATGCTGAATCATAAGTTGGAAAAAACTCTGTGCAAGTTAAAAGAAATCGAAGAACAGATCGACGAGCGAAATCAAAATGAACTTTCAAAAAAAGAAAAATCCACTGCGAAAACTCAACCCGTTTCAAGTCGCTCCTCTGGAGAGAAAGCCAGATGGCAGACCCTAAAATTAGGATATTGAGAAGTAAAAGGATGACTTACAAGTTCTTAAGATTGGCAGGTGGTACAGTAGCAAAAGTTGGACAGGTTTTTAAGGACAATGTTTACCCTTGTGGCTACTGTAAGGGAACAGGGATAGAAGCGAGAAATAGAAGTATATGCCTGATATGTAAAGGTACAGGTAAGGTTGAACTCAAGGGTCCGATTGTTGTTTGTGCTTACTGCCGGGGAACGGGACACGGGCATTCTGGCAGCATCGTTACCTGTACTGTTTGCAAAGGAAGAGGTGTAGTAGCGGTTAAAGAACCTGTAAAAGTTTGTCCTACATGCCGTGGAACCGGCAGGTCTTCATCAGGGCTTACATGTCTGAGATGCAGAGGAAAAGGTGTTGTGGAAAAAAGTTAGGTATTAATTTAATTGTATAGGAATTTTCATTTTTTGGAGATTAACAAGATTAACTTGACACAAGTCTTGCCAAATGTATCATCCCAGGATCAAAAACTCATCTGTGGACTTGTGTTAAGTTAATTGGCATTGCAACAAATGGGGTTATTGAATCGGTAATGTTAGAAATTTTGTCTTTAACTTGTAAATCTAATTCCAAATCGCCTTAGGATATGCTTGGAATTCATTATAGTCATATTTTGCACACTTAAAAAAATGGAATGTTAAAGGAAGGAAAGATTTTGGCTACGAGCACAGGTTATTATTTATACGGATTTACAGATTGCAAGCAACTTATGGATTTACCGGGTAAGTCTGTAGCTGGAGGATCTTCAGCTCAGAACATCCCATTCCATGGTATAGGAGTTCTCTCTAATCCAGTAAACGGAAAAGCCGTAAAGCCGACCAGGGAGAATCTGATGTCACATCAGAAAATTCTGGAATTTATGATGAAAGAATATACTGTGTTACCGGTCAGGTTCGGCATTGTAGCTCAATCAAGAGGAGCTCTTAATAATGGTATCAAATTAAATCTTCCTATTATTCGGGCGAATCTTCAGAAAGTTACTAGAAAACGTGAATTGAATGTGAAGTCATTCTGGGAAAACTCGTTCATATATGAACATATTTTAGAAAAATATACAGAGATTAGAAAATTTAGAGATCGTATTAAGAATCTAAGAGGAACTCAGGGGCATTATAAGCGAATAGAACTTGGTCAGATGGTTGAACGCGCTCTTATTATAGAGAACGAAAATGAAGCAGAATCAATAATTAAGGAAATATCACCAGCAGCTCTCCAGTATAAAAAGTCTAAAATATTTGGCGAGTTAATGTTTTTAAATTTATCGGTATTAGTAAATGATGATACAGAGCCACACTTAGATCAGCTGGTAAATAAAGCTGCCGAAAATCGCAAAGGTAAGGTGCAATTTAAATATACCGGTCCTTCGCCTCCTGCAAGCTTTGTGAACATTCATTTAAAATTTTAGGGAGTTAATATTATCGTACTAAGGTTTGTAACATGGATAGCAGAAAAAATTAGTGAAGCTGTTGATAAAGAATATTACGATCCCGAAGCAATTCAGCGAGAACTTATGAACCTCTCTATGAAACTTGATGAAGGTGAAATATCCGAAGAGGAGTATAATAAAAGGGAAACAGAACTTCTGGATAGATTGTCAGAATCTGAAGCTATTGAGGAAGATGAGTGAAGGAAAATAAGGCTCTTTATCTTTATTGTATCAGGGGTAAAGCCAACCCAAAATTCACTAAAAAAGGGATAGATGGTCAGGGAGAAGTTTTTGTTCTCCCTTATCAGAATTTAGAAGCTGTAGTTAGCGAAGTGCCACTTAAAGAATTTGATTCTGAAGAAATTAAATACAAAGCACAGGAAGATTTGAATTGGATCAAGGAGAAAGCGCAAATTCATGAGATAGTGGTTGAGGAAGCCATGCAGGGCAATGGTGAAATCCTGGCTGTGATTCCTATGGGCTTCGGTACTGTCTTTAAAAGTAGAAAAAAAATATACCAGAAGCTTGAAGAACACTATTCGAAATTTGAAAATATTCTGGTGGGACTTCAGGAAAAACAAGAGTGGGGGGTAAAAGTTTATTTAGCAAATCGTAAGGTATTAGAAGAAGAAGTAATAAATAGCAACGAGACTGTGAAAGCCAAAGAAAAAGAAATAGCAGCTATGTCTAGGGGTATGGCTTATTTTTTTGAGAAACAGTTAGCAGAACTCATTTCCTCTGAGATCAACAAGGAAATAGAAAATTACGCGCAGGATTTCTTTTTAGTTCTCAAGAAATATGCTGAGACCGGCATCAAAGGGAAAATTTTGGATAAGGAACTCACAGGCAAAATCGAACCTATGATCCTGAATGCAATTTACTTAATTCAAGCTAAAAGGATTGAGGATTTCAAGAAGAAGATTGATCAACTAAGCAGGGAAATGGAACCAAAGGGATTT
This sequence comes from uncultured bacterium, assembly GCA_964441235.1. Taxonomy (GTDB): domain Bacteria; phylum Fidelibacterota; class UBA2242; order UBA2242; family UBA2242; genus BS750m-G69. The sequence goes on along the minus strand of CAYTUQ010000048.1, from coordinate 8,225 downwards.
CGATTTGAATACAGCGGTCCCTGGCCACCCTATAATTTCGTCAAGGTTTAAAAATATGCCTCAATATGTAGTAAATGAAAGAGTGACTCTGATTGATGCTTTGGATAAAGTCATTGAGAAGGGCGCGGTCGTGGTGGGAGATTTGGTAGTAAGGGTGGCTGATGTGGATCTTATTTATATAGGATTGAGACTTATAGCTACCTCGATCTCCAAAGCAGAAGAACTCATGGGACGACCTATTCTTAACCAATCACGAGAGCCTACCCCAGAAGAATTAGAATATGTTCGAAATTTGGAAACGGAGATTGCAAAAGCAGAAAGTAATATCTCTACCCTCATTGAAGCAGGAAATCCTAAAGAAACAGAGCAAGGCTTAGGCAAACTGGTTTTAACTCTGGTTGTGCTACTCAAAAGACTTATGGAAAGAGAGGCAATGCGCAGGATTCAGAGGAGCAGTCTCGCCAATATTGACATTCAAAAGCTGGGACTAACCTTTATGGCTCTGGATAAAAAAGTTGAAGAACTCAAACTTGTGTTTGGGCTTCAAGATGAGGATTTGAACATAGAATTGGGACCCCTTGGAAATCTGATGTAAATTTTAAAAAATAGGTGTCGAATACCGAATATCCTAAATGAATACACAGAGGTGCAGAAATGACTCGTCAAATTACGCATGGAATACAGTCCACCAATTTGGCTGATATTTTGGAAAGGGTGCTGGATAAAGGCATTGTTATTGCCGGTGATATCCAGATTAAATTGGCAGATGTTGAACTCTTGACTATTAAGATAAGACTTCTAATAGCTTCTGTAGATAAAGCAAAGGAAATTGGCATTGATTGGTGGGAGCACGATTCCTATCTATCGAGCAAGGCAAAGGAGAAAGAGTTAGAAGAAGAAAATAAAAGTTTGCAGGAACGTGTAGCCAAATTGGAAAATAGATGAACAATGCAAAAATTTGTGATTTTAAATATTAGCAATTGCTTGAAATTTTTGAATGGATGAAAAACAATAGGTATAGGAATTTAATTCTAATGCAAATCTATGAAGGAAAGCTTGGAGTAAATATAATTCCCAGTGAAATTCTATTTTAAACTTTTAGTGTTTTGTATATTGTTTTAGTTAAAAGAGAGGTGTAGTATGGAAAATCAAGGGAGAAAAAATAAAAAAGAGGGCAATGATATCCATATTGATTTAGGATTTGGGAAGCTTTTCAAAGGAATCGGGAATTTTATTGATCTCATCGGGCAAATGACCGAAAAAGGCGAGGAATTTGTAGAAAAAACAAAAGAATTCCGGGGAGAAGGAGCCCTGAAAGACCTTAAAGGAATCTATGGATTCTCAGTAAAAGTCGGACTGGGCGGAAAACCGACGGTCGAACCCTTTGGGAACGTTAAATCTACTCCAAAAGGACCGGTAGTAGATGAAGCCCGTGAACCCTTAGTGGATATCTTTGAAGAAGAAAATGAAATCCAGGTTTTAGCAGAGATGCCTGGTGTTGAAGAGCAGGATGTGGAGCTGGAAATAAAAGGTGATATTCTCATCATATCTGCTATGGGCTCTGATAGAAAATACCATAAAGAGCTTTTACTCCCTTCACAGGTAGAGCCTGAAGCCCTATCACGTTCTCATAAAAATGGCATCTTCGAGGCTCGCTTTAAGAAAAAATAAAGTGTACATAGCATGGATTATTCACCACGAATTACACGAATTAAACGAATTGTTTAAGACACAATTAGTTATGGAACGTTTAATGAAAATTATCTTTAAACTATTTGTAGTGGGCATTAATTTTTATAAACATTTAAAATCATTAGTGTTAATTAGTGTGATTCGTGGGCTGATGAATTAATAAGGATAGAAATAACGAAAAGTTGTTTTATCTGACTTGCATGATTAGAAATGATATCCTGTTTTTATTTACTGTCAATATTATGTTCTTTACTAAAATTTCTAACTTTTTAATTTGTTGATAATTTGATAGATAAGAAATATGCTCCAATATAGGAGTCCCCGTCTCAAAGAGATCCCTTTGGGATTGGGAAAAGTAAAAAAGACTATAAACTCAATAGCAAGATCCCTAAAGCTTTCGGGACCTGGCAATTTAAGTGAGAAATGTTAATAGGAATATGTTTCCAGGCGAGATGAACTCCGATAGAAGTGATATGTTTATAGTAAAATTTCTAGCCAATTAAGTTAACTCCTTTAGGAGTGACATGCAGAAAAAAATCGATAAAGGTGTGAAAATGGCTAATACATTCACTCAGATATATATTCAAATTGTATTTGCAGTTCCCTGCCTGCCGCAGGCTGGAAGGTAGACAAAACTTGATCAAAAATGAATATAAAGAAGAATTGCATAAATACATAACTGGTATCATTCAGAATAAGAATCAGAAATTAATTGCGATTAACTGTATGCCTGATCATTCACACGTTTTTATTGGTATGAAACCAAGCATCTCATTATCAGATTTAGTGAGAGATATTAAAAATAATTCATCGACTTTAATCAACGAAAAGCGATGGATTTGGAGAAAGTTCAATTGGCAAAAGGGTTTCGGCGCATTTTCCTATGGACATTCACAAATGGATGATGTAGTAAAGTATATTAAGGGGGTGGAATATTGTAAATTTGCTTTAGTGATATATTTATATCTCATCCACCAATATATATATGATATTTTTATCATAAAGTGTTTTATTCCACTCCCTGAAAAACCAGAAGAAACATCATGTAAAGAAAACTTTCAATGAAGAATACCTTGAGTTACTGAAAAAATTTAATGTCGAATACGACGAGAGATATTTATTTGAGTGGATTGATAATGTTCAATACTGATAATTTGAATATAATTGATATCAACATGTCATCCCGATACCTATCGGGATTAATCCTTTTTTTCTCTGATTATACTATAAACATATTACTCCTAACGGGGTTTGATAAGGCTAACCGTTTCACCCAGAGCATCACTAACCAACAATCAAAATTTTAAGCTGACACTAATGCTTTTTATTAGGAGAAATGAAAAAAAGAATAAACTATTTAATGAAAGAAAGATTATTTTGAAGGGATTTTCCTATACATATCGACCAAGAGTGTCTAATTTGGAGTAGTCGTGACCTGGGAAATAGAAATAAATCTCATCCTCACAAATGCTTTCAAGAAAAGAATCACAAACGCAAAGTGATAAATGTCAGTAATTAAAAATTTGGAAATACAATGAATACCCAAAGACAGGTAACTTTACGTGTCGCGGAGTCTTTACCAAAAGATGTGGGTAGAGGTATTGCCAGGCTTGATCCTGAGTTTTTAAAAAATATTAAAATACAGATTGGTGAAACATTAGAGATTGATGGTAAAAGAAAAACTGTCGCTAAAGCTATGCCCACCTATCCCGACATGCGCGGTAAAGAGATTATTCAAATTGATGGACTTATTCGCCATAATGCCGGTATTGGTATTGATGAGAAGGTAACTTTGTCACCAGTTGAATCTCAACCAGCCAGAAAAATATTACTTACTCCATTAACTGTTTCATTATCAGGAAAAACAAGACATAGCTATCTTGGAAAAATAATGGAAGGGCTTCCGCTTGTAACCGGTGATAAAGTTCGGGCGCTTCTTTTTGGTACTACGTCTCAGGAATTCCAGGTTTCACGCACTTTTCCCGAAGGTCCCGTTGTGATTGATTCACAGACGGAGATAGAAATTTCTGAAGAAAAAGAGGCCGAAGCGGTTAAGGGGCGTATATCCTATGAGGACATTGGTGGGTTACATAGAGAGATTCAACGTGTTCGAGAAATGATCGAACTTCCTCTTAAATATCCCTCCATTTTCAAAAGGCTTGGTATCGAACCACCGAAAGGAGTTCTACTGCTTGGTCCACCGGGGACAGGTAAAACTTTGATAGCACGTGCTGTGGCTAATGAAACAGAAGCCTATTTTATAGCTGTTAACGGTCCGGAAATAATTCATAAATTTTATGGTGAGAGCGAAGCTAATCTCCGCAATATTTTTCAAGAAGCAGAAAAACATGCCCCCAGTATTATTTTCCTCGACGAGATTGATGCTATCGCACCTAAGAGGGAAAAGGTTATTGGTGATGTAGAAAAACGTGTGGTGGCACAGCTTCTGGCTCTTATGGACGGGCTAAAAGCACGGGGGCAGGTCCTGGTCATAGGGGCTACAAATATCCCAAACGTTATTGATCCAGCACTTAGAAGGCCCGGGCGCTTTGATAGAGAAATTAGTATAGGAATACCTGATGTAAACGGCAGAAAGGAGATCCTGGAAATTCACACAAGAGGAATGCCGCTCGGCGAGGATGTTGATCTTACATATTTAGCAAAAGTGACGCACGGATTTGTAGGAGCAGACCTTGAAGCGCTTTGCAGAGAAGCCGCTATGAGCTGTTTGCGTAGATTTTTTCCAAAAATAGATTTCAGCCAGGACTTCATTCCATACGAAGAGATGATCAAGTTGAAAGTCACTCAACAAAATTTCCAGGAATCGTTGAACGAAGTAGAACCCAGTGCTATTCGGGAAGTTGCTATAGAAATTCCCAATGTAAAATGGGGAGATGTGGGGGGACTGGATGAAATCAAACAACGGCTTATCCAATACATCGAATACCCGCTAAAGTTTCCTTCTCTCTTTGAAAGAGCAGATACAGTGCCTCCCAAAGGAATTCTATTATATGGAAATCCAGGGACAGGGAAGACACTCATGGCTAAAGCTTCAGCCACAGAAAGCGAAGCCAATTTCATATCAGTAAAAGGACCAGAAATTCTCTCCAAATGGGTTGGCGAAGCTGAACAGGGAGTCAGGGAGATTTTCCGCAAGGCACGGCAATCGGCTCCATGTATAGTCTTTCTTGATGAAGTTGATGCGCTGGCTCCTGTGCGTTCTGCATCTGGGTCAGACTCCGGGGTAATGGAACGAGTCCTGAGCCAGTTGCTTACGGAAATAGACGGTATTGAAGAACTTCGGGGTGTCACAGTCCTGGCAGCCACAAATCGGTTTGATATGATAGACCCTGCCTTACTAAGGTCGGGTAGGCTGGAAATCCATCTTGAGTTGCCAGTTCCCGATAAACAATCCAGGAAAGAGATTCTAAATATTCATCTTCGGAAAAAACCTCTTCATTCCGATGTGTCAATTGAATGGTTGGTACAGGAAACAGAAGGTTTAGTGGGAGCAGATCTAGAATCAGTAGTTCGGGGAGCTGCCCTTAGAGCCATCAGTGAATTCGTGGATAAAAAAGAAAAGGATCTGAGTAAATTCTTTATAAGGAAAAAACATTTCCTCTCGTCACTAAAAGAGGTTGTAGGTTAATGAGATCTCTTTATATTTTTCCAATTTTACATAAAGTTAATGAGCTAGGTAGTATAGGTCCATTATATAAAAAAATATTTATTAAAGAAAAGGGATTAACTGAATGGAAGAGAAGACAGGCTTTCATTGGTCATATATGGGACAGGATCGAAAGAAAGATAACCCGGATGAGATTTAACTACCAAAAACTCCGTATTTACCAGGATGGACTCTCTACTGAAGTGGATATTGATATCATGCTAAAAGAAATGCTTGAAAAAGGAAGTCGAAACTATATTTTGATAAATAAAATGATTATTAGGGGAGCTCGCCTGATGGGAACAGAAAATTCTGCCCTCTTATTGGAAGAATACAAGTGTTTGAAAAATAACAATAAATCTCCATTCTTAGATGAAAAAAATCTATTGAGTAAACGGGATGAATTCATTGCTCAGAGAATCAATGCTACCTTAAATAGTGATGGTGTTGGTATCCTTTTTATTGGTGCTAACCATAATGTTATGAAATTTCTACCCAATGATATAAAAGCCACAACAATAAATAACATAAGAACAGCACCCCGAATATTCGGGGTGGCGTCAGCTTAAGGATTAGATAGTTATTTGAACTATTATTTAACACCAAATGTATTGATGAAATTAATGAATTTGACTATAGAGATATCTGTTTCTAAAATAGAATATAAAAACTCCATAGGAGTTGGCTATTTGTAGTAGTAGCAAGAAGGTATATCATGTAGAATTAAACTCCGTAAGGAGTTTGCTAAAGAGGTAGAAATGGCGAATACATTTACCCAGTTATATGTCCATATTATTTATAGCACAAAAGGCCGGGAAAAGATATTCCCTAAGAATCACAAGGACGAGATTCAAAAATATATCACAGGGATCATTCAGAAAAGGGGCCACAAATTGATTGTCATCAATAATATGCCGGATCATATCCATATTTTTATTGGATTAAATCCAGGCCAGGCTATTTCTGATCTGGTTAGAGATATAAAACAGAATTCAACTAAATTTATCAAAAAGAAACGGATGCTGATAGTGAACTTCGCCTGGCAGGAAGGTTACGGGGCGTTTTCCTATTCCCATTCCCAAATTGATGAGGTGGTGAAATATATTCAAAATCAGGAAGAGCATCATCGTAAAAAGACATTCAAGGAAGAGTATTTGGAATTTTTAGAAAAATTTGGGATTGAATACAATATAAGGTACGTTTTTGATTAGGGAACAAATAGCGAACCCCTATCGGGGTTTGGGATTGTCGAGGTTGTTGAATTTAGCTACAAATAGCAAACCCCTACCGGGGTTAATACTGAGATTACTTAAGCTGACGCCAATGCGAATATTCGGGGTGTATTTTTATATTATCTCACGCTTTACAACGCACTTCTCATGGGGACTCCTTGCGAAGATGAAGGAGGTTGTTTAAACATATCTAGACCCTATTCGAAAAGGTAAATTTAGATTTTCAAATCTGAAAAAAAATATAAATCCGCCAGCTGGCGGACAGAGAACGCAGAGGATTTTAAAGGAATTTATAAATTATGCATGAAAATGAAATATCAGAGAAGATAATCGGAGCAGCGATAGAAGTACATAAGATTTTAGGTCCAGGGCTTTTGGAATCTGTTTACCCCGTGTAATAAGTAAAAAAGGAGATGGCAAGAAGATGAATTCACCCCGTGTAATAATCAATGCAAGGATAATGGCTAATAAAAAATGGAAAAATATTACACGGGGTAAACGATCTATTACACAGGGTGAATGAAGATGCACTTTGTCATGAACTTCATCTTAGAGGATTACGATTTGTAAGACAACAGAGTGTTCCGATTCCCTATAAAGGAATCAAACTTGGTATAGATCTTCGTCTGGACTTGTCCCGAAAGGGATTCTTCGAATTAGTAGAAGATAAGGTAATTATTGACCTGAAAGCCAAAGAGAAATTATCACCTATAGACAAACCGAAATTATTGACATATTTACGACTAATTGATAAGCATTTGGGTTTGATAATTAACTTTTCCCAAAGGGACGCCTTTGGCGCACGTTGAGGTATTGCGTAATGGAATCTATCGAGTGGTCAACCCCGTGAGATAACATCATAAGTTAGTCCATACTAGTCAGGAGGATTGTCTTTTTCATCATTCTAAACTCATTAGTCAACAAAGGTTAAAAATATCTAACGGGGTCAACAAATTACAGGAAAATTTATAATAATCCCCGCCTGCCAAAGAGCCTGTCTGCGTGCGACGCACTGGCAGGAAAAGGCAGGCAGGTCTGCGTCCTCTCCCAACGGGATCCCTTCGGGATGCGCCTCTGCGTTAAGTATTAAAACCCTTTTCGAATTAAATCTAGTTAAGGAATTCAGCACTGTGAAGTTTAAAAAGCTATGGAGAATTTCTTTGGTTATAAACTTCTTACTTATATTTATTTTAATAAGTCTGTTTTTTCAATTTGACAAATTCTTGATAATGATGGATTATGATTAAAAATCAGCAATGACGGCAGCTGATTCACTCGCAAACCACGTTGAATTTCTCGAATGCAGGATAAGAAAATTGATCAAGGAAAAGAATGATTTTATAATTCAAAAAGTTTGTATCACAGCTTACAATGCCGTTAAAGAACAAACAGACAGCGATCCTTTAATAACAGCATCTGGTGAGCCGATCTCATATGGACAGACATTGGCGCTGAGCAGGGATATGATCAAACCTGTTAGTCTCTATCACTATGAGGCAGGCTATAATCCCTATGCTTCATTCGAATACGGGGATAAAGTAGTCGTTGTTCTCTATGATACTTTTAGAGTTGAAGATACAACCCAAGTTTGACAGTTCGTTATAAGAAGAGGCGGTTTAAAAAATGTTTCTCGA
>CAYTUQ010000047.1:0-31068 GCA_964441235.1 uncultured bacterium | reverse complement strand
GCCAGGAAAACTGAGGATTTTCTCAATATTGAAAAAATATTTTTAATAAAAAAACAATATAATAGGTAATTCCTGTGTCATAACATTCAAGGTGAAAATGAATTATTTTCGTGGCAATTAATTTAAACAATTACCTTTGCTTCACGGTATGTTTTTTGCCCCATAGCCTTAATGTTGTTTTGATATTTAACGATAACGATTAAAAATAGACATTGTTATGTTTCAAAGAGGATAACATTTATGAATTACACATCCGTTGAAGAGTTCATGCAGATGGTGATTGCCAAGAACCCGGCTGAACAGGAGTTCCATCAAGCTGTCAGAGAGGTTGTTGAATCTTTATGGGATTTTATACAAGGGAATCCGGTTTATATTCATAACAAAATATTAGAAAGAATGGTTGAACCTGAAAGAGTAATTATGTTTCGCGTTCCCTGGCTTGATGATAGTGGTAATATACAGATCAACCGGGGTTACCGTGTACAATTTAATTCCGCTATTGGACCATATAAGGGCGGATTACGTTTTCACCCATCTGTAAATCTCAGCATTTTAAAATTTTTAGGGTTTGAACAAGTATTTAAAAATAGTTTAACTACGCTCCCAATGGGAGGTAGCAAAGGAGGCTCTGATTTTAATCCTAAAGGTAAATCTGATAATGAAGTTATGAGATTTTGTCAATCATTTATGACTGAACTTTTTCGTTATATTGGTGCTGATACTGACGTACCTGCTGGAGACATCGGTGTCGGAGGTCGTGAAATCGGGTATTTATTTGGTCAATATAAACGCTTAAGTAATAAATTTACTGGCGTATTAACAGGAAAAGGCTTGAACTGGGGCGGCAGTCTAATTCGTCCTGAAGCAACAGGTTTTGGAGCAATTTATTTCTTAGTTGAAATGTTAAAAGAAATGGGACAGGATATTAAAGGAAAAACAATTGCGGTTTCAGGTTTTGGAAATGTAGCATGGGGTGCCATCTCAAAAGTGACTGAACTTGGGGCAAAAGTTGTTACAATTTCCGGTCCTGATGGCTATGTTTACGATCCTGGCGGTATTACCTATGAAAAAATCAATTATTTACTTGAAATGAGAGCAAGCTGTAGAGACAGAGCCCAAGATTTCGCAGATAAATTTAATGTTAGATTCATTGCAGGGAAAAGACCCTGGGAAGTTCCGGTTGATATTGCTCTTCCTTGCGCAACTCAAAATGAGTTGAATGAAAATGATGCTAAAGATTTACATAAAAATGGTTGTAATGTTGTCGCAGAAGTTTCAAACATGGGCTGCACAATGGAAGCTGTAAATTATTTCCATAAAAACGGTATTGTGTATGCTCCGGGAAAAGCTGTGAATGCCGGTGGAGTAGCTGTTTCAGGGCTGGAAATGAGTCAAAACAGCTTACGTTTATCCTGGTCACGTGAAGAAGTGGATAATAAGTTGAAAGGTATTATGAAAAGCATTCACAATACATGTTTGAAATATGGAAAAGACGGCGATATTGTTAATTACGTGAAGGGTGCAAATATTGGTGGTTTTATCAAAGTCGCTGATTCGATGTTAGACCAGGGTGTAGTGTAAATAGTACCTCGAGTTAGCGACAAACCAAAGTAAACGCCAATTTGAATGAACAAACCTAAATTTAAAAAGAAATTTATACAAAAACTAAAATGAAGATTGAATTAAATGACGAAAAATATAATAAATCAATTACTCAATTTCTTAAGATAAAACCGGTGAAATAAAACCTTTAAATGAATGAAAAATACTTTTTAATGAGAGTAAATGTATATTATTAAGCAAAAGGTCAATGATGGATCAAATCCGTTGATGAACCGACGGGTTAACCCGTCAGTTGCAGGTAATAATCCGCACATCAACAGATTTAAACCATAACCAAAAGGACAACGTATGAAAGAAAATGATGAACAACTATGGACAGTAAAAGGAGCTACTCTCAGCGACAAATCAGCAAGAAAAGAATACAAATTAACCCAAGAGGAAATTCTTGATGGAATTAATGAAGGTAAATTGCATTATCGAGTAAATTATATATATGACAATCCATGGTACAGATTGCTAAGAACCGAAGTTGAAAAATTTGTTGAAGAAAAACATGGAGCCAAGCATTTACAAGAAAATAAATTAAAAACTGAGTTGAAACAAATTGATAAAGAGTTAAAAACATTAAAAACTCAAACTCAAGTTCTTGAAATAAGAAAAAAAGAGTTACATTTGAAATTAGGTATAAAGAATGATAAAAAGGAAAAAAATTAAATCTAGATATTTTTTAAATTAGTGAATGAGAAATAAACAGGATGAATAAATTGATTAAAAAAAGTTTGAGATCGGTTTGGTCAAAAACATGAATAACAAATCGGCTGATATTAGAAGAATAATGGTCAGTCGCTAACAATAGCTAAATGCAAGCGGGCAGAAAGTACAAATATGAAAATAATTACAATAAATAAATATTATAGCGGTTTGATAAGCTGGTGCATTGAAAGGTCCGCCAGCATTTAGCCCCGCCGTTAAATTGTATTAAAAACGGGGGTATTTTACTCCCGTTTTTTATTTTTAAAAAGAATTGCACTCAGTAGAAAAATCTGATATATTACATAAGCAAAATATGAAAACGGCTAATGATATATATCCGTAAAAATGCAAAATTCCCTGTAAAATAGAGTTTTTATGAATCACATGAAATTTTTATTCGTTTTGATCTTACTCAGTTCCCTCTCATTTGCACAAAAACCAATTGCTGTTATTGATTTTGAAGCAAATGGTATATCTGAGGGAGAGGCAAGAGCTTTGACAGACCGGCTAAGAAATGAACTCTTTAAATTTAAAAATTTCCAGGTAATGGAACGTTCTTTCATGGAGGAAATACTAAAAGAACAGGGATTTCAGCTATCAGGTTGTACTTCTGATGAATGTGTTGTAGAAGTTGGAAGATTAATCGGTGTTGAGCAAATGGTGGGCGGAAGTATAAGCAAAGTAGGAAATGTTTTTTCAGTTTCTGCCCGAATTGTTAGTGTTGAAACAGGTAAGATATTAAAAGTATCCAGCTATGATTACAAAGGAGAAATTGATGGATTATTGACACAGGGAATGCATGAAGTTGCTTCTCAATTAGCCACTGAAAAATCTACAGTAACATTACCACTTGCAAGAAGCGTCGGAGCGTTCTATATAACTTCAGAGCCTTCAGGCGCTATGGTTTGGATAGATGACAAAAAAGTAAATGGCTTTACTCCGTTAGTGATTGAAAATCAACCCGTTGGTGAACATAAAATATATCTGGAGAAAGGCGGCTATTCCACTGAGATAACAGCTGAACTTCAATCAAATGATATAAGGAGACTTAATCTTATATTAAAATTTGGCGTAGGTAAACTCCGGGTAATAACGAATCCATACGAGGCTGACATTTTTCTTGATGGAGTAATTAAGGGGAAATCTCCGGTACTTATAAAAAATATAAAAGCTGGTTTTCATGATTTAAGAATAACCAAAGAAGGATATTCTTCAGTAACAGATAGAATAGAAATAAAAAGTAAGTTGACAGAAGAAATTAAAATTGATTTAAAAGAACTTGCCACAATCTCAATTAATAGCAATCCATCTGGCGCATCAATTAAAATAAACGGTACCGCAATAGGAAAAACTCCTATTGGATTAGGATTGGATGAAGGCAACCATGAGATTGAGTTAAGTAAAAAAGATTACTATGAGAAAAAAGCCTCTTTTGGTATAAAAGCAGGAGAGCAAAGAGAGATAAAATTGGATTTAAAACATCACGTTGGAGCTTTTAGAATATCCTCATATCCTGCTGGTGCTGATATGTTTTTAGATGGAAAAAGAAAAGGGAAAACCCCTTTAAAAATTTCAAATGTAGTCACCGGGAATCATTCAGTAGAAGTCAGAAAACAGGGATATTTTCCTAAAAAAAATAATTTTAATGTTAGGGTCAATTCCATTAGCAAGAGCAATTTTGATCTTATATCTATTGCAAGTATTAATGATAAGATAAATAGATTCAAAGCAAAAGGTCTTTCTGGTTAAGAGGAGCAATCCTGAGTTCAGCTATTGGTGGGTATTTTAAATACTCATCCGATAAACATTATGATGAATATTTGACTGCCACTGATAAAGCAACCAGATTGCATAGAACTATTGAAACTGAAATAAAAATATATTCAGCTGCTTTTGGAATAGGAACTGCCTGTCTCATTCCAACTTATACTAATCATTTAAAGCAGGTAAAACTAAAGCAAGAATATGATATTAGTTTCATTACTCAAAAAGAAAATATCACCGTTGTTTTGGGTGTAAATTGGAATTAATTTATTTTGAGTTATAAATTGTTTTGAATGGAAATCTAAATTACTATACAAGGAGATAAACAATTATGAGAGATACGATATCTTTTAATGAAGCGCTGGAAACAGCGGAGAAATTACCAATAGAGGATCAGGAAACATTGATTGAGATTTTAAATAAAAGAATTATTGAAAAGCAGCGCTCCAAACTTGCCAGAGAAATCCGAAATGCTCAGAGGGAATTTAAAGCGGGTAAATGCAAACCGACATCAGCAGATGAACTTATGAGAGAAATATTATCATGAGGCGATTGTTGCTGAGATCAAATTCTTTTGTGCGAGCAGCTAAAAGAGTAGTGAAAAAGAATCCTGATTTCGCTAACATTTTGAAAGATACATTGAATTTATTAGAAAAGGATGCTTTTAATCCTCATTTACGGACTCACAAATTAAAAGGTAAACTCGGGAATTCATGGGCATGCAGCGCGGGGTATGACTTGAGAATTATATTTAAATTTGTGAAATATGAAGAAAATGAAGCTATCCTTCTGGAGACAATTGGAACGCATGAAGAAGTTTATTAAAAGGAGACTATTACGATTCAAACTTTGCGAAAGCTACTACAACATAAATCCCGAATATATATTGGAGTCTTTAGTGAAACTACGAACAAACTTTCGCAAAGTTCATTGGCTTAACTACACTTGTCATAGGATTTAAAATAATGGGAAATAAGTATAGTGATTGCTTTTATTGTGGTGGAAATGTGGAAGAGCAGTTTTTGCCTCGTGAAATCAGGATAGATAGTAATTTATTTATTATTGAGAACGTTCCTATGGGTGTTTGCGTGCAATGTGGAGAAAAAGTGCTTAAACCTGAAGTAGCAGAATCTATTGATCGAATCATCAAAGAGAAAAAAACCTGCTAAGACTATTTCTGTTCCAGTATATTCATTTTAGTGGGATTCAAACTTTGCGAAAGCTACTACAACAGAAATCCCGAATATATATTGGAGTCTTTACTGACATGCCGAACAAACTTTCGCAAAGTTCGTTGGGCAGATTTTAAAAGAGAATTAATATGAAGTCAAAAAATTATTTCATTTTTATCACATTCATATTGATCGCGCTTTTTATCTCTTGCGAAGATAAAGAGTGGAAAAATCCTTTTGACGCAAATAATGATCCAAAAAGCTGGGCACCGAAAAATCTGAAAATAGAAAAAATGTCACTTACAATAATAAATTGTATTAAGAACAAAATAAAAGATTCAAGTTTATAAAAGGGAGAAGTACTAAATTTATCTGGCGATTTTTATCCGAGGAGTCGAAGTTTAATTCAAAAATACAGCATTAAAATGACAATTTTTATTAGCGTTCATTAGCGGTTTTCACTTATAAATAATCGCAATACCTTTTTTTCCATCCATTTTTACTACCAATGGATGCTCTATATAAACATGGGCAAAGTAATTAGTCTTTTCAACAGCATTTTGTTTCTTTAGCCAATTCCAGTCAATAAAATCCTTATTGGAATTGTATGGAACGTCAAAATATCCGACATTCATTGAAACAAGGTTGTGAAAGAAGTGAGTTCCTTGTGATGGGTCGATATTAAAATCTTCCAATCCTGTTTCAACGATAACTTTTGCATTACAGATTTGGAACCATCGTACAGGAATGCCTAAAAATCTATCCATTGAGCCCCAACGTCCGGGACCAATCAAAATGTATTTTTTATTTTCCTTTTTCATTTTTGAATTGAGTTGTTCGATCTCTTTTTGCATTTCGAGAGTCTTCATTTTATTAAATCTTTCCGGGATTGAATAAATGATATCCTTAACAACAGTAATAACACCATTTCCCATTCCTTTTTCAGTATAAAGTAAAAGTTTGTCACGGTTGATTTTTTTAGGGATAAGAATTATCTCTTCTGATGTAACGGAAAGTGGACGAATTTGTAGGATGTAGAATGTTGGAAATTTGTCATTTTTCAGGTCTTTTTCCAGATTCACAGCAAATTCTATCTCTACCGGCATTCCAAAAGCATTCTTCCCGATTTCGAGTAATTTCTCAGTGATTTCTGCCAGAGGGAAATAGTTATATTTTAAAATATTATCAAAGGATATAACTCTTGGACCTTTTTTAGTTAAACCTGGAACTAAACGGTTATCTTGATAATCCCAAACAGAAGCTATGTGATTAAGTGCTCCATGCTCCTCAGCTATCTTTATTTCCATTTTAAGTAAAGTAGCATCCTCTCCAATTGTCAGATCAAATTCCTTATGCTCCATATCTACTGCATAAAAAGTTTTTTGTGAGTTTCCTACAAGAGCCTCTGGTTGTATAAATTCAATCTTTGGATAACGTGGGCAAAAACGGTAAATTTTACCACCTTTGATTACAGTTCTCCCTAACCCGGAGGCTACTGTTACAATTCCATCCTCACTTTTCAGATGAGAAATAGGATAAAAATTATGAGATTGAGCAATTCCGGAAAAATGAGGATAATAAGAGTCTTTACTAAATGATGAACCTACAATGTGCTGAATAATCACTGCCATTTTTTCTTCTTCCAGCTGGTAATTGAGGTTTTCGATATAGGCTCTTGCGTTTTTAATAAAAACAGAAGCGAACACCAGTTTGATTGTATTCGTTAGTTGTTGAAATCTGATATTTTTATCTGGATGGTTATTAGGAAGCATGAATGTTCTGTAAATTCCGGCAAAAGGCTGTGAATAAGAGTCCTCTAATAATCCTGAAGAACGTACAGCAAGTGGATAGTTAATGTAATCTAGTAAGATGTGTAACTTTTCGACTAATTCAGGTGACAGTTCTCCTCTTAGAAAGATTCGATCTATTTCAAAGTCATCTTTTTTTTCCAGAGCATTGTCATCTATATGGTTGTGTTCTATAAAAAAATCATATTCGTTAGTGCCAATAATAGCAGTACTTGGTAATGTGATATGAACATCAGTAAAGTGTTTTTCAAATTCCATTGTTACAAGCAAAGCATTTAAGAATGCAAGTCCACGCCCTTTTCCCCCTAAAGAGCCTTCGCTTAATCGAACGATTTCATTAGTTCTACTCAGACTAAAGGGATCGAAGTTAATGATTTTCCCTTTATTGCGATTTTTTTGTATTGTTTTGATGCTTGCTAAAAGATGTTTTCTTAGTTCTTGAGTAGAGGAGAAGTCTTTTATTTTTAAGGGGCGAATTTTTTTTGCTATTTCTATCTCGCCCCGTGCCATTAACCACGCTGAGAAGTGGTTCCTTTTGCTGTGATAGATTAGAGACTCATTCGGTACTATTTTTAACTTTTCCTCAAATTCAGATAATGAACCGGCTCTAGCAATTTCAACTTCTTTGTTATTTCTGAATACAAAGTCTCCGAAACCAAGATTATCTACGATAAATTTCCGTAAATCATGAAGAAGATGTTTAGAATATTTATGCAAAAAAGTGGCATTTATCTTGTCTGCCTTTTCCTTATTCTCTAAGTCGGAAGATGACAAAATATTTGATAAATCAAGTCCTTCTTCGCCGATTTTGGAAATAAGTCTTATTCCTGCTTCATTATCAATTTTACCATTGTGCTTATAACTGATGTCAGAAATAATAGCAATGATGTATTCTCTGTATTTTTGATATATCTCATACGCTTCTTCGAAATTATGGGCAAGGATTACTTTGGGGCGTGCACGCATACGGAGACGTTTATTTATATCACTCAATTCTTCATTGATCAGAATTTGAGTCTGTTTTACAATTTCAGAATATAGAAGTGGTAAAAAAATCGAATAGTATTGGATTGAATCCTCAACTAACAATATTACTCGGACAAATCCACGTTTCGTATCATATTCAACATTTCTTCTGTCTTCTATAGATTTCACCATTGCAAGGAATAACTTTGAGTCACCGTTCCATAGAAATACGTTATCAAAAGGTTTTAATTCTTCCTGATATTTATCTATTAATTGAATATCTGATTGAACGTTGAGTAGAAGCAGGACCGGCAAATCAGGTTGCTTTGCTTTAATTTGTTTGACGAGTTCAAAGGGAGAAATGCCTCCGATGCGAAACATAGTTATTACCAGATCAAATTGTTTTTCTTCCAAAACTTTTAAAGCGTCTTCACCAGTGGGAACACTGGTTATCTTTGGAGCAGTACTCAAATTAAGTTGTTTATACTCACCGGAAATTTGTTCGGAGAGGCGACCGTCCTGTTCAAATATAAACGCATCATAAAAGGTTGAGACTAAAAGGATTTCTTTAACTCTATTATGCATTAAATAGTGGAAACTATCTTCGCCATATTTAAATTTATTGTAGTAATAGTTCAGTTCTTTAGTATCCATAAAATCCTTTTAAATTATCAAAAGTTAATTAAGTATATTGATATTTTATGGAATTATTCAAGTAAAATATTTTATACAATCTCGAGACTAAATTTATATTTTAGCAAATTTTGACGGAGTTTATGTCTTAAAAGCCTACTTTTTCTTTTGAGTCAATAAGCTGACAATAATTATGATGGAAAAAGCTAAAATATAACTGGAAAATCTCTCTGTAATAAGATTTTGTAATGTTGGTATATTTTTCCAGATAATTGTAGTTAATGCACCGGTAAGCATGCCGCCGATAGCACCTTCACGTGTTATTTTTTTCCAGTAAATAATGCAAAGAAGGACAGGTCCAAAACTGGCTCCTAATCCTGACCATGCATAAGAAACCAATGAAAACACAAGTTCAGTAGAAGTATATGCCAGAACAAAAGCGATGATCCCAACAATAATAGTTGAGATTCGACTAACAAGTAGCAATTTTTCAGGTGTAAATTCTTTTTTCCCTACTTTGTGAAAAATATCCTCTGTGATTGCTGATGCTGTAACTAATAGTTGTGAATCAGCAGTGGACATCATTGCTGCCATTGCACCTGATATTAAAATTCCTGCAAAATACCCGGGCATCAAGTGAGTAGCCATAAATGGCATGATACTTTCAGGGTCACTGAATTGACCTTTACCATAAAGAGCTATTCCTACAACACCCATGAAAAAAGCACCGAAGAAAGCAGGAATTGCCCATGAGAAAGCAATTATTCTACCTTTTTTTATTTCAGAGGAATTTCTTATTGCTAAAAATCGTGCTAACAAATGTGGTTGACCAGTATATCCAAACCCCCAACTTAATCCACCCAAAATAGCTAAAAATGCCATTATGCCGGTTTTACCTCCTGTGAATGACAATAAGGCTGGGGATAGTTCGTTCAAATGAGTAGTATCTGCGTTAAAGAGTTCAATTGTTCCCGCGATTGGGAGTATAACTAGCGTGGCAAACATAATGATTGCCTGTACAACGTCAGTCCAAACCACAGCATAGAATCCACCTAAAATTGTATAAAGTAGTATGATACCGGCACCAATTAACATTCCATTTAGGTGAGAAATCCCAAAAGTAACATTGAGAACCTTTCCTGCTCCATTGAATTGTGCAGCAACATAAAAAGTAAAAAAGAAAGTAATTATCATTGATGATATAATTCTAATTGTTTTTCCCTCATCGTTAAAATGATTTGCAATCAGGTCGGGCAGAGTTAAGGAATTGTACTTTCCGGCTAAATTTCTTAATGGAACAGCAATAAATAACCAGGAAAAAATGATGCCCAGTAAGCATCCAGCTACGGTCCACATTTCTAAAAATCCTACTGCCAGAGCTGCCCCCGGAAGACCAATCATAAGCCATGCAGATTCACCACTGGCTCTTTCGGATAGAGCAATGGCTATAGGTCCTAATTTTCTATCAGCTAAAAGAAAATCTGTGTGCGTTTTATTTCTTCCTGCTGTCTTTACTCCAATTGCTAATACAACAATCAAGTACAAAAAGAGACCAACCAAAATTGGATTCATATCCGACCTATACCTTAATTGAATTATAAATAATCATCTTGTATTAAAAGCAAATTTAACAATTAATGAAGATTATTCAATCTTTTCATTTTCGGGCTTTAATTAGGTTAAGAAGGGAAAATAGAATATTTACTGCACCGAATTCAAACGCACAACTTTCATTTAACGGTACTGGAAAGCGAATAGTAATGTCAGGCAACCCGAATGTTGTAGTAATTGGAAATTTTGGTGTAACATCACAAAATGTCGTTCCCAATTTCCAGCATGGCGGGCAATGGTATGACTATTTTTCGGGAGATACTTTTAACATTGTGAATACTACGGAATCAATATCTTTGGAGGCGTGACAATTCCACATATTTACAGACGTAAAGTTAGAAACACCCGAACAAGGAATTTTATCGGATATTGAACCGTATTTTGGAAATATACCTGAAAGATTTTACTTAGGTAACAACTATACAAACCCGTTTAATTCGTCAACCACTTTTGAGTATGAATTGGATATTGCTTCTGTCGTAGAAGTTCAAATTTATGATTTACTTGGCAGAGAAATTTACAGTAAACAAATAGGCAATCAGAATCCTGGATTTTATAAATTCAGTTGAAATGGTAAAGATGACAATGGATTAGACGTGCAATCAGGAATTTATTTTGCGGTGTTTAGAAGGAACGGGGATATTAAAATACAGAAGGTAACTTTATTAAAGTGAAAATAGGGCGGTAACCCGACTTAAATCGGGAACTATTTTAAAAATAATTGAGTGGCTTATTTCTTTCTCTGCCTGTCCGCCACTTCTGGCAACTGCCGGGTGGCAGGCAGGCCTTCTTTGCTCCGCAGGATGTTGGGGTGAATAATCATGGTTGAAAAATCTTAACAAGAACCATTATCTAATAATCCAGACATCGACAGTATAAGCGGGAATTCTTAAATTAATTTTATCGTCATTTACATCTAATGAATTATTATTAATCAGCGACTGCAGAGATTTGCAGTTCATCCATTCCGTTAGATTTAAAGTAACTGTTTGCTCGGTATTGCCTTAATTTAGCACCACTATTAATCTTTCGTAAATATCTCCACGTGAATAAATCATGATATCTTTACTTGTGAAGAAGTTAAGATAATTGCCGCGGCGGAGAAGTGTTTTAATCTATTTCGTAAATAATTCAGAATGAGACCCTGTTCTTTCAAATATAATATTATCGCTTGTCTTTTTGTAAATTATAAGCCAATCAGGTTCGATATGACAGTCTCTATAGCCTTTGAATTCACCTATTAATTGATGATCTCTGTATTTAGGTTTTAATTTTTCACCAGAGGCTAATATTTTAATAATTATCTTTAATTTATTAAGGTCTTTATTCTGTTTTTTAATTTTCTTGTAATCTCTCTTGAATTGGGAGGTATAATATATTGTCAACTTTCAAGTTCCTTAAAAAGTTCATCCATAGTATTTACTTTATGAATTTCTTCGCCTCTTTCTGATTTCCGAATAGTTTCAGTAGTAAGTTCATTAGGGATTTTTAAATCAAATGGGATTCCTTTTTGAAGTGTAACTTGCATTAAATACATTGAAATCGCTTCTGACATAGAAATGTGTAGTTTTTTTAATATTCCTTGAGCCTTCAGTTTTATTTCTGGGTCGATACGAGCTTGTATTGTTGCTGTTTTAGGCATCTTTAACCTCCTTTTTAACTGATACGATTGTAATGACAATAAACATACATATAATATACATTCAATCTGATTAAAAGTTTCAATAAAATCAACTTGATTTTCAAGATATTCTAAAAAACGACTTTTCTGTGATAGCAATCTTTTGAAAAATCTTAGCAAGGACCATTATTTAATAATCCAAACATCGCCGGTATAAGCGGGAATTCTTAAACTAATTTTATTGTCATTTACATCTATTAAATCTTTATCAATTAGTGACTGCAGAGATTTGCAGTTCATCCATTCAGGCAGATTTAAAGTAACTGGTTGCTCGGTATTTCCTTTATTTAGCACCACTATTAATTTTTCGTAAATATCTCCACGTGAATATATCATTACATCTTTATTTGTGAACAGATTTAGGTAATCGCTGCGGCGGAGAGCAGAATGTTTTTTCTCAGGTTAATTATCTTGGATGTATTTTTTATTTGTTCCTTCTCAAGAAGTTTTAATTCATCACCAAATCGCATCATTCTGCGATTATCCGGATCATTTGCACCTGTTATTCCGAATTCATCTCCGTAGTCAATAATTGGCACTCCCGGTACAGTCAGAAGATAAGTAAGAAAGATGAGTTCTTTTTGATATGCAAATTTGTGGTCAACTTCAATTGGAATATTCTGCCACGCTCTTTCAGTACCATTATCTGATAATGTCAGATCCTCGTCAAGAAAAGCCATCATGCGCACCTGGTCATGGCTGTCCATGATATTACCCATCTTATTATTATAACCGTAAACTTCAAGAGCCTTTTCAATTGCTGAATTAAGATCCTGGAAATTTCCTTCTTTTTCTACAAAAATTCTCCTTGAAGTGAAAAATTGATTGAAACTAAACTGTGCATCTAACATTGCAGAGTTAACAAAAGATTTTATAAGATCGTAGCCACCGAAGGATTCTCCTATCTGATAGACATCCAATTTACGTGAGGGATTGACATTTGTTTTAATTTTACGTGTTAAAGTCTTCCAGAACTTATAGGGGACATGTTTCGTTGCATCGTGCCTAGAAAACATCAATGTCGGTTTCTTGAAGCCACCAGACTGCGTTATCCGTCATTGTTTGAAGAGCTTCATTAGAATTAACATAATCAAATGATGGTAAGAATGTATCGAACCAGGTTGTCAGCATATAACTCATATAACCTTTTATTCACAATGAATTATGTCTCAGAGATATAGTTGTAATCCTTAATTTTAGACAATTTTGTCAAAGACATCTCTTCGAGAAAACTTAACATTACCGATACATCACCATTGCAGAGATTGGTTTTACTTTTATGGATAATTCTGATATTGGCTCAATTATCTCCGTACCGGCAGTAGAATCATCAACTACGAGAATCCAATTTTCCCTGGGAATCTGAAAAGTTTCGACATTTCTTTCCGTATTAATTAAGACCAAAACTTCTTTCCATTTATCACCGGAGTTACCTCTTTGGAGCTTATATGCTATGCAGTTATCGGGAACCTTTAGTCCAATATCTTCGAAGAAAATCAGGTTTTTCTTAATATCTTCTGCATTACTCATGCGAAATATTGGATGTTCTTTTCTTAACTTGATAAGACCTTTGTGATATTTAAAGATGTCCTTATTTTGTTTTTTCAATTCCCAACGGATTTTATTTATCTCGTCAGGTTGATTATAGCTATTATGTGAACCGCCTTTGCTTCTAAGAAATTCCTGTCCGCCATGAATAAATGGAATACCTTGTGATGTGAAAAGAATTGCAGCTGCGAGTTTATCCATCGCTCTTAATTCTGACTCAGTGACTGTTGTGTCATTCTTGGTTGAGACCTTAAGCTGATCCCATAAAGTACGTCCATCATGGCAAGCAACATAATTAAGTACCTCAAGTGGAGAATCAGCAAAGTCGGTAATGCTTCCTTTAATCCCTCGCTTTACAGCTTCCATATTTTTCCCTGTCTGAATATAACCTGGTTCAATATTATACCAAGGACCTTTTAAGGTATCCCGAAAGTTGTCGTTGAATACTGCAAAACCTTCACCTCTCTGAGTACCTTTTATTGTCGGTTGAATAGGAGTTTCTCCCGAAGTCCACGGCTCACCATAAATAAAAATATTATGATTAATTGCTCTGAGTGCTTTCACAATTTCACGCATCGTTTTAATATCAATTAATCCCATAAGATCAAAACGGAAACCGTCAATCTTATAACTTTCCACCCAATACTTTAGTGATTCTATAATGAAGCGCCTAACCATTGGATTTTCTGTTCGGACTTCATTTCCACATCCGGAGCCGTTCCAGTAAGAACCGTCAAATTTTTCTCTATAATAAAAGTTCGGAACAAAACCGTTAAAGTTGTATCGAATTTCTGGATTAGTTTCCGAAGTATGGTTATAGACGACATCCATTACTACTTTTATACCATGTTTATGGAAACTATCTACTAGCTGTTTAAATTCACTTACTCTGCTATTATTGAGAGGATTCGTAGCAAACCAACCATCAGGAGAGTTAAAATTGACAGGCATATATCCCCAGAAGTATTTTTCAGAGCGCTCATCATTTTCAAAATCCTGTACAGGCATAATTTGTACAGTATTTACTCCTAAATCTAAAAGGTGATTGAGAGCAGTAGAGATTTTCGTTCCAGGAATCGTCGTGTTTTCCTCAAAAAAGCCGATGTATTTACCCTTATTTTTTGCTCCTGAATTTTCACCAATTGTAAAATCCCTTATGTGTACTTCGTATATAATTGCATCCTGAAATGGGAAATCAGGACTGTCAGCAATCGGTGTATTATCATCTATAATTAGTCCTCGACCATTATGAGCAGTAACACATCTTGCGTACGGATCAATCACTTCTGTTTTAGGATCATAAGAAGGATCAGGACCATCAACAGTATAAGTGTAATACTTTCCTACTAAATTTTTAGGAATACTGATTTTCCAAATACCTCGCTTACCTTTTATTAGTTGAAATAACTCAGGTTTTCCACCTTCGGCTTTTTGATATAGATGAAGTGTAACACTTGTAGCACCTGGTGCAAATACTGATAATTTAGTTTCGTCTCGTGTATAAGATATTCCTAATGTTTCATCAGTAATATACTCTGGACTATCGAGAATTCTTCGGATGTATAATTTCCCGGGCAGAAATCCCTTAATCTTGATTTTTCCTGGTAATAAATTTAAATCTATTTTATTTTGGGTAGTTAATTGAAGTATGTTCGAAGAACCAATATTCTCTGGAATTAAAGATACATTTGAAAGATTAATCTGAGACCCATCGTTAAAGTAAATAATAGGGTGTAATTGGGGAATTTCTTCTTTTTTAATATTATGTGTTAAAACAACATTAATTATATCTGAACCATCTATAAAAGCCTTTCTTACAGATGGTTTCGTATCAGGAAGTTCGGTAAATACTGTGCCATTTCCTTGAAGAAACCAGATTTCCGTTGATACATTACGGCTCCATAATCTATTTGGAGCATCCTTTTTCTCCCAGTTTTTATATTTGGGAATAAAAGAAATATTACACTGATCCGGATATTTTTTTGTGTCTAAAATAAAGATTAATCCAAAGGTATCTTTTTTATCCGCCTTTAATTCAAGATTAAAATGATCTGTCCAGGTCCATAAGGTCCAATCATCATATTTGTTATCGTACCGATGATAATGAATAGTTAAAGTGTCCATTTGAATTTTCTCTTCTTTAATGCATTGGTTAATAAAAAATAAACATAAAAAAAGGTCAAGAACTACTACTTTCTTAGAGATTCTTAATTGACACATTGATCAAGCCCTTTTTGGTGAGATTATATATTTGGCAGAGAGTTGAATTAATGCTTTTTTAAATTGAATTGAGAGGTTCAACAAGGTCAATATTTTTATTAGAAGTTATGAGTCCACTTAAAAAAGGTGAGCTATTAGAAAAAGAAACCGTTTCCCGTGGGGATCTCTATGAGAGAAACGGTTGAAGAAGTAATATTGTTTAGGATTAACCCCCGACTTTCCCAATAAGGGATGCCTATGGCAAAGTCGAGGGTTAATAAGAATTTACCAGTTATAATAACTTTTTTTCTCATAGAGATGCCGTTGGCAAACAGTTTCTGAATTTTTGGTATTATGCAAAATACAATTCAAGTTTCAACCTTTCTTAAGCAAACTCAAGTTATGATAAAAAATTTGAAAATAACTTTTTCTACTTCTAATATTTTAACAATATTTCACTTTAAATGATATTAAAATCTGATGATAATTTGATGTGGAAGAAGAGTAAAACGGACAAAATATATATTAACAGGTATACTTAAAATATTAAAATTTACCCCTCTATATAATACTGAATTTACTGGGATGTTATAGAGATATGCTCAATAGGGCGCATGACCTATTGAATGATGGCTCCCATCGATAAACTCAGGGTAACATTCAATTAATTACTTAAATACTTCTTGCTATATTATATATAAACCCGTTTCTGTATTCTATATCAGCCAAAGACATATCGGGTTTAATACTTTTTTCTTAAATTGAAAAGCCGTTCCTCAATTTCTCTCAGAACGGCTAAAAGTGTTAATCTTGTTTTAAAATTCCAAAATCTTGAATTTAGACTCTTCTTTTAAATTTTTTATATGATCAAGATATGCTTCATTTTGTTTCTTTTCTTTAATCTTTTTTTCTAATTGCAGCTGAACTTTTTCCAGAGGTTGTGTTTCTTTCTTCCGGTCAATTACTTTGAGAATGTGATAACCGAAGCGCGTTTCAATAATATCACTTATTTCGCCAATAGGAACAGAAAAAGCCGCATCTTCAAAAGGCTTGACCATAGCACCTCGTCCAAAATCTTTATATAATCCACCATTATTTTTAGAACCCGGGTCTTCTGAATATTCTTCTACCAGTTTAGCAAAATCTTCTCCCTGCTTTGCTCGCTCAAGAATTACTTCCATCTTTTTGCGGATTTCGATTTTAGCAGAATCGCTTTTTCCCTGTGTCATTAATAAAATATGTCTCACTGAAGCGGTTTTATCTTCATTGTATAACTTTTGAATTTCTTCTTCACTAACCTCAGTTTCTTTCGACAGAGTTTCATCTAAATAGTGATTAATTGTTAAGCTATTCTGAATATCATTTTTTACCTTTTCTATACTCATTCCATTTTTATTTAACCATTCCATGAATTTTTCCTTACCTCCAGCACGTTGATATTGGAGAGATAAAATACTATCAACTTCTGTCTGAGGTACAATAATATTTTTCTTTTCTGCAGCATTTAATAATAACTTTTGTTCGCCTAATCCATTTGAAAGACCCTCAATGACTTCCTTTATGCCATTAGCGTCCATACTTTTTAATTGTCCGATGCGATTAGCAAAATTGTTATGAATGATTTGAACAATTTCGCCGGTAGTAATTTTAAAATCCCTTGCTGAAGCCAATACCCTGTTTTCATCAGGGTCAAGTGATGGCAATTTTTTAGAAAGTTCTGTTGCCAATTCATAAGCAGGTGTGTCTTTTTCTAACTTGACAACATCGACCTTTTTTGAACAACTGAAAATGACTAAAGATAACAAAACAGAAAAAACAAAAATCTTCTTCATAAATAACTCCCTATAGATTAAAAGCGTTTTCGTCGTATCATAAAAGCGTGAGAAATTAGTAAAGAATATTTTTAATTCATAATGTTTTATAAACCCTTAAATAGTTCAGATAGGAGAATTTTGATATTAATTTTGAAAAAAGTATATTTACAAATATTTTAATTTAGATGGAAGTTGAGATGAAGAAGCACAATTGGAAACAAATAATTCAAGAGATAAAAAGAAGCACCAATATTTTAATTAGTACCCATATAAACCCGGATGGGGATGGACTTGGTTCGGAAGCAGCACTTTATCGTTACCTTAAAAAAATGGATAAGAATCCAATTATATTGAACTCGTCTTCTTTTGTAAAGGAGTATGCCTTTTTGAATGAGGATGAGATATTCAATCAGTATGATAAAGTTCAACATAAAAAATTACTAAGAGGTATCGATTTAATAATTATTTTAGATGTTAGTTCTATATCTCGCTTAGGAAAAATTTGGCATGACCTTGTTCCATTGGATGTTAATATGATATGTATAGACCATCATCCCCCGAAGGTCACAACGGTCATGAAGGAATCCTCTAGAGACTCCTTTGGAGGATCCTTTCGGGCAAACGATGGTAACTTTTTTAATATATCGGTTATTGATGAGACTGCATCTGCCACAGCTTGTTTGATTTATGAATTGATTAAAGAGATTTCTCCGGAATTAATGGATGTGAAAATTGCTGAAGCATTGTACGCCGGTGTTATGACTGATACGGGTTCTTTTAGATTTGAAAATACGACAACTAATGCCATGGAGATGGCTATCGAGATGATGAATTACGGAGTAAAACCGAGTGTGGTTTATAGAGATGTATATGAAAATAAAAAACCGGCACAGATGAAGCTACTGGGTTTAGCGCTTCAGGAAGTTAAATTTGAGGAAGATGGAAAACTTGCATGGTTTTCAATTACTCAGGAACAGATCAAGAGTTGTGGTGCCGTAACTGAGGATGTAGATGGTTTTACGGATTATGTTCGCTCAATAAATGGTATTGAGGTAGTTGTAATGTTTCTCGAAGTTAATAAGAAATGTGTGAGAATGAATTTTCGTTCCAAGGGAAAGGTTATTGTTAATCGAATTGCTGAAAAATATAACGGTGGTGGGCATAAATTTGCAGCGGGTGCTATTACGAAGTTAACATTGGATGAAACGATAAAGCAAGTTCTTCCTTATGTTCGGAATGCAATAAGAAATATAGTTTCTAAGTAACTAAATTATGTTAACATTTAATCATAAAAAACTAAGCGTATTTTTATTTGGTATCATTTTAGTTTTTATTAGCTGTAATAAAAGTTCTGATAAAGGTGTTGATTTTGAACTTAAAGAGGGTGATTTGCTTTTTCAGGACCTTGACTGTGGTCCCTTTTGTGATGCAATTGAAAAAGTTACACGGGGATATAATGGAGCAAATTTTTCACATATTGGTATTATTGCAAAGGACAGTACAAAGAATTTTATTGTTATTGAAGCACAGCCAACTGGAGTGAATACTACCACATTAAAGGACTTTCTTGGACGTAGTTTTAATAAGAATGGTCACCCAAAAGTTGTTGTAGGGCGTCTAAAGCAAAAGTATCGTAATCTAATACCTTCTGCGATTGAGAAAGCTTTCTTATTAGTCGGTAAACCTTATGATAAAGTATTTGATATTAACAATGATGCTTATTACTGCTCTGAGCTTATTTATGAGATTTTTTTATTTGCTAATAATGGCGAACCGATATTTAGATTACAACCGATGACTTTCAAAGATCCATTTACAGATAATACTTTTCCAGCGTGGCAAGAGTATTTTTCAGAACTGGATGTTTCCATTCCTGAAAGTAAACCAGGAATTAACCCGGGAAGTATTTCTTGTTCGCCAGTAATTAATATTGTTCATTATTATGGAATTCCAAGTGGGGGAATATTAAGAATTAAAAATTAAGAATTAAGAATTGATTTATATGGGGATAAATTATGTGTATTAAATCTGACTATTGGATAGAGGAAATGTCATTAAAACATAGGATGATAGAACCGTTTGAAAAAGGTCAAATAAACAAGGGTGTAATTTCCTATGGTCTTTCATCTTATGGTTATGACATGAGAATTGCTGATGAATTCAAGATATTCACTGGTTCTGTTAGCAAGCATGTAGATCCAAAGGGTCTTTCTAAAGATTATTTTGTAAATTTTAAGGGTGAGGTCTGCATAATTCCTCCTAATAGTTTTGCTCTTGGACGTAGTGTAGAATATTTTCGGGTTCCACGAAATGTTATAACTATATGTCAGGGTAAATCAACTTATGCCCGCTGTGGTATAATTGTTAATGTTACACCATTTGAGCCGGAGTGGGAGGGATATGTTACTATTGCAATTTCTAACACCGCACCTATCCCTGCAAAGATTTATTCTAACGAAGGAATTTGCCAGGTAATATTTTTTGAAAGTGATAAAGTATGCAGAGTATCTTACGCTGATAAAAAAGGAAAATATCAGGCTCAGAAAAAAATCACTACTGCAAAAATAGTCTAAAAAGATTTATTATGATTGTTTCTGAATACACAAAATACGGCTATAAAATATGATTCGAAAAGTAACAATTGCTAACAATGCTGGATTCTGTTCCGGAGTTAAGGGAGCAATACAGAAAGCTAAAGAAGCTGCATCAGAGTATAGTAAAGTAGTAATGTTGGGTGATATTGTTCATAATGAAAAAGTCGTAAGAGATCTCGAAGATATTGGGGTAAAAGTAGTAGATAGTATTGATAAGATTGATAAGTCCACGCCGATTCTTTTCTGCTCTCACGGAACAAAAGTTGATATATTGGAAAAAGCAAAACAAAAAGGCTTAACAATTATTGATGCTACATGCCCCTTAGTTCTCGAAATTCATAAATCGGCAAAGATGTTAGAGAAAGAAGGCAGGAAAGTAATAATTATTGGTGATCATGGTCATAATGAAGTAGAAGCAATTGCAAGTCAGGTAAAAGAGCCTATTGTAATATCTAATCCGAGAGAAGCAAAAGAATTAAAAAATATAAAAAAGGCGGGAGTGGTTGTTCAATCTACTCAACTAATTGACGATGTAAGTGAAATTATTTCAATTCTTTCTTATAAAATGGAAGACCTCAGGTTTATAAATACAATTTGCGCACCAACTCGCAAACGACAGGAGCAAGTAAAGGAACTTGCAAGAGCTAATGACGTTATGATAATTGTGGGATCTTTTACAAGTGCAAATACAAAGAGATTAACGCAGATTGCAAAGCGAATAAATATTCAAACATATCAAATTCAAGGAGTAGAGGATATAGAGCCAAGGTGGTTTAATTCTGCTTACTCGGTAGGAATTTCTGCAGGTGCTTCCACACCAGATTTTATTGTAAAAGAAGTGGCAAAAAAAATTGCCACAATTCCCTGATAGATACGTAAATTTATGGAAGATTTATTTGAGGAGTGATTATAATGGATAAAGGTTCATTTGAAGTTAAAGTGGGGCTGGCTGAAATGCTTAAAGGTGGTGTAATAATGGATGTTACAACATCTGATCAGGCAAAGATTGCTGAAGAAGCTGGTGCTGTTGCGGTTATGGCTCTTGAGCGTATTCCTGCTGATATACGTGCACATGGTGGAATTGCTCGGATGTCTAACCCAAAAGTTATTAAAGAAATACAGAATACAGTCTCAATACCTGTAATGGCTAAGTGCCGAATTGGTCATTTTGCAGAAGCGCAAATTCTTGAAGCACTTAAAGTTGATTTTATTGATGAGAGTGAAGTTCTTACTCCGGCTGACGAAGAAAACCATATCTGGAAACATGATTTTAAAGTACCATTTGTATGTGGTTGCCGTGATTTAGGAGAGGCACTTCGAAGGATTGGAGAAGGTGCTGCATTGATTCGTACGAAAGGCGAAGCTGGATCTGGTAATATTGTTGAAGCAGTTCGACATATGAGGAGAGTTCAATCCGAAATTAAAAAACTTTCAACAATGTCGGATGATGAGTTAATGGCAGAGACAAAGCGTTTGGGTGCACCCTTTGAAATTGTACGAAGTGTAGCGAAAAATGGAAAACTTCCTGTACCTAATTTTGCCGCCGGTGGTATTGCAACACCTGCCGACGCTTCTTTAATGATGCAATTGGGTGCCGAATCGGTTTTCGTAGGTTCTGGAATATTTAAATCGGAGGACCCGGCTCCAAGAGCAAAAGCGATCGTATTGGCTACAACTTATTATGATAATCCTTTAAAACTCGCTGAAATATCTGCCGAGCTCAAAGATGCTATGAAAGGATTAGATATTGCCGATATACCAGAAAATGAAAGGCTTGCTAATAGAGGATGGTAGAAGGAACTTAAGAAGTACGCAGTGGCAGTCATGGGGCTTTTCGAGATTGGCAGTTTACCCTGTGGAATGGCGAAGCCTATTCAACGGGGTGGCAGTAAACAGTAGGCAGTATGAAATGAGTAAATCAAGTAAATATTTTTCTACTTTCTGTATTCATAGTGAGCAAATTAACTTTTATTTCCACACTGAATTTGTTTGATTTCAATAGCAAAGAATATAAGAGATGAATTTGAATATTGGAAATGGTATTAAGAAAATTGGTATATTAGGACTTCAAGGTGCCTATTTGAAACACAAGAAGATGCTGGATTTACTTAAAGTAAATTCTGAGATAGTTAAATATTCAGATCAGATAGATTCATGTGATGGATTGATAATTCCTGGCGGTGAATCAACAACAATGTTAAAATTAATGGATGAATCTGGCATGTGGGAAAAACTAAGGCAATTTCATGGGCCAGTGTTTGGTACATGTGCCGGAGCGATTCTTTTATCTGAGGATTCTAAAAATAACGAAGTAAAAACCTTAGGGCGTGTACCTGTTATAATTGAAAGAAATGCCTATGGTCGGCAAATTGAATCCTTTACACAACAAATTGTACTAAGTTTTGATAAGAAATTTTACCCAGCAGTATTCATTCGAGCACCTAAGATATCCCATTATGGGAAGGAAATAGTAGTTTTAGGAAGGTTAAATGACGAAGCAGTTTTCATTAGATATAAGAATAATTTGATGACGACATTTCATCCTGAACTAATAGAGGATACTCGGATACACGAGTATTTTTTAAATAAAATGTTTTAGAATATTAGTTTATTATGGACAATACTAATTCAAAATCAGAATACAAAATATTAGAAAAAATAAATTCTCCAAAAGATCTGAAATCACTTACTATTTCTGAATTATCAATTCTTAGCGAAGAGTTGCGTAGTTATATCATAGAGACAGTTAAGAAGACCGGCGGGCATCTTGCGCCGAGTCTTGGAGTTGTAGAGTTAACAATTGCCCTTCATTATGTGTTTAATACTCCTAATGATAAATTGATCTGGGATGTTGGACATCAAGCTTATGCACATAAAGTTTTAACAGGCAGGAGAGAGGCTCTTAAGACTATAAGGCAATATGGTGGCATTAGTGGGTTTTGCAAACCCTCGGAAAGCGAGTACGATGTTTTCGGAGCCGGACATGCGAGTACGTCAATTTCTGCAGCCATAGGACTTGCTGCTGCTCGTGATTTGAGAGGTGATAATAACAGAATTGCCGCTGTGATAGGGGATGGAGCATTTACTGGTGGATTAGCCTGGGAAGGAATAAATAACATCTGTAATATAAAAGGACAATTTTTAGTTATACTTAATGATAATGAGATGTCAATATCGCGTAATGTTGGAGCTATGTCCAATTATCTAACTCGAATTGTGACGAGCCCACGTTATTTACGTTTCAAAAACCAGGTATGGAACTCTCTTGCATTACTTCCAAAAGGTGCAGGCTTGCTCCGCAGTTTGGGTAGAAAAAGTCTTGAATCCCTGAAAAATTTTATTGCTCCTGGAATTGTTTTTGAGGAGTTTGGTTTTAGGTATTATGGACCTATTGATGGGCATGATATTAAGCTAATGGTTAACACCCTTCGGAGTGTAAAAGACCTTGAATATCCTGTACTATTACATGTAATAACAAAAAAAGGGAAAGGTATGCCCAGTGCAGAGCAGAACCCAACAAAATATCATGGGATAGGTCCCGAAAAAAGTAAAGGCTCATTAGAAGAACAACAAAATTCTGCTCCGCCTTTTTTAAAAGTTTTCGGGAAAATAGCCTGTGAGATTGCAGAAAATAATCCCAAAGCTGTCTTTATTACAGCAGCGATGTGTGAGGGCACAGGGCTTACGGAATTTTCAAAGAGATTCCCGGATAGATATTTTGATGTGGGAATTGCTGAAGGTCATGCCGTTACGTTCTCCGGAGGTTTAGCAACTGGTGGTTATCGACCTGTTGTTGCAATATATTCAACTTTTCTTCAGAGAGCCTATGATCACATTATTCATGATATCGCTCTCCAAAGTCTTCCAGTGGTTTTTGTTATGGACCGTGCAGGTCTAGTTGGAGCTGATGGTCCGACACATCATGGTGCCTTTGATCTCAGTTATATCAATATTATTCCAAATATGATAATAGCAGCACCCAGAAATGGTAATGAGCTAAGAGATATTTTATATACGGCTCTGGATCAGTCGGAAAAACCCTTCGCAATCAGATATCCTAAGGCAACTTGTGAAGTATTCGATGAAAACCGGGAACCCAAAATATTAAAGATAGGATCATGGGAAGTATTAGCTAATGGTAAAGATGTAGCAATACTATCAGTAGGTACGATGACTAATGTTGCAAAACTGTCCGCTAAACTGTTAAAAGCAGATGGTATTTCAGCAACAGTTATCCATGCCAGATTTATAAAGCCATTTGATGAAAAATTGCTATTGAAAGTTGCCAGGTCACATTCTTTAATCTTAACTATTGAAGAAAATACAATCAAAGGCGGCTTTGGAATGAATATAAATAAATTCATCTCCGATTCAGGAATTAATTGTAAAGTCATTTCACTTGGCATACCGGATAATTTTATAGAGCAAGGTTATAGATACATTCTTTTAAGAAATATTGGGTTATGTCCTGAAGGAATAGTAGAAATAATTAAAAAACAGCTTAATTAAAATACTGAAATAAATATATTATTGGCATAATTTAAGAATTATTATAACGGAATAGTTATGAATGCAGCAGTAATACTATTAATCACAACAGTGGGATATTTCTTAGCATATTTTGTCTATGCGAAATACCTTCGGGATAAGATTTTCAAGTTAGACCCGAGAAATGAAACCCCCGCTCATTTATATGAGGATGGAGTTGATTACGTTCCCGCACGGAGATCAATACTTTTTGGTCATCATTTTGCGACGATTGCCGGATTGGGGCCTATTCTTGGTCCGGCAATTGGTGTAATCTGGGGATGGCTACCTGCATTTTTATGGGTGTTCTTTGGTTCTATGTTTTTAGGAGCAGTCCACGACTTTAGCATTTTAGCGGTTTCATTGAGAAATCAAGGAAAATTTATTGGTGAAGTGGCTGAGGAAATTATTGGGAAGCGTGTAAAAAGCATTTTGCAGGTGATAATATTTTTTATGCTGGCATTAGCAATGGGAGTTTTTATTCTTACAATTACAATTCTGTTTAAAATGTATCCACAAGGGATAATTCCCACCTTTGAATTAATAGCTATCGCTTTGGTGATTGGAACAGCACTAAATAGATATAATACATCTTTTGTAATAACTACAATTATAGGTTTGATTTTTATGATCGGGGGAGTTTTTCTTGGTATTAAATTTCCTATAACCGGTATTAGCAATACTAATTGGTCGTATATACTTTTGTTATATGCTTTTTTAGCATCAATACTCCCTGTATGGATACTTTTACAGCCAAGGGATTATCTCAACTCCTTTTTACTTTACTTTGGCTTGATAACAATGTTTTTAGGAGTATTAATATTACATCCTACTATAGTGGCACCTGTAATAAACACCGGGAGTAGTGACCTTCCATCGCTATTTCCGTTTCTTTTTGTAACAATAGCCTGTGGCGCAATAAGCGGGTTTCATTGTCTGGCATCTTCCGGGACTACTGTTAGACAATTAGATAATGAGCGAGATGCAAGGTTTATTGGATATGGCTCGATGCTGGCTGAAGGGATGTTAGCAACATTGGTTATATTAGCCGTTACTGCGGGAATCGGCAGCACTAAAATCTGGTATGAACACTATGCGAGTTGGTCAATTGCAGGTGGACTTCAACCGAAGTTAGATGCATTCATTCAGGGTGCTTCTTTATTTATTGCTCAATTGGGGATACCAATTGAAATTGGAAAAGTATTATTATCGGTAATGGTTGTTTCTTTTGCATTAACAACCCTGGATTCTGCTACAAGGCTTTTAAGATATAATGTTGAAGAAATTGGTCGGTCATATAAAATTAAATTTTTGAATAATAGATACACATCATCTCTTGTTGCCGTTGCAGCTATAGGATATTTTGCATTGATAAAATCAAGTGGTAAATCTATCGGAATGATTTTGTGGAAGTTATTTGGCTCCCTTAATCAATTAGTCGCCGGATTAGGTTTATTAGTAGTAACAATATACCTTTTCCGTAAAAAGGTAAATTATCATGTAACTTTTTGGCCAATGCTATTTATGTTAATAACAACATCTATTGCACTAATTATTCAACTGATTGAATTCATTGAAGCAGAACAAAAGATTTGGTCCCTTATTGTTGTGGCATCAGTAATAATTATTTTAACTGTTTGTCTCATTATCGAAGTAATTATTTCGTTTAGGAAAAGGTAGAGTTATACTGGAAGAATCCACTTGAAAAATGCTGTCTTAATTTTGTTCTGCCAGATGGCGGATTACTTTCTCATTTCAAATAAACCTCTTAGATGGATAAAACTACAGATTATTTTTTAAAATTGACTAATTGGGGAAAAATTAATAAAACATATGAGACGTATATCACATTCATGTAATTAAATCTTGTATATTTTAACAAATAATAATATGTTTTAAATATTTACTGATAAAAAAAATAGTTAAAAGGTGAAAATATGAAAAAATTTTTAATCATTGGTGTTGTGGCTATCGCATTATTATTGAACGACTGCCAGATGAAATTGCCTGAAGAATCTGATTTACCATCCTGGTCGGTAACGTTAGAAGTTCCTTTACTAAAAAAGACTGTAACTTTAGATGAACTTCTGGACGATTCACTTATTGTTGGTATTCCTTACGGCACAAGTGGAGATTCGATTTATGCTTATGAAGATGAAGTTGAAATCGAAAAAGTGGAAGTTGGTGATCAACTGAATATTGGCGATATCGAACAGTCCTTTACCCAATCTGTCAATGATGTAACGGTTGACGGTTCTACAAAACACTATTCTTCTCAATTAGAGGAAGTGGGAGTTGAGCCTGTTGGTGAAAATGTCAGTTCAGAATTGGGGAAAATATCGCTAAGTAATACTGATGTAGAGAGTACCGATCCGATTTACTTAACTGAAATTGTGGACACATCTGGTGTTGAGGAAGGTGCCTCAGTGACGATACCTAAGGAAACAAATTTTCCAACCATATACAGAGAAGTTACATTCAATAATTTCAGCAATGCTGAATTTACTTCTGGTTTACTTGAAATAAATATAGTAAACGATATTGTTATTGAATTGGGTGCACCGGTAACTATTCGGTTGCTCTATGCAGATTCAAGTCTTATCTATGGGAGTGATGGCGATTCTGCTAAAGCTGAATGGACAGCCGGAATTCAGTCTAATAATTCTGCAATGGATAGCATTTCTCTCACCGGTAAAACGCTGCCTGGCTCAGTTATCATAAAAATAACGGGGTTGGTTTGCGGTTCTGGTCCTCAGGATATTGTGAACAACGAAACTTCAAGAAATTCATCTTTTGTCGTTCAGGTACAGGCGAAGAATTTAGAGGTTAGCTCAGCAGAAGCAATAATTCCTAAACAAACGGTTGATACAACCGGTGTGATTAACCTTGCTGAATCCGATAATAAGGTTCAGAGTGCGAAGATTAAAGAAGGAACACTGGCAGTTAATATAACAAACAATCTTCCTATAGATGCGAATCTCGATTTGACTATATCATCAATAGACATATCGGAAGATCCGGGTATACAGGCTTTTCACCACATTATTCCTTTAACAGCCAACCAAACTTCCGATAATGATTATCCATTAACAGATAATTTGCTCGTTATGGATGTTAATGATCAAAAGGTCAATTATAGTTATGAAATATTAACAAAAGATACTGGTACCAATAAAGTACTTGTTTCTGAAACCGATGGCGTTGTGGTTGATATCTCTTTATATGGACTCAATCCCGGAGACCAGATAACCTTTTCAGCCTTTGAAGGAAAAGTCAGCCAGGATCCAATTATTGACGATGGTGAAATCGATGTTACCTCTGGCTCAAAAATTAATAGCGCAACAGTTTCCTCAGGGACAATGACTATCTATATCCGAAATAATGTCAATTTGACTGAGATAGGTATTCCACATATAACCT
The DNA here is from genome assembly GCA_964441235.1 of uncultured bacterium. Classification (GTDB taxonomy): domain Bacteria; phylum Fidelibacterota; class UBA2242; order UBA2242; family UBA2242; genus BS750m-G69. The sequence continues at coordinate 3,015 of CAYTUQ010000047.1, read as the reverse complement.
TGAATATTCCGGAATTTCACGATCTATCAGATAATTCCATACACGAGGCAAGGGATCTCTACCATGAACCCAATACGACTACAATAAGTATTGACCTCAGCGATTATACGCTTGTTCCTAATACAGTTGATGTTTCAGCCGATAGCTTCACACAAAATATCACCTATAATACGGAAGTGATTATTCCATCGGATGAAATTGCATCCTATGATCTTTTAGGGGCAATAGATGTGGACATTGATGTATCGGATCTTAGCTTTTCGAGTGTTACGGGATTCTTTAATCAGGACGCTATCGTTGAAGAGGATACAATTGAAATTGATGAGGATACAAAAATTGAAGAGGCGATAATCAGCAATGGTGATTTGGTACTCACGGTTACCAATAATGTTGGTGCTATTGCAAAGGTTAATTTTACAGTAGATGAAATACTAAAGGAATCCGATAACACATCGTTTCAGTATTCAATGGACCTTGGAAGTAGTACAGAACCAGTTGTGCATACAATTCCCTTAAGTTATTATAAGATTCAGCTGCCTATTGGTGATTTGCCAACGAATCAGGAAATTCACTATACCTCGACAGTCAGTTTACCAGCAGATGAGGCGATGACGCTAACCTTTGGAAATGAGATCAATGTTGAAGTAAAATTAAAAGACCTTACATTTTCCAAGGTGACTGGATATATAGATACGGTAACAGTGGATATTGATTCCGTAGAACAGGATATAGATGCACTGCCTGAAGAATTAGAGGGTATTAATTTAACTAATGTGGACATCATCCTTGATTTTGATACTAATATTGATGTTCCGGTAGAATTAAATCTGATGCTGATTTCGTTTAATGACAAAGGTGATACAAGCAGTTCAGAAGTTCATCAAAATATTACCAGTAATCCGCGAGTAATTATTCCTAATGCTGCTGATTTGGTTAATATCAAACCAAAGAAGATTATTGCTTATGGAAGTGCTTCTATTGGCGGTACAGGGACCGTATCAACCGATCAATATGTGGGTGGGACAATGTATATTACTGTTCCAATGGAAATGGAAATTTTGGAAAATGCTGAAGTCAATATCAGCCCGAACTTGGTTAAGGAGGATATTCCAGAAGAATTGGAGTCTATAAAACTTTATTCAAAAATGGATAATAAGTTTGAATTTGGTGGTGTTCTGGAAGTTCTTGCAGCGAAGGATACCGTTTACTTCGAGGATATATCTGACGTATCTCCTGATACCCTTACTACATTTCACTTATTTCCTGATTCATCCTTTATCGAGATAGCATATCTCGATGAGAGCAAATTTTCCCTTTTTCAGGACTCATTATATGTCAAAGCCAAAGTGAAATTATTGGGTTTAAGAGATGAAAACGATAACATTATTCCCTCTCGGTTACTAAAGAGTGATTCATTAGCCATACAATTACATGGTTCGATAAAGGGTTTAATTGATTTAAAAGAAAATGATAATTAGGAGAAGATAACATGAAAAAATATAGATACTTAATTGTTGTTTTATTTTTGGGGTTGAATGTTAGCAGTTTTGCCCAACTTTACATGAATCCGCATAGTGTTGCATTTGCCAATGCCTATTCGACTCAAGCAAGAGGTGCCAATGTTATTGGTTGGAATCCGGCAAATTTAGGCCTATCAGGAAATCCTAAGTTTTCTATGAATTTTGGGTTTTTACCCTTAGTGCCTTTTCCATCCATGCAAATTAGTAATAATGCAATTTCCCCATTTTGGCTTAATGAGCATTTTTTTACTGGCGGCTATTTGGATGATGAGGATAAAGAAGAACTGTTATCTTTTTTCCCTGATGATGGCTTAAGTATTAATCCGTTGATTCAGATGAGACTGCTTGAGATGTCTTTCAGTAATTGGGCGTTTTCTATCGGTTCTGAAGTAACAGGTTCGGTTGTGCTTCCAAAATCTCTATTTCATTTTGTGTTCTTTGGCAATGAATTTGAGAAACCACTCGATTTAAGTAATACAAATGTTGAAATGCAATCCGTTGTTACAGTTGCTTTAGCCCATGGACGCGAGGTTAAGATTCCTTTCATTAGTGACAATGTTGAGCAATTATCTGCCGGTGCATCTATTAAGGCATTATTCGGTTTAGGGTATGCAGGATTTGATAAAATAGATGCTTCGATTACAACATTTGAAGATCGCATCGAACTCGATGGCGATTTAGAAGCCAAATATGGTACCGGTGGTTTTGGAATGGCATTTGACATTGGTTTGGCTGCTGTTATAAATGAAAAAATGAGCGCAAATATATCATTGAACAACCTGCTTGGTTCTCTCAGGTGGGGATTGGTAGAAGCAGAGGAGGTAAAATATTCATATTTTACGGAAATTGCATCTGAAGACTTTGAATATGCAGATTCTTTATTTGAAGAAGGTATTCAAACCGATACGAGTTTTTCAATTGATAAATTCAGCTCTAATTATCCATCGTATCTTCTGCTTGGTTTTCAGTATGAAGTCCTCCCAAATCTTAGTTTATATTCAAATATAAGACAATATTTCAGTGATGATTTTGCATCGAGTTATTTACCAAAGGTTTCATTTGCCGCAGAATATAAACCTATTCCATGGTTGCCGCTAAGAGCAGGTATTTCATTTGGTGGTTTGGAGAAATTCCAGTGGGGTATTGGTTCCGGTTTGAACTTTAAAAGATATTTATTTAATTGGGGTTTTTCGCAAACTGGCGGGATGTTTAATCATGCAAAAGGTTTTGTGTTTTCCTTAGGTCAGTCACTGATTTTTTAATTAAGGATTTAAAGCGTTAAAGGTTATTTACTCACTTTTTTCTTGTAAAGAGCGAGAGAGAATCGTCCGCTCTGTATTTTTCTTAATATAATACAGAGCTAACCGCTATTGGTAAAAGACCTTTTGATTGGGATTAAAATGATTATGTATTTCTTATAACTTGAAATATATTGAAAAAAAGGTTCCTTCTCAAAATGAGTGGGTAAAATAAAGGATAAGTTTTGCAAAAAGGC
>CAYTUQ010000046.1:0-31623 GCA_964441235.1 uncultured bacterium | reverse complement strand
AACGAGATGTAGTTTTTGATGCTAAAATATTTTCAAAAAAATTAATTAATACCAGTTTATATCAAGCAATGCCATTTGTAAGAGAAGTTTTGAATAATGGAGTAGAAATATGAAAAAAAGTGATAGGCAGAATTTAATCAATTATCGGTTATCAAGAGGTAAAGAGAGTATTGAGGAAGTTAAACTACTTATGGAAAAAGAAAAGTATTTTGCAGCTATGAATAGAATTTATTATGGATTATTTTATGTTGTAAATTGTCTTGCTCTAATTGATGATTTTACTACTTCAAAGCATACACAATTAATAGGATATTTCAATAAGAATTATGTAAAAACAGGTATATTTCCAAAAGAGATTGGTAAATTTTTTAAGCAATCTTTTGAAAACCGTTCTAAAAGCGACTATCAAGATTTAGTTGAATTTACTAAAAAACAAGTTGAACAGGATTACGAAATGATGAAAAAGTTCATTTCTTTTGCTGAAGGGACCATTAGAGAAAAATTAGAAGGGTGAAATAGGTCCGATAAAGGCATTTGAAAATCAGGTGGCATGAAGGTTTGGGATGGTGAAAAGAGTAAACCGATCCATACGGATCTGTAAGATGAATCGGTTGGATTATTCGTTAATTGATCGGAATTTCACCACAATGAATTGTGGTGTTGTCTCAACTGATTTTAGGACAACACCATGTTTTAACATGGTGGATGTGATCATCCCTCTACCCATCATAACCGCTTCAGCGGTTTACATAGATCAACACATGAAAATATATGCACCATAGGAGGATAAGATGATCAATGCAATTGCGGAAATTACATTTCAAAAAACGAGTGATCCGTTTATTTCAGCCGGTATATCCGGATTGATAAAATACTGCACTAAACGTAAAGAAGAAAAAGGCGATATTGATTATTCAATCCGAGGAAATGATCTAACTATTAGCTCTGATAATCTTAATTCTGCTTTGATGGGAATGTATACCGAAATGTGTAAGGAATTTTATGATACCATCTCACGCAACCAAATTGAACGTAATGATGGCTTTTATTATGACGATAATCTGAGTCAATTTGTCAGATTCCCAAAGGTTAAAACAAGCGGACTTGCATGTCTTATACACAATGCCCAAACAACCCCACTAGGATCAGTGAAAAAATTTGTGGATATTAAAAAAGAAACTCTAGTACTAGCAGAACAGATTGAGAGTTTTTGTGAAAAAAACAAACTTCCAATAGGTAAAAAAATATGGTTTAATAATCGTAATACTGCAATTCCATCTATTGAATTACCAGTGATTGATAATGGTCAAAAAGTTTGCTCAATTTGTGGTCAATCTTATAAAAAGGTGTACGAATCAATAAGTTTTTCACCTTTCATTGGGGGTATGAGCGCTGGAAATAACTATGTTTCTATGCTAAAAGGGACAGAAAAAGTATGCTGGAAGTGTCTTTATCTCCAGCGATTCAGTCCTGTTTATGCGTTCTATAAAATGAGCGGTGAGTTAAATGTATTCATTTTTAACAGTGGTACTATCGAAGGTTTGGAGAAGATAAACGCAAATCTACTGAAGTCGATGTTTTATACTAAAGATCAACAAATTGATTCTAACTATGCAAGTAACTATGACGAGTATAGGTTCGGAAAAGATGAAATAAAAGACTTTTTCAATCATTTTCACGAGCAAATGATTATGATTATGTACACACTGTATAAAAAGATCGAATTTGTCCGTCCGCATTTTGTTGATTCAAATGATTGGTTGGAATTCGAAGAGACTATCAATTTTAAAAGCGAAGTATTTTATTTACGTGCCCCGAAATATGGTCAAAGTACTTACAGACCAGTATTTGCGGATAAGTTTACCGATATCCACTACTTATTTACAATGTTTAGACTGATAGAAGAGAGACAAATAAATCTTCAACACTTATTATGGGACTTGAAAAAAGTCAAGAAAGAAAGTATTAAGGTGAAAAGAAGAAAAACTAATGAAGATCTGACCGTGCTCCGAAATGAATGGGCAAAAGCAGTATTAAACCATAAACCAACAATATCTATCTGCGAAAAAATTGTCTGGACAAACTTTATGAATCCATCGTTTCACCAGAATTTTTTCAGGATTTTGAATTGGCTAAGAATATATGAAACAATAATTCAATATGGAGGAAACAAAGCTATGGATGATGAAACACGAGAACTAGCTATTAAATTAGGTAGTCAACTCGGTCATGTTGCCAAAGGAGACCCAAATCCAAATGTTGGAAAGGGTAAACTATTTGCCTTGAGAAAATCCAGGAGAAAAGAGCGATTCCTGAGTATCTTGAATTCTTTTCAACTTCGATATAATGAATTCAGTATTAACAAGAAGATTCTCCTAACACTTTGCGATGAAAATTTTGATTATTTTAAACAACTAACATTGATTTCGGCACTGAATTCATTTAACTACAAATCTGAAAAGAAAGGGAAAAAAAATGAAAGTTAACTCAATCACCATAACCTATTTATCAAAAGTCAGTTTCGCTAGTCTGAATGGTTCGGATTCTGATGCTGATAACATTAACACGATAAAAAAGATAACACTCGAAGATAACAGTGAATTACCCTATGTATCATCACAGGCAATTCGCCGGGCTTTGCGGAATCAACTTGAGTCTTTTGGATGGAAAGTATCAAATATTGAACCCAGTAAAAAGGAGAAAGCACCAGCATTTACTGAATGTGATCCAGTCAAATACATTGATGATGATTTGTTTGGCTATATGAAAGCACAAGAAACAGGGCAAAAAGCTCGGACAAGAACGTCACCAATACGTGTAGAGTCTTTGGTTGCCTTGTCTGAATACAAGGCTGATCTTGATTTTAGTATCAACTTAATGGGTAGGGAAAAAGGAGCAGATCCAAATCCATTTGAAACAGAAATACACTCCGGGATTTACAGAGGAACGGTACTAATTGAATTAGATCGGATCGGTTGTGGAAGTGAAACCGAAGGATTTGCAAAAGAATTAGCCAATGAGGAAAAAGTAAAGCGTGTATATGCTTTTGTTGATGCTTTTCAGAACCTTTGGAGCAGCGGTCGGCAAACAAGGTTTCTTGCAGATATTTCGCCAAAGTTTTTTGCAGCTGCGCTTATGAAAGCTAAAAATCCGGTATTCTTAGAAACGGTGAATTATCCTGTTGATATCGAGAGTTTAAATACTGTTGTAAGCGACTACTCGGATTTTATTGATGAGCATGTTTTTGCCGGGCAAGAAGCTGTATTCAGTGACATCAAAGGGGAATATGTTACTTTGAAAGATGGTTTTGAAAAAATGAAAAAATGGGTAAAGGAATATTATGGAGTTAAAAAATGATGGCCTTATAATCGAAGCAGTATCCATTACGGCGTCTTTTCGTGTGCCGGAATTTCACAATTTTCATAAATCATTGCCGTTGCCGCCGGTGACAACTATTGTCGGTTTGGTGGGGGCTGTCCTGGGATTACCCTACGAAGATGCCCAGCAATATTTTTCCGATAAAATGATAAAAATAGGGATTATGGGTGTTTCCGAAGGTCACTACCAGGATTTATGGAAAGCACTTTCTTCCAAACCGAAGAATCGAGATACAATAATTCAGAAAGAATATCACTACTTAAATCGTTATGTATTTGTTTTTGTATCTGATAAAAATATAATTCGACAATTACATGAAGCATTTCAGAATCCGTGTTTTCCGACTGTTATGGGTAGTAGTGATTCACTATTAAAAATCCAAAAAACGACGCTGATCGAGAATCCGTTAGTCAGTGAGGACACTATATTTGAAAATTGTGTACTTATAGGGAATTATATTGATGATGTTAAAATTGATCTGGATAATCTTGTTGTCGGAAAAGAATATCGATATACCCCTCTATCGGCTCCGCAGGTTTATAATCTACCATATTCGTTTATCTTTGCTGAGAACGGAGTTCGCAAAATAAAAACACGCAAGGAAATAACGTTTATTGGAATGAAGGTTAAGTCAAAAAATATGATACCGGCTCTGACATATAAAAATATGTCAATTCCAATATTCGATCACTGTCCATGAGAAAGATATATGCAAAAACGGATGAAACCTTAATTGAGCATACAAATCATTGTCTCAGTGTGTGGGATTGTTTAAAGGAAACATATTATCCTCTTTTCCCGGATTCTGAAATGTGGCAAAAATCTTTTTTAACGGTTCTGTTTCATGATATCGGAAAGATAGTTGAATCCTTTCAAAACATGATAATTGCGAGGATTGAAGGGTGCGGCTATAATTACGATTTGAATTTTAGGCATGAACTTTTCTCTGGAATTGTATTAGCCAATCTTTTAAATAAAGACCTTGTGCCACTTGCAGCTGTATTCAGTCATCATCGTAAATTAAATGAAGAGTTGTTTGAACCTGAACAACATAGAGAAGTTAAATATTGCAAACAGGATATTGTTGATTTCGTGGACTATTTCCAGAGCTTGTTAAACAAGTCTGGTTTTAAAATTAAATCCACTTACTTTAATAATTTCCCCTATTTAAGCGGACATCAATTCTATGATATGTTCTGGAAGTTGATTTGGGAAAGAATAAGTTCTTTGGAATCTGTTGATCGAGTTAAATACGTTTTCTATAAGGGTATCTTGAATACATGTGATTGGTTTGGTTCAGCAAATAAATCCTTGTTCGGAAATCTGAAAGTCAAATCACAAATTATAAAATCAGGTTTAGAAAACAAAAAAGCAACATCTATTACTTTTTCTGATTTTCAGCTAAAATGTTCTAATACTGAAAAAGATTGTCTTGTAATTGCGCCAACAGGTTCAGGAAAAACAGAAGCATCGCTTTTGTGGTCTGGTGAGAAAATGGGGAAAATCCTTTACTTGCTTCCCACAAAAGTAACTTCAAATGCAATTTATGAAAGAATGAAAGATGATTATTTTGGACCGGATAATCTTGGGTTGGTTCATTCCGGTGCTTATTCATTTCATAAAGAATTAGACGATAATTATGAATATCTTGAATATTTGAGAGAAAAAACGTTTCATAAACCTTTAACTGTGGCAACTGTCGATCAGATATTAACCTGTGGTTTTAATATCGGATATTGGGAGATGAAAGAATTTAATTGTTTTCATTCTCGAATAATCATCGATGAAATTCATTCTTATGATTTTTATACTTTAGGTCTTATTATTGCTACAATCAGGCATTTTAAAGAACTAAAAGCAAAATTCTTTATTATGTCAGCAACTATACCGAAGTTCTTGAAAAAGTTAATTAAGCAAGAATTGACTGAAATAAAACTGATTGAAAATAAATCTCTTTTAGAAGAATCGAGAAATTTATTCGAAGTCAATAATTGTAATGTAGATGAACTTGATGAGCAGATTATTTGCGAAATTGAGAAAAATAGAAAAGTTCTGATTGTTGTAAATACAGTTAATGAGGCAATCCGCTTGTATGAGAAATATAACAAATACAAACCAATCTGTTATCATTCACGTTTTATCCAAAAAGATCGTGTTCAAAAAGAAAAGCAGATTAAAGAGGTTTCTGAAGATCAATCAGAGAGAAATTTAGTAATTACAACACAAGTTGTTGAAGTTTCTTTAGATATTGATTTTGACATTCTATTTACTGAAAGTGCTCCGGCTGATGCAATTGTTCAAAGAGCAGGAAGAGTAAATAGAAAAAGAAAAAAAGAAAATACAAAGATCGTCATCTTCCATCATACTGAAAAAGCTGAATTTTATGGGAAAGATATTCTTGAAAAGAGTTTTCTTGAGTTTCAAAAATACAATAATAATAGAATTACAGAGCAACAATTTATCGATATTGTTAATGAAGTTTATAAAGATATTAAAGTTGAAGAAAATCAAGATTATTTAGAAGGTCTAAAATTATATGGTGAAATTCAAGAACATTATAATTTCATTCAAGATGTATCAGTTAAAGATGAGGATACTTACACTCGGAAAATAAAAAATGCAAAAATACCAATAATTCCTATGAAGTTTTTAGAATATCTTTCAGATAAAGACAAAACTTATATTTCAAATTATATTGTAGATATTCCAATATGGGCAGCAAAACAAATTGGAAAATGCAAAGAAAAGGGATTTGCCTTTTGCAATGTAGATTATAATTATAAAAGAGGTGTTAGACTTAAAGAATCTTCTCAAAATTATTCAGATTATATTTTCTGATTGCCAAAGTTATTAAGAGATAAATTTTAATGCAGTTTGTCCTTAAATTTAAATCTAAAATTTCTTGTTTTTTGATGCTATAAATCATGAGTTTGTTGTTAATGAATAAACCGATCCATACGGATCTGTAAGATGAATCGGTTCAGTGGTTTGGTTAGTGGCATCTGTCACCCAAATCCGTCAAAAAGCCCGTCAATTGCCGGACAAGCCGGACAGGTAAATTTGGGTGTTGTCTCAAGGGTATCAAGATGGCAGTTGAGACAACAACATGTTTTTCCAATAGTTATTCCTGCGGAAAACATGGCGGTAAGGAATATACCGAGCTACTTATAACCGCTTCAGCCTGCCCAACTTCAGTAAGGCGGGTGGTTCACCGCTAAAGGATATTATGTTTATAGATGATGTAAAAAACCCCATTCTTATAACTCCATCGGAGGTGATGGAATACCTGTATTGTCCAAGATTTACATTTTTCCTTAATGTTCTAAAAATTCCTCAATATGAAGACAAACGCTACAAAGTCCAAAAAGGACGCATCGTTCATGAAAATCGTTTAAAGCAAAATAAGGATTATCTCAGGAAAAAGATTCCAATGATAAAAAAAGATATGGATGTTTATATGTCCTCGGAAAATTTGCATGTTAGAGGAATTGTAGATGAAGTTGCTTACTTGCAGGACGAAACTTTAGCGCCAATAGATTATAAATATTCGACCTACAAAAAGTATGTTTATAAGACTCACAAAATTCAAACGGCTTTATATGCAATGCTAATTTCAGAAACATATAAAATGGAAGTGAAGCGCGGTTACATTTTTTATATTCGTGATGGTTCTAAAATGAATGAGGTATTAATAACCTCTTCGCTGTGCAACGAAGCAATGAAAATCGTTAATGAAATAATAAATATCATCAAAGAAGAAAAGATACCAAACAAGACTAAAACAAAAGTTCGATGTTTCGACTGTTGTTATAAAAATATTTGTGTATAAATTTGCTCTTTGACATAAGTAGCAAATATTTAATTTGTTACGCTGAGAAAAATATTATAAATTCTTTTGGAATTATTAGGAAGTTGTTTATTATTATGACAGAAATATTACGGATTAGGGAAAGATTTGGAACCCTTTATCTTCACTTTTATCAAGAGAATAATAGAGGTTTCGCTGTCTAAGACTAAAATCCAATAGAACAAGGATTGAAACTTAACGCTGCCCATAAAGAAGCGCTCAGCCTTGAATCGTCTAAGACTAAAATCCAATAGAACAAGGATTGAAACTTGTGAAGAATTAACCTCCTCAATTATTCAAAACTTAGTCTAAGACTAAAATCCAATAGAACAAGGATTGAAACTAAAATACCCATCAAAGCAAATAACAAAAAGGAGTAAAGTCTAAGACTAAAATCCAATAGAACAAGGATTGAAACAATATTCAACTTCTTCATCGTGTGCTTCGGTGAAAATCGTCTAAGACTAAAATCCAATAGAACAAGGATTGAAACTTAAACTAAGCAAATCCCACACTTCAGTATCATCATGTCTAAGACTAAAATCCAATAGAACAAGGATTGAAACTTCTACTCCCCTGACAGATACAATTGGATTTTTCATGTCTAAGACTAAAATCCAATAGAACAAGGATTGAAACTGAAGGCAAGACTTAACAATCATAGTAAGGACATTTCGGTCTAAGACTAAAATCCAATAGAACAAGGATTGAAACCAAATAAATATTTCAATCCACAGGAAGGGAATCTTGGTCTAAGACTAAAATCCAATAGAACAAGGATTGAAACTCTATTCCTGTTGGCGAAGGTGATTCTATTAGAGCAGTCTAAGACTAAAATCCAATAGAACAAGGATTGAAACTTGTATTGAGCAAAGTATTGAAGAATTGAAAGCTGTGTCTAAGACTAAAATCCAATAGAACAAGGATTGAAACTAGTTAATGTATATATACGGCGAAACTGTTATTATGTCTAAGACTAAAATCCAATAGAACAAGGATTGAAACAGTCCATCCACTTCCTGATAGTATCATTCCGCCATCGTCTAAGACTAAAATCCAATAGAACAAGGATTGAAACATAGTTATTTCTTTTCCATCATCATTGACATAAACCAAGTCTAAGACTAAAATCCAATAGAACAAGGATTGAAACTTTGAAATGGATTATCTTTAGGATAACCAAATCTAGGTCTAAGACTAAAATCCAATAGAACAAGGATTGAAACGTTGGAGATCATAGAGATTTTTATAATCCAAGAATTGTCTAAGACTAAAATCCAATAGAACAAGGATTGAAACCTACTGTGTTTTTGATATTCTCTACTGTACTACAATGTCTAAGACTAAAATCCAATAGAACAAGGATTGAAACAGACGAGCACCCAGAACCGTACTGGTGAATAATCTATCGTCTAAGACTAAAATCCAATAGAACAAGGATTGAAACTGGAGTGCCAGTTCACTTCCTGAAATCCATTAAGCGTTGTCTAAGACTAAAATCCAATAGAACAAGGATTGAAACTAACTGAATGTCGAATCGAAATACATAACTCCAAATGTGTCTAAGACTAAAATCCAATAGAACAAGGATTGAAACTAGATAAAGGAGGGGAATAATCGTCAGCGCAGGTAAGTCTAAGACTAAAATCCAATAGAACAAGGATTGAAACTAGAGCCAGTATAGAATTTTGTACTCTTCTGCCGTGGAGTCTAAGACTAAAATCCAATAGAACAAGGATTGAAACTTAAATTGGTTTAGAGGGAAACATATAACTTTGAAGTTGTCTAAGACTAAAATCCAATAGAACAAGGATTGAAACAAATATTTTAGTACCGGGTGGCTTACTTCTCTTGAGTCTAAGACTAAAATCCAATAGAACAAGGATTGAAACACTTCAAACGGCATTTTCAAAGCTATTCATAAGTAGGTCTAAGACTAAAATCCAATAGAACAAGGATTGAAACTCCAGGGCACGACCCGGAATAAAAGTCTCTGTTAAGTCTAAGACTAAAATCCAATAGAACAAGGATTGAAACACTTCAAACGGCATTTTCAAAGCTATTCATAAGTAGGTCTAAGACTAAAATCCAATAGAACAAGGATTGAAACTTTCATATCTCCAGTAATCAGAAGGGTAATTATGAAGGTCTAAGACTAAAATCCAATAGAACAAGGATTGAAACTCGAAAGGAATCGATGCCTGGTCTTTTGTGCATCTTTGTCTAAGACTAAAATCCAATAGAACAAGGATTGAAACCGAATAGCATCCTCGATCGCTTCCTTACTCGAAGGGTCTAAGACTAAAATCCAATAGAACAAGGATTGAAACTATATTCAAATAAATTCATTATGCTCCACATACCTTAATGTCTAAGACTAAAATCCAATAGAACAAGGATTGAAACTCTATTTTTCCCATGATTCACCTCAATTTAAAATTTGGTCTAAGACTAAAATCCAATAGAACAAGGATTGAAACTACTTCTGTTGAAATGCGTCACCGTATTCATTGTCAGTCTAAGACTAAAATCCAATAGAACAAGGATTGAAACCCATTATATAGATATACATCACCATTAACCAACCAAGTCTAAGACTAAAATCCAATAGAACAAGGATTGAAACTATCAATGTGATTATGAATACTATACTGTATTAACTCGGTCTAAGACTAAAATCCAATAGAACAAGGATTGAAACATATACTTGCTTATTACTTTAGCCTGTTCAAGGAGGTCTAAGACTAAAATCCAATAGAACAAGGATTGAAACTGGTATTGTCTATTCACCGGGAGAAGTTGACACCGACGGGTCTAAGACTAAAATCCAATAGAACAAGGATTGAAACTAATAATAAGGTTGAACCTCATAATCTTATTTTCTACGTCTAAGACTAAAATCCAATAGAACAAGGATTGAAACGATATTTGGTATGCTCAAGTATTATACCTGAAGTACCGTCTAAGACTAAAATCCAATAGAACAAGGATTGAAACTACCACTCACTTAACTCCCTATCTGGCTTCATTACCTCCGTCTAAGACTAAAATCCAATAGAACAAGGATTGAAACGGGAAAATATGAACACAAAAGAGTATCTTGAATACATTGTCTAAGACTAAAATCCAATAGAACAAGGATTGAAACTTTTTCATAACAACAACCTCATAAAACTGGAAACGTGTCTAAGACTAAAATCCAATAGAACAAGGATTGAAACTTTTCTTAATCCTTATTCTTCACTATTTCCCTAAATTGTCTAAGACTAAAATCCAATAGAACAAGGATTGAAACTTGTAAGTGCTCCAGAATGGATTATCAAGCAATCAAGTCTAAGACTAAAATCCAATAGAACAAGGATTGAAACAAGGTTGATTCAATTTATCAGGATGCAATGTTATTTGGTCTAAGACTAAAATCCAATAGAACAAGGATTGAAACAAAAATGACGGGATGTAAACGAAAAAAAATCTAACTGGTCTAAGACTAAAATCCAATAGAACAAGGATTGAAACGTCTTTTTCGACAATGGCATTTTCCCATTTTCTAAGTCTAAGACTAAAATCCAATAGAACAAGGATTGAAACTGGCAAGTTCCTGCTCTTCACGGATTTTCTTGACATGTCTAAGACTAAAATCCAATAGAACAAGGATTGAAACTTGATGAATTATTTGACGGCAAAGATACATTGGCAGGCGTCTAAGACTAAAATCCAATAGAACAAGGATTGAAACCAAAAAGCCCTCCGGACTTTCGAGGGCATTAACATGTCTAAGACTAAAATCCAATAGAACAAGGATTGAAACATTGATACAAATTGGCATCAGGTGGCTGTATCTTAGTCTAAGACTAAAATCCAATAGAACAAGGATTGAAACTCAACTGATGGACTTGATATATGTGAGGACATATCAGTCTAAGACTAAAATCCAATAGAACAAGGATTGAAACTCCAGGATTCCGCTACAAAACCTTCATTGGGATCGAAGGTCTAAGACTAAAATCCAATAGAACAAGGATTGAAACTCAGCCAGCGCCTGTTCAAAGAGTTTCCCGGCTTCCGGTCTAAGACTAAAATCCAATAGAACAAGGATTGAAACTTCGCCGGGAGAGGTTGATACCGACGGCGATTTTGCTGTCTAAGACTAAAATCCAATAGAACAAGGATTGAAACTGGTCCAAACAGATGTGGAAGGATTCTATATTAGCACATGTCTAAGACTAAAATCCAATAGAACAAGGATTGAAACAATTATCGAAGTTTTATTGTCGGAATAAAGTGAGGTGGTCTAAGACTAAAATCCAATAGAACAAGGATTGAAACTGGTCTTTCTGATAATAGTCCAGTCTTGACACCGAAGGTCTAAGACTAAAATCCAATAGAATCCCAAAGGGATCTCCACGAGACAAGGATTGAAACTCAGTTCCCCACTGCCGATGGCACGAATAAATGGCAGGTCTTTATATGGCGTTGATGTTATGGAATGGGCTGTGCATGTTTGCGAATTGCGGCTATGGCTGCAATTGGTTGTAGAAACCGATATGAAAATCGAAGAACGAACACTTGAACCGCTTTTACCAAATATGTCTTTTAAAATTCGCGTAGGTGATTCTTTAATACAGCAGGTTGGAGGTCTAAATTTTGCTCATCTTAAACTTTCAGGTCTTCCTCCTTACCTATTAGGAAAGATTACAACTCTTAAAGCGGAAAAACTCAAATTCTTTGATAATGAAAAGGTCAGGAAATTTAAAACAAAGGAACAAGGCTTCAGAGAAGAATTGAATTTATTTCGCTCGATTCTCGATAATCAAATTCAATGGATCAGGAATCAGATGAAGCAATTAGAGCAACCCCAGGAAGCCTTATTTGGAGAAAGTGAGCGTGCAGGTGGGCAGAAAAATGTTGAAAGATCAAAGGAATTAGAAGAAAAACTCTATCGTTTAATAACAGCAAGAATAGCACTAAAAGACCGGACAGCTATTCCATTTGTATGGGATATCTCTTTTGTTGAGATATTCGAAGGCGAAAAAGAGGGATTTGACATTGTACTTGGAAATCCACCCTATGTCCGGCAAGAATTGATCTCAGACCCTCATGAGAAAGAAGAAAGTTATACTGACGATAAATGGCGAGAACGGAAAAAACTCTATAAAGAAAAACTTATAAAGTCAATTTACCAGTCCTATCCCAAATTCTTTCGGTATAATGAAAAAACCGGGAAGGCTGCAAGGAAGATGAACGCTAAAAATGATCTCTATGTTTACTTTTATATTCATGGTTTATCGCTTCTTAATAATATAGGGAGTTTCTGCTTTGTTACTTCCAATTCATGGCTCGATGTGGGATATGGCAAGGATTTACAGGAATTTCTGATCAGAAATGTCCCAATCCGAATGATTATTGATAATCAGGTAAAACGTACATTTAAAACAGCGGATGTAAACACAATTATTTGTCTCTTTGGAAATCCTCAAATGCAAATTGATCAAAAACAAAAGTCGAAATTTGTAATGTTCAAAACACCCTTTGAAAACATACTGAATCCTATTATCTTCGAAGAAATTGATGAAGCAATAGATAAAAAGGTCACACCTGAATATCGAATAATAACTAAATCATCAGAAGAATTATTAACAGCAGGTTCCGAATCTCACGAAACTCCTTTAACTCCCAAAACTTATGATATTCCCAGATACGTATCCTATGTCGGCGATAAGTGGGGCGGGAAATACCTGAGAGCGTCGGATATTTATTACACTATACTCGAAAAGGGCAAAGATAAATTAGTAAGACTGGGAGATATTGCAGAAGTTCGACGTGGATTTACAACAGGAGCGAATGAGTTCTTCTATTTAACACAGGAAAAGATTGATGAGTGGGGAATTGAGGAGGAGTTTCTGAAGCCTGTGATTAAGAGTCCAAGAGAATCAAATAATTCAGATTTATCAAAAATAAAATTACATTATAAAGTGTTAATGTGTGATAAAAAAAAGAAAGAATTAATAGAATCTGATGTTTTGAAATATATAGAATTTGGGGAACAAAAAGGTTATAATAAAAGACCTACGTGTTGTTCAAGAAATTTGTGGTATAATCTTGGAAACTGGAAACCTGTTGATTGTTTTTGGATGGAATCAATCAATGATATGAACAGGATTTACATAAATCCTGGCTATTTACTTGAATCAGATAAGTTCTATGGCATAACCTTTTTTGAAAACGATAGCAGTTGGAATTATTCAGTATTTCTTAATTCAACGATATACTCTTTTTTCCGTGAATTAAAGGGATTTCACGGAATGGGACAGGGAGTATTGAAATTGCCAGTATATGATGTTAAGAATTTGGATTTTATTAAAGTAGATTTTTATGAAAAATTAGATGTTATTTCAAGATCTCAATTTTCGATATTCAAAGAATGTGGTCTCGATAGGGAACATCAAATCCGTTCCCAGGAGCCGAATCCACTACCTGACCGCAAAGCCCTTGATGATATAGTATTTGATGCTATCGGATTGACTGAAGATGAGCGGAAGGAAGTCTATTGGTCGGTATGTGAGTTAGTGCAGAGGCGATTGGAGAAGGCGAGGAGTGTGTGAAAATGTCAGAATCGCAGATAGACGCTGATTACGCTAATTACACAGATTGTTTTGATTGTTTATGAAGTATATAGATGAAATCAGTGGAATCCGTAAATCTGTGAGAAATGACAGAAGAGACATACAAATATTCTAGTATTACCAAAAGAATTATCGGTTGTGCGATGAGTGTGCATTCCTATCTTGGGAATGGGTTTCAAGAGGTTATTTACCAGCGTTGTTTAGCGATTGAGCTTACAAGAGTTGGACTTGAATTTATGCGTGAAGTTGAAATGCCTATATTTTACCACGAAAAGAGTGTTGGCACCAGGAGAGCTGATTTTGTAGTAGAAGATAAAGTCCTTGTTGAATTGAAAGCAATTACTAAAGTTGAAGAAGTTCACTGGGCGCAGATAATAAATTATTTGCGTGCTTACAAAATGGAGGTTGGCCTACTTATCAATTTTGGTGCGAAAAGTTTGGAGTTTAAGCGGTTTGTATTGTCAAAATGAAAACCCCGCCTAAGCGGGACGATGTCTGTGACATCCACCTCCAAACATGTTGGATTGTTTGTACATTAATTTATTCTTAGAGAAAAATCAAGGAAAATTTTACATAAAATTTGATTTGGCTGATTGTTGACTTTTACACAATTTTTTGTATATTATTCACATGATGAATGAATATCATTCAAATCTCAAACTAAATTACAAGCCGCGCCTGCTGGCGGAAGTTCTGAGAAAAGCCTCACAAGATCACCCGATCGTCGTGCTTAGCGGTGCCCGTCAAGTCGGGAAAAGCACCCTGCTGCAGAACGAATCGCCTTTTAAAGATTGGCGATATATCACCATGGATGACTACGATATCCTGTCGCAAGCCCGTAAAGACCCTGCTGCTCTCTGGGCGGGTTCTGAAAATGTGATTATAGATGAAGTTCAGAAATCCCCGCGACTCATGGATGCCGTTAAACTCGAAGTAGATGCCCAAAAATCTCCACAACGTTTTATCCTTTCCGGCTCAGGCAATATTCTATTGATGAAAAATGTTAGTGAAAGTTTAGCCGGCAGGGCAATTTACATGATACTTTCTCCCATGACAATCGGTGAGATGAATGAGTGGCAGTTTTCAAATCTTTTGGAAACACTTTTTAAAGGAGACCTTTCCAGCCTTGAAGATAATGTCACCCAGACTATTGATCCCCTGCCCTATTTATGGAAGGGATTTATGCCCGCTTTAATGCGGTTTGAGAAAGACGATTCAGTTTTACGATGGTGGGAAGGTTATATTTCCACATATCTTGAACGCGATTTGCGACAATTATCCCAGATTGATTCACTGCCGGACTTCCGAAGGTTAATGACTGCTTTGGCACTGCGATGTGGTAAAATTCTTAATCAAAGTGAAGTATCACGCGATACGGGAATTACTCAACCGACGATCCACCGTTACATCAATCTCCTTGAAACTACCTGTCTGGTTACACGGCTACCTGCTTATACTGTAAATCGAACAAAGCGATTAATGAAAGCGACTAAAATTATCTGGAACGATCCGGGATTGGTCGCATTTTTATCGGGACATTATGACGTGGAATCCCTAAGAGCTTCACGCGAAATAGGTGGAGTACTTGAATCAATGATTTATCTTCACCTGAACACATTGGTGCAATTAATGATGCCGAAAGCGGCGATTTATTATTGGAGAACTTCAACTGGCAAAGAAGTAGATTTTGTTATCGAACGTGGACGGAAATTGTTAGCGATAGAAGTGAAATTGAGCATAACACCCCGATATGCGGACACCGATAATCTTCGTCTATTCATAGAGGAATATCCTGAAACAGTTACTGGCGTCCTTTTACATTGTGGTAATAAAGTTCAACGTATGCACGAGAAGATCATTGCTCTGCCATGGTGGTGTTTGGGTAAAGGCTTTTTAAAATGAGAGAGAATAAAAACTTTAGAAATTAAAAATGGCACATCAAATCATAGACAACAGGAATAAAAAACTTGCAGATGAAATAAATCAGCAGTTGGACTACACCAGTAAAGCCAAGATTGCAGTTGGATACTTTTTTCTATCCGGTCTTCAGGCTATTCAAGATAAACTAAATTTGAAAGAAACGGATGGCAGTTATAAGATCAAAGAGGTCAGGCTAATTATTGGTAATACGAGTAATAGACCTACTATTGAAGAGTTAGCCCGGAGCTATAGACAACTCAGATTGATATCCAGAGAGGTTGAAAAGCAGAAATATCCTAAACTTGCAGATCGAAAATACGAGTTGACAAAAACCATTAGTGATATTAAGAATGTTATTTCTGATCTTGATCAAACTAATAAGAATGAGAGCCTGGTTCAATTACTTCGTCAAATGATTCTTGATAGGAGACTCAAAGTAAAGGTATACACTAAATCACGACTACATGCTAAAGCCTATATTTTCGATTTCAATAATCCTCAGCCTCAATCCAAAGGGATTGCAATAGTTGGATCAAGCAATCTTTCATTAGCTGGACTTACAAATAATACTGAACTAAATGTATATGTACATGATAATGGAGAAAACCACGATGAATTAACCCGGTGGTTTAATGAATTATGGTATGAAGCTGAAGATTTTGATGTTGCGTTACTTAAAGAAATGGAGGAGTCCTGGGCAGTTAAGACTGCAACACCGTATGATATTTATATGAAAACGCTATATACTCTTGTTAAAGATCGGTTAGAAGGGGAAGATGATAAAGAGTTTCTCTGGACCAACGAAATTACCGAGGCATTAGCAGAGTTTCAAAAAAATGCGGTACGCCAATTAGTTGGAATAATCAAACATTTTAATGGAGCTTTTGCTGCCGATGTTGTGGGAGTTGGGAAAAGTTATATTGGAGCTGCGGTTTTAAAGCATTTCTCTATCACTGAAAATACTAAATCGTTGATCATTTGTCCTAAGTCTCTTGAAGATATGTGGGAGAACTATAATGCACAATATTCTTTAAATGCTGAAGTCGTTCCTATGTCAATTTTGAGGGAAGGTGATCCTGACTCAGATGAATGGAATTTTCTAGTCTCAGATGTTAAATATAGGGATAGGGATTTTATACTTGTAGATGAGAGTCATCATTTCAGGCATCATAGTCCGCAACGTTACAAGGTGCTTCAGGATTTCTTACAGACTGGATATAAAAAGGTTTTATTATTGACGGCAACACCACGTAATAAATCTGCTATGGATGTTTATAACCAAATTAAGTTATTTCATCCTGGTGATATAACTTACATACCCATTGATCCTCCGAACCTGAAAGAGTATTTTAAAAAGATTGTAAATAATGATACTCCAAAAGATATATCAAATAATTTATTTAAATCACTGCTTCAATATGTTCTTATAAGAAGAACTAGAACTCATATTTTACGATGGTATGGGTATGACTCAGAGACCAACCAAAAAGTAGATCCAGATGATTTTGAAGATTATGTTAATGGGAAAAGAAGAGCTTACATCATTGTAGGCGGTAAAAGACGATTTTTCCCGAGAAGAGAAATTGAAACAATAAAGTACTCAATAGCTGATACTTATCAAGGTTTATATCAGGAAATTAGAAGACACCTTGGGAAAGCCAGGTTTGATTATAAGAAAAAGCCAATACCAGGAGAGTTGACTTATGCCAGATTTGCATTATGGCATTATGTTAAACAAGAGAAACAGAAACAAAAACCTTATAATGATCTTCAAAGAGCAGGAATAAATTTACGTGGTCTAATGCGTGTATTATTGTTTAAACGCTTTGAGAGCAGTGTATATGCTTTTAGAATGACCATTAAACGTCTTATTAAAGTCCAGAATGCCTTTATTACAAGCCTAAATGAAGGTATTATTCCTGCTGGTGAAGATGCTCAGAAGCTACTATATGGTTCTGATAATTATAGTGAAGAGGATCTTATTCAAGAGTTAAGGAAAGTTACCGGTAAGTATGATGCTAATGATTTTGATATAGAACGTTTGAAGAAACATATCGAACATGATCGAGATATTCTGGAGAAAATTTTAGAAATTGTTGATAAAGATAAAATACCACCTGAAAAAGATGCGAAACTCCAAAAGCTTAAAGGAATTTTAAGCAGAGTTCCCTTAAATATAGGCAAAGTGATTATCTTTTCTGAGTCTGCTGAAACTGTAGATTATCTTTATGATAACCTAAATCCTTCTAATAATCCTGTTATAAGAAAAGCATCTACAGGAATAGAAAATAAAAATTCATTAGTTAACAGGTTTGCACCAAAGGCTAATAAATACACATTGAGAAAGGGAGAAGATGAAATAAGAATGTTAATTTCAACAGATGTGCTATCTGAGGGATTAAACCTTCAAGATTGTGATAAGGTTATCAATTATGATCTTCATTGGAATCCTGTAAAGTTAATCCAGAGATTTGGCAGAATAGACCGCATTGGTTCAGAATATGATAAAGTTTATGGATTTAACTTTCTTCCGGATACTGAGCTCGACAAAAATTTAAACCTTCGTGAAATAGTAAGTCGCCGAATTCAGGAGATTCACGACACAATTGGTCAGGACACTGAAATCCTTGATAAAACAGAACAAATCAACCATGAAGCTATGTATGCCATCTATGAGACAAATATGAAACAGCTCTCACTCTTTGAAGAAGAAGATGAGTCGATAGGTTTGAATGAAGCTGAAGAAATTATTCGCCAATTAAAGGAAGAAAATCCCAAAGAGTTCAACCGTATTTCCAATCTTCGTGATGGAATTCGATCCTCAGTTAAAATTGATGGTAATACTTATTATATCTTCTGTCAGGCAGGGAATTATAATCAACTA
Organism: uncultured bacterium; assembly: GCA_964441235.1. Classification (GTDB taxonomy): domain Bacteria; phylum Fidelibacterota; class UBA2242; order UBA2242; family UBA2242; genus BS750m-G69. The sequence goes on along the minus strand of CAYTUQ010000046.1, from coordinate 12,971 downwards.
TTTTTAGTTGATAAAAATGGTAAAATTGTAAATAGGGATATAACGGGAATTCTCGGAAAACTAAAATCTCAATCTGGTAAACCTGTACAACCTCTTCCCAAAGGATATAATGGTATTGTTCAGAAAGTAAAAACTCAGTTTAATGAAGAAATCGAAAAACGTTTTGTTGAACAGAAACATACATTTAATCTTACAGCTGCACAGAAGTATGTCGTCAGCGAACTTAAACTAATTTACAGTGAAATAGAAAGTGAAGATCTAAGAGCACAGATCAACTTACTTGATAAGGCATTTCGAAATGTTAATCGAATAGCCGTTCAAAGTGAGCTAAATAAAATCAAACGTAACAAGCTAAATGGTATGCCCCTCATCAATAAATTGACCGAAATATTTACAAGGCATAACCTTCAGGAAATTGTAGAAAGATCAGCTCTACTAGAAGAAGCAGTTGTATTGCCAAAAATAATATGCAGTGAAATTTTTTAGTAGATGAGCCAAAATTATTAATTGGCTTTATCTATAAGTATTTATTGAAGCGATATAGCAAAGAAATTTTATAAGAGTTTATTTAAGAAGCCGCATTATATCGTTGTAAAATACAAGGACTGTTAATGTGAGAATAATTGCCAGTCCTACTTGCTGTATTCGCATTTTTGCTTTGATGGATAGTGGTTTTCTAATAATTGCTTCTATTATAATAACAACGAAATGACCGCCGTCAAGTGCAGGTATTGGCAATATATTTAGCAGAGCTATATTGACGCTGATTATAGCTATGAATCCAAATAGGCTCCCTATTCCCGATTTAGCAGATTGCCCGGCTAATTGAGCTATAAATATTGGTCCACCAAGATTTTTAATTGACTCTTCGCCTGTGATCAACATTTTAAGAGAGACCACTGTTATTTTTAGCCAATACCATGTATTTGATAGTCCACTGCGAATAGATTCGAAGAAACCGGCGATGCGATGAGTAAGAATTGGGCTAATACCTATCATACCAGTATCAACAATTTTACTGCCTTTTAAAACCTTATTCGCTATTGTCTTCATGCCTTTTTTGTATTCAACACCATTTCTTTCCCATTTCACAAGAATTGAGTCATTTGGATGTGCATGAATTAATTCTGTCATCTCTTCCCATTTAGAAATAGCAATACCATTCACAGCTATTATTCTATCTCCTGATTGAATACCGGCAGAGTCAGCTGGAAGATTAATAATAACACTATCCACTATTGCTTCGGGGCTTGCTTCATAGATGCCCGTACTTACGGTTAAGATTGAAAAAATTATGACAGCGAGAATAAGATTAAATAGAACTCCTCCGGTAATGAAAAGTAATTTCTGTATAGTGCTTTTAGATTGAAATTCCCATGGTTCTCCTTTTAAACCTTCAGCATCCATGCTTTCATCAATAACACCGGATACCTTTACATATCCGCCGATAGGAATTGCTGAAAGACAATAGTCCGTATCTCCTATTTTCTTCCCAACGAGCCGTGGAGGAAATCCAAGTGAGAAAGTCTCAACTCTCATTCCAGTGAGTTTGGCGAATGTGAAATGACCAAGTTCATGAAAGAAAATTACGCATCCAATTACTATAATTACCGCAAGTATTGATATCATAAGGTATTTATCCTTTCTGTGGAATGTCGATTGCTCCTGTATCGATTGTTATCCTCACTTCAGTTAATTTGGCTCTGAACAAATTCATATCCTATTTTTTCCAGTTCTAAGATATTGGATAGTGAGGGATTGTCAATTATCTTAATCTCTGAAAGCGCCTTCTCTGCAAAGGCTGAAATATCAGTAAATTTTATTTTATTATCAAGAAAAGCATAGACAGCGGATTCATTAACAACATTAAGGATTGCAGGGGCAGTTCCACCACGTTTTAACGCATTATACGCTAATTTAATAGAAGGAAATTTTTGAAAATCAGGTGTCTCGAAATTCAATTTCCCTATTTTTGAAAAATCAGTATCTTCCCATGCAACATTGATTCTTTCCGGATAATTTAGTGCGTATTGTATAGGTAACTTCATATCCGGAAGACCGAGTTGGGCTTTGACTGAACCATCTATAAATTCTACCATAGAATGTATAATTGATTGAGGATGAATAATAACATCTATTTTTTCCGGTGGAATATCGAAGAGCCATTTTGCTTCAATGATTTCCAGTCCTTTATTCATCATAGTAGCCGAATCGATAGTTATTTTTTTGCCCATATTCCAGGTAGGATGCTTAAGAGCATCTTCAGGTTTAATATATTGAAATTCCTCAACAGGCTTTGTTCTGAAAGGTCCTCCTGAACCGGTTAAAATTATACGTTTTATACTTTCCGGCTTTTCTCCCACAAGGCATTGCCAGATTGCACTGTGTTCACTGTCAATAGGATATAGTTTGACATTACGTTCTTTCAGGAGATTCATTATAAGTTTACCAGCCATCACAAGAGATTCTTTGTTAGACAGCGCAACATCTATTCCTGCTTCTATACAACGGTAAGTTGGCTCCAATCCCGGAGCTCCCACAATGGCATTTATAGCAAGATCAGCATCATTTTTTTCAGCGATATGTAGAATGCCACCTCTGCCACTTAAAACTTCAATCCCAAGAGGTTTCAATTCATTTTTAACGAAGAAATATTGAGAATCGTCAGCAATTGCAACGGATTTAGGATTGTACTTTTTTGCCTGTTCAACAAGTAATTGCCCATTTTTACCTGCGGTAAGATAGTGAACTTCGAACCTTTCCGGTTTAGCATCTATAACCTTGAGAGCGTTTTTACCAATAGAGCCTGTGGCGCCGAGTATAGTTAATCTTTTCATAAATTTACCTGCAAAATAAGCTGAAAAGTGGCAAAGCTACTTGTAAAGCAATATGTATTTTTCGCTGATACTTTCTTTCTTTGATTAAGCATTTTTAAAGATATCCAATTATTGAAAACGCTATCATTAGAATGCTGGTTGAGGCATCTAGTTCCAAACCGGCATTAATTTTTTTTGTGAACTGTCTGTAAATTCCGGATCTCAAATGGTTAATTCTCATTTTTTCAACTGGGTTGTAGCTTTGATCTTGGTCTTCATTATCCGTTACATGTATTTTGCATTGAACGAAATGAGCGGTGTAAGCGAATGCAAGATTCCATTTTGAAAACTTATAATATCTACAAATTGTTGCATTAAGATCGCGTAAATGAAAGTCATCAGGACCATAAAGGTGACTTACAGAAACACTGAAAATATTTTTTTTATCTGATTTGCCTGAAGATGTAGTGAGCGAAAATCCTGTTGTGTTAATATTATTGCCTTTCCACTTAGCAAGACCCATTTGACCGCCTAAAGAAAAATTCGGCGATATAGCAATTCCTGACCAAAAAGTTGGGAATCCAATATCTATAGATGTTCCATTAGTAGAGGCAAAAGAGAAAAATTTACTACCTATCAGGACTGTTGGTTCTTCTGTGAAAGAAAATAATGGTAGAGGAGCTTCCTGTTCGACTGCAATCATAGATATTATCGGTTTTAAAGTTGAGCGGACTGATGAAGAATTTACATTTGAAATATCCAATCCATTAGAAAAACTATATGAAAATTGTGTAAGTATCAGTAAGAGAGTTAGTGATATGGTATTATTTTTAAGAGACAAAACAATGAATTGTAGTGTTATTCTATTTAAGGTGTTGGATAGAATACGTTGGTCGTTCGTGTTATCTATATTGGTGTTATAAATGTATATTTAATACTCGCATGTTATTTTATCCAACTCCCTTAATTATTCCGCGCTCGCTGTTTTTAATAAATTTTACAACATTTTGAACTTCAGGAATGAGGTTCCCATTATCTTCAATTTTTTTAACTGCATCAGAAACATTGCAGTCAGAACGAAATATCAGTTGATAGGCTTGCTTAATAGTTTGAATGGTCTTACTTGTAAAACCACGTCTTTTCAGTCCGATTATATTTATTCCGTTGTAGGCAATTGGTTCTCCAGCTACAATGATATATGGAGGGATATCTTTTGTAATTTTGTAGTGACCACCAATAAAACAGTGTTGCCCAATTTTAACAAACTGGTGAACTCCTACCATTCCTCCGACGATTGCCCAGTCCTCAATTTCTACATGGCCGGAAAGGTTTACGGCATTTGCCATAATTACATTATTACCAACTATACAATCGTGAGCTATGTGAACGTATGCCATAATAAAACAGTCTGAACCTACTACCGTTTTCCAATGAGCCTTCGTACCTCTATTTACTGTTACAAATTCTCTAATAGTTGTACGGTCTCCTATTTCAACCGTAGTTGTTTCGCCACCAAATTTAAGGTCTTGTGGTATTTCACCCAAAACAGCATGATGCATTACTTTACATTCTTTGCCCAGATGGGTTCCAGGTAGAAGAACTACGTGAGAACCAATCTGGCTATTCTCTCCGATTGTTACGTTTTCATTAATCCAGGAATATGGGCCAATGGTTACATTCTTCCCAATAGATGCCTCGGGATGTATAATAGCTGTTGGGTGTATATTTTCCATATTGATTATATATCTACTACAGATGCCATCATTGTAGCTTCGACAATTACATCATCGTTTATGTATGCAACGCCTTTCATCTTGCACATGGAGAGGCGAAATTGTACCAATTTTATTTCCAGTCGGATCTGATCGCCGGGGATAGCAGGCTTTCGAAATCTAACATTATCTAATCCTGTAAAGTAAACTAATTTGTTTTCGTGATTTCCTATTGTGTTTAGAAGAAGTAAACCTCCTGCCTGTGCCAGTGCTTCAACAATTAAAACGCCGGGCATTATACGTTTTATAGGGAAATGCCCGCTAAAAAACGGCTCATTAATCGAAACATTTTTTAGCGCAGTGACAGTTTCCCCCGGTACCATATCAATGACTCTATCTACGAGTAAAAATGGATATCTATGGGGAAGAATTTTCTCTATTGCACTTATATCGAATAACGCACCCTGTACCTTTGAGGTTTGATACTTCTGGCGTATTAATACTTTTTCATATTCTTTCCGGATTTTTCTGACAAGGTTGACATTATGAGCATGACCACTTCGTGCGGCAATTACATGACCCTGAATTGGTACGCCAAGCAATGCGAAGTCACCTATAAGGTCTAATACTTTATGGCGGACTGCTTCATTGTAATAACGTAATTCCACACCGTTGAGAATCCCATTTTTCCCCAAAATCACATCGCTGGAAATGTTGAACATTTTCTTTAAACGATCAATTTCGGCTTTATCAATTTCTCTGTCGATGAATACAACAGCATTGTCAACATTTCCACCCTTAATCAATCCTCTGGCTTTTAATACTTCAATTTCACTAAGAAAGCAGAAAGTTCTTGCAGAAGCATAATCCGTCTCAAATTCCTTTTCTAATGAATAGGTGCTGGAATATTGAGTACCGAGGGCAGGAATCTGGTAATCAATTAAAAATGTTATCGAGAAAGTTTCTGATGGAAGAACATGAATGTCAACTTTATTTTTCGGATCAGTGTAAGTGATAATTTTATCTATTACCAGTATGTCTTGTATTGCGTCCTGCTCGACAATTTCCGCCTGTTTTAATGCCATTACAAATTCAATAGAACTTCCGTCACATACAGGTGGTTCGATGTTATTTAGTTCTATAAAAATGTTATCTATTTCCATGCCGCTGACCGCAGCTAATACGTGCTCAACCGTATGGATCTGGACTCCGTTTTGAGCAATGGTAGTACCGCGTGAAATATCAACTACGTGATTAATATCAGCAATTATTTCAGGACATTTTTTTACATCAGTCCGAATAAATCGTATACCGGAGTCTATAGGTGCCGGTTTAAATGTAACTGTGCTTTTTACTCCAGTATGAAGACCTATACCGGACACTGATGCTGATTTTTTTATGGTTCTCTGATTTCTCGACATTAAAATTCCTCTATTTTGACCCTTTTATCATTTTTTCAACTTCTTTCAATTTCGCTTTTATATCAGGAATAGAACGTATATTCGCAATCTCCCTACGCGCCTTCTTTTGTTCTTGTGCCGGATAGCCAAAAGCAATTGTTCCAGGAGGGATGTCTTTTGATACACCGGATTGTGCGGCTATGATTGCCCCTGCTCCAATTTTAAGATGTCCTGCAACGCCAACCTGTCCGGCAATTGTAACTCCATTTTCTATAGTTGAGCTACCTGCTATTCCAGACTGAGCAGCAATAAAGCAATACTCTCCGATCTTAACATTATGAGCGATCTGGACGAGATTATCTAATTTTGTTCCCTTAGAAATAACAGTATCCCCAAGGGTTCCGCGATCTATCGAACAATTGGCGCCAATTTCCACATCATCCCCAATCACAACGCGTCCTGCCTGAGGTATTTTTTTTATAGATTTTTCAGTTCTTACGAAACCGAATCCATCACTTCCGACTACAACGCCTGAATGAATGAGTACTTTACTTCCTATTTGGCAATTATGGTAAATCGTAACATTAGGACGAATAACAGATTCTGATTTAATCTGTGTTTCTGCACCAATATATGAATTGGCAAAGATAGAAACGTTTTTCTCTATAACAGCTTTATCCTCGATGACAACATTAGGACCGATATATGTATTTTCCCCCAGTTTAGCGCTTTCAGCAATACAGGCTGTTTTGTGTATTCCGGGATTGGGAAGAGGAGGAGTGGGGCGGAAGCAAGATATCATCAGGGAAAAAGCTAAATTGGGATTTTTTACTCGAATAAGGTTTTTATAGAAACTGCTAAAATCTTTTGGAACGAGGATAGCCGTAGCCTTTGTTATTGATAAATACTTCCTATACTTAGGGTTTCCTAAAAAGGTAAGTTGTCCCTCTTTTGCATGCTGTATCTCAGCAAGATCGGTAATAATAGACGCTTCATCACCCTCTAAGATTCCATCAACTATTTTTGATATTTGACCCAGTGAAAATTCTATCAACTATTCTGTCCTTTTCAATTCATAGAGAACTTTATCTGTAAGATCAAGTGCAGGTTCGGCATAAAGAATATTTCCAGCGACAGTATCGAAGATGTAATCGTACTTATTTTCTTTTCCCACTTTCTCAATAATCTTTTTTATTTTCTCCAATACCGGTCCAACTAATTCGGATTGTTTTTTATAGATTTCTCCCTCAGGACCCATTTTTTCTACTTGGAATTTCTGAATAGATTGTTGAAGCTGAGTTATCTCTTTTTCCTTATCAGCACGACGAGCTTCACTCATAATGAGTTTTTGACGTTCATATTCTTTGTTAAGACTATCTAAATTTGATATCAAACCTTTGTATTGATCTTCCAATTTACGAGCTTCAATTTCCAACTTGCTTTGAGCTTCACGTGCTTCATCAAATTCAGCAAGGATTCTGTCTGAATTGACGTATGCAATTTTTAACTGGGCATTTGCGATGCCTGTCATACTGACCAAGAAAAGACATCCAAGTAATGTTACTGCAAACTTTTTCACGATTTCCTCCGTTATTATTAAAATGGCATTCCAAAAATAAAATGTGTCTTCCAACCCTGAGGTTTACCATAGCCGGTTGAGCCCTCAGGATCAATATCATCAAAACCGTATCCAAAATCAACACCAATCATACCTAAGGCTGGCATGAAAAATCTGATACCAACGCCAGCAGATCTTTTAAGGTCAAATGGGTCTGTCGTGGATAGGTTTTTCCATACATTACCGGCTTCTACAAAAGCAAGTCCGTATATAGTTGGATTTTCTGAAACGGGAAAGCGATATTCTAATGAGTATTTAAATAGTGTCTCACCTCCATACGGAAGATAAGAACTGCTATAGTTCCCACGTTTTGGACCGACCTGATTATCGTCATATCCTCGTAAGGCAACTCCGTAAATCATACCGCTTCCACCCATTATAAAACGTTCATCAGGGGGGATGATACCAGATTCATAAAGTTTTTTAATTACTCCGAACTCCATGTGATTAAATAATACGAATTTCCAGAATGTTGGTATATAGAAGTCGATACTAAAATTGTGTTTGTGGAAGTGTTCTGTACCGCCGAGAAATCCACCAGAAAGTGTGGAAGACCACCGCATTACTGAACCCATAGTCGGAAATTCCGGTTTGTTACGGCTGTCTCGAGAAATTACCTGGGTGAAACTTACACCCGTAGTTTTTGCATTTCCAAGCAGGACATCCCGAAGGTAGGATTCATCAAGGTTTCTATATTCTTTTTCTGAAGCGCTTAGAAACCAGGTTCCGCGAAAATAGTTATCCGGCCATTTGAAACGGCGTCCCCATCTAATTGAGCCTCCCAGCTGACTGAGGTCAAATGGATAGTAATAATAACCTCTTCCTCCTCTTTCCGAGTAAAAGAAGTTAAAGCCGACCAGGTTCGGAGTATCGAATACCCAGGGATCATTGAAGCCTAACGATATTGATTTATATGGTGTTGCTCCTGAACTCATAATAGAGTATTGAGCACCCTGCTGGTAGCTGATATTTACCTGCTGACCACGACCAAGGAAGTTATTAAATTCGACCCCTCCGCCGCCTATTAAGCCGTGCATCTGACTTATACTTACGGACATATTGGCACGGTCTGAAGATTTTTCTTCAACAGTAACCTCGATATCAACTTCTTTTTCATTCCTGGGTATAACGTCAGGTGTAACATTACTGAAATAGTTGAGGATAAAAATTTCTCTCTGACTTCGAATTAGTGCATCTCGATTGAAGATATCACCAGGGAATATTTTTAACTCTCTGCGAATTACGTTTTCATGGGTTTTACTATTCCCAACAATATTTATCTGATTTATGGACACTTGATTATTTTCCGTAATCTCAAGATTTACATCAATTTCATCGTCGCTTATTGGTATTTCATGTGGAACAATTTGGAAAAAGAGATAGCCTTGGTCCATATAGAGACCATTTATTCGCTCATAAATACCTTTCTGTAGTTCTTCAGCATCATACCAGTCCTCAGATTTGATATTTAGCAGAGCAAGAAGCTGGTCATCAGAATATAGTCTATTACCACTAAAACTAATGTTTCGATATTTGTATCTGGGACCTTCATACACATTCATTTTTATAAACATAGATTTACTGTTGAGACTATAGGAAATTGAATCATGAAGTATTTCAAAATCCCTGTAACCTTCCTTTCTATAAAATGCTCTGAGCTTGTCCTTATCTTCTTCATATTTCTCTTTTTTAAACTCTCCAACTCTAAAAAGAAACAGATTCCTTTTCCGGGTTTCTTTCATTATCCGCCGCAGCTTTGAATCTGAAAATTTATTGTTACCTTCAAATTCTATATTTTTAATATGGACTTTTTTGTTCTCTTTAATATTAAATATAAGATCCTGAGTATTTTCCCGCTTACCCTCTTTAAGTTCTTCCTGAATTTCTACGAGAAGATAGCCATCTTTTTCATACAAATTTTTTATTTTTCGCTTACTTTCTGAGATTAAATAGGGAGAAAGCACCTTTCCCGGGAGTAAATTTACTTCTTCATCTATTTTACCTTTTTTGATTTTTTTATTACCTATAACCTCAAACTCTCCAAGTCTTGGGTACTCATCAACTTTTATAATGAGAAAAACACCTTCATCGGTTGCTTTATCCACGTAAATTTGTATATCTGCAAATAATTTTAGCTTCCAGAGTCGCCTTATAGCAGAGGAGAAGTCTTCATAAGAAATTTCTTTGCCATCAATAAGACCAGATTGGATTTTTATGCTGTTTTCGGATATGGTCTTATTTCCCTGTATCGCGACACCAAGGATTTTAATGTTGCGTTGACTCTGAGCATATATTGGTAATAATAAAATTAAGATAAGTATTATTGTGCTAAATATCCGGAATATTTTCATTAATTATAATTTCCCTAACTCTTCACTCTTAGTTTTTAATCTGCTCAGTTGTTAATCCGAATCGTCTTTCTCTTTTTTGGTAATTTTTAATGGCTTCAAAAAGTTCCTTTGAACGAAAAGCGGGCCAATAAACCGGTGTTACAAATATTTCGGTATAAGCAAGCTGCCAGAGGAGAAAGTTGCTTAATCTTAATTCTCCACTTGTTCGAATAAGTAAGTCTGGGTCAAGCATTCCGCGAGTGTATAAATGCTCTGAAAATAGTTTTTCATTAATATCTTCGATACCTATATTACCTGATTTGGTTTTAGCTGCGATTTCACGAACTGCATCTAATATTTCTGTTCTACTGCCGTAACTGAGTGCTAAGTTTAGATTCAAACCGGTATTGTTTTTTGTCTTCTCTACACCTTCAATGAGTTCCTTATACGGTTTAGGTGGAAGGTCTTTTATATGCCCCATTATGGTGAATTTGACGTTATTTTTATGAAGCTTATCAATTTCACTCTTGATCGTTTTTAGAAGTAAGCTCATTAAAGCAGAGACTTCAGTTTTTGGACGAGACCAATTTTCAGCTGAAAATGTGTAAAGTGTTAAAATCTCTATGCCCAAATTTCCGCATTCTCGTGTTATTTCCCTGACTGAGTTTATTCCTTCACTATGACCAGCAGTACGTGGAAGCCTTCTCTGTTTAGCCCATCTGCCATTTCCATCCATAATTATAGCAATATGCCTTGGGAGGTTTCCCTCAGCAATAATCTCATCTCTTAGTTTGTCAATATCTGTATATTCTTCACTCATATATTCCAATTAAAAAAGCTTTAGGAAGTTAAATTTAATAGTATATAAAGTCAATGGAAAACAGGTCGCTTTATTGACGAGAAAAATTGAGATAGTAGTTAAGGTTTCTACTTTTCCGCAATTTAAATGTATTGCTTTTAAAAAAAGAATTTATCTCATATACGAGAATATTTAACTTCTATACTAATATAACATCCAATGTACCTATGTTAATAGAGATCTCAAATTATTACAATTTTACTAATGACAGTTCGAATTGTTCCGACAACAATTCCCAATTCCGGAAAACATTTAGATATTGTAACAAAGATGAGTTTCAACTTTTGAAAAATCCATTGGTTTATTTGTAAGAACAGTATATATTAACGCTGAAATGATAAAAAAGATTATCGATATTTATAATATTTTCCCGATTATTAAAAATGACTGCTTATTAAATATTCTAAATTTAATAGGGATGAATAATGACTGGTAGAATTCTTATTGCAGATACTGATAAGGATATAAGAAACTCTCTATCAATGGTCCTTTATGAGGCGGGATTTTTTTGTGTAACAGCAGAGGATGGTGGCGAGGTTATTGATTTAGTCAAAGAAGATAATTTTGACATACTTATAGTTGATGTAAAAATGCCAACGTGGAATGGAATTGAAATCCTGGAAAAAGTATCTAAAATCAGTCCCAAGACTTTAACTGTGATTATTACTGCTTATGCCACTGTTGAAACTTCAATTGAGGCATTACGGAAGGGTGCTGTTGATTATCTCATAAAGCCTCTGGATTTTGAAGATGTAATATTACGGGTAAAAAAAATTCGAAAGTATCAGCAGGTACTTTTAGAGAACCAGTACCTGAGGAAGGAAGTTCATTTAAAGTTCAATCAAAATAAAATTATTGGTGAAAGTCTTGCCATTAAGAATGTATTTAATCTTATAAGTAAGGTAGCTAATTCATCATCAAACATTCTTATATCAGGAAAGAGTGGTACCGGTAAAGAACTGGTAGCGCGTGCTATTCATCAGAATAGTGCCAGAGCAAAGGCTCCTTTTATTCCAATAAATTGTGGAGCGATTCCGGAGACACTTTTCGAGAGTGAATTGTTTGGTTTTAAAAAAGGTAGTTTTACAGGCGCAACCATGGATAAGGAAGGTGTTTTCAAGGCAGCAGACGGTGGAACCCTCTTCCTGGATGAAGTAAGTGAGATTCCAGTTCATATTCAGGTAAAATTGCTTCGAGCTATTGAATCAAAAGAGATAAAGCAAATAGGTAGCCCCTTATCAATACAAATCGATACCAGAATACTTTCTTCTACTAACAAAGACCTTCTAAAAGAAATTGAAGAGGGGAATTTTAGAGAGGACCTTTACTATAGGTTAAACATAATTGATATACATCTGCCATCACTAAGTGAACGTAAAGAAGATATTCCTATCCTGGTGGATCACTTTATACGGAAATATAACAACGAATTGAAACGAAAAGTTCTTGGAGTTGATAATGAAACCATGAGAGTTCTTATGAACTATCAATGGAAAGGTGAAGTTAGAGAATTAGAAAATGCCATTGAAAGGGCTGTTTTACTCTGCGAGGGAGATTATATAACGCTGAAGGATCTTCCCCCACATGCTTACGCCGATGTTTCTACGGAATATACTGACGATCTTAAATCGTCCGTTAGAAATTTTGAGAGACAGCACATTTCGTCTATTTTGAAAAGAGTTGATAACGATAAAATTAAATGTGCCGAAATTCTCGGAATAGGATTATCATCATTGTATAGAAAAATTGATGAACTGGATATTAACCCTACAACGTAACTTATCAAATATGGCACTATATACTGTATCAAAGATAACATTATTACATAATATATTACATAGAAAAAGTCTAAGTGACGTAGTAGGGTTAAAATTTAAAAAGAATTTAATTCTTTATTCGAATTTCAAAAGTCCGATTTCCCATCGAGTACAATCTCTTGGTTTATACGTTTTGCTGTTGTATTTGGAGGGTAAAACAATTGATAGTAAAATGTAATAGTGGTTTCCCATCCGGCTGAATTTGTGAAAGGAGTTTCGACTTTCAATTTTGGCAGCTGTGTTCGATTGAAGCTACCCTGAGGTCCCTGAATCTCGTATTTGATTGATTTTTTTTCTTTCGGTTTCAGTATAATACTTGTAAACCATGGATTAAAATTCCATTGAGTATCATCACTTTCCCATGTAACCCAAGTTTGACAGTTCGTTATAAGAAGAGGCGGTTTAAAAAATGTTTCTCG
>CAYTUQ010000045.1:14801-32082 GCA_964441235.1 uncultured bacterium | reverse complement strand
GAATTCAATTGTCAAAAAACATTTATATGACTACCGCGAAGCGGTTTAGTGCAACTAAAGCATAACCTGCGCAGGGATTTAAGCGCACAGGACTTTCGGATTAAATCTTAACTTCCAAGAATGCTCTGGACGTCCGATTCACGCCAGAGCCCCTGCGTCAGGTTGATGCATGGTTAGGCCAACGTAACTAAATAGAACTACAAAACTTAACCATACCACAAAACCACAAACTGAGCCAAAAACTCAATTTTAAATCATGCCCCTAAAATCCTTATCAATTCATTTTAAGGCACATTTTTTAATTATTTAAATTACAAAGTACACTGAGGTTACCCCCAGTGTACTTTTGCTACACGTCTCATATAACAAATGATTTTAATAAACAAGAGTTGTTATCATTAAAAATCAGATCACTACCATCCTCCCCCACCATAATCAACACCATATGAGACGGCATAACTCGGCAAACTTTCAACATCATTACTATTAACTGCAACAACCTTATACGTTGCAAAGCCAAACGCATTAGGTACGAAGGATGTAAATGTTGGTTCTTCATATGGATAGTCCTTAACCGAAAGAGATGTTCCCATATTATTCCATCCATCATTAATCGTTCCTCTTATATCACCTATTCTACATAATTTGTATTGAACTGCACCTGGAATGGAATTCCATGACAAAGAAATCCAAATATTAGAATAGTAGGAACTACTTAGTGTAGGTTTTGCTGGTCTTATTTTTATGGTCCATTCTTCCTCTGACAATTGAACAAATCTACCAAGTCTACCATAACGTGATACTATTTTCCAATCATAAGATTGATTTCTTTCTAAAGTTGTAGACCATTGAGTACAATTTTGATTCTGTATGAACGCTACTCTACTATCATTTATATAAACATCATATGAGAACCAACTACCCATCCCTGGAGGAGGAGTATGTTTTTCCCAACGAAAAGTCACTTGAGGTTCACTGCAACTGTTATTACTTGGGGATATTAAATGAAAATAATAGTCATCTCCATTACTTTTTTGAAGAACAATATTCTGGTCTTGGGACAAATTCAAATCTTCGCTGCTTGTTGGACTTTCTATCTTTGAACATCCTGCAATAATTATTATCCAAATAACAATCGAGAAAGCTAGTATATAGAAATTTTTTCTTCGTTTCATTTCAATTCTCCTTATTTTAAAATGTGTTGTTAATTGAAAAACTTAATTGATTATACTGATACGAAACTCATGTTATATAACATTAAATTAAAAGGGGAATCCCGTATTCTCACACAAACAATGATGATCAAGAAATTAATATGCATCTATACAACCTCCTTACTGTACTGTGGTTCTCACTCATACGGCTTTTCTATAATTTTCACTACTCCATGGCCTTCTCCATCGCAGCACACAAGCTCGGATCTCTCTTTTTTGTATCTCAGGCGTATTAACCTTTCGACTCTGCAGGATTGACTTTATAATGCGGATTGCTGAGTTACACAACTTCCTAATATTGTAAATAGTAACAATAAATATCAGACTGCTTTTATTTCAGATTTTTTATAAGCCTAACGGGCAGCGAGATGAGCCGCCGTCGGTTGGGGGCGGAAATTGCATTTATGCAATTTACCGTGCCAACCGACCGAGCGGAGCGAAGCCCGAAGGGGGTCGGCTCGATTGAGTTTGATAGGCGGAGCGTGAGCGGAGCCTATGAAATTCAATCGGCTCATCTCGCAGCCCGATAAGCGGATGAGCGAAGCGAGAGTGAGCATCAGCGAGCGGTCCGCTTATCATTGTCAATAGATGGAAAAATTTCCATCATATCACCCTTATAGCAATCAAAATATTCCGCATATTACTTCAATATTGACGAAAATGTGGAAATATTTTAATTGAAAATCCATATTTTTAATATATATTTATATAGTATGTAAGTCAAGGAAATTTTATGGAAATGAAAAGAAAATTCAGACCTGACCCAAAATTAAAACTTATGGACCAGGTTCGTCAGGTACTTCGCTATCATCACTATGCATTTCGTACGGAAAAAACCTACTGTGATTGGATTATACGATATATTAGGTTTCACGGTTCAAAAAAGCATCCCGTTAATATGGGTAAATCTGAGATTGAAGCGTTCCTTACTTATTTAGCTGTCAGGGGAAACGTCTCCGCATCTACTCAGCGGTAAGCGCTTAATGCCATTATTTTTCTTTACCGTGATGTTCTTGACATTCCTGTTGAGGGAGATATTGAACCGGTAAAAGCAAAGCGACATCGCCGTCTGCCGGTTGTCATGACACAAGGTGAGGTAAAACGCGTCTTAGATCAAATTCTTGGTACTCATACTTTGATGGCAAAAATATTATATGGCAGTGGGTTGCGACTAATGGAATGTGTCCGTTTGCGAGTTAAAGACCTGGATTTTGAAAGGAGAAAAATTTATGCCCGTTCCGGGAAGGGGGGGTAAAGATCGAATTACCATATTTCCTTCTTCTATTTTATATATAATACCTTTTGTTCCATGGATACTTCATCACTTTCAAACCTGATTATATATACTCCCGAGGAAATGACTGATGGTGTCCAATTTTCTGTATAATATCCAGCCTTTAGTTTACCGGACTCTATAACGTCAACCTTCCTGCCTAAAATATCATAGACGCTAAGATTTCCATCAATATCATAAGGTAGAAAAATATTGAAGTGTGTTAAACTGTTGAAAGGGTTAGGATACGGCTCTGAAAGAAGAAAATCTCCAGGAATATAACCCAGATCATGATCAATCATAGAATAGGCGATTTTTTTTAATACCCAGTTATCCGGATCAATAACCAAATCTGTGGGTTTACCATAACATTGGAAATTAAATTCTTGAACCCTAAGGCTGTCCCAAATTGTGAAGATAGTATCTCCATCAGCAGTTTCTACAAAAACATCAAGAGGCATTGAAAATATAGTAGAAGTAGTTTGTACTTGAGATATAGATATTTTAACTGACCAGCGATTTTCACTTGCTTGCTCTCTTATCCATAAAACTTGATAATTCGGTTGACCAACTCCGTATATCCACTGATCAAAAAACCAATTCAAGTCACTACCCGATACTTCTTCACACACATTTTGGAAATCTTCGGTTTTTGCTACACTCATATAATATGCTTCTCTATAAGCAGGAAAAACATTCCAAAAAGTATCTTCACCTAAGACTTTTCTGAGCATGTGAAGTATCCAGGCACCTTTATCATAAACAATAAGGTTGAAAATTGAACTAACAATTGAAGTATCCACTATGAAAACAGTTCCCGGCTGCCAGCTTTGCGGTCGGTTCAGCATTTTCATATACTCCATCAAGCCATCACTCCCATACTTATGTTCCTGCCATAATGCTTCTGAATATCTCGCAAATCCTTCATTAAGCCAGATATTATGCCAATTTGCACAGGTAACCATATCGCCCCACCATTGATGAGAAAGTTCGTGGCAAATTAATAATTCACTAAAACCACCTAAACTTGTGCATGTTTGATGTTCCATTCCGCCGCCCCAGGCAAATTGAGCCTGACCGTACTTTTCAAGAATAAAAGGATATTCTCCCCATAATCCGGCAAAATAGGTTATCATCTCCGGTGTTAAAGAAAGGTTGGGCTCAGCGCTTTGAGCATACTCCGGATAAACCCAATATTCAACTGGCATCAAAATACTATCCAAACCCACATAAACATCTTCCCAATGAGTATAATTTGAAATGGCAAGGGAAATCAAGTAATTCGCTATCGGATACCTCTCCTCCCAAAAATAGGTATAAGTTCCATCTTCATTATTTCGCACTTCTTTCAAAGTTCCATTCGATACCGCAATCAAAGTATCAGGAACTGTAACAGCAACATCGGCAGAATCTGCTTTGTCTTCTGGCAAATCTTTACAAGGAAACCATGTTCTTGCTAAATAGGGTTCACTAAGAGTTGAAATCACCGGTACTCCATTATGGTTAGCAAAGCTGAATCCCATAAAGCCGCCCTGCTGCGGAGTTCCCTCATATTGAATACAGACTTCGAAAACTTCCCCAATTCCTATCTGTGTTGCAAGATTTAAAGTTAAAATATTGTCAGAGCACAAAAACGAATCAGCATCTCCTGAAACTGACAGAACATTCATATTATTATAAAAGTCTAAATCAATTTGCGTCAAATTAGCAATGCGAGACTTTCCCCGAATAGTCACCAGACCAGATATTTTTTCATTCGAAATATCAATATTCAGATTGAGTCCATAATATCCAACATCGTAATAGTTTCTATTGCTTGCTACCAGTGTTTTTGAAAGTTTCCACCTTTTTTCAAGTGAACGCTGTTTACTTTTAATCTCCAAATCTATCCAGTCAGCAATTGTTTGTGCTTGAAGAAAGGCTGTGTTAAATAATAGTAGTAACAATATTATAGTTTTGCATTTCATATCTAATTTGAAAATTAATAAAAATTGTCTATTTTGCAATTGAAAAACGTACTAAGCGCAACAAGCTTAAAACACATCCTTTAGTCTATTTAATTCGCTGGTTATGTGGTTTTTTATTGATTATAATTTTTTGAATAATTGAATCCACTCAAAAAGTGCTTTCCTACTTTTGTCATGTTTTCTCAACGGGATCCTTCAACAGAAGTCCTTAGAGGACCTCTCTTGGGTATTAGCGGTTTTCTGTTTTTCTCATAAGAGATCTTCCTGGAATAAGTGGACTTATTAACATCCTATTACCTGTTCGCATAGCAATATACACATCCATGTCGGCACGTATTATATGTCCCTATATCTTTACTCTCATAGCAGCCGCATTCTTTACGCGTTGGATGAATAGTATCTGTAAATTGTATTTCAGGAAAGAGCTTGCTAAGCAGGTCAGTATCAATACAGTGCCCTTTTGGAATACCTGACATTTTACCAACAGCATTTTCGCAGCACGTGTACACTTGAATTCCATGCTTTAATGCAATTTCCTTTACTCGCTTTGCAAACACCGCTTGTTCATTGATCGTTGGTTTGATAAAATACATTTTCCCGGAAGCAGTAATATTATCTAATTTTCGCTTAACCTTACCGTAAAGGTCAATGAAGCTTATGTAGCATCTTCTGGTTAAGCCCTCTAAAGATGTAGCCAGTTTTGAAAAGGTTTCCAACCTTTCCGCAAACGAAGATAAATTAGAAAAGATTATCGGATCAAATCTCCATAGGACTTTTTCCGCACCATAGCGGTCAGCTAATATTTTGGCGGTTTTAATGGAAACCGATGAATGTGGAACGAACGGTTCAAGAATCTTCTGCACTTCTTCGGAGAACCCGGTTATAGTAAAGTGGAAAGCAAGTCGTTTTTCATAAATGGAGTCAATTTTATCGAGGATTGGTAAAAAAGGCAGATAATTTTTTGACCAGAAAACAATTGCTCCCACATCCTGCGGCATAAGGGATATTTCACTATATTTCCCGGAAAACGGATTTCTAACTTTTGCAGAACCTCGTTTGACTTGTTCCAGAAACCAATTTCCATAAAAGGCTGGAATATCAGTCCTGCGGCTTGCAGAGATTATATTTTTTTGATTAGATTTTATATCAGTTTTAAAAAGTTCAGATTGTTTAATTCAACATAATACAAGTAAGGATTCTTTTTTGAGGAATTAAATAGATTTATAGTCGTCGAATTGTAATTATTCCTGTTCCAGTACCCCAATCGCATCCAGGTTCTGCTTTTGCTTTATAACCTGAATGAGTTTGTAATTTTCGTCGGCTGGGTAAAGATCAAAGGCAACCTCAGCTTCCTTCAAAGCGTAATCGTACCATCCCTTTTTAGTATATGCAATTGCGAGGCTATAGTGTGCCTTCTGATTGTCCGGTTTACCTTGCGTGGCTGCTTTGAACTCGAGGATTTCTTCATTGATTAATCCCTTATCGTAATACTACTTGCCAAGTTGATAATGCCTTTGATAATTGTCTGTTCAGCTGAATAGTGCGAGAAGTATTAATAAAACACCGGTAGAAACAGCAACTTTTTTCATATACACTCCTAAAATTAACTCTTCATCTTCTTTACTTAAATTTATTTTATCATTCGATAAAAACAAGTAAAAAGAACCTCTCTATCAATTAATAATGTTCCTTTTAAAGGGGAAATGCATGGCAAACCGTTTCCTGTGGGTATTTCTATCCCAAAGTGATCTCTTTGAGATGAGAGAAAGGGTTAGTAAAATTAAGTAGATGTTTTTAAACCACCCCGGTAAATCGGTGTGTTAATAAAATTTGTAACCGTTCACGGAGTACTTAATTAATAAAGGACTCCCCCAGCGGAGGTTCCTTCTGAGCTGATATAGGATAAAAATTAATGCAACTTATCCCAAGTCAGGATTGAGACAACACCACAATTCACTGTGGTGGCAGGAAACAACAGGCACAACGCCAACTATAACCGCTTCAGCGGTTTACCCGAGATGGAATATGAAAAACCGCAGCAATAGATAAACCGATAAACCCCGTGAGATACCTCTGCCAAATGAAAAAAACGAATTTGTAAATACATTCTATCTAACGGGGTAAATCGGTTCGAGTTTGTGGGTAACATTCGTTCATAACACCCAAATAAATTTGGGTGTTGTCTCAACTGTCTTTCTATAATCATACCGGAGAATCTTATTGTATATAATATTAATTTGTCCGTGAACCCCGTGAGATAACAACCCTTGATAGATATTCGTTGTTTAAAATAGTAAGTATCTAACGGGGTGAACGGTTACTAAAATTTTTATGTTCTAATAGCTTATTGATTTTTTTTATTAACACCTCTATTTATCTGTCCGGCTCTTGATGGTCTTATGAGGTGACAGCGTTGAATAAATAAAAATACACTATGTGAATTATGGGTTAAAGAGAAATAAATAAAAAATTGGACTGAAAAGATTTCAAAAGAATTCATATATTATAATCGATGATAAGTAATATCGCCCATTTGAATGCTTTAGAGAATAACAGTGAACTTTCAGGTTAAATATAGACCAACGATTATTTTTACCGTTCTGTTTCTGCTTGCTGGAGTTGTTTCAACAGCTCCAAAAGGGAAGCTACGTTTAATCGGAGCGGACAAGCTTGAGCAATTTACAAGAAATGGAGTATCAATTAAGAAGCTTACCGGAAATGTTCACTTTAAAAAAGGCGAGGTAGACCTTAAATGTGACCTGGCTTACTGGTTTGAGAAAGAGGAGAAGGCGGATTTCTATCATAATGTCACAGTTACTAAACGATCTCAGATACTTCAGGCTGATACTCTGACTTACTATAGTGATAATGAGGTTATTGTCGCTAACGGTCGCACTTCATTTAAAGAGGAGGAACTGAAAATAAATTCCAAATCCATGACATATCTCGTTAAAGATGATATAGCGGAAGCTAACGGGAATGTTTTTTTAGAGGATAGAGATAGAGACATTCGGGCAGATTTCATCACTTATTTTTCAAATGATAAAAAGGCTGTTGCAGTAAATAACGCTGTGATAAATGATAAAAAGAGGAGGACGTCACTTTTTGCTGACAGCTTAATCTATTTCAGCGAATCCGGAAATATTGAGGCAACTAAAGAACCTGTGCTGATAAGGCGAGACTCTTCAGGAACAGAATCCTTTAGAATAAAAGGAGATATAATTGAGGGACATGAAGACGAAGGGAATTTTCTTTCAAAGGGTAACGTCGAAATCTGGAGAGAGGACTTTAAAGCATATTCCCAAATAGTAGATTATATTGATTCTTTGGAGTCAGCAACTTTGATAGGTGATCCGAGAGTAGTAAGTGATGGTCAGGAGCTTTCTGGCAAAGAAATGGTTCTATATCTTAAAGATGAGTCTTTACATTCTCTTTTTATAAATCAAAGTGCGATGGCTACATCAACATCTAAAGCCTATTTGCCTGCAAAATCTTCCGATTCTACCGAGACAGTAAATCGAGAATCAATAAAAGTACACGACGAGATTACTGGTAAGAACATGGAAATATATTTTGAAAATGGTAAAACCGATTCAATTCGTGTTTCAGGGATGGCAACAAGTTATTATAATGTGCTGGAAGACAGCATAATTCAAGGTGTGAATATAACAAGCGGCGATACCGTCGTTATGACTTTTCAGAATAGTAAACTTTCCATGATAACCGTTATAGGCGGAACTCAGGGAAGATTTATCCCTGACAGAACTAACGAAAAAGTCGATACAACGGCCATTTATTCAGCTGAAAGAATTGATTATTTCTTAAATGAAAAAGTAACCGACCTAATTAAGAAATCATCAATTAAATCCGGGGATTTGTCACTTACTGCTGGTAAAATTTCTATCGATTGGAATAAAAATCTTCTATATGCATTTCCGCTAGGCGTTCCACCATACGATTCAATTCCCGGTAACATTCCTACTCTCAATCAGGAAGGTACCGAACCATTCTCAGGTGAAAACATGGTTTATAACATGAGAACACAAAAAGGCAGAATTGTTGAGGGTGCAACGAAAGTTGAGGATGGTTTCTATTATGGAGATGATATACGCAAAACGGACAAGAAGGTCTTTTACGTCAAAAAGGGAATATATACAACGTGTGACATTCCTGATCATCCCCATTACTATTTCAAAAGCAAAAAAATGAAGCTGATACAGAAAGATAAAATAATTGCTCGTCCAATTGTTCTTTATATTTATGACATCCCCATTCTCGGTTTACCTTTTGGAATATTCCCTAGCAAAGGCGGTAGAAGACACTCCGGATGGATAATGCCGACTTATGGAGAAAATAAAAACGTTGGCGGATTTTTAAAAGGGCTTGGCTATTTTTGGGCACCAAATGATTATATGGATTTCCGCTTTACAGGTGATTTTTTTGACAAGAAAGGAATTATTTTTCACTATAAAACCAGATACTCTCTGCGATATAAATTTGATGGTTCTCTTAATGGCTCATATTCAAACGACTTTTTCTCAAATTTCCCTACAAAGCAGTGGAGCCTTAATGTGAATCACAGCCATAAAATAAGCCCGACAATGCGTCTAAGTATTAATGGAAGTTTTGTCAGCAGCGATTCATACTATAGAGACATGGGAATAAATAGAGATACACGTTTAAACCAGCAGCTTATCAGTAATGCTACCCTTTCTAAAACCTGGCCAGGTAAGCCATATTCTCTTTCAATGAACTTTAATCAAACCAAAAATCTTCAGGCAAATACTCAGATTCTTTCTCCCCCAACAAATATTGGTCAGAATATTAAATATGTAAATCGTTCTCTGCCAAACATCTCTTTCAGCAGAAGCCAGAAGTCAATTATACCTTTGAAACCGTGGAAAGATGCTTCTAAGTCAAAATGGTATAATAACATATATTTTAGCATAAGTTCACGGTTGAAAAACAAACAGGATATTTATTATCAGAGTAAAACTTTTGAAGAGGACTCATTGATATGGGAGAAGCAAGATATAGCAAAAAATGCTATTACGCATAATATTTCTTTAAACAGTTCCCAAAAGTTGCTCAGTTTTATAATATTAAATCAGAATATGAGCATTAATGAAGGATGGGTTTATGAATATTATGAGCCAGTTATCGATTCTAGTGGAGTTTTTGTTAGTGAAAACAAAGTTTATGGTTTTAAGGCACGCCATACTGGCAGCGCTTCGTTAAATGCTCAAACTAAAATCTATGGTCTTTTCCCTTTTAGGGTTGGCGCACTTCAAGCTATAAGACATGTATTAACTCCACAAATCGGACTCAGCTATAGACCGGACTTCACAAAACATATTTTTGGATGGGACCCGGGTTATGTGCAGTATGATGTTAATGGCAAAAAATTTGACCCTTTTACCTCTACACTTCTTGGTTCGACTCCCTCCGGTGAGCAGAAATCACTGACAATGAGTATTAGGAACATTTTTCAGGCTAAAACAAAACATGGTGATAAAGAGAAAAAGTTTGACCTGTTTACTATGAATTTATCTACAAGCCACAACTTTGCTGCCGACAGCCTCAGATGGGCTCCTATTAGTACCAGCATAAGAACACAAGTATCTAAGAAATTGGCTATTAATATTAGCGCCTCACATGATTTGTATGCTTATAAAGGTAAGAGAATTAATCACTGGAATGACTCATGGTACGGTATCCCAATTCCAAGGTTGACATCTCTGAGTGCTTCAACAGGATTTTCGCTATCAGGGAAAAGATTTGGGGCTATTGCGGAAGCAGCTACGGTTACAGATACTTCCGATACAATAGCTGCAGATATTATTTCTCCATCACTGAGTTATGACGAAGAACTCGTTGAAACTCCTTTGGCAAGAGGAACCGGCAGCGACTTCTGGACTGCGAATTTCAGTTTCCGGTATTCACTCTCTCACAGAAATCCCGAAGTTCCTAAAACAGAGTCTTTCTGGATGACTTTTAACCTTAAAGTGAAGATTAGTTCAAACTGGAAATTAGGGTATCGAGCTAATTTTGATTTATTGGATAAAAGAATAATCAGTCAGGATATTCACATTGATAGAGACCTGCACTGCTGGCAATTGTCTTTCGGTTGGACGCCAACAGGTTATGGAAAACAATACACTCTTTTAATCAATGTGAAAGCACCCTCACTTAAAGATTTGAAATATGAGGAGCGGGGAGGAAGAAGAAGAGGATATGGATTTTAATGTGAATATTACCGTACTGTTATAATAAAAAACTTCATTCTTTTCTATACGTTATGATCTTATAATATGTGACTTATAGTCCGTTGACTTAAAGTCAACAGGATAATAAATTTTATTAATGGAAATTAGAAAGAAAATAGGTCAAAGAATTAAAAAATTGAGGAAGAATGCTGGTGTTTCTCAAATGAAATTAGCTGACCTTGCCGAGTTGGACAGAACCTACATCACAAGTGTAGAAAATGGGAAAAGAAATATATCAATCATTAACATTGAAAAAATTGTAAAAGCTTTGGGCCTAACTCTGAAGGATTTTTTTAACGATGCTGAATTTGATTAAACTTCAAGATGCTTTAAAAGAAATTAAAAATTCTATCGAGGAGGCAATTAAAACTTCAGGAACTGAAGGTAAAAATAACCTTATACGAACTAAAAAGCCTATTACACTTATACATGATGTTGTAAAATCCGAATTAATTCGATATGGTGTAAATGAGAATTTAATTTTTCCACCTTTGAAAGAGTCTAAATGTGAGATATCTTTGGCAGGATTTCTCAAAAGGAAGAATCAAGACATCTGTATTATTCCTAATGGACTGATGGCCAATGAGGAAATATTAGGTTTTGAGGGAATTTTGAAAGGTGTAAAAGACAAATATGGTAAAGACTTTACTGAAAGAACTCTATCAATAAATATTAGAAGTCAACTAAGCAGCTCTGCAAAAAATTTTGATACACTTTATGAAAGGACTTTTGCAGAAGCTCTTAATCTCCATTTGCGATGTAAGAGAATGGTTTTAGGTGAACTTTATATGATTACTGTTCGGGAATATGACTCCTCAGAAGCAGATAATAAAAAAATAGAATTTAGGAGTATAAAAGGAATTGACAAGCATATTGAAAAATATTTGCTCTCATTTGATGCTGTTAATAATAGGAAAACTATAAGAAGTGAATACTACAAATATGAAAGAGTATGTTTATTAATTGTTGATTTTAGTAAAAAGACTCCAAAGGTATATAGTACTGATTCAGAGCTAAAAAAATATAATCTGCTTCCTAAAAACAGCCACGCAACGATCAAAAACCTGAATTTTAGCAGGTTTGTACCAGATTTATTGAGGATTTATTCAGAAAGATTTGGTATTAATAAATTCAGCTGATATTTTTCAATTAAGAACTTGTCTATTTCTGACGGCTCATTTATTTCATTTAAAATTTTAAATTCATCATTGGTAAAACTGGGAATTGTAAATTTTTCAATGAAATTTTTCTGATAACAAGGATAACCGCCTTCAATACTTACACTTGTTTTACTTATGTAGTAATGCATAACATAAGAATTTAAAATTTTTTGAACCAGCTTGATGTTAGCAACTTTAGATAAGGAGTATTGCGAGCTGTTAAAGAGCGATAATGTTGTATTTTTATCTTCTTTAAAATAAAGTCCATATCCATTACAGAAAAAGGCATTTTCTTCTTCCACTATCATAAATCTTGGATACTTACTAAAAGTTGGTGTTAATATATTTTTCCCTGTTTTCGTAAGCCCTTGAGTTCTTCCATAAACATAAAAAGGTTTATACTGAACTTTGCCTTTATCTCTTGATTGTAGTAACTCCTTTATATACTTAAAGTATCTATAACATCTTGGGAATTCTTTCTCTAATTCACTTTCAATTATAGGCAAAGCATTTCCAGCTATGATTTTGTAGGGGAAAATGATTTTCCTGGTGTTATGATTACACTCTTCTTGGCTTTTAAAATCCGAAATTTTATAGATGCTTCTAGTTACACCTTTTTCAATTTCGAATACTTTGTTATCAATGGATTTAAGATAACAATCGTTTTTTTCTTGTATGCTATTAATAAAATATAATTCATCTTTCAAAGTTGCTATACCTACACAAATATCTAAAAGTTTATTTATAGGGGTTCCAATATTTTCTATTTTTTCAATATTTCTTCGTTCATCTAATTTTAAAAGTCTCCACTTCTTAAAATTTAATTTTTGTAGGTCGTTTGGAGAAAAATTTATATTTTTTAGAAAAGTTTCTGGTTGTTGATTATTATTAATCCTATCATAATATATAGCAGCATTTTCCCTTTTATTCAAAAATGTAATTGCTGTATAGGTCTGGGCATCAAAAACTTTTTTATGACTAAAATCAATAATACTAAAAACACATTTCCGGTTGTTAAAATATTTTCTTAATGATTCTCCTGCTAAGGAAGTAAAATAATTGTTCGGAGTAATATATCCTAATGTACCATCGTCTCTCAAAAGGTTGTAACCTAATTCGAAAAAAGCAAAGTAAAGGTTAAAAGATCCGTTTTTAATAGTTTCCCAATTTTTTGCTAAAAACTCACGATTTTTGTCTGTAAGATCCTGGAATTTTACATATGGGGGATTACCAATAATAGCTTCAAATAATCGATCCTGGTTTCTCTTAAAACTATGCTTATCATTAAATCGCAAACTGTCCTGAATAATTAAATTGAAATCTTCTTCCTCCAATATTTCATCATTTTGCAATGCCAGAATTGAAAGTAATATTTTAGCTCTATGAATGTTATAATCCAAAATATCTGAACCAAAAATATTATCAACAACAATTTTTTTAACATTTTCATGGAATTTTTTTTGGTAGTATTTTACAATTCCAATTAAAAATGTACCACAGCCGCAACTAGGATCTAAAATTCTATCTTTTTCTTTGGGTTTTATTTGACTAATAATAAAATCAACAATATAACATGGTGTAAAAAAAGCTCCATTAAACTTTCTATCTTTTGCAGGAATGAGTAATTCAAGATATTTTTCCAGTACCTCTAAGGAATTTATATTTAAGGTTGATGTCTCTAAAAATAACTTTGCATCAATTTCAAAGTTTTTAAGATAATTGTTTAAAATAGGGCTTTGGGAGAAGTTTAAGTTTAGTGTTGTTAGATAAGATTGAAATAAGTGACTTTCAAGTTTTTTAATCTCGTATTCCGACAATAATTTCTGTAGTAGCCTTTTCTTAATCATTCTAACGTTGACTTTAAGTAACATAATTTAAAATTTATTATAGTTAAAAACAACATCTTTTTAAGTACCCAAATTCCGACATAGAGGATTTTGTTTTCTTAAATGACCTCTTTAAGCCTCAAATTTTGTAAAAATATTTGCTTTTCTTTGTGTCTTATTCCGGAGGTCACGTCCCAAAGGGCTCTCTTTCCCGAAGGGATCTCTCTGAGACAAGAGAGGACTTCTTCGAAGAATCTCTATGAGAGTGTCTTTGTGGTAAAATTATCATCTGCGTGGGGTTTCACATCTCTTACCGTCAGACCTAAAGACCTAACGAAACTTTGAAAACTAAAATAAACTATCGTATATTTTACACGTTCAATAACAACGGAGAATAAATAATGGCACACATTATAGTACCTGAAGCTGAAGCAATTCTTGATAAAGAGTTCAAAGTCTTAGACCATGGGTTTGTTAGACTTGTGGATTATATGGGCGGCGACAGCCGGATTGTCCAGAGCGCAAGAGTTTCTTACGGAGAAGGAACTAAGACAGTTAGAGAAGACAAAGCGCTTATTGATTACTTAATGAGTCATCAACATACTTCGCCCTTTGAACAGGTAGTTCTGACTTTTCACTGCAAGATGCCAATTTTTGTCGCTCGCCAGTGGATTCGACACCGCACCGCAAGAGTTAATGAAATTTCAGGACGATACAGTATAATGAGCGATGAGTTTTATATCCCCGATGCCGAACAGATCGGCTATCAAAGTAAAGATAATAGGCAGGGGCGAGACACAAGTGAAGTTCCGTCAGAATTGCAAAAAAAGGTGATACAAATTCTTATAAAAGACCAAGAAATATCTTATAAAAACTATAAAGAAATGATTGACGATAATATTGCGAGAGAACTTGCGCGAATAAATCTACCTCTATCTCTTTACACGCAGTGGTATTGGCAAATTGATCTTCATAATCTCTTCCACTTTTTAGAGCTTCGGCTTGATTATCATGCACAGTGGGAAATCCAGCAGTATGGAAAAGTAATAGCAAAAATAACGAAAACTGTTGCACCCATGGCATACAACGCTTTTGAAAAACATGTGTTGGACACTGTAAAATTCTCCGGTAAAGAATTAGAAGCCCTCGCTAGTCAGCTTCAAGGAAAAGAACATTCGTTGAAAGGAATCATTAAAACTGAATATGAAGAGAAAATCAGAAAAATCTCTACCAAAAATAGATAAATAAACCTTTTTGTAATGACCTTTCGTAAAGGATTATTCAGTAAAGTTTCAGGGAGAATCAAAGAGACTAAAATAATCGAAATTGATCTTCCCTATTTCTATAACGGAATTAGTTATGCGTAATATTTTTATTAAGAAATTTAAGATATATTATTAACCCTACAACGTCATTTGTCGCAGACATCTCTTTGAGATAGGAAATCAGGCAAATGCCTGATATAGTACCAACTTGCAATTGCAAATACTAAATTTGGTACATTTAGGGGGTGTGATAGAATGAAGTTTTCACTCAGTCAACTTACTAAAGGTTATATTATCACACCCCCTAAATTTTTCGGAGACCCGTCTAGGGAAAGTTACGTAGTAGGGTTAACTATCCTGGTGGCCAGTGAGGTGGTGGTGGGTGATGGTGACCATGTCCATGTCAATGTCCTGTCCATGCTTGCCAGGATTGGGCTTGAAGTAATGAAAAGGTTTGAATAGTGGGAACAACAAATACAGCAGTGGAAGCCATTTTCTTTAAAAAATTTCGCCTTCCAATATTTTTGTCTTTTTTATCGTTTTGTTCTACCATAGTGTTCTCCCTTTTAAGTTCACATCACTAATATAAGATTTTTTATATATGAATCAACAATTTGTTGAATTTGATAAATGATTTTCATCACAATTAGGAAAGACCTTTGTGGAAAACTGCATAGATCTATTTTTTCGATACTGTACTGAACATAAGTGTAAATATTTCCCTGTTATATTAATAATATTTTCAATATACTTCAATATAAACTATTGGATTTCAAAGGAGTTTAAAAATGAAAGATGGATATAAAGGATAATCAAGGAACTCAAAACTGGTTTTTAGCAAAGACTTTTCCGCTTCTAGGTAATTTTGTAGGTATATCTTTTGACAATATTACAAAGGTAATAAGTAAGGAGCACTACGATGGGAAAAATTGAAGATATGTCAAATAAGAGCATTTCTACGGAGGAAATGAGGCGAAGATATGAATTCATTGCAAATAATGCCAAAGAATTTATGACCTTAATTAACAGTAATTATGTTTATGAAGCTGTTAATGATTCATATTGCCAAGCCCACAACAAAAAACGAGAAGAATTTATAGGGGAAAGTGTATCCTCTGTTTGGGGACAGGAGGTATTTAACTCAGTTATAAAAAAATACCTTGATAAATGTCTAAAAGGAGAAGAAGTACACTATAAAGAGTGGTTTAATTTTTCCAGTGGAGAGCGACGATGTTTCGATGTGGCATATTATCCTTATTACAATGAAGAAGGAAATGTTACACATGCTGTCGTCGTTACAAGAGATATTACCGAACGAGCGAAAATGGAAGCACGGCAGAGGCAACTTGAGGTTGAACTTATGAAAGAACAGCGCCTTTCTTATATTGGACTTCTGTCTTCAGGCATCGCTCACAATGTTAAAAACCCACTTTCTATCATTAGTGGATATGTTCAGCTAATGAAAGCTGAAATGCCAAACAGGAAAGAACTGGATAACATACTCCAGCAAGTAGAAAGAATTGAATCTATTATAAATAACTTGATGGTTAAAAGTCGTATGGAACAAAAATTGGAAAAATGTCCTCTGGATATAAATGTATTATTAACCACTGAGCTAAATTTCTTAGAAGCAGATTTATATTTCAAACATACTATAAAAAGAGAGTATCAGTTTCAAAAAACACTCCCATTAATCAAAGGTGTATATAGCGATTTCTCTCAGGGATTGCTTAATATTATACTAAACGCAGTTGATGCGATGTATGAATCTGAGGAAAAGATATTAACAATAAAAACTTATAGCGACGATGATTTTATCTATGTAGAAATTTCTGACACAGGCTGTGGAATCCCTGAAACTGATATTTCTAATCTTTTTACCCCATTTTATACAACTAAACCCTCTTATATTGAGGAGGGCACCAAACGACCAAAAGGTACAGGGTTAGGACTTTTCAGCACTTATCAAATTCTTAAACCATACGGAGTGAAGTTCAATGTAAAAAGTGAAATAAATAAGGGAACTACTTTTCAACTAAAAGTCCCTATTTAATAAATTTGAGGATTAAAAATTAGGGATGAAGAAAAACGAAATAGCAGACTATAAAAAATTTGCCGAAAATATTATGAATAATTTCAATTATTCAAATGTGATTAATGAACTCAAAAAGTTTGAGTATGTAATTCTTAAAAGTCCGTTTATCAGTGAAATCTCTGATGATATTTTGAATGAATTACCAAAAGAAACGTTAACCGCCGGCTTTAGCCGGTGGATTAGAGAAACCTTTTCCTATAACGCCGACTTTAGTC
>CAYTUQ010000045.1:0-14701 GCA_964441235.1 uncultured bacterium | reverse complement strand
GCCGGCTTTAGCCGGTGGATTAGAGAAACCTTTTCCTATAACGCCGACTTTAGTCAGAGAGTTTCCCGAATGAATTCCCCAAAGGGGCAGGCGGGGGTAGTGGTGGCGGTCGCTTATCCCACTCAATAAATTGAGTGGTTAACCTTTCGAGGTTGTATTTTGAATGAATTACCAAAAGAAACGTTAACCGCCGGCTTTAGCCGGTGGATTAGAGAAACCTTTTCCTATAACGCCGACTTTAGTCGGTAACAATCGAGGTTATAATGTCAAGTCATTCCTATAACAAAGTATGGCTTCATCTTATCTGGGGCACTAAGGGACATCAAAAAACCATTTCCCCGGCAGTTCGACCAAAAGTTGCCCGGAAATTGTTTGAAATTGCCCAGGATAAAAGTATCTTCCTGAAATCTTGTCACGTTCACAGCAATCATGTTCATACATTGATTGATTTCCCGACAAATTATACTATTGAACAGGTAGCAAAGTTTTTCAAAGGTATATCTTCAAATTGTTTGAAAAAGGAAAGCGTATTGAACAACAGTTTTTCATGGTGTAAGGGATACGGAGTGTTTTCGGTCAGCGAGTCAGTTGTGGAAAAAGTCATTCAATATATTAAGAATCAGGACGAGCATCACAGAACGAAGACATTTCGGGAAGAGGT
The DNA here is from genome assembly GCA_964441235.1 of uncultured bacterium. Lineage (GTDB taxonomy): Bacteria > Fidelibacterota > UBA2242 > UBA2242 > UBA2242 > BS750m-G69. Next base: position 14,040 of record CAYTUQ010000045.1, on the reverse strand, counting down.
GCCGGAGTTTTTAACGGCGTACAATCTTGAATATACGGAGGATTGGTTTCTTGAATAGAATTTTCGTTTACCCGAATGAATTCGGGGATATGCTGGGTGCCCCTGGATCCCACCCAATAAATTGGGTGGTTAATGTTTAAGGGAAATTATGGATAATTCAGCGAATAAAACGTTAACCATCGAATTTATTCGGTGGAATAAAACGATTTCTCTCACAGCTACCGACTTTAGTCGGTTTGATTGTTCTCTTTCTTAACATAATGACATTGTGCCGATCACGAAGGTCAGATCGTACGATTCGTATGAACGACTCGTAGAGATTCCTACGGAAAGAAATCTCTTTGAGATACTGAATTGCGATGTTAATCTCATGCTGATATTTATCTGACAATAAAGGCTTGACATGACACTAGCCTGAATAGTTCATTCCTGATTCATCGAGGTTAGAGTTTTTCAGCCATTTTCTTATAATTTTCATATCTTTCTTTTGCCTCTTGCGCAGCCTGTTTGAACAGAACTTCGGCAATTTCAGGGTGCTGTTGTACTAATGTGCGGTATCGAATTTCATTATTAAGAAATGCTTGATATTCCAGTTTAGGCTCTCTCGAATCTAAAACCAGCGGATTTTTACCCTCCCAGGCAAGCAATGGGTTATATCTATATAAAATCCAATAACCGGAATCAACCGCTAATTTCTCTTCTGCCTGAGTTTTAGTCATATCGAACCCATGAGCAATACACGGTGAGTAGGCAATAATTAAAGATGGACCGTTGTATGCTTCCGCTTCTAAGAAAGCTTTCAAACATTGATTTGGACTTGCGCCCATTGCTATAGCTGCTACATACACATAGCCATAACTCATTGCCATTTTACCAAGGTCCTTCTTCCCTGTTCTTTTCCCTGCTGCTGCAAATTTTGCAACTGAACCTTTCGGTGTTGCTTTAGAAGCCTGACCACCTGTATTAGAGTAAACCTCGGTATCCAGAACAAGAATATTTATGTTTTTACCTGAGGCAAGTACATGATCTAATCCGCCATATCCGATATCATAAGCCCAACCATCGCCTCCTATTGACCATACACTTTTATCAACAATATAATCCTGTAGTTCAATTATTTTCTCAATAATTGCTTTGGTTTTATCTGTAGCCTTTGATAATGCCTCTGGTAGAGCTTTCTTAACGTTCTTTGCAGCTGTCTTTGCTACCTCATCGACTGAATCCCAGAGAGTTTTACTTTTTTCAAGGGCTTCTGTTAATTCAGAAGTAGTTCTTAGTTTGAGAAGTTTATTAATATTATTCAGGAGCTGCTTCCTGTTTGCATTTACCGCCAGTCGCATTCCAAATCCATATTCCGCATTGTCTTCAAACAGAGAATTAGCCCAACTTGGTCCTTTACCATTTTTATCTTTGCAATAAGGCATTGTCGGAAATGTACCACCCCAAATTGAAGAACAGCCAGTAGCATTCGCAATAATCATCCGGTCACCAAAAAGCTGAGTTGCTAATTTCACATAAGGAGTTTCCCCGCAACCGGCACATGCACCGCTAAACTCAAGATATGGAACATGAAACTGACTTCCCTTTATAGATTCACGCTTCACACCATCAATTATATTGTCAGGAAGATTTTCAAAAAATTCTAAATTTTCTCTCTCACCTGATGCACGTGCTTCTTCTATAGGAACCATTTCAAGAGCCTTATCTTTAACCGGACAAACCTCTACACAATTTCCACATCCAACACAGTCCTCAACATAAACTTGAAGCCTATACTGAAGGTTTTTATCATCCTTTGTCTTTGATTTTACAGTAGTAAATGTTTCAGGTGCATTTGCTAAATCTTCCGGATATATCTGTTTAGGACGGATTGCGGCATGAGGGCATACTAACGAACACATACCACATTGGATACATTTATCATAATAGACTTTAGGAACAAATGGAGCTACCCCGCGCTTCTCTAATCTTGTTGTACCTGTTGGAACGCGACCGTCATAAGGCATCTTAGAGACGGGGATCGTATCGCCCTTCCAGTGTAAAACAGGGTCTATCACATTCTTTGTGAAATCATCGGCATCATCAGGGATAAATTTTATCTCTGGAGCTGATTTTGTAATTTTGGAAGGAATCGGAACCTCTTCCAGAGCATCAACAGATTTATCAACTGCTGCCCAGTTCATTTTTACAATATTTTCGCCCTTTTTCAGGAATGTCTTTTGAATAGCATCTTTGATGAGTTTTATAGCTTCATCTTCAGGCAGAACACCAGAAATCTTGAAAAATGAAGATTGCATAACTGTATTAATCCGAGCACCAAGCCCAACTTCCTGAGCAATTTTCAGTGCATCTATATTGTACACTTTTATCTCTTTCTCGATTATTGTCTTCTGCATATCCTCCGTCAGATTTTCAAATACCTCATCAGCTTTCCAGATGGAATTAAGAAGGAATGTACCTCCCTCATTAATACCTCCTAAAATATCATAACGACCTATATAGGATGATTTGTGAAGTGCCACGAAATCAACGTGATTAAGTAGATACTGTGACTGAATTTTATGTTTCCCAAATCTTAGATGGGAGATGGTTACACCGCCGGATTTTTTGGAATCATACTGGAAATAACCCTGCGCATACATATCAGTATTATCACCAATGATTTTGATGGAATTTTTATTTGCACCAACGGTTCCATCAGAGCCATAACCCCAAAATTTACAGCGAATCACACCTTCAGGCTCTGCATCAATTTCTTTACCAATTGTAACAGATGCTCCTGTAACATCATCTTCAATTCCCACGGTAAAACTATGAGTACATCTTCCATCGAGATGATCATAAACCGCTTTGACCATTGTCGGGGTAAATTCTTTCGATGAAAGCCCATACCTTCCACCAATAACCTTTATATCTCTACCTGAATTCGCTACAGAAGCAACAACATCAAGATAAAGAGGCTCACCTAAGGAACCTGGCTCTTTTGTTCTATCTAAAACAGCAATTTTTCTCACAGTATTCGGAATTGCAGAAATAAGCGCTTCTGCTGAGAAAGGTCTATATAAACGAACTTTAATTGCACCAACTTTTTCGCCCTGTTTATTAAGATAATTTACCGTTTCTTCAATAGCTTCAGTCGAGCTACCCATAGATACAATAATTTTTTCAGCGTCAGGTGCTCCGATATAATCAAACAGTTTGTATTGACGTCCTATTTTTGCTGCAAATTTATTCATATATTCCTGTACAATTCCCGGTGTTGCATCATAGAATTTATTAACCGTTTCACGTCCCTGGAAATAGACATCTGGATTTTGAGCACCAACCTTCATCATCGGCTTTTCCGGATTCATAGCACGCTCCCGAAATTCCGTAACGTACTTCATTTCAAGTAGTTCTGCCATTGCCTCATAAGGAATAATCTCAACCTTTTGAATTTCGTGCGAAGTCCTGAAGCCATCAAAGAAATTGAGGAAAGGTACATTAGACTTCAACGTAGAAAGATGAGAAATAACAGCAAGGTCCATCGTCTCCTGAATAGAGCCAGCAGCCATAAGTCCAAATCCCGTATTCCGTGCAGACATTACATCAGAATGGTCACCAAAAATTGATAATGCTTGACAGGCAAGAGAACGTGCAGAAACATGAAAAACTGTTGGCAGCATCTCACCTGCAATTTTGTGCATATTGGGAAGCATAAGCATAAGACCTTGGGAAGCTGTAAAAGTTGTGGTTAATGCACCGGCAGAAAGCGCACCATGAACAGCCCCGGATGCTCCTCCCTCAGATTGCATTTCAATAACTTCAAGCGTCTGTCCAAAAATATTTTTCCTACCCTGTGCAGACCAGGTATCCGCCAATTCCCCCATTACTGATGAAGGAGTTATCGGGTAAATTGCAGCAACATCACTAAATGCATAACCAACATGCGCCGCTGCGGTATTTCCATCAATACTTTTCATAATTTTGGCCATTGTAAATCCCCATTAATGTATTTTTTATTATTATCTTCGATAAATATTTTAACTATCAAAGAATATTAGTGTTATTTCGGACCGATTATCAATTTGTTTGTCAATTAACAAACACCTAAACCGATGTTAAAATTACTATTATTTTATTCATAAAATCAATGCAAAATACCTTGCTTAGGTAAAATCTCAGTTATAGGTTTTATTTGTCTCGTCACGAAGGAATTCCTTTGGAGCGAGACAAGTCATCTGACCGTTGTGAGCGATGGGTAAGTTCTGCTTTCTCACGAATCGTATGATCGGAAATCTTTTTTTAAAGCTCTTTGTATATTTGCGAAGCGGAGCTTCGCGGTACATATATCCCCTTTAATCCGAAAATCAGAAGACACGTCTGTGCACGTCTGTGCCTGAAAATGAGGTATTACTTGCTTGGGTTTCCCGGAAATTTCAAGGATCAATCCAATATATTACAGAAAGATTTCTTTATTCCTTAACAAAAGCCTTCGGAAGGGTAGAAAATTTTATTTTAATCGTTAGTCGTGATAAAGAAACTCTTGGATTTAAAACTCTTGTATTTCGGTCTCAACCGCTCAGTATTATAGTACTCCTCGACATTAACAACTTTCTTATAGCTTGTAACAACATCGATAGGACAGTCTCCATATTTCCCATCTTTTAAATTGACAAGACGACCATGAACTCCTTTGAGAATCAAATCTAACGCTATGTTACCATAAGCCATAGGCACAACAGAATCAATAGCATCGGGATCACCACAACGAACTAAATATCCCAATTTTTGATTAATAATATTAATTGGCTTTGCCCGATTATACTTAGGAGATAATTCTTTTAATCGTTTAGCAACGATCTCGCCGATACCACCTAATTTTTTGTGTCCATAAGCGTCTTTCCTCTGTTCCTCAAAAATCATTTCGCTACCCTGAAACATTGCGCCCTCAGAAACCAGAACAACAGAATAGTGACTGGGATTGGTATAGCGATCCTCTGTCAATAACTCGGTCAAGTGTTCAATGTCAAATTTATATTCAGGAATAACACAGCGGTTAGCAGCACCAGCCATTGTTGGTAATAATGCAGTAAAACCGGCATAACGTCCAAAAACTTCTATAACTAAAAATCTTTCATGTGAACCCGCAGAAGTTCTTAACTGATGTGTCATTCCAAGTGTCCTGGTCACACAGGTGCTAAAACCGATACAATATTCAGTACCGGGCACATCATTATCCATAGTTTTAGGCATCGCAACAATTTTAAAACCCTCTTTATGAAGTCTAACACCATAGCTAAGTGTATCATCACCGCCAATAGGAATAAGGTAATCAATTCCCAAAAAATCCAGATTTTTTAATACTTCATCGGTTAAATCATTAGTTTCATTAGTATATTTATCCTTTAGATGCTCAGGGACATTTCTTCGGGGAACACTGCTTGGACGCGTGCGTGAGGAATGCAAAAAAGTTCCACCGGTTCTGCCAACTTTATTTACTATATCTTCAGTTAAAAATTGATAGTTAGCACTATTATCTGCATCTTTATCGCGTACCATTTCTACTAATCCAGCCCAGCCCCGTCGAATTCCTATTACTTCATATCCTTCACGTAAAGCTCTAATAGTAATTGCACGAATTGCTGGATTTAATCCAGGTACATCACCACCACCTGTTAGAATTCCTATTCTCATTTTGACCTCCTTTTTCACTAATTTCTAACAAGTAAAATTACATATCAACTTGCCAAATTCCAATACAAAATTGAATTAAAAAACACAAAATTTAAAACTTGATTCTACCATCTAAAATATATAACGTTCATTATGAAAATTATTCGCACACGAGTTGCGACGTATAAAAGCAAGAAAAGAGTTTTATTAATTTTTGGCTATGATATTGATCTGGTTCAACAAATAAAAGACCTACCAGGAAGAAAATGGAGTAAAACTAAAAATTGCTGGCATATTCCATTCCAGGAAGATTATCTTGCTTTTCTAAATGAGAGATTTAATAATGAGATAAAATTTCTCCCTGGTGAAAACATAAACAATAAATATTTGCTCAATCACAATGAAAATTCGAAAGTATCCGAAGGGATGTCTTCGACACAATTAGAATCATTGAAGGAACGTAAAAATATATCTAAGAAGATAGACATAGAGATTCCCAAAGAATTTGAAGAAATGCTCAAATTAAAAAGATATAGTGACAATACAATTAGATCATATAGGTCACATTTTATTCAATTTTTACAATATTATTCAAACCGAGACCCTAAATCTATAACTGCAAAGGAGATTCGTGAATACCTGTTATACTTGGTGGATAAAAAGAAAGTATCAACGTCTTATCAAAATCAAGCAATTAACGCGATTCAGCCCGTAGGATTAGTAAATTAGGAGTTTCTTTAATGTATTATGTTTATGTTTTACATAGTGATTTTGATAAACAGCTATATACTGGATACACTGAAGATTTAAAAAAAAGATTTTCAGATCATCAAAGAGGATTAGTTAAATCGACCCAAAATCGAAGAACATTCAAACTGATTTATTATGAAGCTTGTTTGAATCAACAAGATGTAACAAGAAGAGAGAAATATCTTAAATTGGGAAATGGAAAATTATACATAAAAAACAGATTGAAAAAATATTGGGTTCAATATAATGATAAATAGAACATCCAACGGGCTAAAGTTTTATTACGAAAAAGTCATAGGCAGACCGACAAGCACATATTATCTTCAACGCCCAAAAAAAGAAAAGAAACTGCCGTTAGTACTAAGTGAGGAGGAAATCGTAAAAATTCTACGGCTAATCACAAATTTAAAGCACAAATGTATCATCTATCTGATCTACTCTTCGGGCTTACGCTTGAGTGAAGTTATTCATCTGAAGATATCAGATATCGATTCACATAGAAAAGTGGTTACTATAAAAGGGGCCAAAGGCAAGAAAGACCGAATCAGCTTGTTATCGAGTAGGGTACTCTCATTGTTAAGAGAATATTACAAACAATACAAACCAAAAGAGTGGTCGTTTGAAGGACAAAAAGGTGGACAATACAGTCCAAAAAGTGTTCAGAAGATATTTCAGGCAGCCTGTTTTAAATCCGGAATAAAAAAACATGCAACAATTCGTACGCTAAGGCATAGTTTTGTGTCAGAGACATCCCTTGTGGGGCTACACATCTATTAGAACATGGAACGGATCTGAGGTATATACAGGAGCTATTGGGGCATAAAAACTCCAAAACTACAGAAATATATACTCACATTACAAAAAAAGGATGGGATAAAATTAAAAGTCCTATTGATAATTTGGATCTTTAATGATTATTAAAGGTAGACATATACTACCAAATAAGCAGATATATCTACCATAACGCAAAATCTAAAGGAAATATATGTCTACTCTTAGACATACACTAACGTTGTAGCACATTTTAGGACGATACAGAATCGATTATTGATAATTTTTCTAAGAAAAAAATTTAAAATCATAGGAAATGAATTCTAATCAAAAAAATATGATTCACAAAAAGACAATACGGAATATATTCATATTTATTTTAATTGTGATAATAAGTGGTTGGATAGGAGTTATCCTTGATAAGTTAGTTCCCGAACAACAAAGCGATGATACCTTGGGTATGGGACTTTGGTTGACAATTCCGCTACTAACTATTATAATTCTGAGAACATTCTTAGGAGATGGATGGAAAGATGCCGGATTAAGGTTTAACATTAAAACCAGTACTATATGGTATGGAATATCATTAGTTATTTTCCCTGTAGTAACAGGTATTGTTTTAATTATTGGCAAATTGCTTGGTTGGATTGATTTTTCTAATTTCAATGTTTCTATTTTTTCATCCATCTTTATCAACCTGCTTATTATTAATGTTATTAAGAATATATTTGAAGAGTCTTTCTGGAGAGGGTATCTTACTTCAAAACTAATAAAACTGAATAAAAGTGATATTTCAATTTATCTGATTGTTGGGTTAGTGTGGTCGGTATGGCATCTTCCTTATTACTTAGTATTTCTTTCCGAATCGACAATTATTTCCGTTTTACCTGTCAGCAGAATTGTATTCTTTTTCGTTGCTTTGGTAAACATGGTTGCTTGGACAATGGTTTTTGTTGAAATATATCGCTTAACAAATTCTATTTGGCCTGTAGTTTTGATGCATGCAATAGAAGATTCACTCATTAATCCATTAGTCATAGATGGCTATATAAAGATAGCGGAGAATAAAGAAATTTTTATCTCTCCAATTTGTGGAATTATTACAATTGCACTTTATCTAATTGTAGGATTGTGGCTTAGAAAAAGAAGAATAAAAAGTGTAAGTTATACATAACATTAGATTCGTATCTTAATGAGTTAATAACATTAAAAAGGATTATAATATTTATTTTTATTTTTCGAGTATATAGAATGAAATAATGTAATAAAAACGTGCTACAACATGGTATATATTTCATTGGCGGCGAAATGGTTTGCAAATTTTTTGTACTTTTATTAAACTGTTTTTGCATCTTGAAAATGAACAGCTTTGAAATCGCCAACGAAAATATATACCCAACCGTTATGGGCAACCTTAAATACAATATGCAAATGAGAAAGTATTACATAGTATTTTATCTTTTTTCCATCTTGACTTTAAGTTATGGACAGGAAAATATTCCATGGAAATTATCTTCCCCGGAAGAGCAAAGCATGAATTCTTTGACATTTATCAATAGTATTAACCGTCTTAAAAAAGATAACACCAATATCCATAGTCTATTAGTTATCAGAAATGATCACAAAGTGCTGGATGCCTATTTTTATCCTTTCCAAAAAAACTATGTCCACGATTTAGCATCCGTTACTAAAAGCATTACCTCATTATTAATTGGGATTGCAATCGATAAGGGGTTTATTAAAAATGAAGATGAATTGGTCTTTAATTATTTTCCTGAGTATACAGTAAAAAACGACACCTTAAAAACTTTAAGGATAAAAGATTTGCTGAATATGGCATCCGGTTTACAATGCAGTTGGAACGATGGGGAAAAAGAATTAAAGCAAATGAATGAAAGCGCGGATTGGGTTAAATTCATGTTTAGCCTTCCTTTTGAAACAAAGCCCGGAGAAAAGTTTTCTTATTGCAGCGGAAATTTTTATTTACTTGCAGAAATTCTTCAAAGAACTACTAAAATGACATGCCATGATTTTGCAAAAAAAGTCCTCTTTCAGCCCTTGGATTTCGGTGAATCATATTGGCTTAAAAATAGCAAAGGTGTAAACATTGGATGGGGTGATTTGTATGTTTCCAGTTATGATTTGACTAAGATTGGATGTTTACTATTAGATAGCGGGAAATGGAATGGTAAACAAGTTACTTCAAAAGAATGGATTGACAAAATAAAACCGCAGTATAAAATAAATGATACAGAATCATATGGTTATGGCTGGTGGCTAGATAGTGAAAATCCTGATGAGATTCAGGCAATAGGAAGAGGTGGTCAAAGATTATTTATTTTCAGAGACAGAAAAATTGTAATCGCGACGACTGGCGGAGGATTTGAAGCAGGAGACATTGACGACCTTGTACTTGAATCAATTAAATCGTATAATAAAAATGAAAATCACAGTACTCAATTAGAGAGTGTAATAAAAACCATACAATCTCCCGATGCAAAAAGCACAGATGAAGATAACTTTTCGTTAAGTGTGTTGAATAAAAATTTTCAATTTGAAAGAAATGATTTAAAGTTGAATACTATTCGGTTTGAAAAAAGAAATAAAGACTATTATATCATCCTTGATTTTACTGATGGTTCTAAGGAAGAACATCCTATAGGAATGGGTAATCAATATAAAATTTCAAATGAACGTGTTTTAGGTTTACCTATCGCCCTTAAAGGTTTCTGGGATGATAACAAATTAATTGTATATTACAATGAGCTTTGCCGGATAAACCTTTACAAGTTCACATTTACTTTTTCTGACAATAGTGTTGATTTTGATATTCAGGATCAAACCAATAATTGGAATGTATTATTGAAAGGGAATATTAAAAAATAAGGCAGCCAATAACAGCAAATATAAGTAAGCTGGGGGTAAGTGGTAATCTGACAATGAAAAAATTAAATAAAAATATTAGCGGTCAGACAAGTTGGGAGCTGAAAATTCCCAGCCTACTCATATTTGCGGACCGTTATACGCAATCGGCTTCGGAATATAAAAATGTTTAAAACCAAATGGGTGAAAATATGATTTCTCAAATCATCATAGGAATTTTATTAGCCATTCCGGCAATTACCTTGCTGATTCCTAGTTTTAGTTACTGGTCCAAATTCAAAAAAAGTAAAAAATCAGCCAAGAAAACAAAATACAAAAAATTATTTTATTATTTATTAGCTACCGGTTCATTATCCATATGGGTATTTTGGTTTGGAGGAACCATTCTTTTACTCTTTGGCAAGTTTTACTATATTTTCGGATTTCTAACCTTTTCATCACCTCATGAAACCCTAATACAGATTGTCGGACTCCCTATCTTTTATGTCGGGGCAATTGGATATAATTGGGTTCTCTTTTTTGGTAGCAAATACATACTTCCCTCAACATCTGGCTTACTCAAGAACCATAAGTTAGTTCAAAAAGGTCCTTATGGGATTATAAGACATCCTCTGTATGTATCCTACATATTTATTTTAGCAGGATTGAGTTTAATTCTCCTGATTCATTGGCTATTAATTCCCACTCTTTGCATAATTATTGGAATTTACCCAACAGCAAAAGCTGAAGAGGAAAGATTGACGGAACAATTTGGAGAAGAATATATCAAATATAAAAGAAAAGTTGGGATGTTTTTTCCAAGCTTTAGGAAATCGAGGAGTTAAAATTGGCACACAAATTAAGAAATAAGATGTACCTTTGCCGACAGTGTATAACAGCGGATAAAAGGGAAATCAAAGATTTCCCCAAATTGCCTTTGGTAGTTTCTTTTATCCGCGAAATGTTATTAGAAAAATTAAGTGATTTTTAAATCTTCTTTATCACAGAAGAATTGATATTTTATGAATTATAGGGGCTAAATGATTTGTTGATACATTTACAAGAATCATCAACCTTTGATATATATAAATGCACGAGAAATTTCCTTCTCACCTTTTAAAACTACGATGGGATAGACTTTTCCTTTTCCATAGATTGAATATTTTTTCCAGTTTAGCTTCGAAGTATCGATAAGATAATTTCTGTCTTCACCTGTATTGTAACTTAGTTGAGGAACATATCCCTTAAGATTTACCTTAACTTGAGAACTATTAAGCCCTTCCAGGACAACATTTCTTATTCTAATTCTATCTCCTCTTTTCACTTGTAAAGTTTGTCCGTGGAGAATTGCTCTATTTTTCCCATTTATCTCAAGAATATATGTCATAAATTTATAGTTTAGCGTGTCAACTCTGATATATATTTTACCAATAATCTTACTGTCTTTTTTCACAATGATTGAGGTAGATTTATCTAATATAACCGTCTTCTGAAAATCCTGTTCTGTGCCTACCCTAAGTATGTCGCAGCTAAGACCTCTTTCATAGTTGGACTCGATATGAGTGACTTTGATTTCATCACCGGCAATTAAGTGAAGGGTATTATTATTATCAATTAGCCGTGGCTCATTTTTATTAATAGATATAAGCAAATATATCAACCGAGGCGGCTCATAAATAATTGCAGGGTGTTCCGGCTCTACCTCCTCTAATTTTAAGAATTCGTTTATGACGTAGTTATGATATCTTATTTTTAATTCCAGGCTTTTTAAGTTCTTTGAAGATTCAATCCCGAATGCAGGAATACCAAACTGCGTAAGAGCATAACAAGTTGCGGATTTCAGCATTTCCGGGAATTCAGTGTCGGGTGCAAGAGTATTAGTGTTCATAAAGTGAAAGTAATGCGATTTATCCTCAATTTTTTCGTTTACCCTGGATATCACTTCACGAGCCATAGCCTCAAGTCCAAGAACATCTGTTTCAGTAATATACGTTGATGCATCTGCAATAACCGATTGCCCAAACCTCCTTGGATTTCTCATATCATCTACCCATACATCACTGTAAAATCCCCAACCATCGTGAAGGTTTAGAAATAAATCAGACTCTGCCATTAGATTTTTTATTATTTCAACAATTTTATCATTTATATCTTTTAGTGTATCAGTATCAAAACGTCTATTCATATCTCCATTTTTACCAATGCCTCTTTTATTTCTAATGATTGAATGAAAATTTGCACGAGGGACCACAATAAGATTTCCTGTTTCCAATTGAAGGTTAGGATAGAGGTCTGCTGACAGAAATCCTCCGGGCTCGTCTCCCTGGATTCCACCCAATATAAACACAGTATTTCCGTCGAACCGACCATAAAGTTTATATACATTCAATTCATTATGAGTATTTTCAAAATATATCAGGTGCTTTCTGGAAGGGCGCTCAATATCCTCTGAAATACCAATAGAGGTAATTAAAAGAAAAGTCAGTAGAATAAGACAATTAATTTTTCTCATTTTTTCCCTGATGTACTCCACTCCTCACTTAAAATTTTTAAATTACCAGGATAACCACAAATAGTGAGAGTTTTTTGACCCACATCATTATGATTAACTGACCGATAGTCCTGTTTAAATGATACTTTCCAGGTCATCTTGTCCGAACTGTCGATTTCAGGAGAACCTAAATTAATGCGAATTTTATTTGTTTGATTAAAAATTCTCCTTTTATATTGATACCATTCCTGTAATGAAAGACCTTTTACTGAAAAGGAAGAGTCATATAAAGAAATATAGCTTTCAATATCTCTTGACTCCCAACTGGATTTCCACAATTCAAGGAATTTCTTAATAGATTCACTTATATATACTGGGGGAACAGTACTTGTGAATTGCTCTTTTACAATTTCCCAGGTAGAATCAACAGGTACAAAGGTTAAGGTCTTAACTCCAGTACTATAAAATTTTGGACATAAATAGATTTGATTGAATTTCACATGTGCTTCGTATTCTGAAGAAAAAACAACAATGTGATCAATAGTAATTTTTTTCCATTTGTATAATTCTTCAAGTGCCTTTTTTCTATTCTTAAAAAACTGTAAATCTCTGCCTGACTCGTCTTTAAAAAAATGAGAGTAAAAACGAAAATATGTTGATATATTACCATCTTCCCAGGCATTGCTCCATGATTGAATTATATCACTCCACACTCTAATCTCTTGTTGATATTCGGAACTACTGAGATTGTCTAAACTATCAACAATGATGACGGGAGTTTTGTTTATAGTAATAAATGAAGCAAGGTTAAGAATATAATTATTCTCTAAGGATATACATCCCTCTGTTTGTCGATCAACAATCTCCTCATTTCTACCGTGAATCCAGATATCAGAACCCGTTCTGTCAAAGATTCTATCAACAGGATTAGGATAGTTAAGCACAAGAGCAAGAGGTCCATACTTTTCAGGTAGTTTATCTCCGGATGTTTTGCCAATAATATAATAAATTCCTTCCGGCGTTTTAAGGTCACCCTCTTTCTCTTTGTTCCCATGAACTTTCCCTGTTGTTATCCTAAATTTTTCAAATTGCTCAACAGAATCTGGAAAACCACCCTTTTTAATGAATAACATCTGTTTAGATTTATCTACGATTAATACATTAGTCGTCGAATCTGCTGAAATATTAAAGATAGAGTTAGTGTAGTTTTCAGAAAACGCCGGGATAAGAAAAGAATAAAGAAAAAATAAGATGGGTAGTTTACTTGAAATGCAAATTCCATGTTTTGTATTTGTTACTCCATATCTCATAATATTAATTTAAAATTATGTAATTAATCACTATTTTAAAAGCAATTTGAATAATATCCAGCAATAAAGAATCAAACATAGAATGAATGGTCGAATAGAATTAAACTTGATTTATTATTTTATTAAAGTTTTATAGGGCATAAGCAACCATTATGATTTTAAGTAACAATAAAATCAGTTTTTAACAATTTATTTTTTTCA
>CAYTUQ010000044.1:0-33478 GCA_964441235.1 uncultured bacterium | reverse complement strand
AATATAGCAAAAAATATTATTAATGTAAAGATTTTATTGAAACTCTATACTAGTTCACCTTCCTCGAATACTAATGACAACGGATGCTTTAATTTCTCACTGAGATTGATTAGATTCTGAAGGGAGGTTGGAAAACAGTCATGATGGATCAAGTTTCCCTGCTCATCAATAACGGCGCAATTGATGTGAGTGCTGTGCACGTCCAAACCGATGTACTTCATAGGGTGTCCTTTCTTGGTTATGGGTTATAAATGTCAAATTACAATTTAATGACTGAGTGGGACACCCGCCCTTTCTATTTTACCAGCTGTTCGATGATTTGGGGATTTGTAAGTTTGAAAAGTGTTTTTTAAATAATAAAAGGAATACTGGTTTCCTTTCGCCGGAGGTGAAGCATGACCGTTATACGGTATGAAGGAATAAATGAATACTGAGAAAAATTTAAATATTTTTATGCAGTTTCTCGGATATGGATGTCCAAAGAGTAAAATATGGTTTATTGGTATTGAAGAAGGTGGAAAAATAGAAGAACTAAATTCAGAACTTAAACAGCGAAAAGAGCAATATATATTCCGTGAAGACGCACCTGAAAAGACAAAAGTATGGGATGTAATAGCACAATTGATGTTTAAATTATTTGAACCACAAGAAATAATATATAGTGAGTATAGAAAAAAGATATTTTCACAAGATTATAATTATTTTTTCCTTACAAATCTTTTTCCACTTCCTAGACCTAATACAAATAGTTGGCCATCAGAGTATGAAGAATATTTTGGTATAAAAGAATTTAATTGTAATAAATATCTCTCTATGGTGCGATCCTATCGCTATAAATTAATCTATAATAAATGGAAGTCATGTGGTCCAAAAATAACTATTTGTTATAGCAGTACATTTTACCATGAGTTTATACACCTTTTAAATTTAGGACATTCGAAATATGAATGTTTATTAGAAAATAAAATATACTTTTACCCAGATGAAAACGTGTTACTTACACCCTTTTTTAACAATATGAATATAAATAAGAGAACATTTGATATTATTAAAGAAAAACTAAGTAAACTTTTCGTATAACGTTTTAAGACTTATCATCCGACGTCATCGATAAAGCGGATGTTTGACACAATATTCTATTGACGTCGGCATGCAAGTCATGGTTGAACGAGCCAGGTAGAATCAGCCAAAGCGCTGTGGTATAATCACAATTTAATAGGGTAAGCCGTTTTCATAGTTATTTGGAGATTGAATAGGAAGCGAAGAATAAACCGGATACTATAAAATAGAAGTCTGGGAAAAAAAGTGTAAATTTAGAGTAGATTTAAAATAGATCATTGGATTCAACTGATAAAATTTTAAAATAAGGTTGTTGATATTTCTTATATGTGTTTCTTTTCAGTTATCGGTATATATTTATCCATAAAAGCTAAAAGGCAATTTTTAGGAAATAATATGTATAAATGAATAGATATAATCACCATGGTGGTCCTCTTTTTCGTGGAAGTTGTTTAACCCATGTAAGCAAATTTCCGCATTTAGGACAACGTAATGTTTGATTTTTATTATTATCCGGTTTGATAGTATTTGCTTTTATTGGGATATATTTTTGTCCTGATAGTTCTTTGACATTTTCGAGTTGTTTGCGTTTATTAGCGCTAAGAAAGCCATAATAGCGGACTTTAATGAATTTGTATGGAAGTACGTGTTGCAGAAAACGGTGGATGAACTCCTCAGCGGGAATTATTCTGACCCTCCAGAGCTTTGTTTCTGAGTCTTTGTAACGGAAAGTAACTTTACCCTCTTTGAGATCAAGGATATTATTGTTTGAGATAGCAACCCGGAAGATATAGGGTGCAAGATATTTGAGAGCTGCCTTTCCATTCCCCACAGGTTCAATATGTACCACCCATCCTTTTTTCCATACATTTTCCGGAATCTTATTGTAGAGATCAGTCTTTTTGATAGCATCTCTGAACTTGGCTCTGAATATTTTTGAGACTGCTTTTGCCGGAAATAGAAAGTCATTTTTAGCATTTATCCACCTTTTAGCATCTCCAGAGATACTACCACCCGGAATGATATAGTGTAGATGAGGATGATATTTAAGTTCACGTGTCCAGGTTTGAAGAACACCACAAAATCCTATTTTAGCGCCTATATATTTAGGATCCAGTGCAAATTTCTTAAGTGTTTCAGAAGAAGCTTTAAATTACATAGTAGATTATAGATAAGTTTCTGATTGCTGCGTGCGATTTGTCTCAGATAATCCGGCAGTGTAAAGGTAGCCATGAAGTATTGTACAGGTAGTAATTTGTCTTTTTGTTCTTCGAGCCATTTTTCAGCTGATCCATTCATGCACTTAGGACAATGTCTGTTTTTGCAAGAATGAAAACTGTAATGTAGTTCACCACAGTTTTCACATCTGAATAGATGTCCACCCAGCGCTTCTGTTCGGCACTGTATAATGTCTTGCATTGCTCTTTTATGGCTGGTTAGGATAAGGTCTTTATATTTAGCGAGATATTCAGAGCCATGCAGACGGAATATGTCCGCTAATTCAGGCATAGATTTAGATATCAACCATAAGATCGTCAAGAATAGTTCTGGCTCTGGCTTCTGCTTTAGCTGTAAGATGAGTATAAAGCGCAGTTGTTTTCGGTGAATTATGTCCTAAATACTCTTGAATTGAGCGAAGATCAACGCCGTTTTCTAATAAATGAGTTGCCCCGAAGGGATCCCGATGGGACATATGAGTGCCTTAGAGTATGCACAGAAGCTTGTTTTGCTATAACGGATTTTTTTAGAGCTTGCCTGAAAGCAATTTGCACACTACTTTTGGGTAAAGGTTTTGTGGAAGTTGATTCGTGAATACCACCTCTGCCTGGCGCTGGAAAAAGCCATACAGGATTACGATGTATTTTCCAGTGATTACGTAGTAAATGCAGAGTTTTTTCCGGAAGGGGAACGTACCTGTCTTTAGCGCCTTTTCCATTGTGTATATGAACCATCATTCTGGCGGAATCGATATCAGAAACCTTCAGGTTAGTCCCTTCCTGTAATCTTAAACCGCAAGAATAGATAGTAGTCAGGCAAATCCGATGTCTTTGAAAATGTACCAGAGATAGAATTTTTCGGACTTCTTCTACACTAAGAATAACAGGAAGTTTTTTCTCAATGGGCGGACGCACAAATGTTAGGGTTGGCCAGTCCTTTTTTAGTGTGTGTTCATATAAAAATTTTATTCCACAAAGTGCGATGGTAGAAGCGGTTCGGAACCATCTTCTTACATTCTTGTTGTAGAGAAAGTATTGCCGAAGTTCTACTTCAGTGATTTTAGCAGGTGATTTTTGATAATGCTCAGCCAGTTGACGTACTGCGCGAACATACATTTCAACAGTTCGCTCAGACATTCCTCTGAGCTGAAGATCTTCAATCATTTTTTTACGTAATTCAGTCATCTTGTACCTCCTTTGTTTAATTTTTTTTACAATAAAAGTTACGGGATGACTGTGATATATGAGTTGTTTTTCTTATGAGAATGGAAAAAGATTTTCTATATTCTTATCTGCCCGTAAGGGCTTAGTTCAACCATGGTATGGAGATAACGGCTTGAGCTGTTCGACGAATTTGAAGTTTGACTATTTTCCAAAAGATTATCGAAAAGTGAAAGTGAATCACTTCGTGTATCGCCGTATCTCATACCTTGGCCGTTAGGAGTAACAAATAAAGTCAAACACAAAAGGAGGTGTTGAAAATGCCAGATTTTGGAACCCCATTTTCGGGACTCGCAAAAGGTCAAAAACTTACTAAAGAAGAATTAATTCGTGCAATTCGTTTTATGATAGCTGCTGAATATGAGGCTGTCCAACTGTATATGCAATTGGCGGAATCAACGGATAATAAATTAGCAATTGAAGTATTAAAGGACATTGCTGATGAAGAAAGGGTTCATGCGGGAGAATTCTTACGTTTATTGAAAGAATTAGCACCAGATGAAGAAAAATTCTATGCCGAGGGTGCAGAAGAAGTTGAAGAAGAAATAGAAAAATTAAAAAAGAGTTAACTAAAAAAACTCCTAACAAATCGCTTCACTCTGACCGTAACCCGCGCCCGATTTCATCGGGCACGGCTTCCGGCAGGTGAGCTCAGGCGTTAAGGTCCTGAGGACGAAGTTTTTTTACATTTCCTAAATTAGCAATGTTTTTTATGGTAGAACCTTTCCCTTTTTTATATATAGACTAACTTATAACAAGATATTCGTAGGTATTACCGTTTTTCTTATTATTTTTAGCTATTCTTGGAAACATTTTATATTTAACTCCTCTTTTAAATCATCACCCTAATTATTATAAGAATAATAATTCTGATTACTAAGAAATGAATATAAAGTAATATTTTCTGCGCCATGTTTAAATTGACTTCTAAAAACCTAACCAACTGATAATCAAGAAGTTACATAAATTGTAAAACGAAAATATGACCCCCTTAAACCTCTAAGTGTTTAATTAGAGTTTTATTTCAGCCTCTTTTGGCAAATATTTTTACTCTATCCTACTAATATTTATGAAGTTAATTCTTTTCGTCCAGACACAAACTAACCCCCCACTTTTCAGCCGATAGGCAGATGCCTTTGGCAAGTTGGGTGATTGAAATAAATAAGAGTTCAATATAAATTTTTCACGTTCAATCCGCCAGCTGGCGGATTATCCCGAAAAATCTGTCCCGACTTGTCGGGATAGGTTATGTCCGTGACGGAACGTGAAAAATCCTTTAGCACTTAACTATTTCATTATACCCACAGTTGAAACTGGTGGCTATTCAAATTCATAATAATAAAAGCTTTAAAGACATGTGAAACTTGATTTAATTATATTCATCCCAGCTTTTAACTTTTATATCTTCAGGCAAAGTCCTGTAAATCGCTTCAACAAATCTCTTTGCAAGCTGCAGATTGGTAATTAAGGGAACATCAAAGTCAACAGCCTTCCGCCTTATTAGATAATCGTTATCGAGTTCTTCCCTTTCTATATTCTTGGGTATATTTATTACTAAATCAACTTTTCCATCAGCAATATGGCTAAGTGTATTTGGTTCTTTATTCTCTAATGGCCAGAACAAAATTTCCGCTTTGATACCGTTCGCCTCCATAAACTCAGCTGTCCCTTTCGTAGCATAAAACTTGTATCCCATTTCAGATAGGATTTTTGTACTCTCCAAAAATTCTGCTTTGCTATCAATTGGTCCTGTTGATAATAAAATACTTTTCTCCGGAAGTCTAAAATTCACAGATATTAAGCTTTTTAAAAATGCCTCATTAAAATCATCACCCAAACAAGCAACCTCACCCGTTGAAGTCATCTCCACACCTGAAACAGGGTCAGAACCCTTTAATCTTGTAAAGGAAAACATAGGTGCTTTTACCCCAACATAGTCCAGATCGAAAGCAGACCTATCTATTCTGGGAACATGTTTATCCATAATGATTCTTGTTGCTAAATCAACAAAGTTTTGTTTGAAAACCTTGGAAATAAAAGGAAAACTCCTCGAAGCTCTTAAATTACATTCAATGACCTTTACATCATTATCTTTTGCTATGAATTGTATGTTAAAAGGTCCTGTAATTTCAAGAGATTTAGCGATCTGTTTTGCAATTATTTTGATCCTTCTCATAGTCTCCAGGTATGTTCTTTGAGGAGGTAACACCATAGTGGCGTCTCCTGAATGAATCCCAGCATTCTCAACATGCTCAGAGATAGCATAACAATAAAGTTCACCCTTATTTGCAACAGCATCAATCTCTATCTCTTTTGCATCAGTTATAAATTTACTAATAACAACAGGATGTTCTTTATTGACTTCAGAGGCTTTCTTAAGATACTCTTTCAATTCATCAACACTTAATGCGATGCTCATTGCTGCACCGCTGAGAACGTAGCTCGGTCTGATCAAAACTGGATATCCAACTTCATCTGCAAACTTTTCAGCCTCATCTATACTGGTCAATTCTTCCCATATAGGTTGATCTATGTTCAACTTATCCAATAATTGAGAAAATTTATGTCTATCTTCAGCCTTATCGATATTCAGAGGGGATGTTCCAAGTATTGGAACATCAGCATTATGCAATGGTAAAGCCAAATTACTAGGAATTTGACCTCCCATTGAAATTATAACACCTAAAGGATTTTCTTTCTCGTAGATGTCCAAAACTCTTTCAAAAGTAAGCTCATCAAAATATAGTTTATCACAAATATCGTAGTCTGTGCTAACCGTTTCAGGATTATTGTTTATCATTATTGTAATGTAATTAAAGCTTCGTAATGTAATAACTGAATTAACGCAACACCAATCAAATTCTACTGATGAACCAATTCTGTAAGCTCCACTACCTAGAACGATGACCTTATTTTTTTCTTTAAAATCAAGATCATCTTCATTACCATTATAAGTCAGATATAAGTAGTTAGTCTTTGCTGGATACTCTGCTGCTAATGTGTCAATTTGCTTCACAACTGGCTTTATGCCCAATCTCAGTCTCTTTTCCCTAACCGCCAACTCTGTACTACCAATGAGCATTGCTATTTGCTGATCGGAAAAACCTTTTTGTTTTGCTTTTTCTAATAGAAATACAGGTAAGTTTTCAAAATTATATTGGCTTAACTCTTTTTCTATTTCAACTATGTTTCTCATTTTATATAGAAACCAGGGATCAACATTAGACAATTCGTAGATTTTATCTATTGAATAACCTCTTCTTAGCGCTTCTGCGATCGCAAACATCCTTTTATCTGTTGGTTCCTTAAGCTCACGTTCAAGTTCATCAAACGCGAGATCATTACAAACCAGACCGTTCATTCCAACATCTAACATCCGAATCGCTTTTTGGAGAGCCTCTTCATATCCCCGGGCGATTGCCATAACTTCGCCGACGGATTTCATTTCAGTACCCAGGTTTAAACTAACCTTTTTAAATTTCTGTAAATCCCACCTGGGATACTTAAGCACAACATAGTCAATTGCAGGTTCAAAACAAGCTGACGTCTCCTTGGTAATTATATTTTCTAATTCAGTTAAACTATATCCCAAAGATAACTTCGCTGCAATAAAAGCTAATGGATAGCCTGTCGCTTTTGAAGCTAAAGCAGAGCTCCTGCTTAATCTGGCATTGACCTCTATTATCCTGTAATCCTCAGATCGAGGATCAAGCGCAAATTGTATATTACACTCACCAACGATACCCAGATGTCTGATTACTTTAATCGAAAGAGCCCTAAGTTTAAAATTCTCTGAGGCAGATAAAGTCTGCACAGGAGCAACAACTATACTCTCACCTGTATGAATTCCCATCGGATCAATATTTTCCATAGAACAGACAACAATACAATTGTTATAGCTATCCCTCACAACTTCATATTCGATCTCCTTCCAACCACCTAGATATTCCTCAATCAAGATTTGTTTTGTAAATGAAAAAGCCTTTTCAGTAATATCAACCAACTGTTTCTTATTATATGCCGCACCAGAACCCAAGCCACCTAAAGCGTATGCTATCCTGCACATTACCGGATAACCGATTTCTCCAGCGACTTCAACAGCTTCCTCTACATCCTTTACTGCTTTACTTTTTGGAACTTTAAGATCGATCTCTTTAATCTGTTTAATGAATAAGTCTCTATCTTCAGTATTAAGAATAGCCTTAATAGGAACTCCAAGTACTTCCACATTATACTTTTTGAGAACCTCTTTCTCAGCTAGTTCAATACCTACATTTAATGCCGTCTGTCCACCGAATCCAAGCAGTATTCCATCAGGTCTCTCCTTCTCGATAACTTTTTCTACAAAATCTGCATTAACCGGTATGAAATACACCCTATCAGCCAGATAATCAGATGTTTGAATAGTTGCAATATTCGGATTAATCAAAACCGTTTCAATTCCTTCTTCCTTTAATGCCTTAATTGCCTGGCTACCGGAATAATCAAACTCTCCAGCCTGTCCAATCCGTATTGCGCCAGAGCCCAAAAGTAAGATCTTTCTTGGTTTAATCTTTCTTTCTAAATGTCTATTCTTCAAGTTTCTCCTATAGATAAGTCGGCTACCATAATTATGGTTAATGGTTAATGGTTGACTTGTCCATCGCAGCGGATCGTAGATGGATGGTTAATGGTTATGAAGGATTAACTTCATAACCTTCAAAATCTTCCTTTACATGATAAACTGCAACCTTTGACTTGCCTTTCAATTGTATCTTCCTTTCAATACTTGTTATCAAATTTGCCAGTTGTTGTAAAGAATCGTCATATCTTGAACAAATGCTTTCAGCTACGGATTTCGGCAGCAATTTAACATCACTAGCATATCTGATATGAGTCATAGTTTCACGAGCTTCTCGACGACAGCGAAATAAAGATTGCAAATACTCTGTACTATATTGTGCATAGAATCCTTCTGTCATATTTGCACAAACAGATTCCGAAGCTTTCAATGATTGAATCCTGAGCCAACGAAAATCATGTCCATAATCCCGAATCACCTTCTCAACTTCCAGTGCAAGCTTGTAGAAAATCTGATATACAGGCATTTCTTCTACTCTATTAATCTTTCCCATTTTCTATCTCCATCAACCATTAACCATTAACCATTTCTTATCATCCTTATAAAATAAGGACTTATGGTACTACTTGTGATTTCGTGTTTTTAGCATTCTAAATTATTACCTTTAAATCATCATCCCATTGCCCTTAAAAACATATTAAATAAGAATTCGGTATCATCCGGACCAGGAGAAGCTTCGGGATGAAATTGTGTGCCAAAAAAGGGTTTTGATATGTGCACAATACCCTCATTTGTCCTATCATTATTATTATAGAACCACTCACGCCAGTCTTCTGGTAATGTATCAGTATCAACAGTATAACCATGGTTTTGAGGAGTAATATAACATCTCTTGGTTCCAACCTCTACACAAGGCTGGTTTTGGCTTCTATGTCCATATTTCAGTTTATAAGTATTAGCACCTGCCGCAAGTCCGAGAATTTGAGAACCAAGACAAATACCAAGAATAGGAATATTTTTATATAACGCTCCTCTTACATTTTCAATTGCTTCCAAACATTTCATCGGATCACCTGGTCCATTCGAAATTATAATACCATCAGGCTTTTCCGCTAAAAAATCATAATCCCAGGGAACTCTAATAACAGTCAAATTCCTTCTCAAGAATGCTCTGATTATGCTATTTTTTGTTCCGCAATCAATTACTACAATCTTTTTCTTGCCTTTCTTGTAAACGATAGGAGTTTTAACACTAACTTCTGCTACGAGATTTCTCTTATTTGGATCTTCAAACGGAATTTGTTCATTATTGTGAACAATCTTTCCAAGCATTGTACCATTATGCCTTAATTTCTTTGTTAATTCCCTTGTATCTATACCATACAATCCCGGGATATTATGCCTTTTCATCCATTTAGATAATGATTCTTTGGCATTCCAGTGAGAGTATTCATCAGAGTAATCGGCTAATATCAAACCCTGGATTCGGATTCTATCTGATTCAAAATGTTTTAGCAAATTATCTTCCTTTTCCTCACCGGGAATTCCATAATTCCCTATTAAAGGATATGTTAGAACCAGGATCTGCCCTCTATAAGATGGGTCTGTCAAACTTTCTGGATAGCCAATCATCCCGGTATTAAATACAACCTCTCCAGCTACGGCATTTTCAGTTCCAAAGGAATATCCATGGAAAATAGAACCGTCTTCCAGAATCAGCTTTGATGAATTATTATTAGACTCCATAATAACTACCTATTTGAACAAACTCATCTTCATTAAATCAAATCTAATGAAAAAAAAATTAATAGTTCACTACTGATTTTTACCCGTGTAATAGTTCTCAATTTTAATTAACTATTATCCTTGCATTGATTATTACACGCAGTTTGCGGTTAACGGTTTTTATCATCTGGCAAAGGTGCTCTCCAATGGAGTCCTTCTTCGAAGAGATCCCTTCGGGACGTGACCTTTGGAGTAAACTGTGAACTGTCACTTTTGCACTTACTTTCTATCCTTTTGGCTATATCCTATTAATCCCTTTGCTTTTTCTATCTGGATTTTAACATATTTCGGATTAGTTGAACCATAAGTTCTCTTTTTTTTAATAGAATTATTAAAACTAAAAACGTCATAGACATCGTCGTTAAATAAATCACAAAAATTCCTAAACTCATCAATCCTTAATAGGTTTAATTCTTTGTTTTCGTTCTGAGCATAGTCAACTATTTCACCAACAACGCCGTGAGCATCCCGGAAAGGCATTCCCTTTTCAATAAGATAATCGACTAAATCGGTCGACAGGATAAAAGGACTTATCTTATCCAAAATTTTCTCTCTTTTCGGTTTGATCTTGTGAAGTGCAAAGTCAAATACTTTCAATACTTTAATTGTTTCTTCAACTCCATTGTAAAGGGGAATTTTATCTTCCTGCAAATCTTTGTTGTAGGAAAAGGGAAGTCCTTTGATTATCATAAAAAGGGTTGTAAGGTATCCGAAAATTTTTACAGAACTTGCTCTTATAAGTTCAAAAAAATCCGGATTTTTCTTCTGTGGCATAAGACTGCTGGATGTGGATATGCTATCATCCATTTCAAGAAAATCAAATTCCTGTGAAGTAAAGATAATGAAATCCTCAGCGAGCCTGCTCAAATCCAAAAGAATTAACGAAAGAGCAAATAAGATTTCGAGTATAAAACTCCTATCGGAAACCGAATCCAATGAATTTTCTGAGACAGACGAAAAACCGAGAAGGTCTTTCATATATTCCCGATCAACAGGTATTGAAGAACCTGCTAATGCACCAACGCCAAGTGTCAAACTATCTACACGTTTTAATGAGTCATGAAGTCGGTTTTTGCCTCTTTCCATTTGCCAAAAAAGAGACATAATATAATGCGAAAATAACACGCACTGGGCCTGTTGTAGATGCGTATAACCGGGAATAACTACATCAAAATTTTCTTCTGCCGATTTAATTACATTAACCTGAATTTTTTCCAAAAGATTTATTATTTGAGGAATTTTCTTCTTCAAATACAATCTCTCATCAGTAACAACCTGTTCATTCCTACTCCTTCCGGTATGCAGTTTCTTTCCTGTTTCTCCAATTTCTTCTGTAAGTAGAAGTTCAATCGCTGAATGAATATCTTCAAATTGATTTAAGTTTTCTCCCTGTTCGAGGTTTTCTTTAATCTTATTTAATCCCGATAAAATCTTATTCAGTTCATTTTTATTTAGTATAGAAGTTTTTTTTAAGGCTTTAGCATATGCCTTTGATGCTTCAATCTCAGCTTTATATAGAAAATTATCTTCTTTTATTGAAGCATTGAAGTCCTCAAGTAATGGTATTCTTTTCCTTGAATGAAATCGCCTATTCCAGAGTTTCATTTTTTTACAATTCCATAAAAACTTTTTCCATACTTTCAAATAGGAAATCGATGTCCTCTTCAGTAATTACCAGTGGTGGCAAGAAACGAACAGTAGCACCCGTAGAAAGAGAACTCTTTACACTATGTTTTGCTAATAATAACTGGAATCTGTTAACATATTCTGGAAAGGGTAAATCAAAACCAATAAATAATCCCTTAATACGTACATCTCCAATTATAGAATATTTTCCTTTGAGTTTTTTAATTCCTTTTTTTATTTGCTCCGAGCGATCTACAGCATTTTTTGTTAGATTAAGTTTTCTCATTTGATTTGTCGCAACTGTAGCAGCCACCATTGCCATAGGATTGCCGCCGAATGTTTAACCATCATATTTAATTTTTCCGGATGCTCCTCTGCTGCTGGAATAATACTTTTGTAAAGTAAATTAGTCTCTTCCATGGATGCCGCTTTTTTTCATTATCGCATTATGTGCTTTAAGACGTATTGCGTTAATATTTATAAAACCTTTCGAATCTTGCTGGTTGAAACCACCTTCTATGTCCATACTTGACAGTTCTTTATCATATAGAGAACTCGGAGATTTTCTTCCAAGAACAAAGACATTTCCCTTGTACAAAGAAAGAAATACAACGCCATCTATTACTTCCTGACTTTTATCGATAGCCGCCATGAGAAAATCCATTTCTGGTGAGAACCAAAAACCATTATATACGATTTCAGAAAACTTCGGAGAAAGCATATCACGTAATCTCATTACTTCTCTATCCATTGCTATTCCCTCGATATCCATATGTGCAATTCTGAGTATTGTCATGCCAGGAGATTCATAAATTCCACGACTTTTAATTCCCACAAAACGGTTCTCTACCATGTCTATTCGTCCTATTCCATTTTCGGAGCCTAACTTGTTTAGATATTCAAAAATTTCAAGAGGCTTCGTTTTTTCAATATTATTAGTTTTATCTATTACTTTTATGGGTATTCCATCTTTGAAATGGATATCTATAAATGTTTCTTCATCGGGAGCATCTTTTGGACTTTTAGTCATACTGTAAACACTTTCATCTGCTTCAAGTTCAGGGGATTCTAAAATTCCAGACTCATGACTTATATGAATCAGATTTGCATCCTCGCTGTATGGCCTCTTTTTTGAGGCTTTAATCTCAATATTATGTATTTTTGCATAGTTAATCATATCAGTTCTGCCTTTGAATCGAGCAAGAAATTCCCCATTTTTCCATGGTGATATGACTTTTATTTCTGGATCAAGAGCATAATAGGATAATTCGAACCTCACTTGATCGTTTCCTTTTCCTGTCGCACCATGAGAAACAAACTCTGCATTTTCTTTATGAGCAATCTCTATCTGCTTTTTCGATATCAATGGCCTTGCAAGAGAAGTCCCAAGGAGATATCTGCCCTCATAAATTGAATTCGCTTTGATGGCAGGAAATATGTAATTAGTTACCAATTCTTCTTTGAGATTTTCTAAATAGACCTTTGAAGCTCCGGTTTTTGTTGCTTTTTCTTTTACAGCTTGCAGGTCTTCTCTTTGTCCAACATCAGCTATATACGCAATGACTTCATATTTTTTCTCTAAGAGCCATTTTAATATTACAGATGTGTCTAATCCTCCTGAATATGCTAATATAACTTTTGACATATTGTTTCTCCTAAAAAATATTGTTGTTTCATATTTATCGACGATATTTTAAAATTGCCATAAATTCTTTCTCTATCATTACTCTATTTTTATCTGTATCAATAATGATTAGTATAGTATCATCACCTGCTATTGTGCCGAGGATTTCTTTACGTTCCAATTTATCAATAAGGCTTGCCACGCCATTTGCATTACCCGGTGTAGTTTTTATTAAGATAAAATTCTTTGTGCTTTTTATAGATATTACAAAATTTTCAAAAAAAATTGTAAGATGGCTAATGATTACATCCTCAGATAATTTTTCCTGGACTGCATATTTATAAATACCATGTTTTACTCTAACTTTGACAATTCCAGCCTCTTCAAGGTCTCTTGAAATAGTAGCTTGTGTTGTTTCAAGCCCTTGTTTTTTTAGAATATCAAGAAGCAGATTTTGGTCTCCGATTTCCTGCTCAGTTATCACCTTCTTTAAAATTTGCTGTCTAAATCTTTTTGTATATTCACTCATAATACCGTATAAATATACATTATATAATTCCCACTGTCAAGCCTTTTATGCAATTAACTTAAACAAACTTAATCAAGATGATAGCGGCAAGAGTAAATTTAGGGGGTGAAACAGCAAATTAATCAATAAAGTGGTGTGATAGGTAATAATAAATCTGTACGATTCTTTAAGAATGGTATTTTATTTAATCTAAATTTTGTTTTTTAAGTGGGCTTACATTATTATTTAACGATTTAGATACTTTTATAATCAGTTACTTAAAGATAATAGAAAATCTTTAAAATCTTCAAAATCTTTGCTAATTAAGATTGATTTTTTATCTCTATCTAAATATTTCTTAAGCCTGAGAGGAATTTCAACTTTTCTATCTATTATCTCTTCCACGATATTTGAAAATTTGGCAGGGTGAGCTGTTGCACAAAAAATTCCCTTCCCCTGAAATTTCACTTCCGAAAAATATTCCTTCAATCCCAGGTATCCAACAGCACTATGTGGATCCAATATATAGTTATATTTATTATAAACTTCACTAATAGCATTTTTTGTCTGCTCATCAGAAAAACTTGCACCATAGATATCGTTCCGCATTTTTTCTACACTATTATCATATATATCCAATATTCTGGCAAAATTACTTGGATTTCCAACATCCATTGCATTTGAGATTGTTTTTATTGCCGGTTGCGGTTTAAAAATTCCGGTCTTTAAGTATTTATGAACATTATTGTTTACATTATTTGCAGCAATAAACTTTGAAACAGGAAGCCCCATTATTTTTGCAAATAGCCCACCTGTAAGATTTCCAAAGTTGCCACTTGGGACAGAAAAGACAACGGGTAAATCTTTATTCTTCAGCTGTGCATAAGCATAAAAATAGTAAAAAGATTGCGGGATTAATCTAGCAACATTTATAGAGTTTGCAGATGTCAGCCACAATTTATTAGAAAGTTCAGAGTCCAAAAAAGCCTTTTTAACGAGCGCTTGACAATTATCGAATGTTCCTTTTACTTCGAGGGCAATAATATTGCCTTCTAATGTTGTTATCTGTTTCTCCTGTATCTCGCTTATCTTTTTAGTGGGATAAAGAATAATCACACGGATACCTGGTGTATTATAAAAGCCATGAGCCACGGCACTTCCCGTATCACCCGAAGTTGCTACAAGAACATTTAGTTTCTTATTGGTGTTACCAATCAAATAAGCCATCGTGTATGCCATAAATCTCGCTGCAAAATCCTTAAAAGCCAGTGTAGGTCCATGAAATAGCTCTAACACAAACAGGTTATCGTTAAGTGGCAATATTGGTGCATTAAAATTCAGGGCCTCGGTAATAATGTCTTTTAAAATTTTATGTGGGATAGCATTGCGTAACAAATTTTTAGCAACTTCAAATGATATTTCCTGGAATGATAGATTACTTATCCTATTAAAAAATTCAGGAGGTATTTTTGCAATATTAACAGGCATAAACAGACCACCATCATCTGGAATTCCTTTTAAGATTGCATCACGGCATGATACTAATTTATTTTTTTGTTTCGTACTGTAAAATTTCATGATTTTTAAGAGAGAATTTTTGCCCCTTCTTCATTAATTCTTGAAATGTATAAGTCGCTTTTTATGTTTAATGCTCCAAATTCAGACTGCATATTTTTCCCGACTTTTTCTGCAGTTGTTTTTGAAGTGCTTAAAGCAAAAATTGAAGGGCCTGAACCTGAAATACCGCCTCCAAGAGCACCTGCTTTTAGAGCAGATTCTTTTACTTGTTTAAACCCTGGGACCAGAGATAAACGCACTGGCTCTACGATAACGTCTTGCATAGAGCGAGCAATTAGCTCATAGTCCTCTTTCATTAAGCCTGCTACAAATCCGGCAATATTTCCCCATTGAATTACAGCATCTTTAATTGATATAAACTCTTTTAAGATTTTTCTGGCATCTTCAGTACGTATCTCAATCCAGGGATGGACAATTGTAGAAAACAATTTATCAGGGGTTGGGATTTTGATTATATCGATTGGATTGCAGCTTCTTACAAGGATAAATCCTCCTAAAAGAGACGGTGCTATATTGTCAGCATGAGCTGCTCCGGAGGCAATTTTTTCACCTTCCAGAGCGAATTTTAAGAGTTCTTCTCTTTTCAATAAGTTTCCAAGTAAAAAGTTAGCCCCAAAGACAGCAGCTACTGCACTTGCTGCACTGGACCCTAAACCACTACTAAGAGGCATTCCTTTGTGCAAATCTATCTCGATTCCTTGATTAGAATTTATATATTTAAGAAAAGCCTTAATAGCAACTCCCGCTGTATTTTTATCTGGATCGAGGGGTAATTTACCATTATCTCCTGTTATTTTTTTAATATAAACACCGGGCTTGTCACAAAGTCTTAATATAACTTCATCACCTACTGAATCAATAGCAAAACCGAAAATATCAAAGCCACAGCTGACATTGGCTACTGTAGCAGGTGCAAATGCATGAATTTCTTTTTTCATCATCAATTACTTAATATATCCTTTTTTCACTAACATTTCTGCCATTAAAATAGCCCCTCCAGCCGCTCCCCTAATGGTATTATGAGAAAGTGCTACAAATTTCCACTGTAAGACTGGATCTTCTCGGATTCTGCCGACACCTATTCCCATTCCATTTTCCAGATTTCTGTCAAGTAGAGTTTGAGGTCTATTCTCTTCTTCAAAGTATTGTAGAAAAATTTTCGGGGAGAAAGGGAGATTAAGATTTTGGATTGGATTTTCAAAATTTACAATTGCATCAATCAGATCTTCTTTTTTAGGTTTAGTTTTGAATTCTATACTAACTGATGCCAGATGCCCATCGGTAACAGGTACCCGTATACAGGTGGCGGAGATTTTTGGAATGGTAGCAAGTTGTAATTTCCCATTTATTATTTTACCCCAGATTTTCATAGGTTCATCTTCAGATTTTTTTTCTTCACCCGGTATAAGAGGAATTACATTATCTTTCATTTCAGGCCAATTTGTAAAGGTTTTTCCAGCGCCTGATAGTGCTTGATATGTAGAGACAATAATCTTCTCCGGGTAATATTTTTTCCATGCTTCGATAACGGGGATGTAGGATTGGATTGAGCAGTTGGGTTTCACGGTAATAAAACCCCCTTTCCAATTTCTATTTTTTCTCTGAATATCTATAAGTTCAACATGTTGAGGATTGATTTCAGGTATAATCATTGGCACATCTTCAGTCCACCTATGAGCAGAATTATTAGAAATTACTGGAATTCCCATACTCGCGTAAGTATTTTCAATCTTTCTTATTTCATCCTTGCCCAAATTCAATGCCGAAAAAACAAATTTTACACTATTAGCGATTTTTTGTCTATCAGATTCAACTTCAAAGACTCTCAGCTTGCTGACCAGCTCAGGTATTTTTGAACTTAACACCCAACGATTTTTCACAGCATCTTTATATATCTTTCCTGCGGAACGACTGGATGCAGCAACACATTTAGTTTCGAACCAGGGGTGGTTTTCTAAAAGGGATATAAATCTTTGTCCGACCACTCCTGTTGCGCCAAGAATACCTATGGGAATTTTTTGTTGATTTAATATATTCGTCATATTTCACCTAATTATGAAAGATTCTAATAATATCGGCGAAAACACCCGCAGCTGTTACTTCTATACCTGCACCGGGTCCTTTAATAACCAGTGGGCTATCTTTATATCGCTTTGTTGTAAACACAATCATATTATCACTACCTGTGAGCGAGTAAAATGGATGCTTATCGTCAATTTCTTGTAATGATACCCATGCTTTTTTGTTCTCAATAATACCTACATATCGTAATGCTTTATTTTTTTTCTCAGCTCCCAGCCTACGCAGTTCAAACATATCATCAAATTTTTGAAGTTCAATGAAAAAATCATCTATAGATTTAGCTTTATGGCATTCTTCTGGCAAAATACTTTCTACAGATATATCGTCAAATTCTAAAGGAAGTCCAATTTCTCTTGCAAGTATCAATAATTTTCTTTCTACATCCAAACCGCTTAAGTCTTCTCTCGGATCTGGCTCAGATAGTCCTAATTTTTTTGCTTCAAAAACAGCTTCACTAAATTTTTTATTTTTATTAACTGAAGAAAAGATAAAGTTTAAAGTACCCGACAAGACAGTTTCAATTCTTAATATTTCATCTCCACTATCCAATAAATTACTAAGAGTACTGAGAACAGGTAGACCAGCTCCTACATTAGTTTCATAAAGGAATCTTACATTATGTTTAAACGCCTTTTCTTTTAATCTTTGGTATCGAGCATAGCTAGCTGAGTTAGCTCTTTTATTTGGAGTAACGATGGAGATATTTGAGCTTAATATATCATCATAATAAGAAACTACTTCGTCGCTGGCAGTACAATCCACAAATACACTTTTAGGCAGATTTAGCTCTTTCATCCTTTTCATATATTCATTAAGGTTCATAGATTCTTTTGATGAATTCAATCTTTCTTTCCATTTATTAAGTTCTATACCGTTTTCACCAAAAAACATTTTTTTTATATTAGCTACTGCTATAGTATTGATTTCAAGGGCGCGTTCTTTTGATAGAAATTCAGATTGCTCCTTAATTTGTCTTAGTAATGTACTTCCAATTAATCCAGTACCAACTATAAAAAGATTAAGTGTTTTAGTATCAGAAAGAAAGAAAGATTCGTGAATAGCATTAAGTGCTTTTGACCCATCTTTTTTACTTATTACAACAGAAATATTTCGCTCTGATGAACCCTGTGCAATCGCGATAACATTTATTCCGTTTCTACCTAGTGCTTGAAAAAGTCTTCCTGCAATTCCAGGAGTTTTTCTCATATTTTCTCCCACCACTGCAATAATTGACAAATTTCGTTCTATTATTACCTCATCTACCTGATGGTTCCATATTTCGTAAGAAAATTCTTTTTCTATAACTTTTTTAGATTTATTGGCACTATGAGGATCTACCGCAAAACATATTGAATGTTCAGAAGAAGCTTGTGAAATAAGTATTATATTTATATTCTCTTTTGAAAGACATTTAAATAGTCTCCGGGAAATTCCAACTATACCAATCATACCGCTTCCCTGAACTCGTATCAAAGCAATATCATCAATTGATGATATACCGCTGACAGGAAGCTGTGGAAATGCTTCTTTACTAATTACTGTACCTTTGAATTCAGGATTAAAAGTATTTCTGATACAAATTGGGATATCTTTCTCTGCCGCAGGACGCATTGTCGGAGGGTGCATTACCTTTGCACCGAAATGTGACATTTCCATTGCTTCCTCATAGGTCATACTATCAATTGAGAAAGATTTTCTTACTTTTTTGGGGTCAGCAGTCATAAAGCCATCCACATCAGTCCATATCTCTATTTCCTTCGCATCTAACGCAGATCCAATGATAGAAGCGGTATAATCTCCACCACCACGTCCTAAAGTTGTGGTTTCTTCATTAAGTGAAGAGCCGATGAATCCTGTAATTATTTGTAAGTGATTGTGAGATTCGAAATACTTTTTAATATTATTGTAAGTTGTATCAATATGAACTTTTGCAGACCCAAAGTTATCATCTGTTTTAATTAAATTACGAGCATCGAGGTATTCTGAATTAATGCCTTGTACTTTCAATATTTCACTGATAATATAGGCAGAAAATCTCTCTCCAAAGCTCATGATGAAATCTAGAGTTTTTGGTGAAAGTTCCTTTATTAGAAAGACTCCATTGAGTACATTATCCAGTTCAACTTTTGTTGAATTAAAAACTTCAATAACATCATCTTGCTGCTTGTTTTTAATAAAAGCTTTCACAATATCTATATGTTTACTTTCTAATTGGGCAAGTTCTTTTTTGTAACTTGTGTCACCCTTTTCAGCCATTTTACTTATTTTTATCAATTCATCTGTTGTATTTCCAAAAGCAGACACTATAACAGCGATATGTTGGTTTTTCTTCTTAGATTGAGAGATAATTTCAATTACATTTTTAATTTTCTCTGCAGAGCCAATTGATGAACCCCCAAACTTCAAAATTTTCATACAGCAATCCTATAAAGTTATTTAAAAATATTAGTATAATTCAGATATCTAAAGTTAATAAGTTATTTCAAATGTAATGCAAATCGATTTTTTTTTATTGCCTTAAATATTACCGGCAATAAGTGTTCCCATCTCTTTTGTATTAACTTTTTTCATTCTTTTCTGTATAATGTCAGGTGTACGATAACCATCTATTAAAACTTTATCAACAGCATTTTCGATACTGTTAGCTTCCTCATTCATATCAAAAGAATATCTTAACATCATTGCGGTGCTTAATATTTGGGCGATTGGATTTGCTATTCCTTTGCCAGCAATATCTTGAGCTGATCCGCCACTGGGCTCATACATTCCAAAATTGCCCTCGGATAAACTTGCGCTCGGCGACATCCCCAAACTTCCAGTTATTGCCGCAGCTTCATCTGATAAAATATCTCCAAACAAATTTCCACATAAAATCACATCAAATTTTTTTGGATTTCTTGTAAGTTGCATTGCGGCATTATCAACATACATTGGTTCATATTCAATATCGGGGTATTCTTTTGCGATATCATCAACTACTTCACGCCATAAGACCATTGTTGTTAAAACGTTAGCTTTATCAATGGAGGTTACTTTCCTCCTTCTATTTCTAGCTGCTTTAAAAGCAACTTGTGCTATTCTTTTTATTTCCCCTCTCTTATATATCATTGTATCAAATGCATATTCATCCTCTCCTTTTCCCATTCTTCCTTTAGGCTTTCCAAAATAGATACCACCTGTTAATTCTCTTACAACTAACAAATCGAAACCTTCTTTTGCGATATCATCTCTTAAGGATGAAGCAAATGCTAAAGCCGGATATAATTTCGCAGGCCTTAAATTTGCATATAAGCCGAAATGTTTACGCAATCCTAGAAGTGCATTCACTTCAGTACCACACCACTTACTGGAAGTCTGCTCTTTTACAGGGCCGCCTACAGCACCAAATAAAATTGCGTTAGACTTTTCACATATATCGAGGGTTTCTTCAGGAAGATGTTTTCTATATTTATCCCAGGCAGCACCACCCACCAAAGCATGATTTAACTTAAATGCAATATTAAACCTTTTTTCTACAGTATTAATTACCTTTATTGCTTCTTCCATTATCTCATGACCAATACCATCTCCAGGTAAAACTGCTATTTCATGCATTTTTTCTATTCTTATTTATATAATTCATAAGTCCACCGACTTCAATCATTTCTCTTGCAAATTCAGGAATAGGAGGGAATTTATGTATATCATTTTTAGTTAAATTTTTTATAATTCCCTTTTCAAGGTCTATATCAATTTTATCTCCATTTGATACTTTTTTAGTTATCCCCTTACATTCAATTGCAAGGAAACCATTGTTAATACAATTCCGATAAAAAATTCTTGCAAAACTTTCTGCAACTATTGCTTTAATTCCTGAACCTCTTAATGCCCAAACAGCGTGTTCCCTGGAACTACCGCATCCAAAATTTTCACCTGCGATGATAAAATCCCCCTTTTTAACCTTGTTTACAAATTCAATATCCAGATCTTCCATAGCATATTTTGCTAACTCATCCTCTTTATCTATAGTCAAATATCTAGCGGGGATAATTTCATCTGTATTAATGTGTCCTCGTATATAAACATGTGCTTTTCCTATCATAAATTTTTCCCTTTAAAGTTAAAAACCTAATCTCACATCTATAAATATTTTCTCGGATCTGCTATCTTTCCTTCAATTGCTGAAGCAGCAACGGTTGCCGGACTGGCAAGATAAACTTCTGATTTTGGGCTACCCATTCTACCTACAAAATTTCTGTTGGTTGAGCTAATACATCTCTCTCCCCCAGCAAGGACTCCCATGTGTCCTCCTAAGCATGCACCACAAGTCGGTGTCGATACTGCTGCTCCTGCTTCCATAAAAATATCAATTAGTCCCTCTTTATTTGCCTGTTTCCATATCTCAGTTGTTGCAGGTACTACTATCATTCTAGTACCATCAGCAATTTTTTTGCCTTTAATAATTGATGCAGCAATTCTCAGATCCTCAATTCTGCCATTTGTGCAGCTTCCCAAATATGCTTGATCAATTTTAATTTCTCTAATGCTGCTAATTTGCTTCCCATTGCTTGGTAAATGTGGAAATGAAACAATTGGCTCTAAATCGCTAACGTCAATTTCTATAATTTTTTCATAATGGGCATCTTCTTCGCTTTTTATCATTTCAAATTCTTCATTGGTTCTCTTTTTAACATAATCAATTGTTTTCTCATCTGGATTAATAATGCCTGATTTTCCACCGGCTTCGATTGCCATATTACAAATTGTCATCCTTGCCTCAACAGAAAGATCATCAATTACTTTTCCCGTAAATTCCATTGCCCTATATAGCGCACCATCAACACCTATTTTTGTTATGATATACAAAATAATGTCCTTTGAATAAACTCCTTTCGAGAGATTACCTTCTATTTTAAACAATATCGTTTCAGGTACTTTAAACCAGAGCATCCCTGTTGATAGCGCTGCTGCTAAGTCTGTGCTTCCGATGCCGGTTGAAAAAGCTCCTAGTGAACCATGAGTAGTTGTGTGGCTGTCGGCACCTATTATCGTCATACCTGGTCTAACATATCCCTGTTCGGGAAGGAGGGCATGGCAGATACCGTGTTTTCCTATGTCATAAAATTTGTTAATATTTTGCTCTTTTGCCCAATGCCTGATTTTTTTAACGAGTTCTGCTGATTTTATATCCTTGTTAGGAATAAAATGGTCAGGCATTATAACTATCTTATCAGGATTAAAGACCTTATCTATTCCGCTCTTTGCAAGTATGTCAATAGCAGGTGTCGTAGTTACGTCATGGCACATTACTATATCGATTTCAGCATTTATCAGTTCGCCGGGTTTGACATATTTTCTGCCACAATGTTTTGCAAGAATTTTTTCTGTTATTGTACTTCCCAAGATATTCTCCATTTTTTTCTAATGATAAAATCAAATTAATAATAGAAAATGCTGATTTTCTAATTATTCAGATTTTTGTGGGTGAATTTTCTTTTTATAATTGATTGCTTTATTAATTCCCTTTATTATTCCTATGGCACTTGCTTTAATAATGTCCTCGTTAACCGACCTTGCGAAAAAAATATTGTTATCTTTATCGGATAGTTTAATTGAAACATCTGCGAGAGCATTTGTACCGCCAGTAATTGATTTTAAATAATATTCTTCTAATCTTAAAGACGGCCCAACAACATTCCATATTGCGGAGCTTACAGCATCAATCGGTCCAACACCAACACCAGCTCCTATTTTTGTTTCCCCATCAATAATTAGTTTAACCGAAGCAGTTGGCATCATACTGCTGCCTGTGGTAACAGCAAATTCATCCAGTTTTATACGTTGTTCTTTTTCTGATAGTTGATGAGTAACATCAATTGCAATTGCGATGACGTCATCTTTTTCAACAACTTTCTGTTTATCAGCGAGTTCCTTTACCTTATCAGTTATTTGACTTATCTGATTTTTATCGAGTTTAAATCCTTCATCTTCCAATAGCGCTGTAATGGCATGTTTGCCTGAATGTTTTCCAATGACAATATTTTCGCCTAGCCAACCTACATCTTCAGGTTTCATTATTTCATAGGTTTTCTTGCTACTTAAAACACCATGTTGGTGAATTCCTGCCTCATGAGCAAAGGCGTTTATTCCGACTATAGCTTTATTTCTTTGGACATCGATTCCTGTTAAATTTGATACGAGCCGGCTTGTCTTATAAATTTCTCGAGTATCTATCCCCGTTTCAACATCAAAAAAGTCCTTCCGTGTCACAAGATTCATAACAACTTCCTCAAGGGATGCGTTACCTGCACGTTCTCCAATGCCATTAATACAACCTTCTACCTGTGTAGCACCATTTTGAATAGCGGATAGTGAATTCGCAACCGCATTCCCCAGATCATTATGGCAGTGTATACTAATAACAATATTTTTTGCTTCAGGAACTTTCTCAAATAGATATTTTATTCTATTGCCAAATTCACTCGGTTCAGAATATCCGACAGTGTCAGGAATATTAACAGTTGTTGCACCTGCTTTGATCACTTCTCTGACTACATCGCACATATAGTCCAGACTCGTTCTGGCTGCATCCTCAGGAGAGAATTCAACATCGTCGCAGTATTGTTTTGCTTTTTTTACGGCATTTACAGCTATCTCGATAACTTCTTCTTTGCTTTTCTTTAGTTTTTTTTCTCTATGAATTTTTGAGGTAGCAATGAATGTATGTATTCTTGGTTTCTCGGCGTATTTAACTGCTTCCCAGCATCTATCAATGTCTGCATTGGAAGCTCTTGCCAGGCCACAAATAATCGGACCTTTAATGTTCTTTGCAATTAGGCGAACAGCTTCAAAATCTCCCTCAGATGCGATTGGGAATCCAGCTTCAATAACATCAACTCTTAGTCTTGCGAGTTGTTTTGCAATAATCAGTTTTTCATCAACTGTTAATGAAGCGCCGGGGCTTTGCTCACCATCTCTTAACGTTGTATCAAAAATGATAATTTTCCTTTTCCCCATTTTATTTCCTTTTTCAATTTTAGTTGTTACTTTTTCTTATCATGCATTAGATAGTAGGCAATACTATCTGTCAATGCTTGCCAACTTGCTTCAATAATGTTTTCAGATACACCAACAGTTCCCCATGAATTACCCTTAGATGCTGAATCAATCAGAACACGTACTTTTGCAGCGGTTGCTTTTTCAGCATCGAGTACGCGTACTTTATAGTCTGTAAGCTTCATTTTTTCGATTGATGGGTAAAATTTCGTAAGAGCTTTCCTTAAAGCTTTATCGAGAGCGTTTACGGGGCCATCTCCCTCGGCTGCGGTATGTTCTTTTTTCCCATCTACATTTAACCGAATTGTTGCTTCAGATCGAGGTATTCCTGATTCATCTTTTTCTACAGTAACTCTAATACCTTCAAGCTTAAAAAAATCCTTCCATTCTCCAGTCATTTTTTTTAATAGGAGTTCAAAAGAGCCCTCCGCAGCCTCGAACTGATACCCTTCATTTTCAAGATTCTTCAATTTTTTTACTATTTCTGGTACTTTGTCTTTATGTTTCTCCAAATCTATTTTTAGTTTGTCAGCTTTATAAAGCACATTGCTTCGTCCTGAAAGGTCAGAAATCAGTACTCTCTGAGAATTACCAACTTTTTCTGGATTTATATGTTCGTAGGTACGAGAATCTTTCATAACCGCACTTACATGAATTCCACCCTTATGGGCAAAAGCGCTTCTTCCAACATAAGGGAGATTTAAAGGCTGTGATAAATTGGCTACTTCAGTTACAAAATGTGAAAGCATAGTCAACTTTTGTAGATTTCTTTCCGGTACGCAATTACAATTACACTTAAGCTGTAAATTAGGAATTACTGAACAAAGGTTTGCATTTCCACAGCGCTCTCCATACCCATTAATTGTACCTTGTACATGAACACAACCTTCTTGTACTGCAGCTATTGTATTAGCTACTGCTATATCGGAATCATTATGAGCATGAATCCCGAGTGGAATAGAGACTTTTTCCTTTGTCTTTCGGATAACCTGAACTAAATCAGATGTTAGTGTACCGCCATTTGTATCACAAAGCACTAATACATCTGCTCCTGCATTCTCAGCTGCTATTAGTGTTTGAATGGCATAATCAGGATCTTCATTAAATCCGTCGAAATAATGCTCTGCATCGTAGATAACCTCTTTATTATGAGCTTTTAAGAATTTAATGGAATCCTCTATGATCTTAAGATTTTGCTCAGGACTGATTTTTAGAGCTTTTGTAACGTGAAGCAGCCATGACTTACCGAAAATTGAGACTGCAGGAGTTTCAGATTTCAAAAGAGATTGAAGGTTTGAATCATCTTCTGCTTTATGCCCTATGTGTTGAGTACTACCAAATGCAACGATTTTAGCATGTTTGAAATGTTTCGTTTTTGCCTTTTGGAAAAACAGAGAGTCCTTAGGATTTGATCCGGGCCACCCACCCTCTATATACTGAATTCCAAAATCGTCTAATCGTTCAGCGATTCGTAGCTTATCTTTTACGGAAAAAGATATTTGCTCTCCCTGGGTTCCATCACGAAGAGTGGTATCAAAGATTTTTATTTCTCTTTTTACCATTATGCTTTTTATCCCTTCTTTTGAAGCCAGGGCATCATATTTCTCAAATCACGTCCTACTTTCTCAATTAATAAGTCTTTATGTTCTTTTCGCAAAGCATTCATAACCGGCCTTCCTGCTTTATTTTCAAGAACCCAATCTTTCGCGAATGACCCATCTTGAATATCACGAAGAATTTTTTGCATCCTCATTTTTGTTTCTTCGTTAATAACAACAGGTCCTCGCGTCATACCACCATATTCAGCAGTTTCACTTACAGAATAGTACATTCCTTTAATACCTCCTTCGTAAAGAAGGTCAACGATTAGCTTTAATTCGTTAAAACATTCAAAATAGGCAATTTCGGGCTGATAGCCAGCTTTTACTAGTGTATCAAAACCAGCTTTAACTAACTCAGTAACACCACCGCATAAAACAGTTTGCTCGCCAAAGAGGTCGGTTTCTGTTTCCTCTCTAAATGTTGTTTCGATTATTCCTGTTCTTCCTGAACCAATCCCAGCGGCATGTGCTAATGCCAGTTCTTTAGCTTTACCAGAAATATCCTGATATACAGCTATTAATGACGGCACACCTGCACCTGTTTCATACATACGTCTTACTAAATGTCCGGGACCTTTTGGAGCTACCATATATACATCAATGTCCGAAGATGGTTTTATTTGGCCAAAATGGATATTAAATCCATGAGAAAAAACAAGGGCTTTCCCCTTTGTCATGTTTTTCTCGATATCATCGTAGTAAACTTTACTCTGGATTTCATCTGGTGTCAGAATCTGTACAATATCTGCTTTCTTGCTTGCCTCATCGGCGGATAGTGGAGTAAATCCGTGTCGTACTGCAAGTTTGAAATTATCTGTTCCTTCGAGTTCAGAAACAATAACATCATATCCACTATCTCGGAGATTTTGAGCCTGAGCGTGTCCCTGACTACCATAGCCGATTATAGCTATCGTTTTTCCCTTAAGCAAATCTTTGTTTGCATCTTTTTCATAATACACTTTAATTGACATTTGATTTCTCCTCTTTTAAAAATTATGTTTCTTTTAATGCAACTTCTCCGCTCCTAACAAATTCTTTTATACCATATGGAGTCAGGAGTTCAATAAATCTTTCTATTTTTCTAGGTGGTCCGGAAAGATCAATTGTTAAATGACTTTTTGTAACATCCACAATTTTAGCTCTGAAAACATTTATAAGTTGAAAAATTTCCGAAAGGTTTTTTGTTGCATTTACTTTTATTAAAATGAATTCTCGAACTATATAATTTTGACTGTGAGAAATATCTACAACTTTTATGGTATCGATGAGTTTATTCAATTGTTTCTTTACCTGTTCTATCCTCTCATCAGTACCTTTTACTACTAAGTGGATCTTATAAATATCTGGATTTTCTGTTGGAGCTCCGATAATGCTTTCTATATTATAACCTCTTGAAGAAAGAAGTCCAGAGATACGTGCTAATACACCTATATGATTAGCAACGGTTATAATAATTGTATGTTTTCCTTCCATCACTCTTCTCCCATAATTATTTCATCTAAAGATTTACCTGGAGGTACCATCGGATAAACATTCTCTGTCTTTTTTACCATAAATTCCATTAAAACCGGTCCATCAGTATTTATTCCTTCCTGAAGAACAGCGTCAACTTCTGAAACTTTTGTAGCTCTTAACCCCTTTATGCCATTAGCCTCTGCAACCTTTACAAGATCAGGGAAATAAGGCCTTCCAGATTCACATTTCTCTGTAGGCCCCTTACATTTATCTGGACATCCTGGACCTTGTTTTAAGCAGGTGAATGCATAGTTTTTATTCCAGAAGAGATCTTGCCATTGCCTTACCATACCAAGAAACGAATTATTTATAACAACGATTTTAACAGGAATTTTATTTACGGAACAGGTCGCAAGCTCCTGTATATTCATCTGGATACCACCATCGCCAGAAATATTAATCACTGTTCGATCCGGGAATGCTATGGATGCTCCCATTGCTGCAGGTAAACCAAATCCCATTGTACCAAGACCTCCGGAGCTCAAAAAAGTACGAGGTTTCATTTGTTTATAAAATAACGCACACCACATTTGATGCTGACCAACATCAGTTACAATTATTGTATCATCTTTAGATAGATGGCTAATTCGATCTATAACATATTGAGGAAGTATTTCGCTATTTTCGGATTGATTATATTTTAGTGGATAATTCTTTTTCCATTCTTCAGTAACTTCATTCCACTCGTTGGGCTCTCTTGGTTTTACTTTCTTATAAAGATCAGCAAGAACATTTTTTGCATCTCCGACAATAGGAATATGAGTTTTTATGTTTTTCCCAATTTCCGCAGGATCAATATCGACATGAGCAATTTTTGCATTTTTTGCAAAGGTTTGTTTGTTACCAGTAACTCTATCATCGAAACGATTTCCGATTGCAATTAAAAGGTCACATTCCATTATGGCATAATTAGCGGAAACCGTACCGTGCATTCCAGGCATCCCTAAAAATAATTTATTATCAGATGGCACACTCCCAAGCCCCATTAATGTAACAACTATTGGAATATTTGTCTTTTTAAGAAATTTATCAAGTTCCTCGGCTGCTCCTGCTGTTATAATACCTCCGCCCGTATATAGAAGAGGTTTTTCTGCATTATCTATATATATAGCAAGTTTTTCTATCTGCCTTGCGTTTCCATTTAAGGTAGGTTTGTATCCTAGCATATCTACAGTCTCAGGATAAGTATAATTTTTTAGACTACTGGTAGTAACATCCTTGGGTAAATCAATGGAAACAGGTCCCGGTCGTCCGCTTCGTGCTATATAAAATGCTTTTTTTATCACCTGCGGTAGGTCTTCTACTTTCTGGACAAGATAATTATGCTTACATACTGATCTTGCGAGACCATCCATGTCGGTTTCTTGAAAGGCATCAGTACCAATATAATTAGTGCTTACCTGACCGCTAATAACAACTATTGGGACCGAGTCTAACTTAGCGTTAGCGATACCTGTAATTGTATTTGTTGCACCCGGTCCAGATGTGACAATACAAACACCAACTTTTCCCGTTGCTCTGGCGTAACCATCTGCAGCATGAGTTGCTCCCTGCTCATGACGTGTTAATATGAATTTTATATCTTTTTCCTTAAATAATACATCAAAAATTGGAATAACTGCTCCACCAGGATAACCAAAAATAACATTTACCCCTTCCTTTTTTAATGCATCAATAAGGATTTCTGCACCAGTCATTTATTTTATCCTCCATTATTATTTTTTAGTTATATCACTTTAGTTTATAATTTGAGAATGGCTCCTTCACTGGCTGATGATACCATTTTTGAATATCTTCCTAAAACCCCATAATCTACCCTGGGTTTTCTTACTTTCCATTTTTTTCCTCTTTCTTCTATTTCTGAATCAGTGATATTTACATTAATTTTTCCATTAGGAATATTAATTGAGATTATATCACCGTTTTCCAATAAACCAATTGGACCACCATCTGCCGCTTCTGGAGCTATGTGACCTATACAAGCACCTCTTGTTCCACCAGAAAATCTTCCATCCGTAATTAAAGCAACGCTTTCACCAAGCCCCCTGCCCATGACATATGAAGTGGGGGATAACATTTCTTGCATTCCTGGACCACCTTTTGGGCCTTCATAACGGATTACAATTACATCGCCTGCTTTGACTTTATCTGAAAGGATACCCTCACATGCTTCTTCTTGACTATCAAAAATTACAGCAGGCCCTTCAAATACCATCATTTTTTCCGAAACACCTGCGTATTTTACAATGCTTCCATCTGGAGCAAGATTACCGTACAGAACTGCAAGTCCACCAGTTGTGCTATAAGCGTTCTCAAGTCGGTGGATAACATTCTCATCTTTTATTTCAGCGTCTTCAATGTTTTTACCAAGAGTTTCACCAGTAACAGTAAGACAATCAAAGTTTAAAAGGTTATCTACTTTTGACATTTCTTTTAAAATTGCACTAATACCTCCTGCTCGATCAACATCTTCAATATGGAAATGGCTGGATGGAGAAACCTTACATATATTGCTTGCCTTTTTTGAAATCTCATCTATTCGTTTTAGCTCATATTTTATTTCCCCCTCATTCGCAATTGCAAGGGTGTGTAAAACAGTGTTTGTTGATCCGCCTATAGCCATATCAAGTATAATTGCATTATCTATCGACTTATTTGTGATAATGTCACTGGGTCTGACATTTTCCTTTACAAGTTCTACAATTCTTTTCCCTGCAGCATCGTAAAGTTTTTTACGCCTTTTGTCTTCGGCAAGAATAGTGCCATTTCCAGGTAATGCTATGCCAATAGCTTCGCATAGGCAATTCATAGAATTAGCAGTAAATAAACCAGAACAGCTACCATACCCGGGACAAGCATTTTCTTCGATATGTTTCAAATCTTCCTCTGAAATTTTACCTTCTTTGTATTCTCCAACTCCTTCGAAAACAGAAATCAGGTCTATTGCTTTTCCGTCTTTTGTTTTCCCAGCTCTCATAGGTCCACCAGAGACGAATATAGTTGGTATATTGACTCTCATCGCAGCCATGAGCATTCCAGGCACAATTTTATCACAGTTAGGAATACACACCATTCCATCAAAGCAATGTGCACGAAGCATAGTTTCAACTGCATCTGCAATTATCTCACGACTTACAAGACTGTATCGCATACCCATATGCCCCATAGCAATACCATCACAAACCGCAATGGTATTAAAGACAAAAGGAACTCCACCGGCTTGATATACCGCCTTCTTTACGGATTCTCCAACT
The DNA here is from genome assembly GCA_964441235.1 of uncultured bacterium. Lineage (GTDB taxonomy): Bacteria > Fidelibacterota > UBA2242 > UBA2242 > UBA2242 > BS750m-G69. Next base: position 2,812 of record CAYTUQ010000044.1, on the reverse strand, counting down.
TCATGCAAATGAACATGTCCGGGTACTACATCGGTATATGAATTAGCAATTGCAATTAAGGGTTTATTAAAATCCTTCTCTTTTATTCCACATGCCCTTAAAAGGGATCTATGTGGAGCTCTTTCAAAACCTTTTTTTACAGCATCACTTCTCATTTAATCTCCTGTGTTAATTCGAAATTTCAATTAAATCCTTTTTGCATATAAAAAAGCCTCCTTCTTTTGGAAGGGGGCTTTAAGAATTTATTTAGTATTAACTTATCCTTTTATCCCCTTCCTCTTTAGGATAATAATGGTAATTACCAATAGTGTAATTAAAGATAAGTTATTTACTAAATTCATATTCATACTTTGTAAATTTTCAAACTTAAGAAAGATAATGTAACTCTTTTTATTTGTCAAGTATTTTCTTAAATAATTTCAATAAAAAATATAAATAGGATCACTGGATTTTTTAGTGGAGAAAATAGTTTTTTCATTAATTGGTGGTAGATGCCCAAAGAAAAATATTGTAATACAATTCATTTGCTAATTGCCAGACAGAAGATTTCCGTTCCTCACGAGATGTCTGCGACACAAATCGAATAATTCGGACTTCACAACGAAACTTTCTGTTTATATCTGGCTTCGTTCTATTTATGTGATCTCTTTGGTGCTAATGTAAGTCTACCTCCATCATAAGCCTTCTGTAATAATTCTAAAAACCTTTTTCGCATAGTCATTGACATAGCCCGTAATGGAAATAAAAACTTATTCTGATAAGGCAATCTTTTGAATTTACTACCATCATATGATAATCCGCATCCTGCTACTATAAAATGAAGATGAACATGATAGGAAAGCATCTGACCCCAGGTATGAAGAATACCAAAGAATCCAGGCCTGGCTCCTAAATATTTTATGTCTTTTGAGAACTCTTTAATTGTATAGGAAGCAGCTTTAAAAAACAGATCGTAAATCACTTCTCTATTAAAAAGAGCAAGATTATTTAATATATGAGGCATTGTAAATACTACATGATAATAAGGAACCTGAATCAAATCTTTAAGACGATTGTAAACCCATTTTAATCGCTTTGATCCCATACACTTTGGACAGTGACTGTTACGGCATGAGTTAAAAGCAATAAAAGTATGATTATATTCCGGATTGGTACATGTTTCAATATGATAATCCAAAACAGATGTTCTACAATTTTTTAGGGCATTTATAACTTTTGACTGATGTAAAGAACAATTAAACTTCTCTCGAAACTTTCTCCAGTAAAGCCGAAAGATATCAGATAATTCGTACAACGGCTTACTAACACTACTAGTACTACTGCTATCACTATGCGAATTACTATTAGTATAAATCAATATATCCTAACCTTATTAAACTGCCGTAGGCTTAATTTAACGTTTGAACTCAGCGGCTGGCCACCGGAGTTACCCGCGTCAGCGCCGCCGCGCTTCTTCCAGTCCGCTGGAGTGACTTGTTAGCCCTCCCGATTGAACCGACCCGGTGCTAAAAGCATTACCATTTCAAGGACCAATTCCATTAGTTTGTTTCTTGTGTCATGGATACTATTTTTGTCGAAAATAATATCAAAATTAGGTGGCACTCTTTCCCAACTTTCTAATTTCTCGAAATTTGGAAATACAGTTGAAACTTTAGAACTATATGAGTCGATCCAGGCTGCTAATGTGCGCGTGCTTTCTACACCTTGGTCGAGTTCAGACAGCAATTGTGATAATGAAGTAACAATTAGCCGATGCTGAAACATTTCCATTAAAGCAAGAATTCCGTCTTGCTCCGTGGTTCTCTGGTCAATTGGAATAGTTTGGCGATCAATACTGTTTAGTTGCCTAACAGCAGCAGCAAGGTCGTGAATAGTTGGCAGCAAAGACTTAGCATTACGAGCTGCGTATAAAGACTCACCAAGATTTTGATAATGCCAACGTAGATTGTCTCTTATTCTTTCCCACCCGTCTTGATTTAATAGATTATCTGTTGGGACTCTGATTGAGATTTACTTTTCATCTTTATCTTTTAATGATTCTCTAACTTCCTCATAAATATCAATGTGCCACCGGTAATAACCACATTTTTCAGTTGCGTCATAGAAGACAATAAGCGTAGGCAATGGACTCAAAAACCAATATTCAATAGTCGAATATTTTAATCGTGATATTACAATATTAGATTCACGAATCTTTGGTTTCTTTGATGCTTTTACTTGAATACGAAATTCTCTCCCATTTAAATCAGAAGTGTCGCAGATTACAACCACACCATCTACACCTACATCAGATTTTGGAGGCTGAAGCACCCAGCCCGAAGGGAGTTGAGACTCAAACCAAATCTCCCCTTCTCGTCCGATTATCTGACCTTCAGATTGTTTTGGCATAGTATTCCTCTGAAGGGCTAACGGACAAGGCTCACCTACGGCGGGATTGATTTCGCCTACTTTCAAACATCTCAAAAACGCTTCGTAAACTCGCAAAATTATCAATCAAAAAACAGCTGGTAAAATAGAAAGGGCGGGTGTCCCACTCAGTCATTAAATTGTAATTTGACATTTATAACCCATAACCAAGAAAGGACACCCTATGAAGTACATCGGTTTGGACGTGCACAGCACTCACATCAATTGCGCCGTTATTGATGAGCAGGGAAACTTGATCCATCATGACTGTTTTCCAACCTCCCTTCAGAATCTAATCAATCTCAGTGAGAAATTAAAGCATCCGTTGTCATTAGTATTCGAGGAAGGTGAACTAGCTGACTGGTTGTTCCAGGGATTGCGCTCATCGTTTGAGGAAATTGTCGTT
>CAYTUQ010000043.1:0-34776 GCA_964441235.1 uncultured bacterium | reverse complement strand
GACAGTATTTCAAACAATTTACCATGTCCGTCAAAGGTATCGTCGAGCTGTCCCAAAGGGATCCTTCGGGCATCAATACACAAAAAATACTCATTCATCAAAAACCTCCTCTTTTAATAAACTTACAATTTTGCCAGGCATAAGCACCCTTATAAATGCGGTTTCAAAGAACCATGTTATTCCACGACTTCTACCTGACAGATCGAAGATTCGCCTGTGGCTGAAAGGAAGACACTTTGGGGCGGGCTCTGAGCCCAGGGATGCCACCTTCTCTTCTGACAATTTATTAAAAAGGAGGATTTAATAAACTTTTCTTTTTTTCTTTTTTTTCTTCTATTCTTTTTCACTACTTTTAATATATAAGGGATGCCTTCGGCGTAGGTCGTAAACCGGTTTAATATTGGGGTTATTGGTCATTGCTCCGAAGGAGTCTCTTCGAGATGATTTATTTGTTATTTGGTACTTGTGGTTTGGTGCTTTTTTCATATTTATTTTGTTCGGTATTCGTTGTTAATTGATATGCTTAACGACCTTTAGTGTCCGATAATGTACGATAGATATATTGGATAGAATATAATAAGTCTGAGGTCCTGAGCCCTTTCTTCTAATTATACCTTTTTCTAATAATTCATTCAGGTCTCTATTTGCAGTATCTCTTGCCACCTTGCACAATCTACAATATTCTCTTGTAGTGATTTTGTCGTGTTCCTTAACGAATTCCATTGCTTCAATCTGTCTTCGGTTTAGTCCAAGTTCTTCCATTATCCTGGATGTAATAATAGATTTCCTGAAAGTGACGACTATTGCTGTACCTGTATCTCCAAACTCTGGCTCTGGAATACCCCATTCTCTGCACCCTTGGATCATTTCTATAGTTCCACCACCCACGTCCTCTACATATTTTACCCAGAGCAATTGCTTAAAAAGTAAGGGATTCTTCGGTATTGATTCATGTTTTTGTTTTAATCTTTCAATCGTCCATCCTCCTGGTAATCTCCCAGGATTCCATATCTCTATATAATCATCAAAGACTCTAACTTGCACCTTAGATGGAGACTCGTAGTCTCTATGGGCTACCGCATTTACAATTGCCTCTCTAACTGCATCAGGTGGATATTCATATTTTTCTTCTCTCTGCACTCTTCCGGGAACTAGCCAAATAGATTTTTTTATATTTCTCAAAACGAAATCTTCTGCCTTATCGATTAAATCAAAGACGGTCCCTTCTATTGTTTGAAAATCTATATATGGCTTAATAGGTTCATTCCCAGAAAATCTTATACATTTTACCTCTGATTGTAGAAACAGTTGCTTTTTGAAAAACAGTAAAAGCGCCGCATTTGTTATCTTTCCATTTCTTAATAGTTTTAGCTTCGTTAATATCTCTTCGGCGGAAACATTTTCAGAAAGGTTTAATCCTCTTTGTTTTCTCGCCTCTTTTAAGAACCATCCAACCTTTTTTTCATTAATATCCTCTAGCTCTGCCTCTTTACAAATTTGATTATCGAACCGGAGCTTATATTTATGTTTTTCTAATATTAATCTTTTACCCTGTTAAATATTATACCTTCTTTCTAATTTTGATTATAATACATGATAATTATTTATCTTCTTAATCAATCTATTTATTATTCACTATTTAACGGGGTGAATATTTGTCTTTGGACATTCTTACTGTAGATTTTCCCACTCTTTTATAAGGTCTGCCAAAAGCCAGTACCAGGTGGTCATTTGACTCCCTAATTCTAATAGCAATTATGGTTTTATTATTAATTATCCTGGTGGTTATACGAGGGTAAATTTCCGGTTTAGTGTTCTCTTTGATTTTATTTGTTAAATTTTCGATAGTGTTTTTACCGATCTCTATTCCTTTTACTTCTCCGTTGTTATTTATGCTTACAAGGATTTCTCCTCCTCTGGTATTACTAAAGGCGCTGATAGTTTCTATAATCTCTTTCCACTCCCCAACAGACTTTTTATCCCGACGAGTCAGCAATTTTATAAGCCCTAAATATTTGACTAATATTTTTCAAGACGAGGTAAAAAAACCCTTAAAGGACTAATGTAATATGGCGATTATAAGTTGGTTATTTAGTCTTGTGAAATTTCGTATGGATTCAACTTGTTATGGAAACTTCTTATAATGCCGAATAGTATAAAAAACTTTCAGGCTGTGTTGTTTGTTACGCAAAGGGGTTGTTTTATTTTTTTAACGCCATATTTTATTTGCCTATTTCAAATAAATATTGTATATTTCACCTGTAAAAAAAGTGAGGTGGAATATGCTAAAGACTAATAATGAAACACAAAATCATTTCTTCTCAGGTCCCTCAGGTTGTCTTCCCATTAAGTTCGATGATAAAGCTGCCATCAAATTAGCTATGCTCATTGATGGTAAATGTACGGGATTGGGGCCGACTAGAGCAGCCGAAAAACATGGGTACACAAAACAGCGTTTTTTTCAGGTTTTGCATGATTATGTTGAGGGAGGAATAGACGCTCTCAAGGATAAGAAGAAAGGTCCGCAGCGAAAATATGTTCGCACAGAGACCATTGAAAATCAGATTATACGTTATCGTTTTCTGGATCCGGATGCAAATTCAAAAGTCATTGCACAGAAATTAAGACAGATTGGTTATAATGTAAGCCAGAGAAGTATTGAACGTACCATTACAGAAAAAGGGCTACAAAAAAAAACTCCATTTGTTAAATCCTCAAAAAGAGGTAAAGCCTGTTAAAGTTCATGTAACAAAACGGAGAACGGAAAGCCGTCCTGCAGATATAAAAAGCATAGAGCGTGGTATTTAGAGAATTATTGGCCCAGAAAGTATCCGGAACTTTGTTAGGTACATGGTTATTGATTCCGGAGCACTTAAGGATAGGGAGTTGGGATTTATTAGAGTCGTGGACGGGTGATAGTTTCAGCGGGATAAAACCTCGTTTAGCCCTTCAGATGGTTCATGAATCTTCATTATGTGCAACAGGGATTCGTCAAACACGTTCCTTATGTCATCAGGGGTTCGAGTTGGCAAATGGTTTGCCGTATATCGCTACAGATGAGGAAATTCATTATTTATTGAATGAACACAGTGTTGATGAAGCGAAAAAGTTACAGATCAAGTTAGCTTTACTTCGTCAAAGTCTTGGTCATTATAAGAGTGATGTTTTAGCATTTGATCCCCACCGAATTCGCACATATTCTCGCCGTATTATGCCCAAGAAGAAGAGTCGTCCCAACGAACGTTCCTGTCCAGTTCTACAGACATTTTTTAGTTTAGACGTACATACGGGACAACCTCTGGGATTTACCATAGGGTCATCAGGTAGAACAGCTACAGGGGCTTCTTTAGAGTTGTTAGAAATGATGGATATGATTTTACCATCAAATAATGTGTTACTTTTAGCAGATACAGAACATGAAAGTTGTAGATTAATAGATCACATTATAGAGAGTGACAGATACGATATTTTAATGCCTGCTGCCCGAAAGAAAACGGTTATGGATACAATTAAAAATCTGGAATATAAGCGTCATTGGGCAGGTTATGCCACTGCTGAAACACAATATAGATATCAAAAGAGTAAACATGAATTTAGATTAATCGGGCAGCGTAGCGGTGAAAAAGAGAAAGAACACAACTATAAACCTTTTATTAGTACTGGAAATCATTGGAAGAATAAATTGGAGTTAATTACAGAGAACTATCCGGAGCGATAGACTATTGAAGAATTCTTCAACTTTGAGGGAGCGATGGGATGGGATCGTGCAGCAACTATGAATTTAAACATTCGATATGGGAAACTTTCTTTGGCTCTTATTGCTCAAGCGGCAAATTACCAACTTAAGAAAAAATTACCGGAACCATATAGAAAATGGACAGCGAAGCATCTGGCAGATTCTATTCTACGTGGAATTGATGGTGATCTGCGTGTAAAGGATGATACTATAATTGCTACTTTGTATAATGTACCTGACTCATTAAATTTGAAACAGCACTATGAAGATTTACCAAATAAATTACAGATGCAAGGTGTCAATCCTAAAATACCATGGCTATTTGATTTTAAACTGGATTTTCGCTTTAAATAATGTTAATGAGTCAAATTTATTGGGTCTATAAAATTGCTGATCTATCGGGATAAAGCCGTTTCTTTAAAGCGGAATCAACTCTATTAATGAAAATTCACACCTTTACTTCAAAGCGTCATTAATTTTTTCTTTCAGATTCATAAATTCTTTAGCATAATCATACACCTTATCAAGAATGGCCTCAATTTCATATTCATTGTATATATGGCTGCTTAGATTCCGCATCTCGATCATATCAAACCAAACGTCTTGATTTTCTATCAGTTCCTGGGTATATGTTTCTTTTAATATCTCTCTTGGATACTTCGCCTCAATTCCAATATAATCAAAATATCTTTTAAGAAATTTTCAGCTCATTTTATAACTAAATTCAAACCTCTTTATTAATAGGTCCAGTAAGATATCTTCAAACCACTCATTCTTCAATGTGTTTCTTATCTATAAAGCCTCATTGAACTGTTTGAGAGCATTTGAAAAATTATATAATCCATCATAAGCTCACAATTTTTTAGAAGCGCTGTACACTACTTTCCTCATTGATCTGACACAATTTTTAAAACGAATTTCACTGAAAACAATATTCTTTATCTCCATTTTCCAGTTTCTCCCAGGGGGACTTTCCAAAGGAGTACGTTATGACCTTCGGAGCATCATCCCGCATGCTGTCTTTATTTTTTTTACTGTTTCCTCAGCTTTAAAAACTGAAATTTTCAACCTCACTCACCCTCTACGAGAAATCATTCTATATGCTTCCGGACATAATTTTATCAAATTATCAACCAGTGCATGTGTTGTTTTTGGTTGTTCAATGTAGTATTCAGCCATTACTTCCCGGGCACGGAGCAGTTCCTTGTAAGAGTATTCCCATTTAGTATAATCATCAATTAAAAAATCCATAAGTTCAAGCGCTAATTCGATATGTTTTTTATAATAAGCAGGACGTTTCTGCTGAGATTCAGCCCGGTTAAGCTCATTACAAACCATCAAGAGTTGCTGTGATTTTGAAAAAGTATGAAAGCGATGTGACAGCGATTTATGTCTGATCGGAATTATTTATCTCCAAGATTTACTGTTTCATCCGGCGATAGAATCAATGTTTCAATTAGAAAGCGAACTCTCTCTCTAATATTTTCGTCCTCTATGTTCATTGAAAAATTATCATTGCGCGGACGCACATTGATAAATGATTCATATTGAATCCGCTCTTCGGGTTTATTTTCCGGGTAAAGATTACCTCCCCACAAGTTAGATTGTTTTGAACCGTCTTTAAGTAAAAGGGCTTCGGCATCGGCATGCATTTCTCCGCCAACTGCTACCACTTGACGGTCTGTGTCTGTAACGAATTTTACGAAATTCCCAAAATATTCCTCGCAAAGAGTAACAACCTCATCCTTACTTAATTTGTTATGTACTATCCGAATCAATTTACTATTTACTATTGTTGATTGACTATTGTTGATTGATTACTTTATTCTGTCATCTGTCTTTACTGAAACGACCCTTTTTAGGCTGTATTACCTCGGCTGTCTCCCTATATATATTCTCTATGTTATTCAATATTCTCAGAAGTTGATTTTTAACTTAGTGTTTTCACAGGTTCTTGTCACGGGAATATCTTGTAAATATCATTTCTACTCTTCACCCTGTTAAATAATAACTTTATCCATTTGATATAGAAATCATTTTTAAATCTATTTAACAGGGTAAACTTTATAAAAGATAATCCTATTTCCTTTGATATCTCCTTTTTTGCATAACATTCGATTATACTCCTTAATTTTCAAAATATATTCTTTATATAATTACTCTACGACTGAAGACACTTTGAATTGACGATTGTTTATTGATGATTTAATTTGATATTTATGAGAAGTCGGAAGTCTGTAATCGCCGTACTTTCAATCATAGGGCAGTAGTTAGTGGTCATTGATAATTGGTCACTATGCATTTTTTTAGAAATATAAACTAAAGTAATGCACGATTCTCTTATGATAGTTTATTCTTTTACTCGATGTCTGTTTGCGAAAAATCTCGGCAGCTTTCTTAATTTCCAACAACTCAAATAATTTTTTATGTTTTTTCTATTGCCGTAGTTTAATATCGCTTCAATTAAAGCATCCAGACTGATATTCTCTTTATTTTCTTTTATAACCCACCGAAATAAGGAACTATTTCCTTTAATAAATTTTATTTATATCTTCCCATTTCGGCTTAGTTTGGCGAATGCGAATTGTTAATCGGACAAATAGACAATAGTCAATAATCAATTTCTTATGGCTTCGCCCCGTCAGTCCCATAAGTTAATGTATGTAATTGAAAAAATCTTTTCAGAAACAATAATAACGATGATTCAAATCACTCAATATAATCTTTACGAGATTGCTTAAAAAAATAAATTATCAAAAAAAAGAAACAGTATGCCAATGGCTTTATAAAAATAAGAAATCACAGTAAAATAATTTAAAATACAGAATATAATTAATATTTTCTTTTCCAAATGACTCATCCAAATATGGTAAAAAACTCAGCATAGCATTCCTCGCAATAGTAACGTTTAGACCATAGGATAAAATGCATAAAAAACCTTCTTTTAACTCGCCTACAATAATTACTCTGACAAACCGGGCATCTCATCCTAACAACCAATAAAAAATTTCAAGAATAAAACATATCCTGAAAGTCATTTCCTAAAATCTTTTAAATGACTTTCAGAAATTCAAGGCTAACCAAATTTCCAAAAATCGCGTACTCGGGAAAAAAACCAAAGTACATTTTCCCTCATATATTGCACTCTCTTTTTTTAATTTACACATAAATATTTTAAAAATAAAATAAATATCTTTATATAGACAACGAATAATAAGCACTTCCTAATAAAGGAATGCTTCTCATCTTATGAAAATTATATAAATAACCCTGCATATTTAAAATAACATGTTATATTTGCAATAATGATAAAGAGAAGTATCCATGACTCTGTTGTAGTAATCACTGCTCGATCATATGTCGCCGTAACTATCTGAAAACCTCCCCATTTTTCAGAAAATCGCGCTCTCATTGCACACTTTTTTTATTTGCCAAAGAAAACACCGTGTCCTTTTAAACCGTGATTTGTTCTAATATTAATCGGAATTGCACTTACTAAACGTAAATTTTCTTCTAATTCTAATGTCGGACTTTATTATATCTAAAAAATTGTATTATCGAAGATTTTGTATAAGTTGTTGTAAACATTAACCCTACAACGTCAGTTATGAATCTTGATACAATATATAGTTTAAATAGAAGTTAATAATCACAAAATACAGTATGCTGAATATGTAAGTTACGTAGTAGGGTTAATTTACCACTCAATTCTTATTTATCACATTCCCGATCTCATAATCAAAACAGTGTATTTTATCCAAATTTAAATAAACTGAATAAGTTTCATTCGGTTTATAAGAAATAACTTCAGGGCTCCTGCAAACTATTGAAGTTTTACCTGTTGTAAAATAAAGAAATGTTTTATTGCCCATTGGTTCAAAAACTTCCAGATTCAAAGATACTTCGCCTGTAAGAGAAATATCTTCAGGACGAACACCAAGCACTATTGATTTGCCTACAAAAGGAGCAATCACTTCCCTGTACTTCTCTGGAATAACAATCTGAATATTACCTTCATCTGCAATAAGTTCTTTACCATTCTTAATATCCGTATAAATAAAATTCATACCAGGACTGCCAATAAATCCGGCGATATATCACGGTTCTTCGGGGGAACATCGTTAACAAGCTTGTCATCTATAACTTTTACACCTTTATTAAACTCTTTTGAAAAAGGTTTCAACTCAATCCGCACCCCTGTTCACACCCTTTATTTTTAAGTCACAGTTCACGTTTCATTCTTTTTAACTTCTCATATAGTTTAATATATTCGTTTGAAGAATGCTCCCAAGAAAAATCCTTAACCATTCCATTATGAATTATCTTGTTCCATACGTCTCTTTTCCTAAATATACCAATCGCCTCAGTTACGGACTTTAAAAACGCATCAGTGGTAAAATCATTAAATACAAAGCCTGTACCCTCTTTGCCATTCCACTGTGAAACAGTGTCAGCTAAACCGCCAGTTTTTCTGACAATCGGCACTGTCCCGTATTTCAAACTGTACATTTGTGTAATTCCACATGGCTCAAATCTGGACGGCATTAGAAATATATCGCATCCAGCTATAATTTTATGCGCCAATGGATTATTGTAATTAAAATCAATATAGATTCTATCAGGATAATGTTCTATAACCTTCTCAAAAGCACGATAATATTGTTTTTCTCCGCTTCCTAAAATTGCCAATCCGACATCCATCGCCATAATTCTATTCAAGGTATCCAATACCAAACCTATGCCCTTCTGTTCCACAAGACGCGAAACCATTCCCAGAAGAGGTTTTTCTGCTATACTTTCGTGTAATTCGGTTTCTTTAATTAACGCCAGCTTATTCTTCATTTTACCTGATAAACAGTTTATTGAGTAATTTTCATAAATCAATGGGTCTTTTTCAGGATTCCATTCAGTATAATCCACTCCATTTAAAATACCATAAACAGGTTCTTTTCTACTAACTATTACATCCTTAAGCCCTGCGCTTATTTCCTCATCACTCATAATTTCCCGTGCGTGAGTTTTGCTCACTGTACTCACTGCATCAGCACAGATTATTCCAGCTTTTAATGGATTAATAGTTTCGTACCATTCCATTAGCTTACCAGTATAAAACAAATCTTTAGGTAAGAGAAATATATATTTTTTATCAAGTGATGTAATTCCCTGGTAAGCGATATTATGGATAGTTAGCAAAGTTCTAATAGATTTCAATTCCGGAAGATGCGTAAATAATTTTTTTAAATAAACCGGAATTACTGCAGCGTGATTATCATGGCAGTGAATAATATCCGGCTGCCAATCCATTGTAAAAAGCAGGCTCATTGCTGCTTTTTGAAGAATAACAAAACGTTCTGGATTATCGGTATAAGGATTACCATCAAGATCAGTATAAACACCGCGAGAAGAAAAAAAATATTCATTCTCAATGAAGTAAATCTCAAGATTTGAATTATCAGGAAATTTAAACACGGAAACAGGACACTTAAATCTATCTCTCCCAAGAAGAATATTAAAAGAATAGGTAGTTCTTTTAATTGCAAATCTTCTTCGATCAATAACTCCATAACACGGCGTGACAACTTTTACATTCACTCCCTTCTCAGCTAATGCTTTAGGAAGAGCACCAAGAACATCTGCTAATCCTCCTACTTTTGAAAAGGGATAAACTTCTGCAGCTACGAAAAGTATGTTCATAAAAATAACTTACTTATTTTTTCCATAAAAATGCACAAAATATTACTACTCTTAATCCATACTTAAAATATATTTTCCCCGTATTGTATCTACTTCATCATTTTCACACGGTTTTTAATTTGAATAAAACAAATTTACCAAATGAAAAATAGCTCCTATTGATCAGCATTCTTTATCTCTCTGGTTGTAGATATTCTTAAATTAGGCAGTTGCCTGAAGAAAAATTTTAAATTGCGATGTGTATCTTTTAGATATTATAACTTCCCCTCTAGATCTGTACTCTGTACTATTTTTTCAAAATTAGCAATATTCTTTCCTCTCGTGTAACTGTTCACCTTCGCCACATCTTTGTTGTAACATGCAATAAATCTAACGTTTTCAGAATAATCTTTCTTTAGTTCTTCTGATAGATCTTCATAGCTAAATTCCTGTATATGGCAAGTTTTGCCAGCATTCAATACAATTGGCATCAAGTATTTCACAATCCTGCGATTACGCTTCTGGAGACCCCGTTGGGGGAGTACTGATCGGGGTACTAAGGGCAAAACAGAAGTCCTAATGGGTTGGGGAAAAATCTTAAACCTATTACTAGAAAATTTTCTTTTGTTTTTTTTACAATGAGTTTATATTACGTACATGAATGTAAACTTAAAGATAAATGTTAGTAAAATCTGGTGGTGGCAAAATGAGAGGGCTCTTTCAAGTTTGCGTTATGTAATAAGTTAGTAAATATCAATATAAAAATACAGAAGCCGCAGACCTGAAAGAAGGTCGGCGGTTTTTTTGTTTTTATAGTAAACATTTAGGTAAAAAATGGATGATTACCAAAGAATAAAAAATGCGAGGCTTGGACAAATCATAACACTTTATAAAGAGTTTGATTTTGCACCTGATCCTGTCGAATATTTCTCTAAACTTACAAATTATGGGCAAAAGCAAAATTGCATTCTGCTCGAATCTGCTGACATTATTGCCAAGTATGGCGAAAAAAGTATAGGAACTGCTGATCCATGTTTAAAATTAACAGGGCAAGGTGAAAGATTTGAAATGAAGGCTTTAAATCCTCTTGGGAAAATTTTCATAAATGAGATTAAAAATGATCTGAAATTTTGTGATGAGGTCGATTTTAATGAAACTTCTATAACTGGTGCACTCTTCCCTGAGAGGAAATCCATTGACGAAAATGAGCGCTTGCACATTAGGACCCATGTGGATATTATGAGAACAATTACATTTAAATTCAAGCCAGTAGAAAAGAGATTTATTCCCTATGCGGGACTACTTGGTGCAATCGGATACGATTTTATTGATCAATTTGAGGATTTGCCGAAAAATGACGAGGATATTCTTCAGGACTCTGATTACGAGCTTTACTTTGTTGATAATCTTTTTTTGATGGACCATAGAAAAGGGAAAACTTACTTTATTGCAAATGCTTTGATAACAGATAGAGATAGAGATGAGATTTATGTTGAATGCATTAAAAAACTGGCAAAATATGAAGAGTATCTTGAAGCAAAACCAATTGGGAATCAATCAACTCATAAAACTAAATTGAATTTCTATTCTGATACTTCAAAAACTGAATTTGTGGAGAAAGTAAAACGATTAAAGCAGCATATTTTAGCAGGAGATGTATTCCAGGCAGTTTTATCAAGAATGATTACGGTAAAATGCGATCTGCCTCCGTTATTGATTTATAAAAAATTAAGAAGTTTGAATCCAAGCCCGTATATGTTTTTTATAAACAATGAATCAGGCAGTTTATTAGGTTCAAGTCCGGAAACATTCTTAAAAGTGGAAGGGGACGATGAGAAAATAGTTGAAATAAGACCAATTGCGGGGACTAAACCAAGAGGAATTATAGATGGAAAGATAGATTATGACCTGGATTCTCGGTATGAGACGGAATTAAAAATTGATAGAAAAGAACTTGCTGAACACACCATGCTTATTGATCTTGCACGAAATGATGTTGCTAGAATTTCAAAACCGGGGACCAGATATGTAGATGAGCCTTTTGTTGTTGAAAAATATTCGCATGTCCAACATCTGGTCAGTAATGTCCACGGAATTTTGAAAGATAACCTTGATGCTTTACATGCTTATCTTGCTTCTATGAATATGGGAACTCTGACAGGAGCACCCAAAGTTGAAGCGATGAAGCTTTTACGTAAATACGAAAAGAATAAAAGAGGCTTCTACGGTGGTTCAGTAGGTTACTTAACACCCAGTGGTGATTTTGATTCCTGTATTGTAATTAGGTCGATAAGGATCAAAAATAATAAGGCATATATAAGAACAGGTGCTGGTATTGTTTATGATTCTGTCCCTGAAAATGAGTTTGAAGAAACTGAGAAAAAAGCTAGTGCCTGCATTAAAGCAATTGAATTAGCGGATAAGGAAGCAAAATGAACATTCTATTTATCGATAATTTTGATTCGTTTACTTTTAATCTTGTTGAGGAATTTGAAAAAAGAAAATGCAACGTCTTGGTCTATAGAAATAATACTGAAATGAAAATTATAGAAAACATCATAACTGAATTTAAACCAGATCTTATCGTTTTGAGTCCGGGTCCCTCGGTTCCAAAAAATGCAGGAATCTGTATAGATTTAGTTCAAGAATATTATAGAAAAATGCCAATATTTGGCGTTTGTCTGGGTCATCAGTGTATCGTTGAAGCACTGGGAGGCAAGATAGCACGATGCACTGAAATACTACATGGCAAGTCCAGCCCTATTTACCATAATAGCGACAGAATTTTTAGAAATATTGAAAATCCATTTCAAGCTGGCAGATATCATTCACTAATTGCAGAATATTGCCCCGATGAAATGGAAGTCATAGCAAGATCAAATGATTTGATTATGGCTATTAGGCACAAAAAATACAAACTACTGGGTGTACAATTTCATCCAGAAAGTATATTAACGCCATCAGGTGGAAAATTAATAAAAAATATTTTGGAGGAGGTAAAATGATTCAAGAAACTATTGCAAAGTTAGTGAAAAAAGAAAATCTTTCTCAAGAAGAAGCAGAAGAGGTCATGGAAGAAATAATGACAGGTCAGGCAACGGATTCTCAAATCGCTGGGTTTTTAATTGCTCTTAGAATGAAAGGAGAGACTGTAGACGAAATGACTGCTTGCGCTAAAGTTATGAGGGAAAAGGCGACAAAAATTAATATTAGAGGCGATATCGATATTGACAGAGAGGATATTAACGTAGATATGGAAACAATTGTTGATACCTGCGGAACCGGCGGCTCGGGAACAAACACTTTCAATATTTCAACAGCAACAGCTCTTGTTGTAGCAGGTGCTGGAGTGAAAGTGGCTAAGCATGGTAATAGATCAGCGTCTTCAGCTTGTGGAAGTGCAGATGTTTTACAACAACTGGGCGTTAATCTTGACGTTAGCCCGGGTTTAGTTGCCGAATGTATAAATGAAATAGGAATAGGATTTTTATTTGCACCTTTACTCCATACAGCTATGAAGTTTGCAATCGGACCGAGAAAGGAGCTTGGCGTCAGAACAATTTTCAATATATTAGGTCCTTTGACAAATCCTGCTGGAGCGAACGCGCAGGTTTTAGGTGTATATGACCCGGGTTTAACAGAAAAGATGGCGCAAGTGCTTAGAAATCTCGGTGCAAGGAAAGTTTTTGTTGTGCACGGCGAAGATTCATTGGATGAGATTACTATAACTGGAAAAACTAAAGTTACCGAACTATCTAATGGTGAAATAAAAACTTACTACATTGAACCTTCTGACTTTGGATTTCAAAATGCTACCCTTGAAGATATTCGTGGTGGTGATGCTGAAAAAAATGCCGAGATTGTTACATTAGTATTGAAGGGTGAAAGGGGACCGCGAAGAGATGTGGTCCTGTTAAATACTGCTTATGCACTCCTTGCTGCAAACAAAGTTAATAGCCCAACGGATGGCATCCGTTTAGCAGAAGAGTCAATTGATTCTGGAAAAGCCTATGAAAAATTAGAGCTTCTAAGAAAGTATACCAACAGATGATACTGGATAGAATCGTCGAGGAAAAAAGAAAAGAAGTCGAAACCAGAAAGGAAAATTTCCCTCTGAATCAATTAATAAATGAACTTCATCGGTCAGAGAGAGATTTCAAATCAGCTGTATCGGATGTTGATTTATCTGTTATCGCTGAAATAAAAAAAGAATCTCCAACGGAAGGTGTAATTAATGAAAACTTCGATTTTGATAAAATTGCACTTTGCTATGAAAATAATTGTAATGTAAAAGCAGTATCTATTTTAACAGATTTTCCTTTTTTTCGTGGATCATTAGGCTTGATAAGTAGAGCGAAAAAAATAACGTCTAAACCGATTTTGAGAAAAGATTTCATTATCGATGAATATCAGATATATGAGTCAAGATTTTATGGAGCCGATTCAATTTTGCTCATTGCTAGGATACTTTCAAAGGAGCAAATTAGGGAGTTTATTGATATTGCCAAAAGGTACAATATGCCTTCTTTAGTTGAAATCCACAGTCGAGAAGAAATAGAAAAAGTCCCTGATAATGCCGAAATTGTCGGAATAAACAACAGAGACCTTGATACACTTGAGTTAAATCTTGAGACTACTGTGGGACTGAGTAAAATCTTAAAAGAGCGAAATAAAATAATTGTTGCTGAATCTGGAATACATACTGCAAAAGATGTGGGCTATATAAAAAGCAATATTGACGCTATGTTGATAGGAACTTCTATATTGAAGTCTAATAATCCGGATGAAAAAATCAATTCTCTTTTTACTCCAAAAATAAAGATTTGCGGTATTACAAATTACGAAGATGCAAAGATGTCTGCTGACCTTGGTGCTGATTATCTGGGGTTTATTTTTTATGAAAAATCCCAAAGATATGTCAACCCAGAAACTGTGTCTGAAGTTGTAAACAAAATCAGGGAGGATAATAAGCGAGTAAAATTTGTAGGCGTTTTTGTTAATGAATCTTTAGAAAGAATTAGACAAATTTACAAGGATTGCAATCTTGACTTTGTTCAATTACATGGAGATGAAGACGAAGAGTTCATTTCTCAGTTAAACATTCCATACATCAAAGCCTTCAGAATAAAGGGTGATAATGATGTTGAGAAAATCAACAAATCGCCTGCAAAATATGTACTGTTAGATACATTTCATAATGAACTCTACGGTGGCACTGGACAAAGTTTTGATTGGGAAATACTATCAAAAATTAGAGACAAAGAAATTTTCCTCTCGGGAGGAATAACGCCGGGTAATATTGCAGACGCTGTAAAGTTAAAGACTTTTGCAATAGATGTGGCTTCAGGTGTCGAAGAAAAGCCGGGTAAAAAAGATCACAAGAAATTAAGGAAACTATTTAGGGCATTACAATGAAAAAAGGCTATTTCGGAAGATTTGGTGGTCAATTTGTGAGTGAAACACTTATGCCTGCCGTTCAGGAGTTGGAGACCGCTTTTTATAAGTTCAAAGATGACCAGAAATTTAAGCAGGAATTAAACGATTTACTGAGAAATTACGCAGGGAGGCCAACTCCTTTGACTTACTGCCCAAACTTAAGTAAAGAATTTGGATGTAAAATTTATCTTAAAAGAGAAGACCTTGCTCACACAGGCGCTCATAAAATTAATAACGCTCTTGGTCAAGCGTTAATCGCCAGATATATGGGTAAAAATCGATTAATAGCAGAAACCGGTGCAGGTCAGCATGGTGTTGCAACAGCAACTGCAGCCGCTAAATTGGGATTTGAATGCGAAATCTATATGGGAACTGTAGATATTGAAAGGCAAAAGCCCAATGTTTTTAGAATGAAGCTGCTTGGTGCTAATGTTATCCCTGTTAGTTCTGGAAGCAAAACACTAAAAGATGCAATTAATGAAGCACTTCGCGATTGGACTACTAATGTAGAAACTACGTATTATTTACTTGGATCAGTATTGGGTCCACATCCTTATCCTGATATGGTTGCATACTTTCAGGAAGTAATCGGTAAAGAAGTAAAGCAGCAGATTTTAGACAAGGAAGGTAGATTACCAAATGTTATTGTTGCATGTGTTGGCGGTGGGAGCAATGCTATCGGAATTTTCAGAGAATTTTTAAACGATAAAGAAGTGAATTTAACTGGGGTAGAAGCGGGAGGATTGGGCATTGAATCAGGAAAACACGCAGCAAGATTTTCTGATAAAAGATTGGGACGGTTAGGCATTATTCATGGAACATTAACTTATGTTTTGCAAGATAAGTATGGTCAAATTTATAACACACACTCAATTTCTGCTGGATTGGACTATTGTGCAGTTGGCCCAGAACATTCCTGGTTACATGATATGAAAAGGGTAGAGTACACTTATGTTACTGATGATGAGTGTCTTAAAGCTTTTAAAATATTATCTGAAAAAGAGGGAATAATACCTGCTCTTGAGTCCGCACATGCTGTTGCTTATGCTATTAAAATTGCCAAAAATTTAAATGATGATGACATCATTGTTATAAATTTATCAGGCAGGGGTGATAAAGATATTTTTGAAGTTGCTAAAAAAATAAAAGTGGCAATATGAATTACCAAGAAACATTTGCTAATCTTAGAAAGAAGAATGAAAAGGCATTAATCCCATTTGTGGTAGATGGTGACCCCGATTACGATACAAGTCTTGAAATTATTAAAACCATTATTAAAAGTGGTGCTGATATCCTGGAACTTGGATTCCCTTTTTCAGACCCCATTGCAGATGGAGCTACAATTCAGCTAGCTGACAAAAGGGCATTAAACAAAGGTATGAATACTGATAAATGTTTCCAGTTAATCAGAGATATTAGAAGGTTTTCTCAAATCCCCATTGGATTGCTTATCTATGCAAACCTTGTTTACCAGCGCGGCATCAACGACTTTTATCAAGAAGCCAATGAATCGGGCGTCAATTCTGTTTTAATTGCAGATTTACCTGTTGAGGAATCGGAAATTTTCGCGGAAGCAGCGAGGGAAAATTATGTTAATACCGTTTTTATTGTCAGTCCTTTAACTGAGGGCAATCGGCTCAAAACAATTCTTAGTAAGATTACCGGTTTTGTTTATCTTGTTTCCAGGCTTGGAGTAACTGGAGCAAGAGATGACTTACAGACATCCACGATAGGATTAGTTAAAAGAGTTAGACGAGAAACTGAACTACCTATTTGTGTTGGCTTTGGGATATCAAAGCCGGAGCATGTTGAAGCGATATCATCAGCCGGCGCAGATGGGGTGATTGTTGGAAGTGCTATAGTTAAAATAATTGAGAGGAATATAGATAGCGAATTCAAGATGCTAATGGAACTGAGAGATTATATTGAGGAAATGAAGGTCGCAACTAGAGATAGCATGAAATAAAATCAATGAGTCAGCCCAAATTAGTCATTGGTCATTGGTCAGTTGTCAAAGGTTAAGGTTTACACTGCTAAATAATAAAAATTTCCCAAAGGGATTCCTTCGGAATAGTGAAATTGTACCTGTTAAATAACAAGAACCTAAAGAGGTTGAGTTTCATCCTGTTAGATAATGAATATTTAACGGGGTTGAAGTCAATAAATGGTAGCCGCAGACTTTAGTTTTCGGTAAAATGCTTAGGCTACCTAACTTTAGGTTTTAATAATTAGGATTTGTTTAGAATAATGTCTAACTGACTTAACTAAATCTTGAAAGGCAGAGATTCTAAAACAGATCAAGCAACAACCTACTTACTGGCATCAAAATTGCATATCCTTTTTACTGAATAATGTCTTCGCAAGTTTTTAGTTTTCAGACACATAAGTTCACTATAACATGATATAAAAAGATTATAGATATTTTTTACCTTTTACTAATGCTCGCTTTCTTTAATCTCTCGATAGCTTCTGTTAATCTTTTTTCGTTGACGCTTAATGCAATTCTTATATATCCTTCCCCGTACTCTTCATAACCGACGCCAGGAGTTACAATTATCCCTGTTTTCTTTAATAACAAGTCTGCAAACTCTATAGATGACATATTGTTTATAGTAGGAACCCAGATATAAAAAGTTGCTTTAGTTGGTTTTAAGTTCCATCCTAGTTCATTTAAACCTTTAATAATAATATCCCGCCTCTGAGTCTTTAATTATCAACTCAGGGGTCATTATACCTGCAAGGGTTTCTACAGCAAACTTACTTTTAGTAATCAGACCGTTTATATAGGCATACTTACTAAAACATCTAATACCATTTCCACACATTTCTGCTTCGCTGCCATCTGCATTAAATATTCTCATTCTTAGGTCAGCTTTTGAAGAATGAAATATGAGAATTAATCCATCGGCACCTATGCCAAATCTTCGTTTACATAATTTCTTAGATAAAGAAGAAAAGAATTGTGAATTATCTGGTGATTCATTACATAGGTTAATTAAAATGAAATCATTCCCTATCCCATGCATCTTTACAAAATCTATCTGCATAACGGCCACCTACTTCTCTATTTTTGGGATTTAGAAAATATTTAGATGATTTTCTATTAAAGTGCCTAAAGTGAAAAGTGCCTGATGAACAATGACCAATCAACAATATACAATATACAATTTATATATTTTAAAAATATCAACTTTTGTCGATCGAAGATTCCTTTGGAAAGACATCTCTTTGAGACATGCTTCGTTGTGGCCGAAAGGCCATGGGAGTTATTTATGCTCTACTAAATTTAATTGACTTAATGTTTTTTCAAGAAATTCTCTCCCTTTGGGAGTTATCTGACACATTGGTAACCTAAATTCCTCCTTAATCATTCCCCTCATAGCCATAGCCGTCTTTATAGGTATCGGATTTGTTTCAATAAAAGCTGCTCGCACAAATGACAGTAGTTTATAATGGATCTTCCGGGCTTTTTCAAAGTCGCTATCCAATCCATATTTTACCATCTCAACTACTTCTTTTGGAAATAGATTACTAACGACTGATATTACGCCTACACCACCTAAACTAAGTAATGGTAATGTTAATCCATCATCACCGCTGTAAACTAAAAAGTCAGATGGCAATTTTTGAATTACGTCCATCATTTGAGAAATATTGCCAGAAGCCTCTTTTACTCCAACAACATTACAGCACTCATCGCAAATTTTTTTCAATAGATGGGTTTCAATATTTTTACCTGTCCTGCTCTGAATATTGTAAACAATGATAGGAATATCAACAGCATCGTTTACAGCTTTGAAATGAAGAAATATTCCGTCGTCAGTGGGTTTGTTGTAATAAGGTGTTACTATTAAAAGAATATCAGCGCCCCATTCTTTTGCTTTTCTGGATTCCTCGATTGTCTTCAATGTCGAATTTGTTCCTGTCCCAACAATTACCTCAACTCTTTTATTGGCAATTTTTACAACGGTTTTGACTATTTTTTCCTCTTCTTCTTCACTGAGAGTAGGAGTTTCTCCTGTCGTTCCCAGGGCTAATAATCCTGTTATTCCGTTATTGATTTGAAATTCTACATTCTTTTTTAATGAATCATAATCAACTTCACCATTATTGAATGGTGTTACTAAAGCAGTAAATACTCCTTTTTTCATATTATCCTCCTGCGAAAAGATTTTTTATAAAATCATCTACACTAAATAATCCTTTTTTACCCTCCAACCATTTGGCAGCAAGAACAGCACCAATTGCAAAACCTTTTCTCGATCTTGCTGTGTGTTTAATCTCAATAGTATCTGCTTCACTGTCAAAATTAACAATATGTGTTCCTGGAATATAGCCTCCTCTTACACTTGCAATGTGAAGTTCATCAGGCATAATCTTTCTGTTGAGTTTGTTATAAACAACCTTTGATTTTATATCTATGTTCTTTAAAATAATATCTCCAATGGTTTTCGCCGTCCCACTTGGGCTATCTATTTTTCTCTTATGATGAAGCTCATAGCATAAAATATCGTACTCTTCTATTTTATTCATCATTTTGCAAGTTTCATCAAGTATTCTGAAAAAAATATTAACTCCAATCGAAAAGTTTGATGAGTAAATAAAACCAATAGAGGTATCATCAATAATTTTTTTAACTTTATCAAAATCATTATACCATCCAGTCGTCCCCTCTACCATATTAATTCCCAATTTTGAAATTTCCTTAATATTATTCACTACGGCATCTGGTACAGTAAAATCAATACAAACATCCACATTCTTTAGGGACTCTATATTTATTTGGCTAAACTTTGCATTTGTACTATTTGGGTCAATTATTGAAATTACATTTAGGCCTTCATTTTTAGCGACCATTTCAACCTCGTGTCCCATTTTTCCATATCCTATTATCGCAATGTTCATATTTACTCCCAAAAACTTCTATGTAAACTCTTTACGCATTTCTCTAAAACATTATCTTTAACAACAAATCCGATACCTATTTTTGATGCCCCTTGTGAAATCATTTCAATATTCACATTTTGTTCTGCTAATGTTCGGAATATTTCAGCAGATATTCCACCATTATATTTTAAGCCTTTCCCTACCACGCAGATTATTGCCATATTCCTTTCTATACTTACTTTAGAAAAATCCTCCAACTCTCTTTTAATCTCGTTAAGTTGTCCTTCTGATTCATAGTTATCAATTGTTAATGATACACTAATTTCTGACGTCGAAAGCATGTCAACTGAGATACAATATTTGTCAAAAATTGTAAATAACTTTTTCAAAAAACCGTGTGAATATAACATTTTAGATGATACCACATTAAAAAGTACTATGTTTCTTTTAAAAGTAATAGCCTTTATTCCTTCTTCATTGTTTATACTGTCAAAAATAGTTGTTCCCTTACATGTTGGCTCACAAATATTAAGTATTTTTACCGGGATGTGTTTTTCTACAGCCGGTTCTATAGCTTTTGGATGTAAAACCTTGGCGCCAAAAAAGGCAAGCTCTGCCGCCTCTTCAAAAGATATTCTATCTAAACATTTCGCTTCTTTAATTAACTTTGGATCCGCAGTCATTAAACCACTTACATCTTTCCAAATTTGTATTTCTTCTGCGTTCAATGCACTCGCTAATAAAGAGGCTGTAAAATCACTCCCATCCCTTCCTAATGTCGTTATTACCCCATTTTTATCTTTCCCTATAAATCCTGTTACAATCGGTATTTCATGAATATTCAAAAGATTTGCTCTAACTACTTCTAAAGATTTTCGTACCACATTAGCAGAGCCAAAATTTGAATCTGTCATTAATCCAATATCCCATGAATTGAAAGACTTTGCTTTTACACCATGATTGTTTAAATATGATGAGATTATTTTGCAGGACATTCTCTCACCAAAAGACATTATATAATCCAAAGTTCGCTTAGTTAATTCTCTTAATAATGAAATTCCATTTAAGCATTTATTTAAATCTTCAAGCTCCTTATCGACAAGGTCTTCCGATAAATCTAATTCACGAAGAAGTTCCTTATGTTTTTTAACAATATTCTCGTATTGAGAAAATTTATCTTCAACAGCCTCATTTGCCGATTCTATTAGCATATTCGTAATCCCATTGACAGCAGATACAACTACTATCGGATTTTTCGAAATATTCTGCTTCACTATGGTTTTCAAGTTTTGAATGTTTGCAGCGTTTCCTATCGAAGCCCCACCAAATTTCATTACTATCATTTTACTTTCCCTCTTTCTATCCTTTTATAAATATAAGTATTTTAACAAACATTTCTCATTTCATATTATATGATTCTTTTTAATATTAAACCATTCATCTCTATCAAAAGTAAGTAGTATGTAGTATGTAGTAAGGATTGAAAAGTAAAAAGGTAAAAGGAAGAGGGCACAAGTGTTATTCTTTTTCATCATTCAATAATCCATTACTCACCTTTGCTCCTCTGCTCACTTTCTCACTTTCACCCCTGCTCACTTTCTCACTTTCACCTCTGCTCTTCATCATATAAGTTACGTCCTGAACTCCGTCATACTGTCTGGCATTCATCCATTCTTTCACTTGAGGATTTTATCTTGTTTATTATCATAGTCTTACAAAATGAGAAATGTTTATATTTTAATATTATCTAAGAAGTCAAATTTTCTAATGGAAAAATTCCTATTATACCTACACGTTCTCTAAAAATAACCAAAGCCCCCATTATTTCTTTTACTCCTCCTATTTCATCCAGAACACTCTCTATATCCTCTTCTCGTTTGACCTTATTGCAAAACGAAGTCGCATATGCATCCGCTAATGCAGGGTCCTTACAAATTATCACAACTGCATCCGCTTTTCCAAAACTTAGAGAATGTCCAACTGTACCAGAGGATGTACATATTCCAATTGGTGAATGTTCCGGGTCAACTCTGATACCGACTTTTTCAGAAAGTGGTGAGGCACCAGCGAAAACAGAAATTATAACAGATTCTCTTGTATTTAAATATATATCACCGCCATTCTCTACCATAATATCATTCAATTTAAATTCAGTTTCAATTGATTTACCAACCTGATAAGCAAAGGCACCGGCAACCGATGCCATAGGTCCTACTCCCGCTTTTTCTGCAGCTTTAAACATTTTTCTAACTATTTGCGGTTTTGAATTCTTAACAATATAAGGGGACAAAGATTCTAAAAAAGCCCCGTCTTTCTTCAAATAATCTTCGGTTTGTTTTCTTAAATATTTAATTTGTGCCAATGCAAAATCTCTAATTTCATGTTTAAAAGCATCTCTACCAACACCTATCCAGAGGTCTGTTTCTTTAAAGTTAACAGTAAAAGATTTAAATATACCATCCTCTAAATTTTTTCGATATAACCTGGGCTCGAACAAACTTGCTCCTTTTAGCTCTCACAAAAATCAATCTTGATTAATCTTAAAGGACATGCATCAATGCATAATTCACAGGCAATGCATTTCTCGGGATTAAACAAAAGTTCCCAACTATTCCTATCCATTTCTAATGCGCCTGAAAAACAAACCGCCGTACACGCACCACAATGTACACACTCTTCTCTATTTAAACGTATCTTGCGACTGAGCGGAAAAATTGTTATGCCTTCTTTACTAATAAATTCCATCCCTTTTTCAAAATCTACTTCTTCTGCTTCAACTTCAATTAAAAGACGTCCTTCTTTTCCCGCTGTAAACTCGGCTTTTAAAATGTTTATTTTAAAATTATAATCTTTTATAAGAAAATAAGTAATTGGCTTACCGGAACTCTCCTGGGGAAAGTTTAATATAAATCGTCCTTTCATCTTATTCGCCCTCCGTTATATGCAAACCTTTAAAAGCAGTGTTTTTTGGTAGATGCTGAACAGGTTCCGTAATTAAAAATTCACCTTTTTGTATCCATTGCTTTAATATTTCAGCAATTTCTCTTGCCTTATACATACTCGACAAAGGAGCAGTCCTTATTCGATTTTCTTTCAATCTAATTTCACCGGATTTAAGGTCTTTATAATTCACTGTGGCAATTATAGGTCGTTTCAATTCCGGCTTTCCATAATCAAGGAGTGTTGTTTTTATCTCTTCATCTTTAACTGAAACATATTTCGCCATCTCCTCATCCAAAATTGGTATCGGTATTCCAACACCTACAAAAAGGCTCACACCATATCCTTTAAAAACAGCAGGCTTTATAAATTTTGTGCTCATCTGTTTTAAATCACCTATAAGACTTAACGTTGCTGCAGGTCCTACTGGCACTCCATTTTCACTTCTCTTAACAGAAGTATCGAATTGTGTTCCATTCCAGGCAACAAAACCCACAGTACCTCCTAAGAAGATTTTTGTACCAATTCCTACAGTTCTTAATTCTGGGTCATTTATTAAAGGGCTTAATTCACCGGAAGTCGAATACGTAGCATTACGGAAATTCGGAAGTAAAATTCCCATATATGTATAAAGTGTCCTATTTGTAGAATTTGTTGCAGCGGAATAATTCTGGTATGCATTCCTTGGATTAAACAAAAAACATTCATTCAAGTTTTCTTTATTTATGTAAGTTTCGATTTCTTTCCTCGGATAACAATCTGTCCTTTTGCCAATTGCTTTGAGTTTTATCTCTTTGCCTGAAATTATATCCTCAATAACATGAGCACCACCGTATTCCTCCCCATTTATTTCTGAAAGTTCCGTCGCACCAATGTAAGCATCAACAGCAGCAATACCTGTATAAGCTGGTACATCATTTAGCCATACCTTACTCATCTTAATCGGTGGGTCTGAATGACCAAAATTGATAAATGCACCAGATGAACACATTGGACCAAAGGTTGCAGTTGTAACGACATCAACTCTTTTTGCTGTCTCTTTGATTCCCTGCTCTGCTGCCATTTTTGACACTTCTTCTGCCGTAAGAATTACCGCTTTACCTTTCTTAATTTTATCATTGATTTCTTCATAACTTTTCTTGACACTCATAACTAAATCATCCTTCTAAAAATTAAATGTATTCTATACAGGTAGAATATACATCTGCCTCACTTAATTCTGTGAATTCATTTTCTATCATCCATTCATCATTATAAATTGTACTGAGGTAGCGACTACCCGAATCAGGTAAAACGGCTGAGAGTATCTGAAGTTCCGAGCGTAGCGGGAAATTTGGGTCGAGGGGGCGAAGCAACGCAGCCATATACACTCTGTTAGGCGAAGTCTCATAGCCTATTCACTTGGGCATCAAAGCAAAGAACTTGATAAAGATCATGGTGGACACTTTGCGCATATTGACCTGAATAGCGTAGTACTCAAGTAACGATCACCTCGGTCAGGCAGAATCACAACGATTGTGCCAGAATCCATCTTGTTTGCTATACGTAAGGCACCTGCTACTGCTGCACCACTTGACATGCCAACAAATAGCCCTTCTTTTGTAGCAAGTAGTCTTGTTATTTCAAAGGCGTCACCATCCTCAACGATAATTTTTTCATCCAACTCTTTTGAATTATAGATCTTTGGAACAATGGATTCCTTCATGTTTTTGAGTCCCTGTATTGTGTGCCCTTCCGTAGGCTCAACCCCAACGATTCTGACTCCTGGCTTTTTCCCTTTCAGATATCTGCTCACCCCCATCAGTGTTCCTGTTGTCCCCATACCAGCAACAAATACGTCAATTTCTCCTTTAGTTTGAGAAAATATTTCAGGCCCAGTTGTCTCATAGTGAGCAAGAAAATTATTCTCATTCTCGAATTGATTGGGCATGTAATACTTATCTGGTTCCTCGTTGAAAATCTGATGTGCTTTTCTGATAGCCCCATCGGTGCCTTCTTTTGCAGGGTTAAGCACAACCTCAGCACCAAAGGCTTCAAGTATCTGCCGTCTCTCCATACTGACGCACTCCGGCATAAAAAGTTTTACCTGATATCCTTTCGCAGCCCCTATCATTGCTAACGCAATTCCAGTATTTCCTGATGTTGGCTCAACTATTATTTTCCCCTTGGTTAGTTCACCTGATTCTTCAGCTTTTTTTATCATATAATAAGCAGGACGATCTTTGACAGAACCTCCTGGATTACATCCTTCAAGTTTTCCAAAAATCCTTACCTCAGGCCTTTTCCCATTCAGATTAATCAGTTCTACAAGTGGTGTATTTCCGATTGTTTCAAGTACGTCTAAATTATAATTCATAAATATCTCCAAAATAAGTTTTTCTTAGCGCATTTTTTCAACTAACTGTAATTCATTCTCTTAATAACTTATTATCATAGATTCCAGGTATAAGCTATAATTTTTCTATAACCGTTTACATTTATCATTCTAAACCTACTGGAATGTTGTGCCATAGGCATCCCTTTGGGAGAATAATGGGCAAAAAATCGGAATGGGTTATTTCTAAGATGACCTTTTCCAATTATAACCATCATTCCTCCGAAAGAATCTTTCGGTCAGGCACCCAACTGACTGGCGGAATCTACCACTCAACTATTTCTCTTCTCCTCTGCTCACTTTCTCATCTTACCATCGGTTAGGCGCCCGACTGACAGCATGCTCACTTTCCACCTTGCTCAGCCTCAGCCTTTTACTTCTTACTTTCTACTTTTACCTTTTTACTTCTCACTTTCTCCTCTGCTCCAATACTCCAATACTCCAACACTCCAGTATTTCATTACTCCAGCAGTCCATGAACGTTTACTTTTTTCTTTTGCATTCTCATTTTGATTGATTTTCTGTGGCCTTCCAGACCTTCAGCCTTTGCGAGTGTTTCTGCAGTTGGACCAATTGTTGCCAATCCTTCTTCTGTGACATTTAATGTATTCTGCAATTTGAGAAAGTTAAAAACACCTAACGCTCCGGAATAACGTGCTGTTGTATTTGTCGGCAAAGTATGATTTAAACCGCTACTGTAATCTCCAAGTACTTCTGCTGAATTTTCACCGATAAAAAGGGAACCGTAATTTTTCAACTGGTTAATTATTGTCCCTGGTTTTTCCACCTGCAATTCAAGGTGCTCTGGTGCTTTTCTATTAGCAATTGCAACAGCTTCATTAATATTATCTACTAAAATTATCATTCCATTTTTTTCAAGGGATATTTGTGCAATGTTTTTTGTCAAGAGTCCATTCAGATACCGAGGAATCACTTTTCTAACATTATTTGCAAATTTTTCTGATGTTGTTACTAAAATTGGTTGTGCATCAATGTCATGTTCCGCTTGAGCAAGTAGATCCATAGCTATTATTTCAGGATTTGCCATATCGTCAGCAATAATTAAGATTTCCGTAGGACCTGCGATAAAATCGATTCCCACAACACCAAATACTTCCTTTTTAGCTTGTGTAACATATTTGTTTCCCGGTCCCACAATTTTGTCTACTTGAGCGACAGTGTCAGTTCCATAAGCCATAGCTGCAATTGCCTGAACACCACCTATCTGGTAAATATCATTCACACCAACTATATCCGCTGCGACCAATATGGATGGATGAATAGAACCTTGATATGTCGGAGGCGAACAAACAGAAACTATTTCAACTCCAGCAATTTTAGCAGGTATCACACACATAATGAGAGTGGATAGTAGCGGAAAGTTACCACCTGGCACATAAACGCCAACTTTCTGAATAGGTATAACTTTCTGCCCGCAAAATACTCCGGGAGCTAATTCTACTTCAAAATCTCGGAACTGGTTTAGTTGTAAATCCGCAAATTTTCTAATATTCTCAGATGATTTTTCTATAGCAGAAATTAACTCTTTACTGACATATTGATAAGCGCCTTTTATTTCAGAAACATCCAGTTTTATTTCTTCTATATCAACGCTATCAAATTGGCGAGTGTATTCTTTTATTGCTTTATCACCTTTCTGACGGACATTTCGAATAATATCTTTAACCGATGAAAATTCTTCTAACTCTTTATAGGAAAAAAAATCCTCTTTTCCCAAGGGGATCCTTTCGGATAAATCTTTTCCTCTAATAATTTTCATTTTTTTCTTCTCCGACGAAGTTCAAACATCACATCTTCAATTCTAACTCCATTTTTTGCAAGCAATACTATGAGGAAATATAATATATCAGCTGTTTCCCATATTATTTCATCCTTTGTATTGCATTCTACTACTTCCCGGGCTTCTTCTAATATCTTTTCCATCAATAAACTATCTGATAACTTTGCAGTGTAGGAATTGGGAGAGGGATTTTCTATTCGATCTTTCAGTACCATGTAAAGCTCATCAAGACTAAATATTTTATCTCCAAAACAGGAATATGAACCGGTGTGGCAAGCCACTCCTTTTTGCTTCACCACAGCAAGTAAAGTATCCCTATCGCAATCAGCACGGATTTGTAAAAGCTCTTGAGTGTTGCCGGAAGTTTCCCCTTTCCTCCAGAGTTTTTGACGAGATCTGGAAAAATACCACATTTGGTTTGTATCAAATACTTTTTCAAGAGATGCTTTGTTACTATAAGCAAGCATTAGAACTTGACCCGTTTCATCTATAGTTATTGTTGGGATAAGATCGTTTTTCCAATTTAACGATTCAATAAAAGCTTCCGAAAGATTGATCTTTCCTGTATAAAGAGCCATCCCCAATTGTACATCTACCCCAAGTTCAGCTAATATTCTTATCTCTTCTAAGGTGCTTACCCCACCAGCAACCGTAATTTTATTCTTAGTGGAATTAACTAACTCTTTAACTATATCCATATTAATACCATTTAGAGTCCCCTCCTGCTCTACACAAGTAAATAAGAACTCAGAAGCATATTTTTCAATTTGAGATACAGTATCTAACAGATTTAGCCCAGTCTTATGTTGCCATCCTTTTGTTACTATTTCTCTATGAAATGCATCAATGGCAATGATAACATGTTCCATTCCGATTTCATCCACCATCTCTTTCAAGAAACGATGATTCACATGGTCATCTTTAAATGCCTTTGATCCAATGATAATCTTTTTTGCGCCCAGAGAAATTATCTCCTTTGCCTTTTTTATACTCCTAATACCACCTCCAACCCGACATTCAGCAACTTTAAGAATCCGCTTTATCACTTCGTCATTATTTCCCTTACCTAATACAACATCCAGGTCTATTACTGCAATTTCACCATATTTATTAAATTCCATTGCCAATTGTATTGGGTTTTCTTTTTCTAAAATTTTTTCTTTTCCTTGCCGTAGTTGTACAGCTTTTCCGTTCATTAAATCAATTGAAGCAATTACCATCGCACTACCACTCCATTTTCTTGTAAATATTTCTTTATGTCATAAATTGTATATTCAGCATAATGCAAGAGTGAAGCAAGCAAAACCGCATCTGCTTTTCCATCTATAATTGCTTTTAGCATGTGATCAAGTTTACCAGCGCCTCCGGAAGCAATAACAGGAATTTTAACACTTAGGGAAACTTTTCGAATTAACTCTATATCATAACCAGTTTTAGTACCATCCATATCAATTGAGTTTAAGAGAATTTCTCCGGCACCTAATTGTTCCCCTTTTTTTGCCCATTTTATCACATCAAGTCCGGAGTTATTTCTTCCACCATACGTATATGCACACCAGCTTTTCCCATGCCGTTTTGCATCAATTGATAGAACAATACACTGTGACCCAAATATAGAAGCACCATCATAAATAAGTCTGGGATTTAATATTGCTGAGGTACAAATTGCTACTTTATCAGCACCACAGTGAAATACGTTTCGCATATCTTCAACTGTCCTAATTCCACCGCCAACTGTCAGAGGAATAAAAACCTCTCTTGAAACCTGCTTCACAACATCTATAATTGTTTTCCGACTTTCATAGGAAGCACCAATGTCGAGAAAAACAATTTCATCAGCATTTTGTTCATTATAAAATTTCGCTAGCTCAACTGGATCTCCAGCATTTTTAATATTATTAAACTTTACACCCTTGACTACATTGCCTCCATATACATCAAGACAGGGTATAATTCTTGTTGCTAACATAAAGTAACCCAGTTTTTAAGTAAATTAAGACCAACCTCTGCACTCTTCTCAGGATGAAATTGTACAGCAATTATATTACCTTTTTGTATAATTGAGGGGTACCACCTGCCATATTCAGTGAGACCAACAACTATTTCTTCCTCGTAATCATTTACATAATAGCTGTGAAGAAAATAGAAGAATGATCCATCTTTAATCCCGGAAATCAGCGGTGAATCCTTCTTAAAATAAACTTGATTCCAACCTATTTGAGGAACCTTTTCATTCTGAAATCGAATAACTCTCCCCGATAAAAAACTTAACCCTCTCTCATTTGATGATTCATCACTCTCTTCAAAAAGCATTTGCAATCCTAAGCAGATTCCCAGAAAAGGTTTATCCGCATTTAACCATTCCAGAGTAGTTTTAAAAATGCCTTTCTTCTTTAACTTTGCGATAGCCTCTTTAAATGCACCAACACCGGGCATAATAATCTTTTCAGTATCCTTAAAATCTTCTTTTTTATGAATTATTCTACTCTCTACTTCAAGATAATCTAGAGCCTTTTTTATTGATAATAAATTACCAGCACCATAATCGATAATTCCAATCATAATACCCCTTTAGTACTGGGAATTTCGCCATATACTCTATTATCAATCTCACATGCAGTTTTCATTGCCTTTGCAAATGATTTAAATACTGCTTCGATTTTATGATGATCTGACCTTCCATAATGAATCACAATATGTAAATTTGCGCCTAAAGATGTTGTAAACCCTAAAAAGAAATCTTCTATCAATTCTGTTGATAAATCCCCCACTTTCTTATTTCTAAATTTTACATTCCATTTAAGAAATGGTCTGCCAGAAATATCAATTGCGACACTCGCCAGGGATTCGTCCATAGGAAAAACAAAGAACCCGGCACGCTTGATACCTTTTTTATCTCCCAATGCTTTTTTTATCACTTCACCTAAAGCAATTCCCGTATCTTCAACGGTATGGTGTTGATCAACATGAATATCACCTGTTATATTAGCTTCCAGGTCAAATATTGCATGTTTGGCAAACGTTTCTAACATATGATTTAAAAAACCAATTTCAGATGTGATATTACTTTTCCCTGAACCATCTACATTGACCCCCATTTGAATAGATGTCTCTTTGGTTTCTCTTTTAATACTCGCTGTTCTCATTCCAACACCTTAGTAATTTCATTCACATTTTCCAGAATATGTTTTGCACCAAATTTTCCCAAAGTTTTAGCAGCTT
This sequence comes from uncultured bacterium, assembly GCA_964441235.1. Taxonomy (GTDB): domain Bacteria; phylum Fidelibacterota; class UBA2242; order UBA2242; family UBA2242; genus BS750m-G69. The sequence goes on along the minus strand of CAYTUQ010000043.1, from coordinate 4,707 downwards.
CTTCTCCATTTGTATGCGGTGGTATCACACCAATCGGTGTAACACATGCATTTATGGCAGCTTTGATATCATCAACGTTATCCCCCAGGAAAACAGCTCGCTTTGCCTGCAATTTTTTAAGTGCTAAATCTATTCCATAAGGAGCGGGCTTATCTTTACCGCCTACATCTTCCATTGTAATTAACACATCAAAATCCTTATCAAAACCTGCTTTTTTTAAAGCATATTCTGCTTCTATACGAGGTCGCCCTGTGACTATACCAAGTTTATAATTTTGCTTGAGTTTATTTATAGTGCTTTTTTCTAAAAGCCACTTTTCATTCTCGATAAAACCATTAAAATTATTGCCTAAATAATATTGCTGGAAGATCTGGATTATCTCATTACGTGATACAGATATTCTTAGATTTTTTAGAATCGCTTCTGTAATATCCCAATCGTTATTATACCCCCCCCTATTTTTGTAAGCCTCAATATCCTTGAAAGTTATCTCTTTATTTGAAAAGTTCTCTACAGTTTTCTTTATAGCTAATCGATATGAATTAGAAACATCGACTAACACACCATCCATATCAAACAGGATTACTTCTGGCAGTATTATATTCTTTAGTGCTTCAAGAAAGAGTTGATTTTCTCTATGCGTACCGACTGTTATTCGCAAATAGCCATTCATCAAGGGAAGGTCACTAATATTTTTAACCAGAATATTCTGTTCTAACAATTTTTGATAAATTTTATCAACTAATTTTCCGACATTTACCAATATGAAATTTGTTTTAGTAAGTCGAGCTTCAAAACCAGGCTGTGTTAATTCCCCCACCAGAAATTCTTTTTCCAATATTATATTCTGGATTACACCTTCTACATAGCGTTTATCTTCTAATGCAGCAATGCCAGCAGCAACAGCAATTGCATTAACAGAATATGGAGATTTTACCTTTTTCAAATTATTAATATTCTGAACATCTGATAGTAAAATGCCAAGACGCAATCCGGCTAATCCATATATTTTTGAAAATGTTTGGATTACGATAAGATTTTTAAACTCTTTGATTAAATCCACATAAGTTTTATTAGCAAAATGATAGTAGGTCTCATCCAATAGAACAATTGCGTCACCAGCTTTATCCAGAATTTTAAGCAAATCCCCTTTCTCAATAGATGTCCCGGTAGGACTTGCTGGATTAATTATAACAATTAACTTTGTATCTGAAGTTACAGATTTCAACAGTTGATTTGTCGGAAAAGAAAAGTCTTTATTATAAAATACGGATACAATTTCAGAATCCATCATTTTTGCAAAAATTTCATACATTGAATAGATGGGAACCGGCAGTAGAACTTCATCGTTATTTTCTACATAAGTTTCAAATACTATCCTTATAGCTTCATCTGCACCATTTGTCAATAAAATATTTTCTGGAGGAATTTTAAATTGTTGTGCAAGTCGCTCTATCAATTCTGAATATTCAGGGTAAACACCCACAGGTTCAGGTTGAAAATTTCGAATTGCCTCAATCACTTTAGGGGAACATCCTCTTGTATTTTCATTAAGGTCTAATCTAATCTTCTCTATTCTTGAAAAAGGTGTGATCTTATAAGGAGCTAATTCATCCAGACATTTCCTATTTTTCACTACACTAACACCTTTCTAAGTTCATATTCCAAAATATCAGTTGCTCCTAATTTTTTCAATTTGGGAATCAATTTAGTAGATTCTTGTTTTTTGACAGCAACTTTAACAGCATAACCCTGTTCACCATAGAGCTCTGCAACAGTTGGGGAACGCATACAGGGCAAAATTCTAACAATTTGGTCAAATTTTTTTAATGGGATATTCATCTCCAGCATTACATGATCCCTTGCATCCAGAATAGATTGGAACAACATTTTTAATTCTGATACCTTATTACGTTTCCAGCTATCATTTAAGGCGTTTTTATTAGCAATAAACCTTGTTGAAGACTCCAATATCGCTGCTACCACTTTAAGTCCATGCGCTGCCAAAGTTCTTCCGGTAGAAATATTATCAACAATCATATCGGCATCTTCTGGTGGAAAGACCTCGGTTGCACCAAATGTTCGCAAAAACACATAGTCAAATTTTTCTTTTTCAAGAAAAGAACATGTAATACTTTCATATTCAGATGCCACAACAATTTTTCTCCTATGGAGGTCTTCGATTTCAAATTTCTCAGGTATAGCTGCAACTATTTTTACAGGGTCGAATTTCATATCCATAATTTCAGCTACATTAGCTCCAGTTTCTACAATCCAATCAAAACCACTAAAACCAACATCATGACGTCCCAATTCCAATAGTCTGGGTATATTCTGAGTCTTCATTATTTTAACTTCTATCTCTTTATTATCATTTACTGCTGGCCTATAAAAACGATCATCTACATTTATTCCCAATCCGGCAGAGTTAAGTAATTTTATAACATTATCGTAGATTCTTCCCTTTGGGATTACAATCTTTAATTTATTCATCATTTTACTCCATATATTTTTTGAGAGAGCTAAAATTTCAAATAATTGTCTTTGAACTTTTCAACATAATTTATTTCCCATATTAACTAATAAAGTTTACTCTATAATTGTTGATTGTTAGTAAACATCTTCATTCTTGAAATTAACAATATCAATTCTTCTAAACTAAAAGAGCCTTTCCATTTGGAAAGGCTCTTTATAATAATGTTTTCACTTATATTTTGAGATTAACTATAAAAAGCCTTTCCATATATGAACCCACATACAATGATGCATCGGAATATCTAAAGACTTTAATATATCGATACGCTTAATAGATATGTAATCCCTCACTCTTATCATTTACTCCCTTTTAGTTTGATCTCATTAATAACAATTTACTTCTTAAAAAAATGATACCCTTATTTATTTCAACTTTTTGCAAATTTGTATCAACTCTATAATTTTGAAGTTGCACCCAATCTCCTAAAAAGTGCAGTGAAAAGTAGAAAAAAATTTCTATTTTGTCAAGAAAATTTTTCTACAATCTTAAAAAATAAATAAATAATAATGAGTCCACTTAAAAAAGGTCTATAGCCAATATGGACATATAAAAGATACAAATATAAAATTCCACATAATATATGTTTTTAATAATCATAAAATTAGTTGATAAATATCTTGGAAAATCAAGGAATAACTGTTATCTTATTACATTGATAATTATGAGGATATAATATGTTTAAAGAGAACAATAAACATCGTCAAAAGCAGTTATTAGTAAAGTTAAGATATTTTTTAAGGTACATCACAGTTTTTAGGAAAATCCTAAAATAGACCTCAATTCTCAGAAAATAGTTTCTTAAGTGGACTAATAAATAAATAATTGCAAAGATAATTAGGAAACAACCTACTAGTTTGCATGTCGAACCAGACAGTTAGGCGCTACATTTTAAGAAATTCTCTTACAGAAGATCACGAGCATCTGATAGGTTCACCTATTCATATATTTAATCATCTTCTTTTTGTCTAATCAGTACATCCAGAGGACTAAGAACAGCATCTATATTCTTTTCCATAACATGGGTATAAATTTCGGTGGTTTTTACATTTGAATGACCCATTAACTCCTGAACGACGCGTATATTGACGCCATTTTCAAGCAAATGAGTAGCAAAGCAATGGCGGAATGTATGACATCCAACTCTCTTCATAACACCAGCATGATTGACTGCTCTCTTTACGGCTTTCTGAAGACCGGATTCCAGCACATGATGTCGGCGAACTGTTCCGGTTCGTGGATCTGTGCTCAGTTTTTTGGATGGAAATACATACTGCCAGATAAACTCTCTAGAGGCATTTTGATATTTCTTTGCCAGAGCGTTTGGAAGGTAAACCCGGCCGTATCCTTGCGATAAATCCTGATTGTGCAATTCTTTAACCCTTGAAAGATGAATTCGTAAGTCCTGCTGAATAGATTTTGGAAATACCGTAATACGATCCTTACCGCCTTTTCCGGCACGCACATAAATTTTTGAGCCTTCAAAATCCAAATCCTTAACTCGTAAACGGACACATTCCATTAACCGCAACCCGCATCCATATAATAATTGTGCCATTAGTAAGTGAGTTCCCTGCATTTGATTTAAAACTTGTTTGACTTCCGACTGAGTCATTACAACCGGCACCTGGCGATGACGTTTGGCTTTTACCAGTTCAATCTCTTCTTCGATAGGAATGTCAAGAACATCACGGTAGAGAAAAATAATAGCATTCAGAGCTTGCCGCTGAGTAGATGCAGAGACATCTCCCTGTACAGCTAAATAACTAAGGAACGTTTCAATCTCGGATTTACCCATTTCACGTGGATGCTTTTTACACCCAAAAAATTTTATATAACGCAATATCCACTCACTATATGTTTTTTCTGTACGAAATGCATAGTGATGATAGCGCAGAACCTGGCGGACTTGGTCCATCAGTTTTAATTTCGGGTCCGGTTTAAATTTTTTATTTGCTTCCATAATTTTTCCTTGCTTTACATACTATATAAATATATATTAAAAATATGGATTTTCAATTAAAATATTTCCACATTTCCGCCAATATTGAAGTAATATGCGGAATATTTTGACTGCTATAAGGGTGATATAATGGAAATATTTCCATATATTGACAATGTTGGGTTGCTCACCATCCTTCAAATTCTGGTAATCTATCAAATTCCTTTTTCGT
>CAYTUQ010000042.1:0-35642 GCA_964441235.1 uncultured bacterium | reverse complement strand
GTATATGTGCTATTGATGTCCTTGGTAAATATTATCTCCTCAGAAGCATCAAATACACCTCTAAGGAGTTCCTCTAATTTCTTCTGTTCTTCCTCCATCTCAATGTTATATAAAGCAAATGCTATATCTCCTGCGACTTCTTTAAAAAGGGACTCCTCCTGAGCATCTTTAACTAATATCACAGGAACTGTAACTGAAATCAGCCCATAAATATTTGAGCCATACTTTAACCGGGCTGTCAGAGTCTTTTTATTTGAATAAAGATTTAAAACCGGGCACTCAGCACAAATTGAATCTTTCGCTTCTGTAATAACAATATCAGATTGTTCAAGTGCCTTTCTTCCACATACAGGTAATTTGCCACTTTTAAGAAATTCTGATACTTGCGATGAATACTTACCAAATCCTGAATTAGCATTTAATATGACTTTTCCGGATTTATCTAATAAGACAATCCATGAAGTAAAATAGCCGCGTGTCTCTACAAGCAGACTGCACGCCTTTTTAATCAAATTATCTCTATCTTCTTCTTTTGTAATGAGCTGATTAACATTCCGAATTGCTAAGATTATTTTATTAAGATGTTCTATCTTTTCTTCAGCCCGCTTGCGCTCGGTGATATCCCTGACTATTCCCTGGACTATGCCTTTTGCAGGGTCAATAACACTGGAACTGATTTCCACATTGATTATAGCGCCATCAGATCTTTTGAAATGCGACTCAAAACGGACTGACCCCCTCTCCTTGATAGCCCCAAGGGCATCCCTATAGGAGGGTAAAGCCCCTTTAGGATAAAGCTTTGAAACCAGCATGGATAAAAGCTGGTTGTGAGAATATCCCAGCATCTCACAGGCACGATGGTTGACATCCAGAATCAGACCATCAAGACCGTGGACGAAGACCGCATCATTGGACTGCTCAAATAACCCCCGAAATCGCCCCTCACTCTCCCTTAACCTGGTTTCCATCCTGTGCTTGTAAAGTGCCATCTCAATGGCACTATAGAGTTCTCTTTCCTCGAACGGCTTAATAATATAACCGAATGGCTCCGTTACCTTTGCCCGCTCCAATGTCTTCTCATCTGCAAAAGCAGTAAGGTATACCACAGGAATATTAAAACGGGAGCGTATTTGATCAGCAGCCCCAATCCCGTTGATCTTTCCCGAGAGCACAATGTCCATCATCACCAAATCCGGTTTGAGTTCCCCTACCTTTCGGATAGCATCCTCCCCTGAAGACACAACCCCAGAAACAACATATCCGAGATCCTGCAAACTCCCCTTAATGTCTTCAGCCACTATCCTTTCGTCTTCCACAACCAGAATACGGGTCTTGGCCATTATTCCATCCTCCTGAACTTAATTTGAAATTTCGTCCCCATCTTCCTATCCAATGTGATCTTACCCTGAAGCTGATCTTCTGCCAAAATGGAAACCAAATGCAAACCCAACGATTCTGTCTTCCGGAAGTCCAAATCCTTCGGTACGCCGACACCGCTATCGCTAACGAGCAGTTCAATCTCGCCCCCTGCGGTTAGTCGAACAGAGATCCTAATCTCACCTTTTCCCTGCCATCCCCTGGGAAAGGCGTATTTCAGGGAATTGGAAACCAGCTCGTTGATGATCAGTCCACACGGAATAGCCTGATTAATTCCCAGAGAGACATTCTCAACCTCTATCTTAAACGCAATTTTGTTTGAATCAGCCCCATGCGACCGATACAGGCTATTCGCCAGGGACTTGATATATTCAGCAAAGTCAATCCTGGCCAGGTCACGGGATTGATACAATTTCTCGTGGACAAGCGCCATGGACTTAACACGATTCTGGCTTTCCTTGAACATGTCAAGGAATTGTTTATCTTCGATGTTTTGGGATTGAAGTTTTAGCAGGCTGGAAATAACCTGCAGGTTGTTCTTGACACGATGATGAACCTCTTTTAAAAGTATCTCTTTCTCCCTGAGCTGGGCTTGAATTTTTTCCTCCGCCTGCTTTCGCTCAGCGACTTCCTCCTTCAAATCTATACTCGTTGCTTCAAGGTCTTCCGCAAGGTTCAATGTCGCCACCATTTGTCTTTCACTCTCTTTGACCTTCTTATCCAATTCAGCAGTTCTCTCCTTCACTTTCTTCATAAGGTTGGCACTGTACTCCTCCAGTAAATTTCTGGACCTTTTTAGATTTATAGTCATTCTATCAAATGCTCTTGATAGCTGCCCTATCTCATCTTTTGATTTAGATTCTATTTTTACTTCCAGGTTGCCTTTACTAATTTTTCTCGTAGCATCTCTTAGATCTATTATTGGTTTTGTAATTCTTTTTGAGAGATAGATGCCGAATACGATGGCCAAGGCAAAGCTAAGTAGAATGACTAATGCCGATATTATAAGCGCCATAGTAACAGTTTCGTATGCCTCCAGGACAGGCAATTCAACCACAACTGCCCAATTAGGAGTACCAAGCGGCACATGAGTAGCTACTACATAGGTGTTTTTGATGCCCTTTGATATTTCAGCCTCGCCTCCGTTAGGTAATTCCTTACCGTTTACAAATTTAGCTACCTCCTTCAGATGGATTAAATTTTCTCCCCTTAAAACACGGCTAATATCACGAAAAGCAATGAGATATCCCTGCATGTTCACTACATAAGCATAGCCGTTCTTGCCAATTTCAATTTGATCCATTAAGTCCCACATGAATTTCAGGTTTGCTTCGGCTATCAATGTTCCTTTAAAATCACCAAAGACATCTGTGATAGGAACTGCCATTATCACCATTGGTTCACTGGTTACTTTATCGATATATATAGGGCTGATATATGTTTCTTTCTGGCTCACCTTAGAAAACAGTTCACTCTTGTTATACTCCATTAATTGGACTGACAATAATTTTGATAAACGAGAGACTCTTAACAGTTCCTCTTTTTGTGCATTTAACAAGACCAACTGGCGAAATACAGGTTCAAGGCCCAGCAACTTCTCTAAGACCGGTTTCTGCTCTTCCTGAGGGATAATTACCAGATTACCACGACTGGCTACTACCTCCAACATGCTGAATTTTTCTCGAATAAAACCCTCGACGGTATTGGCTGCATCACGAGCAATGTGTTGTTGCTGCCCATTAATGATTTTCCGTTGGTTCCGGAAGCTGCTATACATATTTAAGCTGCTACTAATTACCAGTACTACTGCACTCAAGGTTAAAAATGCAATGGCTACAGTAACCGTTAAGCTCCGGAAGTTCTCTGTTTTTTTTACTTTACGCTTCGACATTTTAACGAATTATCTCTTTTGCCCTGCTCAACAAACCCTTACTCACGTTCAATCCTAGTTCTTGAATTACTTTGTAATTGAGCCTCAGATTATTCTTAGGGGAGACAACCATGATTGTTCCAGCAGGGGTACCTTTGAGGATTTTGTCAGCCAGGGTTGCAGCCAGTATACCCATTTCAACATTTTCAGGAACAAAACTAAACAAAGCCCCAAGGTCTGCCGTAAATTCCATTCCACCGCCAATGGGCACTTTATGTTCATTCGCAAACTTAAGAATCGCCCCAAAACCATCAGGTGAATGGTCAAGAATATCAGGCATAAGCAGAATGGCATCTATACCAATATCATCCGATGCAGCTCTCTTCTGCAGAGCAGTCTGAAGTTCTTCAACATTGTTGACAGGGTCTTCCACCAACGTTATACCTAACGATAAAGCTGCAGGTCGCAAACCCTCAAGAGCCATAGGAGCATTAGGGTAATTTTGATCATAGATTAAATAAACTCGTTTGGCTTGTGGCACCAACTCGAACAAGATATCGAAACGCTTAACCGTATTTTCCGGGCCAGGGTAGCGAACACCAGTGATATTCCCGCCTGGTTTGGGCACACTCTCTACCAGGTTAGTTCCTTCTATGCCAGCCATTGCAAAAACCACCGGGATGTTTGTCCCCTGGGTGGCTGCCTTTGCCACTAAGGCTGGATCAGTAGGAAACGCGAAAATTAAATCAACATTATCTTCCACAAATTTCTTTGCGACTCGCTGCTCACCCGCAGGGTCATTGTTCAATTTCTGCAAGTCATAGAAGATGTTCTTACCCCTTACGTAGCCTAATTCCGTCATTTTGGCCTTGAAACCATCTGCTATAGTGACAAAAGCTTCTGCGCCAGACATAATACCCACACGATACACCTTGGGTTTCTTTTCACCACAGCCAGTCAAGAACACGCAAACAGCAACTAACAAGATTAAAACAACCATTTGTTGCATAGATTTAATTTGTTTACTCAGATCCATTTTTATAACCTCTTTATTGATCATCATAATATTAGCGAATGATCCTATCTGCTCTGCTTAACAAACCTTCAGACACATGTACCCCAAGTTCTTGAGCCACTTTGTAGTTTATCTCAAAATAACTCTCTGCTGAGACAACCGGGATAGTACCGGCTGGAGTGCCTTTGAGTATTTTGTCTGCTAGTATTGCTGCCTGTTGGACCGTTTTTGGGTCATCGACATCTATACCGAAAATAGAACCATAGTCCCCAACTTGCATCGTTATGCCGCCAATAGGCAGCTTATGCTCATATGCAAACTTAGCTATTGCTTCAAAAGCATCATCCGTACAACTAAGAGGCTCAGGTATAAACAATATTGCGTCAAAACCAATAGCATCTAATTTATTTCTTGCATCCACCTCAGCCTGAATCTCTGCCGCATCATCTGCTGGAAATTCAATCAATGTTACACCAGCGGCTTCAGCAACCGGATACAATACCTCCATCTGACTGGCTACAATAGGGTAACCTCGCTGAAAAGGAACCCACATTATTTTGGCCTCCGGGACCAACTCGCGCATGACCTCAAAACGCTTGATCGCAAGGTCGGGACCAGGATAGCGAACACCTGTTATGTGCCCGCCAGGTTGTCTTACACTATTAACAAGGCCGGTCCCTTCAATGTTGGCAATAGCAAAAACAACAGGAATATCTGTTCCTTTGGTGGCTGCCTTGGCTGCCATGGATACTTCAGTGGGAAACGTGAAAATCAGGTCGACTTTATCTTCCACAAATTGCCTTAGAATTTGCTTTTCTCTTACTGGTTCAAAGTTCGTTCTCTGTATGTTGTAAACTATGTTCTCACCTTCTATGTATCCCAGCTTAGCCATTTCGGGCTTGAAGATATCAGGGATAGCGCCGATATAATCCAAGCCACACAGAATCCCCACCCGATACACCTTGGGTTTCTTTTTACCACAACCACTCAAAAATGCACAACCCACAATTAACATGATTAAAACTAGCATTTGCTGCATAGTCTTAATTTGCTTACTTAGATTCATTTTAATTACCTCCTTATTTAAATATTCTTCTCTTCATTTTCTCGAACATCATGCATTGGAAACCACCCACTTATGAAAGCGAGGCATTATCCTTAAAATAAATTGTATTAAGATTGATAATGAAAAAATTGTGTAAATTGGGAATGCAATCCACAAGGCTTTAGTTTTGATTTTCATTCGCTTCCTCTTATCCTGACCTTGAAAAGTTCGGATACCTTTTCAAGGTGCTTCGACGATTTTATATAGCGCCTTCTTCCCCGATTTCTCAAGAAGCTCATTAATCTCCTTCTTCAATTCAATCATTTTTATCTCTCTGTCTACCGATAGTCTGTTGAATTTTTCCAGTTCCTCATGTTTCCGTTTTAGTTCCTCCAGTGCACGATTGCGCTCTGTTATGTCCATAAAGTTTTCCAGAAGATATATTTCCCCTTCCTTTTCTATTTTGCTAACCGTCTTAATAATAGGTACTGTTTCTCCTTTACTGTTAAGAGTTACCCTTTCAGAGTAATCCACCCGTTGCCCCAGATCAAGAATAGGACACTTACCCTTCTCAGCTGGGCAAATAAATTTGTGACATATTCTCCCAATGACTTCTTCTCTTTTTCTACCAAATACCTTAAGGGCTGCATCATTAATCTTTATAATTTCTTTCTTACTGTTAATCAGAAGCAAACAACTCTCGGACGATTCAAACAAGCGATCAGAGAACTCTTTCTCAACCTTCAATTTCTCCTCTGCCTGCTTACGCTCTGTTATATCTATGAATATTGAAAATGCCCCACTATATTTATTATCGTCACTAACTAATGGACTGGCAGTCACCATAACAGTTCTATGCTTTCCATCTTTTCTATTAATAGTCAATTCGTATTTAGACGATTCCCCTTCCTTTCTAATTTCAGTCTGATCAAGAATATGTTTGAACTCTTCAGGTGATGTTAATTCTTTAAAATTTTTCCCAATAAGTTCCTCTTTAGAATACCCAAATATTTCTGCTGCAGATTGATTGACGAATGTGAAATTCTTCCTCTCATCAACAATTGATAATCCTTCTTCTATGCTCTCAACTAAGTTGCGATATTTTAACTCCGATTTACGTAACTCTTCCTCGGCCCGTTTGCGCTCGGTGATGTCTTTCATAACCGCAATAACCCCCACAACCTTCCCTTCTTTTCTCAAAAAAGAATTGCTAATCTCAGATATCTTCTTTTCACCAGATTTAGTATATAGATCAATCTCGTATGGGGATACATCTATACCTTTTCTAAGTTTGCTGAAAACGGATATCATTTTTGTAATGTCTTTTGCAGATATCATCTTTAAAATATTAAATCGTTTCCCAATAAACTCTTTTTCTGTATAGCCTCCGACATCTGTTATATATTTATTAATTCTTAAAATTTTCCCTGTCATATCACTTATAACTATGCCATTTGTAACACCATCAAAAATTGCTTCAAGTTCTGCTTCGCTCTCCCACAGTGCCTCTAGTGCTGCAGCCCTCTGGGCCTCCGCCCTCTTGCGCTCAGTGATGTCTCGGAATATCCCGAGAAGCACTTTTTTACCCTCAAGTTCAAAGATGCTGGCTTTGATTTCAACATCTTTGATTTCTCCCTTTTTTGTAATGACCTGTTCTTCAAGAATCTGTTCTTTTTTTTCTTTGAGGTGCTGTTTGTAAGTTCTGCTAAATCCCCCTTCGATTCTTCCCGGAGGATGGAGAATCCGCTGATGTTTACCAACAAGTTCTGATTTCTTTCTGCCGATCAATTTTAACGCTAAACGGTTACAGTCAATTATTATGCCTGTTGAGGCATCGGCTACGAAGATAGCGTCTATTGCCTCTTCAAACAGCTTTCTGTATTTTTCTTCTGATTTTCTTAAAGCCTTTTCTGCCTGCTTGCGCTCGGTGATGTCCCTCATAACCCCTTGCATGGCAATTATCTTGCCCTCTTTCCTCACAGGGGCAATTCTAATTTCTACAGGAATAATATTTCCGCTGCCATCTATTTGATTCAGCTCCAAGAAGTCGATTACTTCTCCTGACAAAACACTCTTCAGTACTTTTAAGGCTTTCGGCACTTCACTCAGGGGAGTTGTTTTCTTCAAATGTTTTCCAATGAGGTCTTCAGGCTTATAACCCCAGGCTTCTACTCTTGGGCTCACATACTGAATGAAACCCGTGACGGAGAGTTGAAAAATCACATCATTAATGCTTTTCAATATGGTCTTGAGTTTTTCTTCCGATTCCCGCAGCGCATCCTCCGCCCGCTTGCGTTCGCTAATGTCCTTGACCAAACACAGAAAACCATCTATTTTACCGTTCTTTTTCACAAGTGTGGTACTCACCACCACAGGAATTTTGTGACCATCTTTATGCTTTATTTCCAGTTCTATCTGATCAAGTTTCTTCTTTCCTGTCACTACGTCTTTGAAAAGCTTAAGTATTTTTGGTATATCCTTTATATCAAAGTAGCTGAGTTTAGTGAACCTTTTACCTATTATTTCTTCTGGCTTCCGACCAAAAATTTCTTCCTTATCGTTTGAATTTAGTATCGTGCCATACTTACTTACATAGACAATATGGTCACTGATATTTTCGAAAATTAGACGATATCTCTCCTCACTCTCCTTCAGTTCCTTTTCCACCTTTTTTTGCTCGGTAATATCTCGTGATATCCCAATAGTTCCTAAAGATTCACCATCTGTATCCTTAAGAATAGAAGCAGAAAGGAAAGATGTGAATACTTCGCCATCCTTACGCTTGTTCAATATCTCTCCACTAAATCTGCCAAATCTTCGGACAATCTTATTTATCTTCGCTTCTTCATCAACATCAACAAACAGGATTTTAACTTGCTTGCCCAGAACTTCTTTTTTGATATAGCCAAATGTTTTCTGCGCAGCTCTATTAAATTCTTTGATTCTTCGCTCTTTATCTACGGAGATAATCATATCCAGAGAGTTGTCAAGAAAGTTCCTAACATATTCCTGTGCAGCGATTAGCTCTTCCTTCATATCTGATTTCTTTCCTTTTCCAGTTTCTCTATCCTGAAGCGGGATACCTTCAATATAATGTGGAACGTTTTCTTTTAATTCATCAATTTGTCTATGCAGCTCTGCTAGCTCATTTAAGAGCTGCTCTTTTGTTTTTTCTCTCTTTATCGTTTTGTATCCTTTTCACTGTAAGTTCGTGAAGTTTCCCCGAAATTTTAGGGTTAAATCTGGCATCGCGTTAAAGTGATTTTATTGCTTGTTACAATAATTGTCAAAAATAGATCTCTTTCTGTGAAGATCGAGAAATCATATCTTTATAAATTTTTATCATTATCAGGAAAATTAGGCTTCATTTTTTATCGTAATTCCTTTATCATCCATACACATCTAAAAGGTCACCTTGGAATCTTTTAAAAGGTTTGTACAATTAAGGGACTCTTATCCTATCTTAAAATCTCATTAGAAATGTGCACAATCCCTGGAAGCAAAATTACTAAAAACATCTCTAAATTCCTCAATTATTTATTTTCGTTACTAAGTCAGTTTTTACTGGCAACGAATTTACAATTTTATTCTCCATTCATTTTCTATTGTTTATGCCGGAGGCATCCCTCTGGGATTGTAAATTGTCTGTTTACTATTATCTATTGTTGACTGGCTATTTTCAAATAATCAATAATCAATCCATCTTCACTTCATTACGCCGGATAAGTCGTTTCGATGGACAAGCTGACATTCGACTTTCTACATTTCCTTATCAAAATTCCGCACTCCGCATTCAACATTCCGAATTCCCAACTCCACATTCACAATTAGCGCAGGCTACTTTATATATACGGACGGTTTAACCGCCTTGAAATCACTGGGTATTCCCGTCAGACTCTCCGAATGTCCCACCATCAAATAGCCGCCGGGTTTGAGAAGGCGATACATCTCGTCAACCAGTTTTTTACGAACAATGTTATCAAGGTAAATCATGACGTTACGACAAAATATTGCATCCATTGGACCACGCATTGGGAATGGCGGCGTGGACAGATTGAGTCTTTTGAAAACTATTAGTTTCTTAAGAGAATCATTGACAGCATATTCATTGCTTCCATTGTTTTTTATCTTATGAAAATATCGCGACTTGAGAATCCGCGGAACCGATTCTATCCTCTTTTCATCATAAACACCTTCTCGAGAGTTATCTAAAACAATGGTAGAAATATCTGTACCGAGGATCTTTAAATCCACTTTCTGACCTTTTAATACTTCAAGAAGAGTTATAGCCATCGTATAAGGTTCTTCCCCGGTTGAGCTGGCAGCCGACCAGAATCTAAACCGTCTTTGTCCCTCTTTTAACCACTGTGAAAAAACCGCTTTCAGTAAGTCAAAATGGTCGGCTTCACGATAGAAATTAGTTACATTTGTTGAAATAACATCAAGCAGGCTAACCAATTCCTCACCACTTTCGTCATCCATGACATACTTAAGATAGTGCCGGCTGTCGGAAATAATAAGTTTTCGCATCCGCTTGTTAACACGAGCAGAAACCAGCGATTCTTTATTCTCTCCGAGTGAGATACCGCTTTTCTCGTAAACTATCTCTCTAATCTTGTTGAAAGTTCTTTTATCCATTTTTCACCTTTTTTTAGTCCAAAGTCGGGAAGTCTAAGGTCATCAAGTCTAAAGTCTGAAAGTCATAAAGTCGGAAAAATGAAATCTCGCTTTGACATTGGACATTAGACGTTCAACCTTCGACATTTGACGTTTGACATTCGACCTTCGACTTTTCTAAACAGTTGACCGTCATTAGTAACTTGATTAAAAAGGTATTCTATTTCTTTCGGAATCCGTTTTACTTGCTCTTCCGGATATATACCATCGGCTATAATCTTCCCAAATAGATTACTTTTATCTATATCCGTAGCGTCTACCCTCAGGTTCTTGGAAGCAAAGTGTCCCATATTTTCGGCAAAAATTATTGCAAGAGAATACGGCTCCAAACCCATTGCACATCCGGCATCCCAAATTCTGATACTTCTATTACCTCTTACGGTCGGAATTACGTATTTACTGATAAGATCCAGTATATGCCAATCTCTGAAAAAATACGTAAATGTGATAATAACCTCCTTTTAACTTACTGAGTCTCTGTAAGCAGAAGAATCTTCCACTTCGGAATAAGGGGATTCCTCGTTTTATTAAAAAATGGGGAGTGCGAACGAAGAATCACCCTTATACGAAGCGAATGTCTTCCATTTTGTATCACTCTAACACTTTCATTTTCTTACTTAGGTTCTATATTCTGTAATAAAAACGCTTAACTGTTCTTAGCTATTGAGGATATTTTTGAAAGATCGGCAATTTCTTCGGTTGTTAATACCTTTTCAACATTGAGCAGGATTTTTACAGAATCCTTAATTTTTGCCATTCCAAGTATAAAATCGGTATTAACATCAGCTCCAAGCGAGGGCGTTTTTTCAATATCATTTTCTTCAATGTCAAGAACTTCCGAAACGGCGTCTACAAATACACCGATCGCTTCCGAAACATCTTTTTTTGTAACTTCCACAACAATGATACATGAGTGCTCGGTTTCTTCAGTTGAATCCATACCAAACTTTTTTCTCAGGTCTACTACAGGAATAATCGTTCCCCTCAAGTTGATCACACCACGGACATAGTTCGGCGTACGAGGTACAGCTGTGATGTCCATAAGTCCAATGATTTCCCTTACTTTCAAGATTTCAAGACCGTATTCCTCATTGCTTAGTTTGAATGTCAAATACTTACCTGCTTTAGCAAATACGGAAATACCACTTTTCTCTGACATGATTTTCCTCTTTTTTTACCTTAATTTGATTATCGATTATTACATAACTCATTTTTTACATTATTCATCCAGAATATACACCGACTAAAGTCGGACATGTAGTAGAAGGGCTCTCAATTTTTGAGCGTTCCCATTATGTTTCGATTCTTCCAACATACTTTCTCAAAAGTCTAAACGCTATCCATGCAATTTATTGCATGGGATGCATTCGGGAATTCAAGCCTCCGACTAAAGTCGGTGTTTATAGAGTGTGCAGCTCTATCCCATCGAATAAATTCGATGGTTAATGTTTTCTTGAATTCTTCCATAATATCATCTCAAATTAGGAGTACCTCCACTCACTTCAATTGTCAATTTTCTGAATTCCGCATTCGACTTTTGACATTCGACCTTCCGCATTCCGAATTATCTATTTCCCTCCTTAGACATTTTCACCAACCCGTCAACATTGAGAATCAAACCGACTCGTCCGTCTGGCATAATCGTTCCCCCGGAAATACCGTCAATCCCATGGAAAGTCTCACTCAGAGATTTTATTACAATTTGCTGTTGACCAATCAGCTCATCCACCATTAGTCCTATATGTTGTCCAGCCGCTTCTATAACAACTACAACAGCGCGAGTTAGATCTTGCTCGGCTCCATCTATTTTAAAAAAACGGCTCAAACGAAAAAGGGGAATAAGTTCGCCATGGAATGAAAACATCTCGCCGCGGTTGACGACTATTGAAAGATTCTTTGAAGTGGGATGTATTAATGTAATAACCGAAAGTGTCGGAATAATATATTTTTCAGTTCCCACCTGAGCTATCATTCCTTCAATAATAGCAAGCGTGAGCGGAAGAATGATTGTAAAAACACTGCCTTTACATTTTTCAGAGCGGATCTCGACCTTCCCTCTCAGGGATTCGATGTTCCTTCTAACCACATCCATCCCAACACCGCGTCCTGATACTTCCGTAATTTTCTTTGCAGTCGAAAATCCCGGTTCGAATATTAGATTCCACACCTCATTATCAGTCAGAATTTCTCCATCTTTTAGAATACCTTGCTCCCGAGCCTTAGCAAGTATTGCCTCGCGGTCAAGTCCCCTTCCATCATCCTCTACTTCTATATAAATATTTCCCCCACTGTGAAAAGCCCGCAAATTTACTTTACCCTTTTCGGGTTTACCTACCTTGCGGCGTTCAGCCGGACTTGCTTCAATCCCGTGATCGACGCAATTGCGCATCATATGTATAAGTGGATCCCCAATTTTATCTACTACAGTTTTATCCAGCTCTGTGTCTTCACCTGATAGGATAAGTTCAATCGGTTTTCTTGCTTTCTTAGAAAGATCACGAACTAAGCGAGCCATTTTCTGGAATGTAGAGCGAACAGGTATCATCCTAAGCGAAGTGCCCATCTTCTGTAATTCTTTCGTTATTTTATCCAAACGGTTCAGCTGCTTAAAAAGGTTTGCAGAAGCAGTGCTCCTGATTTCCTCAGATTGACTGATCATCGATTCGGATATTACCAGCTCTCCTATAGTGTCTACAAGTAGGTCAAGTCGTTCGGCATCAACCTTCAATGTTTCTCTTACCTTTACTGTATTATTATTACTGTTTATTGCTTTCTGCCCTGATGGGGAAACAGATTGCTTTTTTACGGGTATTTCATTCTCTTCAGTTACAGAAACGCTATATTCGGTGAAGTTTTCGACTGGTTCTTGACTTTCTGCAGACAAATCACCGGATACATCAACTTCTTCCTGGGAATGATCACCTGATACTATAGTATTGATTCTTTTTTTCAATTCCGATAAGGTTTCATCTTGAGCTGGCAAGTTTCCCTTTGCAATAGAGCTGCCCAGGTTAGAAATCATATTCTTCATCTTATCTAAAACTTCGAAAATGATATCAATTACATCACTATCTAAAACCAGTTTCCCTTTGCGTACTCTATCAAGCAAATTCTCTGCATCATGTGCCAGCAGCCCGATATCCTTTAATCCGAGAAATCCAGCTACCCCCTTGATCGTATGAAACGCTCGAAACACAGAATTCAGAGCATCCTCATTTTTAGGCTCGGTTTCCAGTACAAGCATCTGCTGATCTGCTGTATCAAGGTAATCATTTGATTCGGAAACAAAATCTGTCAGCAAGTCAATATCACCTTCAATACTACTCTGTTCCTGAACTTCTTCGTCTACCGATTCTGGCTCTATTTGCTCTAAATTTTCAATTTTCTTTTCGGGTTGTTTAATTAGATACTTTTCTTCGGGAACAATCAACTTTTCTAAAATCTGTTCAATAGAAATGCCGGAAGGTGAGGTTGATTCCTTGCCGGAATAATTATCAAAGGTATTCCCTAACCAATCTTTAACTTCAAGTAAAATATCTACAATCTGACCGGGGGTTTACCTCATTAAGCAAATCTTCAATTTTGTGGCAAAGTTTTTCCACATCGGAAAGCCCCATTAGAGCCGATTCACCTTTTAGGGTATGAATAAGACGCTTAAGAGAGGCAAATTTATTTTTATCATCCGATTTCTCCAATCTCAGAATCAGTGCTTCCATTTCCTGCAGCACGGCTCCCTGGCGAGAAAGAAAATCAGCAAAGATCTTTTTATCAACATTGGGAGGAAGTGGAAATGAACGGGAGATATTTTCCTCGGTTAACGGAGCATCATTTTCAATAGGTGGGTTATGTGAAGTTTTACACAATCCCAATTCCTCAGGAAAATCCACATCCTCTGCTTTTTTGCCATCCCGGATGATTTCCTGAAGAGATGAAACGGTACGACTGATGACTTTAAGTAAACTTTCCTTATCCGGTACTTCCTCTATTCCATCGAGTATCAGTCTTTCCAGGATCCCAATTGCAGCCTTTGTTGCTTCTTCTACTCGATGCTCTGATGAATCTACAGCCCACTTCCCAATTTCCTCAAAATGTGTATGGATATCGGCTATTGATTGTATATCAGAAGGTTCAGCAAAAACCACTGCTTCTGAAAGTTCCTCTAGTTTTTCTTTGATTTCCACTAATTCTCTTTATGTCTTATGTTATCTGGTTATTAACCAGTAATAAGATCGGATATGCAAATCAACATTCTGCAAATTTAGATTTATAATCACCACAGTAAGTCGGGGAGCCAATCCTACGTTATATTCAGAATTAACCCAAAGATTTACCCATCTGACAAGGCAATTTGGGCAGGTTTGAGTACTTAAACATTTAAAAGAATATTCTTTTGACTTTTTAACAGTTTCCCCTTGTAGGAATATGCTTTCCTGGAGTGCCATCATTAATTTTTAAATCTTTACATTTATTTTAGGTTTAGCATAGAAGGTATTTAACAGACGAATATTTCAGTCTCTTTTTTCGACCTGAAATTATTTGCCCTTTATTCCAGTGAATATTTACAGCCCAATTACAGGAAACTTTAAACCAAACAATTGCTTCAGGTGATTGTCGAATTATTTGTGCTGATGTGATCGAATTTCTCATTTACCGTTCAACCTTTTCCCCCTGCAGTCTCTATTGTAGTTAGCTTATTAAAAGAACAATACCAGCGTTCCTCATTATTTTTTTCAAATAATATGCCACAAACTTCAATATTGAAGTTTCATGATTTATAATTACATAAGAATCAATGACTATTGTAACTTAGATAACCCTTTCCCAGTAAAGATATTAATAATTTTAGGAGAAAATAATTTATTGTGATAGCAGGAATATTTTTCCGTATCTGGAAATAAGTTTCACCACCTGGCAGAAATTAGGTTAAATTATTTTTTAAAATGTGATATATTGGCTAAAATTGGTGAAGTGAGCTAAAGCTATATATTCAGGCACTCCGGACTTTAGCTCACTTCGATATTTTAATTAAAACTATTTCTTACAGCTAGTGACAGTATTGAATATAACTTTTAAGGTTCTTGTCTCCACTAAGTTTAAAGTTTATCAGGGTTAAGAAGATTCTCAACGATAACATCGAGAACTTCTTCCGAATCGTATTCGCCATTTTTGATCCTGGAGCGGATTTCAGAAAGTCGGTTAGATTTTTTTTGTGACACAGAAGTTTCCTGTATGTCTTCAGGACCTTGAGATACAATATCTTCCACAATTTTTGCTAATATTTCTGGTCTGGAATAAAAGTTTGATTTAATTCTCTGGTGTACCCTGATCAGGTCCTCTTTATCCAATGTTTTAATATTCTCAAGTTCCTTAAGATAACGAGATACCTCAGACTTCCGATTTAATAGAGATTTTCCTGAGGAGGAAATATCAACGATGTCCTTGATTACTTTATTTGTTTTTGTGTCTTCGTTTGATACTTTAGCTGTTTTGGACTCCTTAGAGTCCCTGACCTGCTTCAGGTTTTTGTCCCGTTCAACTTTCTTAAAATCTTGCGAAATTCCTGTTACATCATTAATTGGTGTCAAATGTTTTTACTCCTGGTGTATATCAACGATTTTATGTTTTTCTCTTCTAAAAGAGCGATTACTTTTTTTATTCCTATTATAATTTTCGGAAACTTTTATCATTTCTTTAATGATTTCCATTTTTTTCTCTTTTAGAATATCAATAATCCTGGAATCAATCGCAACAAGATTCCCTGCAATCTTAGCAATCCTTTTGCGAAGATGAACCTGGTCCTTTTCCACAAACTCTTTTGTTTTTCCTTGTTTCGACTCCAAAGATTTTAACGTCTCAATCCAATGATTGCGTTTATCGAGAAATTTTATTACGGATTCTATTTCATACGGACTGGTTTGGTTAATAAATTCTCTTGTCTGTTCCTGCAATAGATTGAAACACTCCAATTCCTGCTTTAACAATTGATTATGTGATTGTTCAATATTACGTACGAAATTCACTTTATACTTTCCCTTTAAAAACAATTCCCGTTGCGTCAAATAGATGCCCTAATCGAGCTAACATTTCCTCCGGAGGAATCTGTCTGATAACTTCTCCCGT
This sequence comes from uncultured bacterium, assembly GCA_964441235.1. Lineage (GTDB taxonomy): Bacteria > Fidelibacterota > UBA2242 > UBA2242 > UBA2242 > BS750m-G69. Next base: position 19,538 of record CAYTUQ010000042.1, on the reverse strand, counting down.
GTCTTCATCGATTACGCGTATGACCGGTTTGCTAACTCGATCATCGAAGTAAAATGATAACTTAGTACTGAAAGAGTGAACAAATTGATTCACCCTGGATACCAGTTCAGGTAAATCCAGATCCAATTTTGCTATTCCAAAAGTATCATTATCAGATTCATTGCTTAAAGCATGATCCTGACTTACTTTCTTAATTTCTATTATATTTCCCACAATAGGTTTGGTATTAGAAAAACTTGAGGATTGTATAGGTTCTATCCCGTTCATTTTTACCTCCTAATAATTATTGGAGAATGAGCTAAAGAATGATTGCTGATTTGTCAATCTGGACATAGTCTCTTGCAATTTCGCAAATTCTTCTCGTAGTTGAGTTTCTCTTTTTAACAACCATTCATCCATATAAGATATTCTGTCATCCAGGTACGTAACCTGGTCGTCTATATTGTCCTTGCTGTTATCAATAGTACCGCCTGTATCAACAAAATTATCAATATAGTCTTTAATCTCTACTGCTATACCATCAGATGCATTAAATAAATCCGATACATTAGTTGCATTTGCTTCTAAAGCTTCGGTAAATTTATCCGAATCTGCAATTGATAATAAACCTTTATCGTCTGCTTTTATTCCAATCGAAGATAATCTGGAATAATCGGAATTACTCACTCCCGATACTTCGTTAGAAACAATACTGCGTAATTCGGTTATAATTCCTCTGTATATATAATCATTAGAGAGAGCACCCGATTTATATGTGTCCGGATCCATTTGTGTATTGGTTCTTAAAAATGTAATAGCCTCATTATAAGCATCGAGAAACCCCTGAACTTCTCCTTTTACAGACTCAGTATCTGTGTTTATAGTAATCGTTTCAGTTGTTGAAAATGTATCCAATAACTGCAAAGTGACACCACTCAATGCATCGGTCACATTATTACTGTCCCGATAAAACGTCAGACCATCCATCGTAAACTTTGAATTAAGTTCACTGTTTGTAGCACTTGTGCCAACGTATGTTATATAACCTCCGGATGTACCTGAATATTGGACTGCTGCATTTACTTCCAGTGCCTGCAATAGGTCGTCTGTACTATCAGTAAAGTCCATTCGATAGGTATATCCGGACTGCTCAGTCCGGAGCACTAAACGTGATTTCCCGGTTTCTTCAGTTACGATTGATGCGTGAACAACTTCATCACTATTTATTGTTTCTGAAGAAACTGCACTGGTCATTGCACTATTGATAGCATCGGCAATATCTGCAAGTACCTGGTCATCATTCTGTGAAAATTTATCCGCTGTTACGGTGACATTAATAGATTCACGGTTAGATGGATCTGCGTCGGTAGGATGAGCAACTTCGATTGAGAAAGTCTGATCAGTTGTAAAACTGGTAAAACTCGTATTACTGTCTGTATACTGTTTTGACACACGAGTATCGGAAACAGCCAGACGATCAACAGAAATGGAGTGATTTCCCAATTCAGCGGTAGAGCCAGCAGAAACAGTAAATTTATCAGTATCACTGCCAACAGCTAATTTTGTAGCAAAATAATCTGTTATCGGATCCGTCAACCGCTCAACTTTAGATTCAAGTGTTGAGAGTTTAGAATCCATATCAGATAGGACGGTTTTTCGATCATTTAGTGTATCTTTTTTACTAACTAAATCATCACGGGGACGCGACTCAAGCGCCATGTATTGACTAATAAGTCTTTCAATAGATGATTGATTTGTAAAAATTGATCCTACATCTATCGCCATCGTAGCCTCCCTACGTGATTTTCATTGCTTCAGACCATGTTTCCCTTAACTCATTCAATAATTCCCTTGCTTCATTGAAGTTATTGGAGTTGATCTGATTAAGTATATAGTGATATAGCTGGAAAAATTTGACTGCAATGTTCTTATCGCTATCAAAATTCAGAGAGTTAATCAATTCCTGGACAGCCTGACTGGCTTTGACCTTTTCTTTACGTACGCAAGCAACTATTGCTGCATCATAAATATAGACAATGAGCTGTTCCGAGCTTGCTGTGAGTATTTTCTGAACTAAATACGGATTAGTTTTAACAGGTTTTCTTTGCATATAATTATTCCACACTTCTCTATTCTCCTTTATTTTTTGTCAATTATCATGCCATAATCTGATTTAATCTTTTATATTGAAAGTAAGATCTCTGTTATTCACAAAAAACTCTTACGGAAGCTCCAGAACTCATGAATATATTCCTTTTTAATGAGAGAAAAAAGAGGTGGGAAATAACTGCCCACCTCCTTCCAATTTTACCATCTCTCCGTTACGCTTACTGGAACAGTGATAGTACAACTTGAGGATTCGAGTTCGATTGAACAAATGACGACAATGCTGTTTGCTGCAGGATTTGTAATTTCATTACCTCCATCTGCTCCTTTGCAAAATCGGCGTCTTCAATCTTACTCCTAACCGCCTCTGTATTTGTGATCCCCACAGAAAGATTTGCCTCCTTCGTAGCGAGACGGGATTGAAATTGACCAACTTCCTGAACAGAACCTGATAATTTGTCAATAGCAGTATCAAAGGTCGTGATAGCTGTGGCAGCAGCAGTTGTCAAATTAACAGAGCTAACCACCAGACTTGCTGAATCGGCAGCATCCAAACTCACTGCAAGAATATCACTCGCAGTTTCTCCAGTATGAAAAGTCAGAGAGACCGGAGTAGCACCAATTAGGCTGTATTCATTGAATGTGGTGCCCTCGGCAATTTCATCAATTTCGGTTATCAGTGCACTAACCTGATCATCCAATGCTGACTTTTGTTCTGTGGACAGCGACCCGTCAGCTGCCTGTGTGGCTTTCTCCTTACATGTCTGAAGAATGTCCATAATATTCTGATAACCGCCCTCAGCAATGTTCAACACATTCTTGGCATTGCTTACATTATCCAGAGCAACAGAAAGACCTTTTTTCCGACTTTCCAAACTCCTTGCTAAAGCATAACCCGCCGGATCATCTCCAGCCGTGTTGATCCTTTTTCCTGTCGCCAAACGCAATTGATGCAAAGCCATGCCGTCATTTATTTTCATTAAAGACTGGAATGACTGTAATGCTTCAATGTTGGCGCCAATTCTAAAAAGATCACTCATAGTAACCTCCTTGTTTTTTAGGGCTTCCTTACCCAATTAAGGTGGTTTAAAATTATTTTTTAGAAGTTGGTACCACCAACAAACCAACATCCAATTTCAAAAAACATTCTATTATGATTGTCGGACAGTTGATGAATAACTTGATTTTTAGCGTAAAAATGCAAGCATGAAAAAATCGTAAAAATATTATTGAGTAAAAACCAGTAAAAACCGGCAATAAATAACAATCAATTATAGTCTAAGGTCGAAAGTCAAAGAAAGGTCAAAAGTCCAAAGTCAAATATGGAAAGAATTGCCTGCCTGGTGGCAGACAGGAGCGGTTAATATTTGGAGATGATATTTTGAAAAATTCAATGGAAACAGAAAAAAATATTAACACCACGTTTCAACGTGGTGGAAGGAACGAGCCTACACAACCCGACTTTAGTCGCTGGAGACTGGAAGAGCTCATCCCACATGCCAGACTTTCTGACCTTGGACTTTAGACTTACCGACTTTCGATTACAGAGGCATAGTTTTTGCCAAAAATAAAATGATTATGAAAGGAAGAGATCAAATAAATTGAATGCTCAAGATATTTTTGCTGCTGCTATTCGAAGCCACGAATCAGGAGAGTTGAAGAGAGCAGAACAACTTTATCAAAAATTTTTATTTCATTATCCGAATCATCCGAAAGCTTTAATCAATCTTGGAAATGTTTCAAAGGACCTCGGAAAATACCATAAAGCAATATCCACTTACAGTAAAGCTTTACGATTGCAGCCAAATTCCACAGAGATTTATTACAATCTTGGTATAGTACTGATAAATATTGGAAAATTCAGAGAAGCAGAACACAGTTTTGAATTGGCAATAAAAATGAATCCTGATTTTGCTGGAGTGTATTATTATCTCGGAATTAGTCAAAAAGGTCAGGGAAAGAACGAAGACGCAATAAAGAATTTCAGTCATGCAATTCAATTAAATCCTGAATTAATTGAGGCTTATAATGAATTGGGGCTTGCTCTTAAAAGAGTCGGTGAATTTGAACAGGCGGAAAAAATATTTCGGAAAATATTAGATTTGGACCCCAATTATGCTATTGTCTATAATAATCTCGCTAATTTGATACAGAAACAGGGCAGATTCTCCGAAGCAATGAACTATTATAACTGTGCTTTAGACCTTATCCCAAATTTCTGTGAAGCATTATTTTCAAGGTCACTTTTGCACTTATTAAAGGGTAATTTTGAAAAAGGATGGCTTGATTTTGAATATCGATGGAAATTAATAGATGTTCATAAGAAGAAGTTCGATAAACCCCAATGGAAGGGAGAATCTCTCACAGGGAAAACAATTTTTCTCTGGGCGGAACAGGGACTTGGCGATACGATTCAGTTTATTCGTTATGTTTCACTTATCAAAAAGAGCGGCAGCATACTAGTAGTGCAATGCCATCCGTACCTATTAGAGATTCTGTCCTCAGTTGAGGGGATTGACAGACTAATATCTAAAGATGAAGATGTGCTTGATTTTGATTTTCACATACCGTTATTAAGTTTACCGGGGATTTTTAAAACTACTCTTGATACAATCCCTAACGATATTCCATACATAAATCCCCCTCCTGAATACAAGGATAAATTCCATGAAATATTTGATCCACATGATAAACATTTCAAGATTGGAATCGTTTGGGGAGGAAATCCACAAAACAGACGTGACTACGACAGATCATGCAGGCTACAATATTTTCAGCCGTTACTGGAACTGAATGATGTAAGTATTTTTAGTCTTCAAAAAGGTCAGCAAGCGAGGGAATTGGACAAATATCCTGACGGAAGGATTAATAACTTAGTCCAACTGCTTCATAATTTTGCTGATACTGCCGCAGTTGTAATGAACCTTGATCTGGTTATTACTGTGGACACAGCAGTAGCCCATCTTGCAGGTGCTCTTGGTAAGCAGGTTTGGATTTTACTACCGTTTTGTCCTGATTGGCGCTGGATGTTAAATCGAGATGATAGTCCATGGTATCCGACAATGCGATTATTTCGGCAGCTGAAGCCAGGTGATTGGAAAGGTGTATTCAATCAGGTTAAAAAAGCTTTAAATAAAATGACTACAAAGAAAAAACCTCATTAAATGAGCACTAAAAATACTTTATCAATTGCAATTCAGTACCATAAGTTGAGAAATCTGAAGAAAGCAGAGCAACTTTATCAAGAAGTCATTAAGAATAATCCAAATAATTCAGACGCTCTTCATCTTTTTGGATTAGTCGCTCACCAAAATGGAAATAATGGAGCAGCAATTGAATATATGAAAAAAGCATTGAAAATAAGCCCTTCAAATGAGGTGTTTTATCTAAACCTCGGTAACGTATATTCTGGAATTGAGATGCTCAATAGAGCGATAGAGTGTTTTAAAAAGGCTATTAGTATTAATCCTGATTATGCTGATGCTTACTATAATCTTGGGAGAACTCTCCAGAAACAGGGAAAAAATGACCAGGCATTAATTAATTATCATAAAACGATTGAATTCAAATCTGATAATCCCTATGCATATTATTATTCAGGCAATGTTCTATTTGAACAGAAAAAATTTGACGATTCAATTAAATACTATGAGCAAGCCGTAAAATTAAAGCCGGATTTCCCGGAAGTTTTTAACAATCTGGGTATAGTATTAAAAATGAAGGGGAAATTCCTGGCTGCGGTATCAAGTTTTAAAGAGGCTATAAAATTGAATCCTGAGTTTGCTGAAGCTTACTATAATATGGGAAATGCTCTCAATAAATTGGACAAGTGCATGGAGGCGCTTGACTGCTACAGAGAAGCCATACGTTTAAATCATCACTATGCCGAAGCGTATTTTATGATCGGGAAAATTCTACAAAATTTAAATTTTTTAGAGGAAGCAGTCCAATGCTACCATGAAGCAATAAATAATAAACCTGATTATTCTGAAGCCTATAGCGACCTTGGTGGAATTTTTCGTGAGCAGGGAAAACTAAAGGAAGGATTGAAAAGTGCGTTGAAAGCTGTAAACCTACAATCGGATAATCCTTCCGCACTGAATAATTTGGGGAATATCTACAAAGAAATGGGCAATTTCAAACAGGCGAAACAATGTTATCAGCGTGCAATAAAGATAAAACCGGACATGGTCGAAGCTTATGCAAACTTAGGCGATGCTTATTTAAACATCCTGGATTTAAAAAATGCTTTATACTATACAAATAAAGCAATAGAAATACAGCCGGATTTTAATGCAAGATGGAACAGGGCGCTTCTATTTTTACTAACTGAAAATTTTGAAGAAGGCTGGCATGAATATAAATGGCGCTGGAAAACTAAAGACTTTGTCAAGATCAAACGTAATTATCCGCAGCCTTTGTGGGATGGTACTCCGCAAAATGATAAAACCATTCTAATATGGGTAGAACAGGGGTTTGGTGATACGATTCAGTTTATTAGATACGCTTCGCTTATAAAACAGAGAGTCAAAAAAGTGGTATTTGAGGTTCAACAACCCCTGGTCAAACTAATATCTACCTGTCCCGGCATTGATAAGGTAATTCCACTAGGCATCAATACGCAGGAATTCGACATACATATACCATTACTCAGTTTGCCTGGGATATTCAATACCAACCTGAAAAATATTCCCTGTCATGTTCCATATATTTCTTTACCTGACGGACATAAAATTGATAACTCTTTAATTATAAAGGAAAATGACAAGTTAAAGATTGGAATTGTATGGGCAGGAAATCCAAAACATAAAAATAATCGCAATCGTTCCTGCCCGGTTTCTCATTTTATTGAATTAGGAGAGAATGAAGATGTGGTTTTATTTAGTTTACAAAAGGGTCCTCAAAGTCAAGATTTGAACAGATATAGAGCAGAGGGTAAGGTTATAGATCTTAGTGATATAATGAATGATTTTTCGGACACTGCAGCAATGTTAGAAGAATTGGATTTAGTTATCACTGTTGACACGGCGATGACACATCTGGCTGGCGCTCTTTGTAAACCGGTCTGGGTATTACTACCGTTTTGTCCTGATTGGCGCTGGTTGTTAAACCGCAGTGATAGTCCATGGTATCCGACAGCGCGACTGTTTCGGCAGTCGAAACCGGGCGATTGGAAAGGCGTATTTATTCAGGTTAAAGAAGCTTTAAACAAAATGATTATAGAAAAAGGAATCCAGTAAAGTGAATGATAAAGATACTTTGACTGTTGCGATTCACTACTACGAATCAGGAGATTTGAAGAAAGCAGAACAACTTTGTCAAGGAATCCTGAGGGAAAACCCCAACCACCCTGATGCTCTTAATCTTTTTGGTATAATTGCATATAGAAATGGAGATAATGAAATTGCAGTTAATTATATTGAAAAGGCATTAAAACATAATCCGGACTTACCTGAGGCTCATTATAATCTGGGAAATGCTCTTAATAAATTGGGCAAGCCTGTGGAGGCGCTTGACTGCTACAGAGAGGCCATACGTTTAAATCATCACTATGCCGAAGCATATTTTATGATTGGAATAACGCTACAAAATTTAAATCTTTTAGAAGAAGCTGTACAATGTTACCGTGAAGCAATAAATAATAACCTTGGATTTTGTGAAGCCTATAATAATCTTAGTGGAGCGCTACGTGAACAGGGAAAGTTCGATGAATGTCTGGAAAATGCTCTCAAGGCTGTGAAATTTCAACCAGATAATCCTTTTGCTCTTACTAGTTTGGGGAGTATCTACAAAGAAATGGGCAATTTTCAACAGGCGAAACAATGTTTTCAACGTGCAATAAAATTAAAACCGGACATGGTCAAAGCTTATACCAATCTAGGCGATACATATTTAGCCATCCTAGATTTTGAAAATGCACTATATTACACTAATAAAGCAATAGAAATACAGCCGGATTTTATTTATGCAAGATGGAATAGAGCAATTATTTTTTTATTAACTGGAAATTTCAAAGAAGGTTTGAGTGAATACAAATGGCGCTGGAAAACTAAAGACTTTGTCAAGATCAAACGTAATTATTCGCAACCTTTGTGGAATGGAAGCCCGAATACAGATAAGACAATTTTAATATGGGCAGAACAGGGGCTTGGTGATACAATTCAGTTTATCAGATACGCTCCTCTTGTCAAACAGCGAGCCAAAAAAGTGATAGTTGAGGTTCAACAACCTTTAGTTAAACTAATATCCACCTGTTCAGGAATTGATCAGGTCATTCCAATGGGAAGTAATGCACAGAAATTTGACATACATATACCATTACTCAGTTTGCCCGGGATATTCAATACAGACCTGAGAAGTATTCCCTGTGATATTCCATATATTTCAGTGCCTGATGGACATAAAATTGATAATTCTTTAATTGTAAACAAGGGTGATAGATTAAAAGTTGGGATTATATGGGCAGGAAATCCAGGACATAGGAAAGATCGCAATCGTTCCTGTCCGGTTTCTCATTTTATTGAATTAGGAGAGAATGCAGATGTGGTTTTATTCAGTTTACAGAAGGGTCCTCAAAGTCAAGATTTGAACAGATATAGAGCAGAGGGTAAGGTTATAGATCTTAGTGATATAATGAATGATTTTTTAGACACTGCAGCTGTATTAGAAGAATTGGATTTAGTTATCACTGTTGACACGGCGGTGACACATCTGGCTGGCGCTCTTGGTAAACATGTCTGGGTATTACTACCGTTTTGTCCTGATTGGCGCTGGATGTTAAATCGTGATGATAGTCCGTGGTATCCAACAATGCGATTATTTCGTCAAATAAAACATGGTGATTGGGGACAAGTATTCAGTCAAGTCACAAAATCATTGTTGCAACTAATAAATAAAAATAAACAAAATCAAAGAATATAACTTTTAGTGTTTTTTAGAAATATATTTTGGGTGAGTTAACATCATTTGCAAGATTGCTTCGGGGCTTAAACCATCTTCGAAGCAGTAGTTGCGAACATGGTTACGTTTTTCTATAAAACAATCATCTACTATAGCTTTTTCTATCACTTTATCAGAAGTATCAAAGTTTTTTCCCGAAATAATATAACCACACTGATATCCCCAGTACGAATTAGTTATATCTTTAAATGTTAAATTTTCCGGACACTCGTTATTGTGATCTAGAAAAATAATCGGTTTATCGAAATACAAAAAATCATAGAAAGCTGAAGTTCTGTCAGTAATTAGTAAATCGGAGATGTCCATATATTTCAAATAATCGTGTCCGATAATATCAATAAAGAAGTAGATGGATTGTTCTTTTAATGCGAGTCCAAGTGCCTGCACAATTTCCTTTTCATAAATAAGATTCGGGTGCAATTTGACTATATAATTGAAATCAGTGGAAATTTTTCCCTCCTTTAACAAGCGTATAAAGAAAGGAATTGAGCAATAATTTTTCTTAGTATGACCTGGATTGTAAGAAAATGTAGGCATATATAATACTGTTTTTTTCCTTGGATCTATCCTTTTTATTCCAGAAAAGATTTCTTGTCTAGAAGGACGAGCAGAAAAGTAGCTTTGAATACGCAAATTTCCAGCTTGTATAATTAAAATTTTCTTTCCATCACCTGTTTTAATTATTAAAGGATTTCTATAAGAACGTTTACTTTGTGGTATGTTTTCTATCTCATAAAGTATATCCAAATCCTTTTTCCCTGCTAATACCGTAATGTCCCACAAATAATTAGTTTTAACATATCCACTATCTGTGAATTTCCCTGATATGCCGTGATTTAAGAAACCAAATATGATTGATGGTGACAGTTTCGGTCTTATGTTTTTTTCAAAAAAAGTATAAGCATTTGAATGTAAAATAACATCGCATGAATTAAAATATTCAAGCAGCTTTGGGTCATTAGGCTGAAATGTTCGTAGCCTTAAATTTGGAAAATTTTTCCGCAAAATATCGTGATAAGCCGATGTTGCACCAATTACACAATACTCTTTTTCACTGCTTGCATTAATGAATGGCACAAGGTAGTAAAAATGATGGTGAGATGGTCCAATAATGAAAAATGTGAATTTTTTAGACATTTTTTTTTCTCTATTAAAAAATGATTTTCTATTTGATATTGGCTAAAATAGAAACAGTATAAAAGTCATAGATTTTTGTAATTACTTATCGTGATAGTAATATAGATGAATAAAGATAAAAAAACACAAAATAAATTAGTCAAATATTTTTAAAATTTAAAATTTTTAGGGTATGTAAATATTGACGGTTATCAAAAATTTTAAATATTAAAAAAAGCCCTCTATTGCTAACATAGGGGGCTTTTTTCGGACATTCGAAGAGTTGACTTCAGTTACTGAAAGAGCGACAGCACGATTTGAGGAGAGGAATTTGCTTGAACAAGTGAAGATAGCGCCGTCTGCTGCATGATTTGCAGCTTCATCACATCCATCTGTTCTTTGGCAAAATCAGCATCTTCAATCTTACTTCTAACCGCTTCAGTATTCGTGATTGCTACAGAGAGATTCGATTCTTTACTTGAGAGACGCGCTTTGTATTGACCGACTTCCTGAACTGAGCCTGACAATGTATCAATGGCAGAATCAAGTGTCGTCATAGCTGCGATATTGGCTCCGATTCTTAATAGATCACTCATAGTAACCTCCTTGTTTTTTAGGGCTTCCCTGCCCAATTCCGACGGTTATTAATTCTTTATTGAAAATTGACACCGTCAATTAATCAATATTCGATTTCAAAAATCTTCCGCTCCAAAAATTTATCCGACCGGAGAGGTTACTTCTTTATTTCTCTCAATTTTTCATTCAGTATCTCGTCGAACAAGCGGTCAAGATGTTCTTTCTTTACTTTCCACTGTCCGCCAATCTTAAGAGCCGGGATCTTGCCTTGCTGTGCCAACCGATAAACTGTCTGTTCCTTAATCTTCAGATAACCAGCCACTTCTTTAATGTCCATCATCCCATCAGACATTTTTTCCTCCTTTCATTTTTCATGAATATGAATATATTTTCAATTCATATTCATATAATCAACATTCATCTTTTTGTCGAATATTTTCACAGAACTTCACTTATTTTATTTCAAAGAGCCGAGGGAAATGAATCTTTCCCCTTATCCGCTTGCTGTTATCTTACTGGAAAAGCGAAAGCACGATCTGCGGCGCTGAATTAGCCTGAACAAGGGACGCAAGGGCTGTCTGTTGCAGGATCATTAGCTTCATCACCTCCATCTGCTCTTTGGCAAAATCGGCGTCTTCAATGACACTACGCGATGCCTCCGTGTTCGTAATTGCCACAGATAAAGTTGATTCCTTCAAAGATAATCGTGATTTGAATTCACCGACTTTCTGAATGTGACCCGATAGCCCATCAATGGCGTCTTTTAAAATAGTCATAGCGCCCGTGGCGCCAGTTGTAGTTGTAAGATTAATATCACTTACATACTGCCCAACTCCGGTCCCAAGACTGGCTGAATCTGCGCTATCCAGGGAAACTGTTAATGTGTCATTATCCTCCGTACCTTCACCCGTTTGAAATATCAGAGAATCTGGAGAAGGAGGAACGTTATCCGGATTATTGCCAATCAAATAGGAACCATTGAAAGTCGTGCCGATTGCAATAGCATCAATTTCCTTAATCAATGCTACAACCTGACTATCCAAAGATTCTCTCTGAGTACTAGATAATGAACCGTCAGCTGCCTGGGTTGCTTTTTCTTTGCAGGTCTGCAGAATATCCATAATATTCTGATAACCGCCTTCGGCAATGTTCATTACGTTCTTAGCATTACTGACATTATCGAGGGCAACCGTGAGACCTCTTCTTCGGCTTTCAATACTGCGTGCCAGAGCATAACCGGCAGGGTCTTCACCGGCAGAATTGATTTTCTTGCCAGTCGCTAACCGAAGCTGATGCACGCTGATTTCATCATTAACTCTCATCAATGCAATTCTCGCCTGCATTGCCTGCACATTCGTGCTAATTCTCATCAAATCACTCATTTTAAACCTCCTTGTTTTTGGGGTGTAACTTCCTTGTTACACTTGTTTTTTCTTACAGACATTAATTTTCCTGCCTGATTTTCTTTGTCAATTTTCAATAAACTTCGTAACTCAATATCATTATCGGATAAAAATGATGAAACTTTAGTAAAAAAGTAGAAAATATCGTAATTATGCACAAAAAAAGCAATTAAAGAAGATACCGATTTGATTTTCTCATTTAATCTTTTATCTACCATTTTAGTAGTTTTTAGTGTAATCATTGTTAATCTTGTACTCACACCGTTGAATTTGCTTTCCCTTTTTTCACTTACATTTTATTGTTAGAAATCTATGACAAAGTTTCTTAAAATTATCCGTATTCCGAATTGGTATCCCTATGTTTTGTTGTCTTCCCTTCGATAATTTTAAGTTTGCCCCTTTACTCTTAAGCCGACGGTTGTAGGTTCTCTCGAGGAGACCCCGTTGGGGGAGTTCTACTAGTGGTACTCCTCTACACTTCAGTTCGTTTCGTTACGAGGAGCAAGCGTTAGAAAGTTGATTTTATCAAGTTTGAGAATTTTTCGTCGTAATGAAATGTCTTATAATAATGGGTTACCAATTAGAAATTTATTAACAGATTATGTATTATAGTCAATTCATTTATTTGTAAATATGAATAAAGCCGTTACTCTTTATTGGTACGACTTTGATGCCGTCTCACAATCATGCGGTACCTACTGGATTACAATTGCATATCAGAAATACAATTTTTAGGTTGTAATTACCCTTTTTCATTTTCAAATTTTCAACCATTATGAGGATAGTGTAAATAAACAGTTAAGAAAGGGGTTAACATGCTTCGAGAAATCACAATGATTCTGAATCCAATGAAGTCCATAATATCATTTTTAATGCCATTTCTTTTTATGTTGAATATCCCGGAAGCTCTTGCTCAGAATATTGGTGAAAAACCGGATTTGATTGCCGGTCGACCGGATGGCTGTACTACAATCACAATAGGGAGAAAAGCCTCTGCAGATGGTTCGGTGATTACATCTCATACCTGTGATAGTCACCGCAATCGCTCCTGGCTGGATATTGCACCTGCTAAAAAGCATAAAAGAGGCTCTATGGTAACAATACTAAAAAGAACTATAGATGATTCCCTGGCGATGCCGGCTTACAAACATGCTCCAGTTGGAGAAATTCCACAGGTTGAATATACTTACGGTTTTATCAATACCTCTTACCCCTGTATGAATGATAATCAGTTGGCTGTTGGTGAGTCAACATTCGGTGGGCGTGAAACCCTACATTCAAACAATGGACTTATTGATTGCCCGCAATTGGTGAAGTTAATGATAGAGCGATGTACTACTGCCAGAGAAGCCATAAAATTAGCCGGGGAGCTTACTAAGAAGTATGGATATATAGATGAAGGAGAGTGTTTAACAATTGCTGATAAAAAGGAGGTCTGGCATCTGGAAATTGTTGGACCGGGTAAGGGAAACAGAGGTTCGATATGGGTAGCGCAGAGGGTACCTGATGATCATGTTTCAGTCGATGCTAATGGCAGTCGGGTACGACAGATATTCCTCGGTAACCCGGATTATTTTATGGCATCAGAGAATGTTTTTTCAGTGGCTCAGGATAGCGGCTGGTGGAATCCAGAAGATGGAGCATTTGAATTTTGCTATGCGTATGATCCGGAAGGTCGTACCTCTTTCGCTGCACGCCGCAGGGAGTGGCGTGTATTGGATTTGTTAGCACCTTCTTTGAAATTGCATCCTAATTCAGAAAATTATCCGTTTTCAGTAAAACCTGATACTTTAGTTACAATTGAGAAAATGATAGAAATTTTTCATGATTATTTTGAAGGAACGGATTTTAATTTTGTTAAGGATATTAGTTCGGCAAATAAGGAAGGCAAGGTTGAGATCTCTCCATTTGCCAATCCTTTTATGCCTTATGACATGAACTCTATTTTTAAGATAAATGGTGGTTGGGGCTGGCGAGGTGAACGTCCGATTGCTCGCTGGTACACAATGTACGCAACAATTACTCAATCACGCGACTGGCTGCCTGACGAAGTTGGTGGAGTTGTATGGTTGGATTTAGATAATGTGGCAACATCTGTTTATATTCCACTTTATTGCAGTATTACAGATGTTGCGGAATCATATAAGACGCCTGGACGTGTTAATGGTTATACTCGTAAATCTGCCTGGTGGGGATTTAATCGTCTTAGTACTTTAGCCGCTCAGCGATGGGGGGATATGAGAAAAGATGTTGATTCAGTTTGGGGACCTATCCAGACCGAGTTGATTGAAAACCAGCAAAATATTGAAGGTGAAGCATTAAAGTTATTAAAGAAGAATCGCCAAAAAGCCAGGAATTATTTAACAAAATATAGTATACAATGCGGTGATAGAGTATATAAACGGGCATGGAAACTTGGAGATGAACTCTGGACGAAATGGGATGAAAAATTTTAGAGCAGGAATTTTTCGTACAGATAATGCAAAGTGCAAAATAGATAGTGACTAAATGAAGAGATTTATGCAAGACAAACTATCGATTTTTCCTTTGTAACAACAGGAAATCTCAAGGCTTGAGTTTACTCCCATATAAACAATAATGAATATTGAGATTATTGCAAAATTCTCTAAAAATAGCGTTTCAGTATGGTTTCTTTTCTGATATAATGCTTTGCTTTTTATATTGATTTTTTCTATATTAATTTTAGGTTGAAGCTATTAATTCAATGAGGAGGGATTAACATGGAATTATTTTTAATGTTAGGTAAATATTCTTCTAATGCACTAAAAGGTATGAGTGCTGAACGGACAAAAGAGGGTACAGACCTGATTAAGAAATTTGGTGGTGAAGTAAAATCTATGTATGCATTACTGGGTGAGAAGGATCTGGTTTTTATTGTAACTTTCCCGGGATTAGAACAGGCAATGAAAGCCTCTATTGCCTTAAATAAATTGACAGGAATCTCATTCACTACATCACCAGCAGTTACTGTTGAAGATTTTGATAAATTTGTAAGTGAAATGTAGTGGGTTTTCATTACTTATGATTCTTTTGGCATAGGTAATGTCTTTTCCCTGGAATGTAATTACTCCAGCAGTTACAACTGTCATGAAGGACTCTTTCGGAGGCTACCGGTGGGAAAAGTACATTGTAAGGCTATGTGATTGGATTAAAATCTAATCTAATTTTTATAGGATTAATACCCGGATTTACCCGCCTGAACCGTTGTGCTGATGGCAGGCAGGTGGTGGGGATTAGTGGGTAATAATCTAATTTAATTTTTCCCATTTGTGATTTATATCAATTTATTTTGCAATTGGTACTGGTAAATTTAATAAGATTTTTTGATAGTATTCCCCCAATCCTCATTACCCTCCAGTCCGGTGTGATTCCCCATCATACTGGACTTTTTGTTTTGGAAGATATTTTTTTTATGTGTTCGGGAGTTGTTCCACAACATCCACCAACTATTTTCACCCCTTTTGATATCCATGAACTAACAATATCTGCATAGCTAACTGGGGTAAAATCAGGATCATCTTTCCAGCCAGATTCTTTATCATAAATACTGGCATTGGCATAGGCTGCTATTGGCAGAGTTACTTTGTGATGATATTTATTGATTACTCGAGAAATGGTAGCGTGTTGTGTACAGTTTATAGAAAAGCCTTGAATTCCCAGATTCTTCAGTTCTGAATATGCTGCAAAAAGATCACTGCCATCAAATATATTTCCATTTGTGTCCAGGATAAAACTGGTTATAACCGGGAGTTTGGTTTCGAGAGATGCTCTCGAAGCGGCAAGTGCTTCATGTAAAGTGTTCATTGTTTCTATAAGAATAAAGTCAACACCTGCTTCAGCAAGCCACATTGCGTTTTCTCGATGTTCTATAAGTGCGGTATCGTAATCTGGTGAAAGTTCGGGTTGATAGCAATCTTCGAGTGGAGATATGGAGCCGGCAATCCATATTTTCTTATCCGGTTTTACATATTCCATGGCTGATTTTGCAATTGAAACAGCCTTTTTTGTTGCTGAAAACGCATCTTTCTTTGAGAGTCCGGCTTTGAGAAAAGTTCTAGAATTAGTTCGAAAGGTGTCGGTTGTAATTACGTCAGCACCTGCTCTAATATAATCCATGTGAATCTGCTTTACTATTTCAGGATTTTCGAGGAGTGCACCGGCAGACCATAAGGGGAGCTCAATAGAAATTCCTCTTCGACCCAATTCCGTTCCCATAGCGCCGTCTAAAATCAATGGGGAATTTTTTCTGAGTCTGGAACTAAAATTCATAGTTAAAATAAATAACCTATTAAAATACTTAAATTATTCTTATCATTGTGAAGGTTCCATTCGAAACTATATTGATTAGCAAAGCTTTTTCCAATTATTGTTCCCAATATGGCACCTGCGACTACATCTGAAAGATAATGCTTGTTGTCATTTATTCTCGAGCTTGCAACGAAACCAGCCATAAAATATGCAAAATAGCCGACTTTTTTACCGTAAATTTTACTGAGACAAGCGGCAAGAGCAAATGAGCCGGAAGTATGTCCAGATGGGAAAGATTTAAAGCTCTTGCTATTAGGGCGTTTACGATGAGTTATATCTTTTAAAACAGTTGTAATTATAGCAGTAGTTTGAACTGATTCGGCTATTAATTGGAGTTGTGAGGCAGTTTTAGTAAAAGGTTGTTTATTAATTAAGCCTGCAGTTGCAACTAAAGTAATTCCTCCGATATATCCCCAGGGATTACCATATAAATCGCCAGTTTTCGAGATTGATTTTGGAAAGAACTCCTTTTCTTGAGCATAATTCTGGACTTTGTTATCAAGGATAAAAGCAGTTGGAAGCAGTAATATCCCGGCAAGCAATACAGGGTGGTGAGTATTAAAATCAGTCGTTCTCTTTATTGCATTATAATAGTGACCCAGATACCACCTGATATATTTAATTGGTTTATATCGTGGATCAGGCATATCTGCTGAAAATGCCTGAATTGGTATCAAGATGGAAGATACAATTATAATAAGCAATTTTGGTAGGTTTTTCATGAATTCTTTTTGTTAGTCACGTGGTAAGATATTTATGGAGGATTTGTCTATTGTGATATAAGTATCGCTACCGAGATAGAGAGTTGGAGAAATATTTTGGCAATTTAATATTCCGTTTTCTCTGAATGCGTTTTCCGTTTCTTTAGTATGTACAATTTCACCGACAAATAATGTATGATCTCCCACTTTAAAGGTCTGTTTTAGTTTACATTCAATTACTGCATAAGCATCGGAAATAAAGGGGGTTTTGATACATATTCCCTGTTCTATTTGGAGACTGAGTGCATCAATTTTGTCACAGTTTTTACCGGATATTCGACCGGTTGCATTTATTAATTTGAGTTTGTTGAATGGCAGGAAATTGCAATTGAATTCGCCCGACTCGATAATCATGTCATGAGTAAAACGCTTGGGAGCAATGGCAACACCATAAAGTAGCGGAATATGTGAGAGGTAAGTATGCCATGCGGCAGCCATGTAGTTAGCTTTTTTCCCACTTTTTGCTCCAACTACTGTTACTAACTTCGGATAAGCTTGATAAGATTTTTGAGTGATTGTCATCTGTTCCTCATTAGTTTTTTTGTACTTTGAAATATATATATATAGATTGATAAAATAAAGGATGGATTTCTTAAGGCAAATTAAAAGGTGATGGTTTCGTACCAACGGGATCTCCATGAGATAAAAAGTAATTCAGGCATGTCATTGATCCAAAGGATTCTCTGTGAGACGAGGAGCACTTCGCTGTCGCTCAGCACAGGCTCCGCGACCTGTCTGCGTCCGCAGGACAGGCAGGCGAAGCAATCTACTAAAAACATGCACTTATGACCTAAGAGATTGCTTCGCGGAGTTTATCCTGAGCGAAGTGCAGGGCTCGCCCCGGAGGGGTCTCAATGATGGCAATGATAGCTAATTCAGACTTTTTACGATTTCTCCAAGCATTGATATTTAATAAAAAGAATCCTTACGTTTAAATCTATTTTATAGGAAAGGTAAGGAAAATGAACTTGTCAACACTCACTTCAAAAGGTCAAATTACTATTCCAAAAAATGTGGGGGAATATTTAAGTCTGAAAAAGTGGAATAAAATTCTATTTAAAATACAGAAAAATGGATTAGTTTATATTGAAAAACTGGTACAATCTATTTTAAAATTCAAAGGAATGCTCAAACATTTAAAGAAAGATCAGCCATTATCCCCTAAAGAAATACAGAGAGGAATTGAAAGTGCAGTAGCGGAAAAGGTAACATCTTATGATCGCCATTGATACAAATTTATTACTTAGATATTTTATTAAGGATGATATTCAACAATCAAATCTGGTAGATCAATTAACCCTACAACGTAATTTAATGATTTTGATACATCCTATTAGCAGTAATAAAAATTTTTATACATAATATATTGTACATAAGATTTGTAAGTTATGTAGTAGGGTTAATAAGAAATGCTATTGACTCAGATGAATATGTTTTTATATCAGATATTGTTTTGTGTGAATTTGTGTGGGCACTACGATGTGCATATAATGCTAATAAGTCGGATGTTATCAGAGCACTTGAAGAGATTTATTCAACAAAACTTTTTTGGTTTCAGAACAGTGAAAGATTTAAATACGCACTTAAGAAATTCTCACAAAAATGTGGTGATTTTGCCGATTACATGCTGGGTTATACAGGATTCAATCACCATGTGCGCACTACGTTTACTTCTGATAAAAAACTAGGTAATAGCGATTATCTTACTTTGCTGAGTTAAAAATATTAGCGTTTTTTAGCGTCATTTTCGGTTATTTTTTTACCTCCCGAATTCCCTCGCCGCTTCAAGCATTGCCACATAATTCTCAAACTTCACATAATCCGGAATGCTATTACCTGAGCCGACACAGTATCCTCCATTATACCCGGCTTTTTCGATATTGGATTTTACTTTTTCCCGTATCTCTTCTTTTGTTCCTCTTGATAGTAAATCTACATCCACATGTCCGATTAGGCTGAGTTTATCTCCATAGCGTTTTTTTACTCCTGTAATATCCATTGCCTGTGGTTCAATTGGATGAAGGGCATCTACTCCCGAATTGATAATATCTTCCATAACCTTGAAAAGATTTCCGTCTGAATGGTAAATAAATGGTTTGTTATATTCTTTTGCCAGATCGCCAATTTTCTTTAACCATGGGAAGAAATATTTCCTGAGTGCTCCAGGCGAAATCATAAGTCCAGAGATATAAGCAATGTCATCACTGTACCATATAACATCAACGGCATCACTTTGAGCGAAGTATTCAAACATACTAAGTTACTCACCATAAATATTTATAATCAATTCGTTCCATATTCCAATTCC
>CAYTUQ010000041.1:0-35918 GCA_964441235.1 uncultured bacterium | reverse complement strand
AGGGTACCTTTCAGGACAATTTACAAGCCACCGCCTCTGGCGGTGGTAGTTGACTTGCAAGTTCTTCTTGAGTATATCCGGATTTTTCACGCATCTGCTTTAAAAGTATACCAATTTTGAAATTCTCATAGCCCGTATCGAATTTCTCTGAAAATTCATTATCTCTACTTTTTCTAGAACTACCAAAACCCGTTTAGCCCTTTGGGCGCATCAGGGACGTCTTATCAAAAGAAACAGGTTTGGATAAAATCATTTTTTCTGAAATGGTATTGAGTATAATCCCTCGCAAATTACGTTGTAGGGTTAAGATTAAAATATAAAAATCAATAATTTATTCTTTTGTTAAGTTACTAATATTTATGTAATAATATGTAGTTTTAATGGTTGTAAATTTTAGAAGGTATAGTTAACTTTACAGGCATTTTTCAATTTGGAGTATTTGATGATTCAAAGTATGACAGGATATGGGAAAAGTAGCAAACAGATAGAATCTGGAATGTTAACCGCAGAGCTTCGTTCTGTTAATAACAGATTTATTGAAGTTTCTATCAGATTGCCGGAATTTCTTGAAGTTTATGAAGAAGAATTAAAAAGACTTATTGGCAAGAATTTAACCCGTGGTCGGATCAGGGCTTCGGTTACGCTGAATGGTGTGAAAGATGAAACGCAGAAAATAAATATTCAGCTATTAAAAAAGCATTATGAAAATCTTTCGAGTGCTGTGAAGGATTTAGAAATAGATGAGAACGTAAATATTCAACATCTTCTGACATTTCCTGATTTAATTTGTGTAGAAACTCCATCTTTTGAAGCTGATAGTATAATTGGTAATGTAAAAGAGGTGCTTTCCGATGCTTTAGAGGATTTAATCCGAATGAGGCAACAGGAAGGTGAATATCTTTCAAAAGAGATTTATAGTCATCTTGAAGAAATAGAAGGGAATGTATCAGAAATCGAAAGAATATCCGGTGAGGGAAAAAGGAATTATTTTGTAAAGTATAAGAAACAACTTAAATCTTTATGTGACGATCTGGATTTCGAAAATGATAGAGTTTTACAGGAAGCTGCAATTTTGGCTAAGAAATTGGATATTACAGAGGAATGTGAAAGAGTTCACAGCCATATTAATCAGTTCCGAACTTACCTTGAATCAGATGGTCCGGTAGGTAAGAAAATGACCTTTCTGGTGCAGGAAATAAATCGTGAAATTACAACAATTGGTACAAAAGCTGAGAGTGCAGAAATTTCCCATCTTGTAGTTGATGTAAAAGTTGAATTGGAAAAAATACGTGAACAGGCGCAGAATATATTATGAAAAATGATGGATTATTACTTCCTATCGCAGCTCCATCCGGTACCGGTAAAACGACTGTATGTCGCAAATTACTAGATTACAGCGATTCCTTTGTCTTCTCAGTTTCATGCACTACCCGCCCACCTCGACCAAATGAGAGAGATGGTGTTGACTATCATTTTATATCGAAAGAGATATTTGAAGAGTATATTAGGAATGATATACTTGTGGAATGGGAAGATGTTTTTAATTGCTGCTACGGAACACTGAAATCGGCGGTAGAGGAAGCTCTTGAATCAGCTAAAATTCTTCTTTTAGATATAGATGTCAAAGGTGCATTAGCTATAAAGAAATTATATCCCGAAGAAGCAGTGAGTATTTTTCTTTTACCTCCAAATTATGAGGAACTTAAAAAACGGCTGCATTTTCGTGGTACGGAGGATAAAAAATCAATTGCGTTACGAAATGCTCGTATTCCTGATGAAATGAAATTTGGTGAGCAATTCGATTATGTAATAGTAAATGATAAAATAGATAAGACGGTAGAAGAAATTATTGAAATCATAAAGGAGAGAAAAAGAAAATGATTGAGACAATACCTTTTTCAAAACTGGAGAAAAGGTCGGGTGATTTATTTGAGTTAGTAGTAGCTGCAGCGAAAAGAACGAGACAGATCAATTCTCTTAGAATTGCAAAGAATCCCTTACCGACCTTAAATGAAGATGAGGAAGAGACTTTTGAAGAAACTCCTGAGGAGGAAGAGATAGTTGATTGGGATAAAGTAGAAAAACCTACAACTCTGGCACTGAATGAAATGCTTTGTGGTAACCTGAATTATAGGTATGCTGGGGAAGATCAGGAAGAAGAGTCTGATAGTGAATTTGAAGAATAAGAAGATTCTATTAGGTCTTACCGGGGGTATTGCTATCTACAAATCTGCTTTTCTTCTTCGTCGGCTTGTTCATGATGAGGGTGCAGAGGTAAGAGTTGTTATGACAAAGTCCGCCCAGCAGTTCATGACTCCGCTGATATTTGAAACTTTTACCGGAAAGCCGGTTTTAACTGATATGTTTTCAGGTGGGATGGTATCAACAAGACATATTGACCTTGCAAATGATTCAGATATTATTCTGGTTTGTCCTGCAACTGCCAATATTGTTGCAAAGGTGGCTAATGGTATTGCTGATGATCTTCTGAGTACTATTATTATTGCTGCTGGTAATAAAACTACATTTGCACTTGCTATGAATGTGAATATGTATGAAAATCCAATTACACAGGAAAACATTCGGAGACTAAAAAAGTTAGGTTATGGATTTATAGAACCAGAGGAAGGTGATCTGGCTTGCAATAATAAAGGGAAAGGCAGGCTGGCTGATGAAAGGATTATCATTGAATATTTGGATGCTCGATTAAATGGGGAACATCTTCTCAAAGGGAAAAAAGTAATTATAACCGCAGGTCCTACAAGGGAGTATATTGATCCTATCAGATTTATATCGAATCGCTCTACAGGGAAGATGGGATTTGCACTTGCAGAAGAAGCAGTGAAAGAAGATGGCGATGTTCTGCTTATTACAGGTCCGACAATGCTTGAGCCACCATCGGGTGCTGAAGTAATCCGCGTTGAATCGGCGAAGGAAATGGGAAAAGTTTTAAATGAAAATGCAAATAATACGGATTTTCTTTTCATGTCTGCTGCAGTAGAAGATTTTTGTCCTGCTAATTATAGTGTAAATAAAATTAAGAAATCCGAATCACTTAAAAAAATACCTTTAGTCCTATCTCCTGATCTTATTTCTTCATTTCGCACTAAAAATCCAGAAGCATGTATTGTTGGATTCAGTGTAGAAATTGAAGAGGGGAAAAATCGGTCAATTCAAAAACTTAAAAGTAAGAATATGGATTTTGCTGTCTGGAATGATCCTTCAAAAGAAGGTGTAGGTTTCGAGAGTGATACTAATGAAGTTGCAATGTTCTCTGCTAATGGAGATGAATGGTATTTCAAAAAGGATACTAAAAGGAAAATAGCGGAGATGATTATTCGAACAGTTGTAGGAAATAGTAGCAGTGGCAGTAGTCAGTAGGCAGCCCCGTGAGGGTCTCTTCGAGATTTACCCTGTGGAATGCTTTTCCCATCTCATAGAGATCCCTATCAGGATAAAGAGCGAAGCGACTGTACGGGGGCGAAGCATATTCAACAAGGTGGCATGTAAAGCAATCAATTTCAAGAGAGACCTGTAAGATAATAGACAATTAACAATTGACAATAGACAATTAAAAGTGCCTAAAGTTAAAAGTGAACTTGCCAAAGGCATCCGGCTACTGACGGAAAAGTGTCTAAAGTGTCTAAAGTAGAAAGTAACTAATGATCAATTATCAATTAGAAATTAACAATTAGAAAGTTTCCTTAGACTATTATATGGGCGATTTGAAGAAAGATTTACAAAATTATTTCAAGCAGCAAGAAGAGCTATTTACTGATGAGATCTTTTTCGATAAAAAAGTACTGATTGATAGAAGTAAATTAAACATATCATTGGAAGAATTAGAAGAACAAGTTAAGCAGTGTAAGAAGTGTGATCTTTGGGAAACGAGAACAAATACAGTTTTTGGTGCAGGAAATCCTGATGCCGATTTGCTATTTATAGGAGAAGCGCCAGGTTACAATGAAGATATTCAAGGTGAACCATTTGTTGGTAGAGCAGGGAAACTTCTTGATAAAATTTTATTAGCAATAAATATGGTGCGTGAAGATGTGTTTATTGCTAACATATTAAAGTGTCGCCCACCTGACAATCGTACTCCTCACTCTGATGAAATTGAAAAGTGCGAACCGTATCTTCTTACTCAAATTCAGATTATTAAGCCAAAATTAATTATCTGTCTTGGTTTGGTAGCTGCAAAGACACTTTTACGCGTTGAATATACCTTACATCAGATGCGAGGTCGAATTTATAATTATCATGGATTTGATTTAATGGTAACATATCATCCAGCTGCTTTACTAAGAAATCCGAACTTGAAGAAGTTTGCATGGGAAGATTTCCAAAAAATTCAAAAACTCTATATTTAAAAATGAGGAGTTGATTATGCCTCAAAATGAGAGTAATTATGTGAGAGTTCCGCCATATGCGGATGAGGCGGAGTTATCGGTTTTAGGTGCTATGATGCTGGATAAAGAAGCTGTTAGTAAAGCGCTTCAATATCTCGATCATACAGCATTTTATAAAGACGCCAATCAGATTATTTTTCGAGCTATGGAGGATTTATTTAATGAGGGACAACCTGTCGATCAGGTTAGTGTAATAGATCGTTTAAAGAGCAAGAAAACCCTGGATAAAGCGGGCGGTGCGTATTATATCACGGGACTTGTGGAGTCTACTCCTTCTGCGGCTAATATTGAGTATTATGCTAAAATAGTCCTCGAGAAGTCTATATTTCGCAAATTGATCGTTTCATCCAATGAGATTCAAAATGAGGCATATGAAGCAAGAGACCCTGCTTATGATGTTTTGGATCGTGCTGAACAAAAAATATTTGCACTTTCAGAAAGCAGGTTAAAAGGTGGTTTTAAAAATATTACCGATGTTTTGAACCGTACTTTCGAACATATTGATTCAATCCATAAAAAGAAGTGGTATACAACGGGTATTCCGACAGGGCTTACCGATTTAGATGATTTGACCTCCGGTTTGCAACCTGGAGACCTGGATATTCTTGCCGGAAGACCTTCAATGGGTAAGACTGCGCTTGCCTTGACAATTGCCAGGAATTCTGCAGTAGAGTTCAATGTACCAGTTGGTATTTTTAGTATTGAGATGGCTGACTATCAACTAGCAATGCGTTTTCTTTGTGCAGAAGCGAGAGTAGATAGCCATGCAGTACGAACTGGTAAGTTGCCGAAGGAGCAGTGGCAGAGATTGAGTATGCAGACAGGACGTCTTTCAAAAGCTCCTATCTTCATTGATGATTCTCCAACTTTAACAATGATGGAAATACGGGCAAAATCACGCCGGTTAAAGGCTGAACATGATATACAGTTGATTATAGTGGATTATCTTCAGCTTATAAAAGGTCAACGTGCTGAAAACCGACAGCAAGAGATTACCGAGATATCGCGGAGTCTTAAGGCGCTTGCAAAGGAAATTAATGTTC
The DNA here is from genome assembly GCA_964441235.1 of uncultured bacterium. Taxonomy (GTDB): domain Bacteria; phylum Fidelibacterota; class UBA2242; order UBA2242; family UBA2242; genus BS750m-G69. The sequence continues at coordinate 30,466 of CAYTUQ010000041.1, read as the reverse complement.
CGGTTTTAGCTGTTTCTCAGCTTTCAAGAGCCGTAGAAATGAGAGGTGGAGATCACAGACCTCAACTGTCTGATTTAAGGGAGAGTGGTGCTATCGAGCAGGATGCCGACGTTGTTTTATTTATATATCGTAAATCTATTTATGACAGGAGAGCAGGCAAAGATGAAAAATATCTTGAAGATGAGAATAAGGCCCAAATTATCGTTGCCAAACAAAGAAATGGTCCTACAGGCACAATAGATGTAGTTTTCATTAAGGAGTATGCAAAATTTGAAAATATAGCAGTTTCACATGAAGAGATGGAGAGTGTTCCTTTCTAATGACCGCTAAATCTATCAATAATGTTGTTTCAGGAACAAATAAGAAACCTAAAAAGTTCTATGCTCTTATTCGCTCAAAAAAGGGAAGCTCTAATAACTTATCTATTGATGAGGATTTCTTATGGGAAGCTTACACTTTTGCCCGTGATGCACATAAGGGGCAGATAAGGAAATCCGGAAAACCATATTTTGAACATTCCTATAGTACAGCCAAAATTCTATCTGAAATGAATATGGACTCCGTAACTATTGCTGGGGGATTACTTCATGATGTCATTGAGGATACAGGGGTTAGATACGAAGATATAGAAAGAAAATTCGGTGCTGAAGTAGCAGAATTAGTTGAAGGTGTCACGAAAATAAGTGGGATTAGATTCAGAAATAGACAAGAGAAGCAGGCAGATAATTTCCGAAAAATGCTCCTTAGCGTTGCTCAGGATATACGTGTTCTTATTATTAAATTGGCTGACCGATATCATAATATGCAGACTCTGACTTCATTACCCCCGGTAAAGCAGCGGAGAATTGCTATAGAAACAAGGGATGTTTATGCTCCTCTCGCGCATCGGCTTGGTATGTTCAAACTAAAGTCAGGATTGGAGGATCTTGCACTGAAAACTCTTGACATAGATTCTTATAGCTTTTTACAAAAGAAGGTTAAGGAAAAGAAAAGTGAGAGAGAAAAATATATAAATACTTTTACTAAACCTTTAAAACGAGCTCTTGCTGAGCAAAATGTCCCTGCTCGGATTTTTGGTCGCCCTAAAAACTTTTATTCCATTTATAAAAAAATGAAATCACGTAATCTACCTTTTGAGGAAATTTATGATCTATTGGCAATACGAGTAATTGTGGATACAAAAGAAAATTGTTACGCTGTTTTGGGAATCGTTCATGACCTATTTACACCGGTGATGGATAGATTTAAGGACTATATTGCTAATCATAAGATTAATTATTACCAATCAATTCATACTACTGCTTATGGGCCTGGCGGGAAAATAGTTGAGATACAGATTCGAACTGAGGAGATGAATGAGGTAGCAGAGGAAGGTATTGCTGCACATTGGCGTTATAAGGAGGGACGCACAAAACCTGATGAAGTTGATAAATATGTAAAGTGGTTAAGAGACCTTATTGATGTTCTTACAAATGAATCCGAAGAGCCGAAAGATTTCATGGAAACATTAAAAATTGACCTTTTTAAAGATGAGATTTTTGTTTTTACACCGCGAGGCGATCTTATCCGGCTTCCAAAAGGTGCGTCACCTGTTGATTTTGCATTTGAAGTACATACGGAAATAGGATATAGATGTATAGGCGCAAAAGTTGACGGGAAAATAGTTCCCTTAAATTCAGAGATAAAAAGTGGTCAAACAATAGAAATAATTACATCGGATGCACATAAACCGAGTTATGCGTGGTTGAAATTTGTTAAAACTGCAAAAGCTATTGCAGCAATTAAACGCTGGATTAGAAAAACTCAGTTTGAGGAAAGTGTTAAACTCGGGAAAGAGATATTGGAGAAAGAGAATAAAAGAAGTAAAAGTTTGCGATTTTTAAAAATGGTACAGGGCTCATTTGATCAATTTGGATATGATAATTTAGATAAATTCTATGCTGCTGTAGGCAGTGGAATTGTAACTATTCCCCAAATATATTCGAAGTTATTTCCACGTGATAACGTTGAACTAAAAGAAATTGACTTTGATGCGATGTTCCTTGAAACTGCCCGCAGAAGTGTAAAGGGAATAAAAGTTCATGGTGTAAGTAATCTAATGGTATCATTTGCAAAATGTTGTAACCCTATTCCAGGTGATCCAATAATAGGGTATATTAGTCATGGAAGGGGGATGATAGTTCATAAGAGCGATTGCAGTAATTTGCCAGCGCTTTTAAAAGAAAATGAGAGATTGATAGATGTAAATTGGGATGTCGACAGTAAACAATCTTTCATTACACAAATAAAGATAATGGGGCAGGAAAGGAAAAATTTTCTAAAGGATGTAACTGAGGCAATATCAAGTACCAATACAAATATCATCAGTATCGACGGAAATGTGGATGAAACAATTATTCACATTTCGCTAATTTTACAGGTTGGGAATTTAAACCACTTAAATAAGGTTATATCAAAGTTACAAAATGTGCAGGGAATAATTTCTGTAGAACGTAAATAAAAGGAGGATACTTATGCGTATTAAAACTTACACGAAAAAGGATGTCGTAAGACGTACGGCAAAAGTTGCAGGGGAAAAGATATGTAAGACGGGAAAAATTGTTGATGGAGTTTTCATAGCATTAAGGGAAATGCTTTGTGAAGACGACAAAAATTTACGTATTGAGGTTCGCAACTTTGGAGTATTTGAGATTAAACCTACAAAAGCAAAACCAAAAGCTCGTAACCCTCGTACAAATGAAGTGGTTTATGTTCCACCGAGGCGAAAAACTCATTTTAAACCAGGGGTACTTATAAAAGAGGCATTAAAGAAAGCTTAGGTTATTTTTCGAGAAAAATTTGGGTAGAATTCTTTGTATCGATTATGGTAAGGCAAGAATAGGGCTGGCATTGTCTGACCCTATGCAGATAATTGCATCGCCTTTAAAGACTATTAAATCTCATAATATTGAAGAAGCAATTCTTTTGATTCAAGAAGAAGTAATTAAAAATGAAGTTGAACTAATCACAATAGGTTTACCAATAGCATTATCTGGAAATTCCACAGCACAGACGGAGGAAGTAAAAGGTTTTATATCTCAACTTAAAAATGAAACTTCAGTCCCAATTGAGGAAGTTGATGAAAGATTGTCTTCGGTTGAAGCGATTAAAGTTCTTCATAAAAAAGGGATAAAGACCGGTCATAATAAAGGTGAAATTGACAAAACTGCTGCTGCAATAATTCTTCAAACATATTTAGATACAAAGAATTTTAACCCGAATTTGTAGCAAACTTATTGGGACAATTAGGAATAAATAAGTACAGAAAAAAGAAATTAAATTCTTCTTTTTTATAATAGTACCCAATATTTCACAATTATTTTTACTAAATGTGGATGGATTAAACAGGTGGCACTAATTTAAAAATGGTAGAGCAATTGAATAGATTACCAAAGTGGATATTGATAATAATCTCTGGTCTGCTTACAGTAGCGGCATTCCCTCCATCTCCGCTGGGTTTCCTGGCATATTTTAGTTTGATCCCTTTAATCTTCGTATTTGTTCAGGATGAGTTCTATCTTGGTTTTGAAAAGGGATTTCTCTTCGGAGTTATACTTAATTTTGGGATTTTATATTGGTTAGCGTTCAATAAAGGTACTGAGTGGTACTGGGCACTTTTATCTATGATTTCTGCAGTGCTGTTTCTTGCATTGAATTATGGAGTTATCGGTATTTTAATCGGGATAATTGGAAAACGGTTTGGAAAAGCTGCCGGGATATGGTCATTTCCTGTGATATGGGTAGCAATTGAATTTATAAGGTCTTTTGGTACGTTGGGGTTCACATGGAATAATCTATGCTATACTCAATCTAATGCTATTCAACTTATTCAATTTGCTTCAATTACCGGGCCATATAGTGTTAGTTTCTGGATTGTTTTAGTAAATATTCTCATTTACAACATTATTTTTAATCCGATTAATAAGCAGAGGGAGTTTACTTACATTACTGCAATTCTACTGCTGTTTCTGGTACCTGAAATTTATGGCTTATCTGTGCTTCATAAATCTGGGAAGAAGAATGATAGTCGAACTGTTCACGTTGGATTGATTCAACCGAATGTAGACCCTAATGACAAGTGGGAAAGGAAGTCCTATAAAGATAATATGCAGCTTTTACACGATCTAACAGACTCGGTAGGGGTAAACCCTCAGGATTTAGTAGTTTGGCCGGAGACGGCAACTCCTACATATCTTCGAAGAAATAGGTATCATTCACTTGATAAGATTATTAAGCATATTTCTGCATTAGATGTTTCCTTAGTGACCGGCGTCCCTGATTATGAGTGGACTTCTTCCGAGGATTATAAAGCATATAATGCAGTTTTTTTGTTGCGTCCAAATTCTCATAATATCGAAAGTTATCGCAAAATTATACTTGTTCCGCTTGGAGAATATATCCCGCTTTCGGGTATTTTCCCCAACTTGAATAATTTGAACATGGGACAGGGGAACTTTGATGCTGGAGAAGAAGTTAATGTATTTCAAATCCCTTTAAAGGTTACAGCGTCGCAATCTTCTGATACAACACTTTTTTTCACAACAGTAGTATGTTATGAATCGACATTTCCTCATATTGTAAGAGATGGTGCCAGAAAAGGTTCGGAGATGCTAATAGTCGTTTCAAATGATGCATGGTTTGGATTTACGTCAGCTCCTTTTCTGCATGCAGAGATTTCAAGATTTCGGGCAATTGAGAATGGGATTCCTGTTGTAAGGTCAGCAAATACGGGCATTTCAATGATTGTAGATTCCCACGGTAGAGTACTTAGAAAAATTGGACTTGGGGAATTGGGCTGGTTGTCAGCTGAAATCCAGCAAGGGAATCCTAAAACTTTGTATGTTAAGTTTGGGAACTGGTTTGGATGTTTGTGTGTTTTAATATCGGTCGGATTTTTGATAATATGTTTTTTCAGGAGGAAAAAAGTATGAAGATCTTAATTCGAACATTTGTCTTGTTATCTCTATTTATTTTTATATGGTCAAATATGCTATTTGCTGAAAATAATTTTACAAGTCAAATTGATAGTATCTCATCTGATAAATTGAGTATTTCTCAAGCCAGAACATTATTGTTGAAATCTATTGTTTTGCCTGGATGGGGCGAGCATAGCCTCGATTATCATAAAAGAGGGTATAGTTTTAACAGTTCAGAATTGGTATTCTGGATTACTTATGTAGCTTTTCAGTTTCATGCCGGTTCCATGAATGATAATATGAGAGCTTATGCTGCTCAGCATGCTGAAGTAAATCCTGCAAATAAGGATGATTATTATTTTAAAGATATTGGTAATTACATGAATATATATGAGTATAATGAGCAGAAACTCAGATATAGACAAAGCAGTGCTTTATATCTTGATAATGATGAATATTTCTGGGCGTGGGATAGCGAGCAATCACGCAAAGAATTCGACAAAATAAGAATAAAAGGTAGCGTTGCTCTTCGAAATGCCTCGTTTGCTGTCGCCGGTCTTGTTGTAAATCGAATTATCAGTATATTCGATGTTATTGCTCTTACGAGAAATAGAATTGAAAAACCAAATTCTGATCTTAGTGCGTATATTGTTCCTCATTCAAATGGAGTAACACTTTCTTTGAATTTTTCTTTTTGAGGAGCTGAAGAATTAAAACCCATTTGGTCTCCGTCGGCTGACGGATCCTTGCCGTCCCGAAGGGATCCCGTTGGGATAGGCATTTCCATGAGAAAAACGGATTTGAAGAGATTAAATAATGAATTTTGATCCGAGAGCAAAACTGATTTGGGCAATAGGTGGAATTGCAGTCATTTTTTCCACTCAATCATTATTGGGACAGATATGTATTTTTATGGTAATCATTATACTGACGAAGCTAGTATTGTCTTCGTTAATCAGAACATTTAAATCGGTTAAATATCTGCTTATATTCCTCCCGATTACTTTTTTGATACATTTAATTTTTTCAACAAATGTATTTTCGACCTTGTTTAAGGAGGGAGTTTACTATATAGATTGGAAGGAGATTTTACTGCCTGTCAAATTTACTTTCAGGTTGGGTAATCTCCTTCTTTTTATGGCATTTTTAATAAATTGGATTAACTCGCTTGAGTTTCTTGATTGCATTTATTCCATTTTAAAACCGTTTCGCCGCTTAAATATTCCCGTTGATGATTTGTTTCAGGTTATATTTATTGCTGTAAGGTTTTTCCCAATAATGCGTGAAGAGTATTGGAGATTAGATGAGGGCTGGAAAACTTTTATTAAGGATCAAAAAGAGTCAGTACGGAATAAAATTCTAAACGTTCGAGAAACTCTTATTCCTTTGATGATATTTAGTTTCAGAAAGGCAGAAACACTTGCTGATGCTATGATGATTAGAGGTTATGGCATTTGTAATAAACGCACATATTATTCACATTTGAAGTTTAAAATGGAGGATGCTTTTTTTACCTTTACCGGTGTTGTATTTTCAAGTTTGGTAATTTTGTTTGTTAGTTAGATATGAAAAGAAGATTTAGAATAGATATTGAATATGATGGAACGAACTACTGTGGCTGGCAGAGACAGACAAATGGATGTTCAATTCAGTTTGCTATTGAGGAGGCTTTAAAACCTTTGAATAAAAACCAGCAAGTTACAGTAATTGGTTCAGGGAGAACGGATAGTGGGGTTCATGCACTAAATCAGGTTGCTCACTTTGATCTGGAAACATCCTTGTCAACAGAATCTATCAAGGATGCTCTAAATGCCAGAACTCCTGAAGATATATTAATTCATGAGTGCAAAGAAGTTGATTCGTCATTTCATGCTCGATTTTCTGCTGTAAAACGTACTTATATCTATCAAGTTTTGGAGAAACCATCTGCTATTAACCGTTATTATTCATGGCTGCCACCATTTGAATTTGACTTTTTTATTCTTACTAAATGTGCAAAATTGGTTGAAGGCAAACATGATTTTACTTCTTTGTGCCGCTCAGCAACTGAATCAAAATCAAAGGTCTGTATAGTTTATGAATCAGAATGGATTAAAAAAGAGGAAATGCTAATTTATAAAATTGCCGGTAATAGGTTTTTACATAGTATGGTCAGAATGTTGGTCGGTACTATGATGGAAGTTGCCAGAGGGAAATACACTATTTCAGATTTTAAAAATCTTCTTGAAAATGAGCCGGGAGAGATGCAAGTTTATACCGCTCCAGCGAAAGGCTTGTTTTTATTGAAAGTAGAATATTGAGAAATGACAGTAAGCAGTAAGCAGTTGAGCGAAGCGAAATCCGGCAATTGACGGATGGCAGTTAATGGGAAAAATTAAAGATTAAATGATATTCTATAGTGAAAATCGGTTTTTTATAGCGATAGATCTTAGTGTATTTGTAGTTTTAAAATTTCTAATTAGGAAAAGCAAATGAAATTATTTATTGATACGGCAAATTTAGACCAAATAAGAGAAGCGCAATCCTGGGGGCTACTTGATGGCGTTACAACGAATCCAACCTTATTGTCAAGAGAAAAGGGCAATTTCAGAGATATTTTACGTTCTATTTGTGAAGTCGTAGATGGTCCGGTAAGTGGTGAAGTTGTAAGTCTTGATTCGGAAGGAATGGTGAAAGAAGCTATGGATTTAGCAACAATTCATGAAAATATTGTAGTTAAAATCCCAATGATATTAGAAGGTTTGAAGGCAATTAAAATATTGTCAAAAGAGGGAATTCGGACGAATACAACATTGGTATTTTCACCACTTCAGGCACTTTTAGCAGCCAAAGCGGGGGCAACTTTTGTGAGTCCGTTTGTAGGGCGGCTTGATGATATCCATAACACAGGAATGGATGTTGTAGGAAAAATAATTACCATTTATGAAAATTATGGCTTTAATACTGAAGTAATTGTTGCAAGTATCCGGAATCCGCTTCATATTGTTGAAGCAGCGATGATTGGTGCAGATATTTGCACTATACCTTTTGCTGTTATGGAGAAAATGGCAAAGCATCCTTTAACGGACAGAGGAATTGAACAATTTCTTAAAGATTGGGAAAAGGTTGAGAAATGAGAAAGTTTAATTACATATGCTCAGTAATATTTCTTCTATTCATTTTTTCTGCTGTTAAAGCCCAGTCCGGAAAATATCAGGCTGAGATCAACACTTCCCGACAAAATGCCATTACCCAGGTAATAAAAGAAGTCAGCCCAGCAGTTGCCGGTATAAATGTAACTGCAATTCAGGAGTATGTCACCAGACCATTTTTCAATGATCCTCTGTGGAATATGTTGTTTCCTGAGCAGATATACAAGCGAAGGGTAAAGAGTCTGGGTTCTGGAGTTGTAATTAGCTCAGACGGCCACGTTGTAACAAATGCTCATGTTGTAGAAGGAGCCGAGGAAATTATTGTTACATTGATTGGTGGAAAAGAATATAAAGCTAAATTAGTTGGAAGTGATCAGGTATCGGATATAGCGCTTTTAAAACTTAAAGGGAAGAATTTCTCCTATGCAAGAATGGGTTCTTCTGATGATATAATAATTGGAGAATGGGTGGTTGCTCTTGGCAATCCTTTTGGTCTCTTTAATGTTAATTATAAACCAACAGCTACAGTTGGAATTGTTTCAGGTTGCGATCTCGATTTCGGTCGCCAACAAAGTGGTAGGATATATCAGGATATGATTCAGACTGATGCCTCCATAAATACCGGTAATAGTGGTGGTCCGTTAGTAAATTCCAGTTGCGAAGTGATTGGGATAAATACGTTTATTTTCACTGGAAGTAATTACAGCGAGGGATCGATTGGGATAGGTTTCGCAATTCCTATTGATAGGGTAAAGTCAATTGTATCGGAATTAAAGAAACATGGTAAGGTAGATAGAACGGGCTTATCTGTGCAAAATATTGATAACTTTCTTGCTCGTTATCTGGGTTTACCCTCGACATCTGGAGTGATAGTAACAGAAGTTAAACGGGGTAGTTCAGCTCATCGGGCTAGAATAAAAGTAGGTGATGTAATTATAAAGGTCAATGATAAAGAAATTCATACTGATGATGATATAATTGCAGAGATTCAGGGGAATTTCCTAAAGGCTGGAGATAATATAAAAGTCTTTTTACTTAGAGGAAGAAAAAGGCTTGAGTTTAATTTAGAACTGGAATAAAAAATGATTGCTCGTTATACACTCACGGAAATGGGTAAAATATGGTCTGAACAGTATAAGTTTGAGACCTGGTTAAAGGTTGAATTAGAAGTTTGTCGCGTTCAACATCAGAAAGGTCTTATTCCAAAAAGCGATTTTAATGAGATTGAAAATAAAGCCTCATTCAGTGTTGAGCGTATATCCGAGATTGAGGAAGAAGTAAAACATGATGTCATCGCTTTTTTAACTAATATTTCAGAAAATGTTGGTGAGTCTGCCCGTTATATTCACAGAGGAATGACTTCTTCAGACCTTCTGGATACAGCATTAGCGCTTCAACTATCCGAATCTGGAAGCTTGATATTAAATAAGTTGGAGCGGTTGATAAATATCCTTGATGATAAAGCCAGGGAATACAAAGACCTTCTAATGATAGGAAGGACGCACGGAATTCACGCTGAACCCATTACTTTCGGATTGAAATTTCTTATCTGGAAAGAGGAGATGCTCAGACATATCGAAAGATTCAAACTTGCTCTTTCCGGAGTTAAAGCAGGAAAAATTTCCGGTGCTGTTGGTACCTATCAGCATATTGACCCTGAAGTTGAAGATATGGTGTGTAAAAATTTGGGGCTGAAGCCGGAGCCGGTAAGTAATCAGATTGTTCAGAGAGACCGTCATGCTTTCTTTGTTTCAACTATTGCTTTGATTGGTGCAAGTATCGAAAAGATTGCTACAGAGATACGACATCTGCAAAGAACTGAGGTTAGGGAAGCTGAAGAGTATTTCTCCAAAGGTCAGAAGGGTTCCTCCGCTATGCCACATAAGAGGAATCCAATACTTACTGAAAGAATATGTGGGCTTTCAAGATTGTTACGTGGTTATACTCAATCTGCAATGGAGAATGTCACATTATGGCACGAGAGAGATATTTCTCATTCATCAGTTGAGCGTGTTATTCTGCCGGATAGTTGTATTTGCATTGACTTTTTATTGTATGAGATATCCAGAGTTCTTGAGAATCTTATAGTTTATCCTGATAACATGATAAAGAATTTGGAGAAGACGAAAGGTTTGATATTTTCGCAGGTGGTTTTACTGGCATTGATAGAAAAGGGACTTTCGCGTGAGGATGCATATCAAATTGTTCAGAGAAATGCTATGGAAGCCTGGAATAAAGACATCAGTTTCAAAGAACTTCTAATCAGAGACAAAGAACTTTGCAGGTATTTGACTCCTGATGAAATTGAACAGATGTTTGATTTAAAAAAGGTTTTAGAACGTATTGATGGTATATTTAAACGAGCTAAAAAGAAGGGGCAGAGATGAAAAAAGGTGAGCGTTTATATGAGGGAAAAGCAAAAATTCTGTTTAAAACAGATGATCCTGATTTACTGATACAGCATTTTAAAGACGATGCAACAGCATTTGATGGTATTAAAAAGGGAACAATTATTGGAAAAGGATTAGCCAATAATGCGATAAGTACCTACCTATTTGAGTTACTGGCTAAGAATGGGATTAAATCCCATTTTGAAAAAAAATTATCTGATAATGAAATGGCTATTAAAAATGTAAAGATAATTCCTGTAGAAGTGGTTATTAGAAATGTATCTACCGGCAGCTTATGTAAGAGGTATGGAATAAAAGAGGGTATAATTTTTAATAGACCAATAGTTGAGTTTTACTTTAAAAATGATGCCCTACATGATCCTCTTATGAATAAAGATCACATTATTTCTCTTGGGTTTGCCAATGCTGAGGAGACAAATATAATACGAGAACAGGCTCTTAAAGTAAATGAAATATTGCAAGGATTTTTTAACTCAATTAATGTAACTTTAGTAGATTTTAAATTGGAGTTCGGGAGATTCAAAGGTCAGGTTCTGCTGGCTGATGAGATATCGCCCGACACTTGCAGATTTTGGGAAAAGGGGACAAATAGAAAATTGGATAAAGATAGATTTAGACATGATCTTGGTGATGTGGAAAAAACTTATAAGGAGATGATGACACGGATCGTTGGTGATTAAAGATGATAGCAAGAGAAGGTATAAAAGTAGTACTACCGGTTTTTTTTATAGCATTTATTTTATCCATTTTTACTCTTCTATCAGCCAGCATTTTGCTGAAAGTAATTTTTTGGATTTTGCTTATCTTATTTATTTTTACAATGTATTTTTTTCGTGATCCAAATCGGTTAGTTCCGGATGAAAATAACGTTATTGTTTCACCGGCAGATGGAAAGATTATTGCAATTGAGAATGTTGATGATGGCTTTGTTGGCAAGGGTAAACGCATTTCCATTTTTATGTCTATTTTTAATATGCATGTAAATAGAATGCCGTTTGGTGGTATAGTGAGAAAAGTGAATTATAAAAAGGGTAACTTCAAGGCAGCTTATAAGTCGGCAGCTTCATTTGAAAATGAACGGAGTGAAGTTTCAATTGAAAGCGACAGATTAAAATTTACAGTTACCCAAATTGCCGGTTTAATCGCACGGCGAATTGTATCTTATCTTTCAGTGGGAGATGCTATAAATAAGGGTGAGCGTTATGGAATGATTATGTTTGGGTCAAGGGTAGACCTGGTTATACCAGAGAATGTGGAGATAAAAGTTCAATTGGGGGATAAAGTAAAAGGTGGCGAAAGTATTATTGGAGAAATTTTATGAAAGTTCAGAGGTCTTTTATACCCAGTATTTTTACTATATTTAATTTATTTTCAGGATTTTTAGCGATTTTAGAGATTTTTCATGGTCGATATATTACCGGGATAATGTTAATGATAGTTGCGGCAATCTTTGATGGGCTTGATGGAAAAGTAGCTCGTCGATTACAACAAGTATCTGAATTTGGTATAGAATTCGACTCGCTTGCTGATATTGTCTCTTTTTGTGTAGCGCCTTCTATATTAATAAATATTCTATTTGTTTCGGAGTTAGGATTCATTGGAGGGCTACTGAGTTTTTTCCCGTTGTTATTTGGAGGTATTCGTTTGGCAAGATTTAATGTTCAAGCCAAAAGTGAGAAAATTCTATATTATACAGGACTTCCCGTTCCTGTTAATGCCATAACAATTGGCTCTTTTATCTGGTTTCACAATAAACTTTTTGGTAATTATGGTGAACCGAAAATTATTTTACCAATGGTTGTTGTTCTTTCATTTCTTATGGTAAGTCATATTCGAGTTAGCTCATTACCGAAAATTTCTTTTCATAAAGGGACTTTTACTGTTGCAAAAAGTATTTTCGTGATTGTTGTCTTTTTACTAATGATTGTTTTTCCGGGCTACACAATTTTTCCAGTTTTCGGAGCCTTTATTATCACACAATTACTAATATGGATGGTGGGATACGAGGAGCCCAGATTGCATTTTTCAATGAGGAGAAGGAGTAAATAATCTATGTGGTTAGCCAAAGTGATTGTTTCTTATAAGACTGGTATTCTTGACCCTGAAGCAAAAGCAATCTATAATGCTTTGATTTCTTTTCACGAAGGGATCCTTTCGGAAGGTTATCAGGATATTAATAAAATAGAAGTGGGGAAATATTTTCAAATAAGTTTTAGTGATACCGTAAATCGAGAGAAGGCTGAAGAATTGACAAAGCAAGCATGTGATAAAATATTATCCAATCCAGTAATTCAGAAATACAAATTTCAATTGGAAGAGGTTTCTAAGTGAAATTAGGCGTTGTAGTATTTCCAGGTTCAAATTGTGATCATGACACTTATCATGTTTTGAAGAAAGTTGTTAAAGCTAAGGTTGAGTACATCTGGCATAAAGAGACGGGATTAAATTTTTTCGATGCGATTATTCTCCCTGGCGGATTTACTTATGGTGATTATTTAAGAGTTGGGGCTGTAGCAAGATTTTCTCCAGTGATGAAAGAGGTGGTAAAATTCGCAAATTCAGGGGGACCAGTTTTGGGTATTTGCAATGGTTTTCAGATATTACTCGAAGCCGGATTACTACCTGGAAGTTTAATTACAAATGATCATCTTCGTTTTAGATGCCAGGACGTATATATTAAAGTCGCAAATAATAAGAGTTGTTTTACAAAATGTTATGAGAGTAATCAGGTATTGAAAATGCCTATTGCTCACTACAGTGGTAATTATTTTGCAGATAAGGAGACGATAGAGAAACTTGAAGGAGAAGATAGTATAGTATTTCAATATTGTTCGTCGAATGGTGATGTGGTTCCGGAGGCAAATCCAAACGGCTCTATGTTAAATATTGCAGGTATTCTGAATGAAGATAAAAATGTTCTCGGTATGATGCCCCATCCGGAGCGAGCGGCAGAAAAGATACTTGGCTCTGAGGATGGCTTGGGAATTTTTAACTCGTTGTTAGGGAAAAATTAACCCTACAACGTAACTTATGAAATTTAGCACTATATGTTGGATTAAAGACAATATCATCATACAATATATTATATAGTAAAAGTTTAAGTGACGTAGTAGGATTAATATGGAAAAAATTCAGAAAAAGTTTTCTCTTTTATTTATAATAGGGACTCTTCTTTTAGGGGCAATGATTGGTTCTTTATTTGGAGAACTGTTAAAGATGGCTATTCCAGATGGAGTGGTTAAAGAGGTATTTCTTCGCTCAATAGATATAATAATAGGTCCAGGGGTTATCGACCTGATAATGTTTTCAATAACTTTAGGATTTACCCTGAAATTGAATCTAGTAGGAATAATAGGTATCGCTATTGTTTACTATTTTTTGCGATACTGGAGATAAAAACGGAAAGGAAGATAAAATGGGCAATTTAGGTATTTGGGAGATTTTGTTAATTTTGTTGGTTTTATTACTCTTATTTGGTGCAAAGCGTCTACCTGAATTAGCTAAAGGTCTAGGGAAAAGCCTGAGAGAGTTTAAAAAGGCTACAAAAGATATCCAGGATGAGATTGATGATACTATTAATACTGATAAACAGATAGAATCCATGAAATCTCGTTTACATGAAGAGAAGAAAAAATCTACAGATAAAGAAGAATCTAAGGCAGGTAAAACCAAAGAATAAAATTGGTTTTTAAAGATATTCTCATTACTTGCACCTGTGATATTACAAGTTGCGTAGAGGAGGGGTCTTTTAATGCTTTTATTTCAAATTGAAAATTGCCCCAAAGGGGTCTCTATGAGGCAGATTGCTCTACGGGAGTCCCTGCGGGGCAGATTTTAGATTTTTGAAGAAAGAATTGCCCGATGTGAAGAATTAACAAGATAATCACCGATATATGAACTTATCCCTAGTAACGAAGTGTATAGGGATCAGGGAGATTGTCACGACTACCGCTGGAGTCCCGTTGGGGAAAAGATTTAGATTTGTACCGCGGAACGCTGTTCCGCATTTCACCCTTATTCAATAAAAAAGTTAATCTGAAGTAAATTAACAGGAGATAAATACAGGTTTGGAGGTTTCCGATCATACGATCCGTAGGAAAACAGAGCTTTCCTGTTATGACCTTTTCGAGGCGGGGTACTTCAATATAAGAAAAATTGACCCGACTGCTCCGGATTAGTCCCGTTGGGAAAAGGTAATTAAAAGGTTTTCATTTCTTCATATAAAATCACTTTGTTGACGATGAAGCGATAGTTTGGCAATTTAATTGTGCTATCGGGGGTGAAAGTTGAAAGCGATGTGGTCGCTTTACTTTAAAAAGAAAAAGAAGGGAGGACATTTATGATAATTAAAAACCGCTTACAATTTTATTTACTTTTGCTTTTTGTTCTTACTCTTTTTAGTTGCGGAAAAAAGGATAAGGAAATCACTTTAAAGGCAAAATTAATTCACGATAGAATTCTTACAGTTGACACACACAGCGATACTCCGTTACTAATGATTGATTCTACCTGGGATATTGGAGTTCGTCATGAATCTGATCAAATCACAGGAAGTAAAATTGATTTGCCTCGCATGAAAGAAGGAGGGTTGGATGTAGAATTTTTCGCTGCCTACGTGGGTCAGCGAGAACGCACACCGGAAAAATACAAATGGGCAAAAGCAAGAGCGGTTGAATTGATTTCAGTCATAAAAGCAATGTGTGAAAAATATGGTAACATTATTTCGTTAGGTACTAAACCGGGTGACGCTTATAAGAATCATAAAGCCGGTCTTCTTACGGCTTATATTGGTATGGAAAATGGCTTTCCGATTGGCATGGATTTGGAGAACGTCAAATACTTTTTTGATCAAGGTGTGCGCTACATTACTCTTTGTCATTATACGAATAATGATATATGTGATTCATCAACCGATCCCGATGGACCGGAGCATCATGGTCTTAGCGACTTTGGGAGGCGGGTAGTTAAGGAAATGAATCGCCTTGGGATGATTATTGACGTTTCGCACATTTCTGATGAGTCCTTTTATGATGTTCTGGAAGTGAGTAAAGCTCCTGTGATTGCCAGTCATTCATGTACTCGGGCGTTGTGCGATCATCCTCGGAATATGAGCGATAAAATGATTCAGGCGCTGGCCTCAAAAGGCGGTGTTATACAAATGTGTTTTTATACCGGATATGTCAAAAAGGAAAGACCGAATCGCAAAAGAGAAGCGGCGTTAGATGAGCTTGAGGGAAAATATGGACCCTGGAATGAAATTGAAGACTCTGAGATAAAGGAAGAATATCGTAAGGAACGTCAAGCAATTATGAAGAAATACCCTCAAGGAAAAACTACTGTGAAGAAGCTTGTTGATCACATTGATTATGTTATCAAACTTGTCGGTGTTGATTATGTTGGAATAGGTACAGATTTTGACGGAGGTGGCGGTCTCATCGGCTGCGATGATGTATCTGAAATGATAAATGTTACCAAAGAATTGGTAAGGAAAGGGTATTCGGAAGAAGATATTGAAAAGATCTGGGGTGGTAACTTTATGCGAGTTTTTAGGAAAGTGGTAGAAATTTCAGAACAGGATAGAATCCCGAATGAGTCAATTCATTAGGAAATGATTCTTCCGGTTTTCGATTAAATCTCTTTATATTTCATGAGATTTTAATGAATATAATGAATCAATCTATATCCAGAAAGAAATAATATACTATGCTGTCTGAAATTAAGCATGTGCGACAAATACAGGGAGAAGGTTACAGGCGTTGGTTCTCGGATAAATTCTTTGATCTGATTATCTGGTATAATGACTATGGTGAAATTGAAGGATTTCAACTGTGTTATGATAAAAGTGAAAACGAACGCGCTGTAACTTGGCATAAAGATTCCGGATTTGCGCATACCGGGGTTGACGATGGTGAAGACAAAATTCGTCTCTATAAAATGACTCCGATTCTTGTTTCAGATGGAGTGTTTGATAATGAAAAAATTGCTAAAAAGTTCAGGGAAGAAAGTACAGAGATTGATTCAAATATATCTGCTTTTGTTTTTGGTAAATTGATAATGTATCAGCAATTATAAAATTGAATAAGAGGTGTACGTAAGCACCTGCTCTTAGAAAATTTTTTAATCCTGGAACCTCGTGCAAAATTAATCTATTACTGGTTTGTCATTCTTGAGCGGAGTGAAGAATCTATTGTGCGAGACTGTAAGTATATTCTTCATTACATTCAGAATGACATTTATAAGAATTTTGTAAGAGGCTCCAGGGTTAACTTATCCAATGACTATACAGAGGGTATGGCAATTGAATTAGCCATTAGATTTTATGGGAAAATTCATGAAACAATTCAGTTCCATATAGATCGTTTTAATAATAATGTCTTATCCTGCATTTCCTCAATCAGAGGCTGGTGCGATATGGCTCTTAATTCTTCCCTCTCCAATGATGAACGGCATGGGTGAAATTGGCGTATGTTTGCATTCCGGAGATATTACTCGGTTTTCTACAATCCTGCAAACGGCGTTCAATATTTTAAAGGGCTATCTGTATTATATTTAAATATGAAAATTGGATGGCTAAAAAATCTTGTAGTAATAAATTAAACACCATATCATTCTGATATAGTTCCATATCAATTTCATACGATTTTAATATACTATTTTAGTGTTAGATGGCATCAAACTATAATTCCCCGTCGAGAACTATATCTTCGAAGAATCTGGCATTCGCTTTGCTCTTATGATAGGTGACATTTGAATTTTAAAAAAGGAGTAAACGATGATTCTAATACATTCCAACTCGAAATCTTTTTTGAAAAATCTTTTCACATTTCTTTCAGATATATTATTGATCTCTGCATTTGTACTATGGGTTCTTGCATTAGCAGAAGTTCTCAATGCTCAGGAAATCAAGGTTGGTCCGATACGTGTTGCTAAAGTTGGATTTGTAAATCAATATGAACTGGCGGCTAAAGAGATAGAAAGCTGGTTTGAAAGTCAGAAAGAAAAGGATGTCGAGTGTGAACTACCATTTTTAGGGCTTCACCTGGGTGATGTTACTTTTAAGGATGTCTATGAAAAGCACTACGAGAATAACTTCGGAGCGCTTGTTACTGGAATAAAAGAGGGCACACCGGCAGAGCAAGGGGGTTTTTTAGATGGCGATATCATCGTAGAATTTGACGAGCAGAAAGTAAAGTATAAAAAGCATCTGGAAAATCTTATTGCCACCAAGCAGATTGGCAATGATGCATCGCTGACATATTTTCGCGATGGTAAAATGAATACAGTATCCCTTACAATTACATCAAGAAAACTCCTTGAGCAGAGTAAAATCAGCCCTGATCAAACGAAAGCATATAAGCCAAAAGGACTTGGTGGAATCGGTTATATGCCCGTCTGGTTTTCGCACAACAATCAAGCTATCGATGATGTTATTTCATCAACGGGTTTCTCCAAACTACCAGGAGGTTTTATCCATCATGGCGGGGGATTAAGTTTCTTAATCGGGCGTGGTTTCTTCCTGGGCGGAATGTATGCTGGGCGGAACACATCAAAAAGCACAGGTTACTCATTTGCTGCAGATACTGACGTAACAAGATATTTGAAATTTACCAGTAAATTTGGTGGAATAACCCTGGATAAACGATTTAGACCATCTGAAAGGCTCATCACATCTGCCGGATTCATGTTCGGTTGGGGTTCGAAAAAGCTATTAGTATCACAAATGGAGGGTAGTTTTGATTGGGAGCAAATTGATACCAAACTATCCGAATCCTATTACAATCTTGTGGAACTAAAGAAAAAATATGCCGTGTTCCAACCGAAAATTAGTGTAATGTATAGAGTTGCCGCGGTATTCTGGCTAAAATTAGAAGCCGGATACATGCTCAGTTATTCAGGAAAAGATTGGCAAAATGTGTTCGCTGAGAAAAAATATGACATTAGTAATACACCAAAGAATTCATCGCTTAATGGTCTGACGATAATGATCGGTCCCTGGATCGGTTTCTAAAACTGGATATTTAAATGTTTATCAACATTGCTAAATGAAAGGGAATAGAGATGAAAGTACAAATGAAATTAATTAGGAATAATAAGGATACCCTATTATTTTTTCGTAATATTTTAGCATTAATAATTTTCACATGTCTGAATAGCTGCTATCTTTTCGCACAGTTTTTTCCAGACAGCGCTGACGTAATGAGTCCTATTTCTGAATCTGAAAGGTTGATATTAGATGAAGAAGAATTAGGAAGCACTGATCTGGATACTGTTTTTTTAAAGGAAGAGAGAAAGCTCAAACCCAGAATTGGTATTAATTTCTATAGAGATTTAAACTTCCAAACGGCTTATGAGAAACACTATGATCAAAATTACGGTGCGCTCGTTGGTTCGGTTAAAGAAGCTGGAGCAGCCGATCTCGGAGGAATCCTTCAAGGCGATATCATCACAAAATTTAGTGGTGAAAGAGTCTTCCACAATGACCATTTTATACGGCTAATTAAAAAGAAACAGGTTGGCGAAAGAATTCCGGTAACACTATTTCGTGATGGCAAATACTGTAAGACCAATGTTATTCTTCAACCTGATGGAAAATTAACTGATTTGCATGAAAAAGAGACCGAAGAGTGGAAAAAATCAAGAATTTTTTATGGAGATATTAGATTCGGTCCATTTAACTGGATCCCAATATGGTATATGCCCGATTGGAGCGATTTGACCGAATTCTTCGGTGAGATCGGCTTTAGTGAAGTGACATCAGATTATAAAGTAAAAAATAGGAATTATAAAGGTATCTATTTAAATGGGTTCCAGTTTGTTGGTGATGATGAAGAGGATAATGGCATAACCGGAATAATATGGGCATCGAATTCTTTTCATCGAAACATTAAAAATGATGCAGATGTTTCAAGCAAAAATAAACAGATGGATTACCATGTTGGATTCTGGGGAATTACATACGATAGAGGCTTTCCTATTATGGATCGTTTTATCATATATGGCGGTGCCACAATTGGATTAGGGGGAACTTCTATCAGTTTGTATAAAACAGACGGAACCTTTAATTGGAACGAATTGAACAATCACCTACTTGATACCGGAGAAAACTACTTGAAACTGGAGAAAAAGTATTACTTGATTCAGCCACGACTGACACTGGCGTTAAAATTCAGTGATAACTTTGGAATTCAATCCAGTGTTGGATATATGTATGGATTTCCTCGTCATAAAGGTTGGAATATTAAAGCTGTGGATAAGGAATTTTATATTAAGGATTCGCCAGAAACATCCTTTAGTGGTTATACCTTTTCACTTGGCCCGTGGTTTAATCTGGATTAGAAGATGGACTCAATACATTAATTGTTTTGTGAGTGACAATCTAAGATTTTCATCCTTATAGTTGCGCTTTTTGTAAAAACAAAAGGCGCAATTTTTATTAAATAAGTTGAAAACTGCATTAATAAGGTAGATAAAAAATTTCATTTTTATATTTTAAGTAATCCCGATACTCTTTGTATCATAAATCCTCTCTTAATATGGGGAATCCTTCATTAAAAGGAGAGAATTAAAAATGAATATTAAAAATTATTTGCTAAAACCAGTAAAGTAATATACTTTTTGAAAGAGATTATTGTATGTTCGAGAGCATTTTAGACAAATTGATATCTTCAGTGATAGCGATTGGATCGCTGATATTCCCGTTCGTTTCCGGTACAGATGCTGTATTTGAAAATGTTGATTTCTTTATCGACGAAAATAAAATGTATTTCTCGGGTCAATTAGCAAATTGCTACACAAAGGAATTCGATGAAATTCTTAAGTCCGGTCAGGGAGTAAAACTGAATTTTAAAATAGAGTTATTTTCTGAAAAAGGAACCGAGCCAAAATTAAAGCAGAATTTCTACCATAAACTTAGATACAATTTGATTGACAAAAAGTTTGTACTTTATATATCTGAAAAGGAAACATCGTTACAGCTTCGCACCATAAATGACGTCCACCTTGAGTTTGCCCGAATTGATCGCCATCAAATTCTCAATACCAGTAATCTTAAGGAAGGTAAAAAATACTATGTTCGCATCACTGCATACATGGATAAAATCACATTCTATGAATTATCTGAAAACTTCGATCTGATGCTCTATTGGAATAACAACCAGCCCGTGACGGAATCAAATCTTTTCGATTTATCCTTATTTGCTCTTTAACAATTAAATTATTTGTAGATTTCAATGAAACTAAAAAATTTAATACCCTCCTTCCGAATTCAGATAGTCCTTCTATTTTTCATTCTGTTGATGCTTTCCATACTTTTCATGAGAACATTTTTTATCAGAAGTTACCAGAACTACCTGAGACGGATTCCCATCGAGAAACTGGATGGTCAACTCAGTAATCTATACTCACAATATAAAGATAAATTATCAACTGAGGAGGATGAGAAATATAAGCGGCAAATTGAGAATATGTTAATTGAAATTAAACAGATTGAAATAGCCAAAGGACTATATCAACACGAAATTATTATCTATTCAGTCTACATGTTTGTTTTTGTATCCCTGTCGGTTCTGATTATTTTTCTTGTGTCGGTTAATCTCATCACAAAACCTTTGAAACGTCTGCAAAACGCCACCGGAGAATTAACAGAAGGTAACTTACAAATTCAGTTAAAGGAAAACAGGTTTTCGCCGATTAATAATCTTATTGTGTCATTCAACCAGATGGTCAGTGAATTGGAAGAAAACAGAAAACAAATTATCGAAGCGGAAAAGAAACTTATCTGGCGGGAAATCGCCAGGGTTATGGCGCACGAAATAAAAAATCCACTAACTCCGATCAGATTATCTATTGAGCGTTTAGAACAAAAATATCTTGAAAATAGCGAGAACATTGATACGATTTTTTGTGATACAATAAAGATTGTTAAAGAGGAAATTAATAACCTGCAAATGCTCGTTAGGCGATTTTCAGATTTTGCAAAGATGCCCGAACCGAATCCAGGTTATTACGACCTTAGTGAACAATTAAATGAAATATTAAACCTTTACAAAAATCAACATAATATCCATCAAGAAATTAAAAAAGATTTACCGGATTTCTACGGTGATAAAATGCAAATGAGGCAGGTTTTTATTAATCTAACACAGAATGCTCTTCAGGCAATTGATAAAAATGGGAAACTTACTATAGGGGCAAAATTTGAGAATCTGAATTTTATAATAGCTTTCACGGACAACGGGAGTGGAATAGACAAAATAGACATAGAAAAGATTTTCGAGCCCTACTTTACAACAAAAAGAAAGGGAACAGGATTGGGACTGGCAGTAGTCAAACGCATTATTGAAAATCATAGTGGCACAATAAAAGTTAAGAGCGAAAAAGGTAAGGGAACAGAATTCACAATTTTCGTCCCATTAAAGAAGAATGATGGAACTATTCCTGATAGGTATGATTTATCTGAATAACATTTTCAATTGGAGTATTAAATGAGAATCTTGATTGTAGATGATGAGAAAAATATATGTACATCTCTAACAAATATATTAAAAGATGAAGGTTATACAGTCTTTGTATCAAATAGCGGTGAAAAAGCCTTACAAATTCTAAAAGGAGAAGTCATTGATTTAATTTTTCTGGATGTAAGACTTCCCGGTATTGATGGTATAGATGTTTTAGAAAATGTGAAAAAGAGTTGTCCTGAAACTGACGTTATCATGATTTCCGGGCATGGCGATATAGAAACAGCAGTAAAGGCAGTGAAAATGGGAGCGTATGAATTTTTAGAAAAACCTTTATCACTTCCTCAAATAACAATCTCCGTGAAAAATATTGTAGAAAATAGAAAATTATCACAAAAATATTTTTTAGAAAAAGAGGATTGGGATGCTCAACACCGTATCATAGGTATTTCCAATGAAATAAATCATATCAGGGACGTAATCAAGCGTACTGCCGCTACTGATTCGAAAGTACTAATATGTGGTGAAAGCGGGACAGGTAAAGAACTGGTTGCTTATGCAATCCATAATAATAGTAAACGCAATAATGGACCATTTGTAAAATTTAACAGTGCAGCGATTCCTCTTAATCTGGTTGAGAGTGAGCTATTCGGACATGAAAAGGGTGCATTTACAGGTGCAGAGAAAAAGAAATTAGGAAAATTAGAAATCGCACATGAAGGTACGTTATTCCTTGATGAAATTGGCGACATGAATCTGGAAGTACAGGCAAAGATATTAAGGGTTATCGAGGAAGGTAAATTCGAACGCATCGGTACTAATAAAACGATTGATATTGATGTGCGTATCCTCGCAGCAACAAATAGGAATCTTGAAGAAATGATTAAAGACGATACGTTTCGAGAGGATCTATTTTTCCGCCTAAATGTATTACCAATTAAAATTCAACCTCTCCGATACAGAAAAGATGATATTCCTGTTCTGATAGATTATTATCTGAAGTATTATTCGCGGGAGTTGAAAGTGACCTGTAAAAAATTCTCTGAGAATGCTATTAATCTTTTGAATAACTATCATTTTCCGGGTAATGTGCGGGAATTAAAAAACCTGGTAGAGCGATTATATATATTGACAGCCAGGGAAATCATTTCTGAAGCAGAAGTGAAGCCACATCTGAATATAGGAACTACTCAAAAAGACGGCTTATTTCAATTTTCAGAGACCAAGAACTTTTCCGAAATAAAAAGAGAATTTGAACGTAATTACCTCTTGAATCAATTAAATAAATTCAACTGGAATATCACCCTTGTTGCCAAAAAATTAGGAATGCAACAGCCGAATCTTTCAAGGAAAATAAAGGAACTCGGGATTAAAAAGCTAACTTAAAATTAATAGAAAAAGTGAAAGAGGTTATTCGTAAATAGGGCTTCCTGAAATAGTATGTAATATATTGTATAAACAATTATTTATATCTTGATTTTTAGGGTTAAAATGCATACATTTAGGGCGATATTTAACAAAGCCTTTGCATTTGTCAGATAAGGGAGGAGCCTTAAATGGTCAATTTTGATGGTCTCAATCAAATCGAAATAAAAGATTTCGTATTGCCTTTTTCCGGCAGACTTGCTCCTGATAATAAATGGATACGCCTTTCCAAGATGATTCCCTGGGAAGATCTTGCTGGGAAATACACTAAAAAGTGCCTTTTGGGAATGGACAAATATCGGAAGCATACCTTGTCCATCCTGAACGATCGAACTGGCTGCCAGGACGTTGAAAGGGATCATCCCCTCGGGGCAAATAGGGTTACAATTATCATGTGCAGTCCTGACACAGGGATCAGTCCTACAAGACGTGCATTTAGAAGTGTATTGAGTACCTTGAAAAGGTTTGATACCTTTTCAAGGTACTTTTGAGGAACAAAATCGGTAGAAAAACATATTGTTAATAAATCGGTTGTTCTTTTAAAGATTTGATTAGTTTTAAGTTGGGTTAAAGTACTTTTATTTGTTAATTTATACTTTTATGAAGAGGTTGAATTAAAAGAAGTTATGTACTATTTTGCAGATTGGGAGTTTCTTTTACTCCTTACTATTATTCCTTTAACTTTATTCTGGTATAGAAAGAAAGGACAGAAGCTAGAGTCAACTTTCCGTTATTCTTCTGTTAAATCAATTTTAGAAATTACGGGAAGGAGTCAGAAGTGGAAACAGAGCTCACTTCTTGCTTTAAAACTGATTGGCATAGCGTTACTCATTATAGCTCTGGCTCGTCCTCAGAAAGGCAATACAATAAAGGAATTTACTACGGAAGGTATAGATATTATGCTGGTTGTGGATATTTCCAGCTCAATGCGTGCCGTTGATTTTAAACCTAATAGACTTGAAGCTGCTAAAACTGTAGCAAGTAACTTTATTGGGGGAAGGTGCAATGATAGGATTGGTTTGGTGGTTTTTGCAGCAGAAAGTTTTTTGCAGTGCCCATTAACAATTGATTATGATGTATTGGAGCAGCTTCTTGCTCAGGTTGATATTATTGAGGAGAAATATGATGGTACAGCGATTGGTATGGCAATTGCCAATGCTTTAAATCGTTTAAGAGATAGCAAGGCTAAAAGCCGTGTAATGATTCTTTTGTCAGATGGTCGTAATAATGCAGGTGAACTGGACCCCGGAACCGCAGCGGACATGGCAAAAGCTTTTGATATTAAAATTTATACTATTGGTGCAGGTAAGAGGGGACAGGCGCCTTTTCCTGTCGTTTATCCCGGGGGACGTGTTCAATACAGAATGATTGATGTTGAAATTGATGAGGATGTCTTGAATAAGATTGCAGAAAACACAGGTGGGAAATACTTTAGAGCAACAAATGAAAAAAGTCTTTCAACTATTTATAAAGAAATCAGTCAGATGGAAAAGACTCAGATCAAAGTTAAAGAATATGTCAATTATAAAGATTTGTATCATCTGTTTTTGATTCCTGGACTGATTCTAATAATGATAAGTTGGGGATCAGGTTTGACTTTTTGGAGGAAAACTCCTTAATGATAAAATTTTCTAATCCGGGATATATGTGGTTTTTCGCTATTGTAGCGATATTTATTGCGTTACTAATTTATTCAAGAGGGCGTAGAAATCGGGATATAATTCTGTTTGCTGGTGATGTACTTTCCCGGAAAATGTTGGATGACTTTAATCCCGGATTGAAACATCTAAAGGAATATTTGCTCCTTGGCAGCCTATTATTTTTTGTAATAGCGTTAATAGGTCCGCAAGTTGGTAAGAAACTTACTGAAGTTAAAAGAAAAGGCATAGATATCGTTATTGCTCTGGATACTTCCATAAGTATGAATGCTGAAGATGTTAAGCCAAATAGATTAATGAGGGCGAAATATGAGACGGGTAAGTTTATAGATAAACTTCGAGGTGACCGGGTTGGATTAGTTGCATTTGCCGGAACGAGTTATCTTCAATGTCCTCTGACGCTTGATTACAGCGCAGCGAAATTGTTTTTGGATGCAGTAGATACCGGAGTCATCGGAACGCAAGGTACTGCAATTGCGGACGCTATTGGAACTTCCCTTAAAACTTTTAAAACTGAAGAGAAGAAACATAAAGTTGTGATTGTGATTTCAGATGGCGAAGATCACGAAGGTGATATTTCTTCGGTTACAGAAGAAGCAGCAAATGAAGGAGTGATTATTTATTCAGTAGGAGTTGGAACTTTGACTGGTGCGCCTATACCTGTTTATGATAAAGGTGAGGCAGGATTCAAAAGGGATAGGGCAGGTAGAGTAGTAACAACTTCACTTGAAGAATTAACTTTGAGACAAATTGCTACCACGACTGGAGGTAAATATTACAATATGGGAACTGAATCTGACGTTTTTGAGAAGATTTACAAAGAAATCTTTGGCATGGAAAAGAAAGAAATTCGATCTCATGAATACAGCGATTATCAGGAAAGGTATCAAATATTTTTAGCTATTGGTCTGTTTCTAATGATATCCGAAATATTTATTCCCGAAAAGGTTCATCATGTAAAACATGAAGAATGAGATTTTGAACAGTTGTAGAAAAATTTAATTAAGATATGAAATCGCTTTACGATAAATCATTTTTTCTTATTGCCTTTTTCTTTTTGTTATTTGGGTATGCAATTCCTAAAGATAGTGGCGTAAAACTCTATGAGAGTAAAAAGTACGATGAAGCGCTAAAAAGATATGACAGAGTTCTTAAAGAACATCCTGATTGGGAGGAGGCTCATTTTGGCAAAGGTGCTTCTCTTTACAAGTCGGATAGAGTAGAGGAAGCGCTTAAAGAGTTTGAAAAATCAATATCAATTAAAAACCCTAAGGAAAAATCTGCGGTTTTCTATAATATTGGTAATACTCTTTTTAAGTCTAATCGTATAGAAGATAGCATCCCGTTTTATAAACGTGCATTGGAGCTTAATCCCAGGGATTTTGATGCTAAACATAATTTAGAACTGGCAAAATTAATGCTTAAACAGCAGCAGTCCAGAAATCAGAAGCAGAACCAGAAAAAAGATGATAGAAAAAAGCAGAAAGACGAACAAAAGCAAAAATCACAGCAAAAGCAACAGAACGAAGAGAAACAGAAGCAAAATCAACAAAACAAGGAAAAACAGAATCAGAGTCAACAACAGCAAAAATCACAAAAATCCAGGCAGCAGAAAAAGAAGAAAGACCAGGGAAATGCAGCTCAAATCCTGGATGCTTTAAAAGAGAATGAAAAGAATTTGATGCAGGAAAGAATGAAAACAAAATATTCAGGAATAAAAAAAGAAAAAGATTGGTAGTTTTGAAGGTAAAATACCCCACTGTAAATAGAATTATTTCTTCAATGATACTTAAGCAGTTTTTACTTTTAATAATATTTGTGTCTTTTTCTTTTGCTAAGGATATTAAAATGTCGGCATACGTCGATAGAACACAAATTACTGCTGATGATGTTATTACATTTACTGTTGAGGTTGAAGGAACAACTGATTTTCCCAATATACCGACTCCGGGAGGTGATGATTTTGTTGTGATTTCTGGACCATCACAATCCAGTAGTATTCAGATAATTAATGGAAGTATGACTTCCTCAAAAACAGTTAAATGGCGTTTAGCACCTACCAGAACAGGTAAATTGGAGATTAAATCTATTGGCTTTAAACATAAAAGGAAGACATATAAAACCAATCCAATTTTTATTACGGTTGTCGATAAAAGCAGGAAATTTGCATCCGGTCAAAATTCGCAGCAACCACAGAAATCTCCACAACAACCTGCTAGGCCTAAAACCGAACATGAACTCTATCTCGAAGCCACGCCATCAAAAACGACAGTTTATAAGGGTGAAGAAATTGATGTTTCATTTGATCTTTACTATAAGAATGTGAAGACTTTTTCCAGGAAAAAATTGCCTGATGCGCAAGGTTTTTGGATGGAGGAGTTTCCAACAAGAAATAACCCTGATGTGACAACTGAAGTTGTTAATGGTATTGTTTATAAAAAAGCAAGTATCCAACGCTTAGCGTTTTTCCCTACTAAAACCGGAGAGCTTACAATTGATCCCATGATTATTGACTGCGAAGTAATAGTTCCAAGACAGAGACGTAAATCTCTTTTTGATGATTTCTTTGATGATTCTTTTTTTAGCGACTCATTTTTTGGCAGCACAAAAATAAAAACAGTTGCATCCCAGCCAATTAAGATTATTGTAAAACCACTTCCGGAAGAAGGGAAACTGTCTAATTTTTCCGGAGCTGTTGGAAAATTTTCGATTCAAAGTACAATTGATACTTTGGAAACTACTCAAGACCAGGCGCTCACACTAAAATATAAGATAAGTGGAATTGGAAATATTAACGCATTAAAACTGCCAGACCTGAATTTTCCTAAGTCGGTGGAGGTTTTTGAGCCTAAAGTTGAAAGAGATGTAAACAATAAGAGAAATAAGATTCAAGGAACAGTTGTATATGAATATGTCTTAATTCCGCGCAGGGCTGGAAATATTACACTTCCGGCGCTGTTCTTTTCATATTTTGATCCTTCTCAAGCAAAGTATCATAGAGCAGTATCCAGGACTTTTAATATTAATGTTCGTTCTCAAGAGAAATTATTTGCTTCCCAAAATCTTGGTCTGCGAAAAGAGGAAATTTCTCTGTTAGGTGAAGATATTCGATTTATCAGCCGCGAGAATCCCACCTGGTATAGAAGCAATTCATCAATTTTTTCTGAAGCGTGGTTTTGGATTGTTAATACTTTTACGCTGATTATTGTATTGAGTGCCGTTGGATTTCGCTGGTGGACTGAAAAAATGGAGACAAATGTTGCTTTTGCTCGAAGGAGAAAAGCCTCGTCTACTGCACAGAAGGGGTTAAAAGAAGCAAAAAAAGTAATGGATGTTGGCGATAAGGAGACTTTTTTCTCGTTTCTTGATCATGCTATAATCGGATACATTTCTGATAGGTTAGGATTGTCAACTTCAGGTGTTGGGCGACAGGAGATAGAGATAAAACTGAAAGAGAGGAATGTTGATGTAGAAATAATTAAAAATACTGATTCTTTACTAAAGAGGTTGGATTTGGAAAGATTTTCTTCTGGAGCTTTATCTGATTCGGATTGCAAGTCTCTTTTTGAGGAGAGCCAAAATATTATATCCAGTTTGAGTAAGGTTATATAGTATGGGTAGAATTGCAAATAAAATAGTGTTTCTTATATTATTGGCAAACTGTCTGTACGCAGGGGAAAGTAGCGATATATTATTTTTGTTTGAGAAAGGTAATGAAGCTTATCTCAATGAAGATTATAAAGAGTCCGTTAACCGGTATGAATCTATTATAGCAAAGGGATATGAGAGTGGAACCCTTTATTTCAATTTGGGAAATGCTTATTATAAATCAGGAAATATAGGTCAGGCTATCCTTAATTATGAACGAGCTTTAAAATGGCTCCCTAATGATGAGAATGTTACCGTTAATCTTAAGATAGCGAATCTTGGAGTTAAGGATAGAATTGACACTCCACCTGAGTTTTTCCTTTTTCGCTGGTACAAAAAGTTTGTTAATCTTTTTTCATCAAGAGGATGGGCAATCTGGGTAACTCTCTCTGCTATAGTAGCTGCTTTAAGTTTTACACTAAGTTGGAATTTAGACCTTAGGAAACTTCGATTCTTGGTGCGATTTATAATGTATGCTTCAATTGTTGTTTTCCTAGTTGCGCTTCCGGAAATGGTACAAAGATACAGAATTGAAACAAATCATGATTATGGGATTATTATTGATTATAGTGTAAAAAGTTTAGCAGCTCCTCAAGGAAGTAGCACAGAATTGTTTATTGTTCACGAGGGTACTAAAGTAAATATTTTAGACCAGGATAGAGACTGGTACAAAATTGAATTGATAGATGGAAAGCAAGGGTGGATTCCTGCTGGTAGTGTTGGGATCATATAAAAGGTTTTTAACGTCACTATGTTGAGCGAAGTTACGTCCTGCAGGAATCCGGCTGCTGACGGAAAATAATCTGTCCTGGATAGTCCCTTAATTCTCATATTCTTGTCCAATAGGGACTCCTTCGGAGCAAAAATGTGCCATAGGCATTCCTTTGGTGCAACGAAAATTTTGTAACCATCAATATTTATTCAAAACAGAGCAGATACTAATTACTGGATACTTGAAATTTGAAATTTGCAATTTGATATTCTGGTTTACCCCGTTGAATATTGCTATTTATTCTGCTGAGCGATCATTGGGATAGTTATTCTACGGGGTTTATCCAGGTTAGGTAATTACCCTGGCAGATTGCGACGCTCCCTTAGTTCGCCAGCAATGACAGACGGGAAAGACTCGCAATGACAGAATTGGACTGCTGGAGTACTGGAGTGATGTTTCTTGATCCTGTTTCGGGGGAATGTTGGAATACTGGAAGGGTGGAGTAGAGGAGAAAGTAAGAAGTAAAAGGCTGAGGCTGAGGAAGGTGGAAAGTGAGCAGAGGAGAAGAGAAATGGTTGAGTGGTGGATTCCGCCAGGCGGATGGAGAAAGTCCCGTCAGTCGGGCGCCTGACCGAAAGATTCTTTCGGAGGAATGATGGTTATAAATGGAAAAGGTCATCTTAGAAATAACCCATTCCGATTTTTTACCCATTATTCCACTATTCTCCCAAAGTTATTCCGATTAAAGTCAACAACAAAATTCAAAATATTTTATTTGTTTTATACTGCAATGCTTTTTACCTTTCTTTTATTGGGCGGGGTGGATGAGCCCGAATTTAATGTAAACACATTATGGGCCTCCTCTCGCTCTTTTCTTCTCTTATCCTGTCGCCTGGATGTTGGTGCTTTGGGATCAAACGTCTGATAGCGACGACTATTATTTGTAAAGGATAAATCTCTTTTCTTATGATGTATTTTTATTCTATTTTCACTATCAATCTCAAAATTATAAGCGGTGTTAGTTTTTAACATTCCATAGATTATTCGCAGAATCTTATGCATTATTATTC
>CAYTUQ010000040.1:0-36045 GCA_964441235.1 uncultured bacterium | reverse complement strand
AACGGAGTTAAATAAAAAAATTACAAAGAATAAAATACAGATTTTTAAAATCTCTCTTTCACATGAATAAGAACACTTTTAGTATATGAGAACGCAGAGAAAGGTTTTGATGTTGTGATTGGGAATCCGCCGTATGTAGAGTTCAAGCGTTTAAATGTGGAAATTAAAAAGCCAATAAGAGAGAGATTTGAGTCAGCTAAAGGAAAATTTGATTTATTCATTCCTTTTATTGAGCTGGGAATTAGAATAATAAAAGAAGGGGGGTGTATCTCCTACATTTGCCCTTCAATGTTTGTCAAAAGAGATTTTGGAGAGGGTATAAGAAAATTTATTACAGATAATGTTCAAATAGCAAAACTCACTTATTTCAGTGATTTTCAAATATTCGGTAAAGTGACCAACTACCCTATCATATTTGTTTTTCAAAAATCCAAAAACATCAAGAAAACAAAGATTGAAATTTTTACTAAAACAAAAGGTCTAACGCATGCAATGGTTGAGAAAAGACTACAAGAAAATAAAAACACGCCTTTCTTTAAGACCTATACTGTCAGTTCAAATTTTTCTGAAGAAGCATGGGATTTTAGCACATATGACTATAAATTGTTAAGGGTAAAATTAGAGACCTCTGGGAATTCAAAAAGACTGGGTGAGTTGTGCAAATATATATTTGAGGGCATAGCGTCTGGAAAAGATGGGGTTTTCTATATAAATTCAGATGTTATATCTCAATTCAACTTAGAAAAAGACATTATCCACCCGCTTTTTAGAGGTGAAGATATAAGGCGATATTTCAGCCGTTGGTCTGATACATGGGTTATCTATCCATACGATAGAGAAACAAATGAAGTTATTCCGGAAAGGGACTTGAAAGAAAAATATCCTAATGTATATAGATATTTGCAGGACAAGCGGGATAATCTGAGGGGAAGGAAATATTTCGATAAATCAAAGAAGAAGTGGTACGAACTCTGGTGTGAAAGAGCATATAAAAAATTTAAACAGTCAAAAATTATTGTTGCTGAGATTTCTCCAGAGAATAGATTTTGTTTTGATACAGAGGGGTATTTAGGAAACACAAAAACATTTAGTCTGGTTTTAGAGGATAATCAAACGATTGATTACAAATATCTACTTGGGATATTAAATTCAAAATTGATGAACTTTTATCATAGGCTTGTTTCTGTTCCCAAAGCAGGAGGCTATTTTGAGTATAAAACTCAATTTTTATCGCTTTATCCAATCCGCACCATTGACTTCTCAAACCCCACAGAAAAATCCCAACATGATAAAATGGTGGTGCTTGTTGAACAGATGTTAGATTTGAATGAGCGTCTTTCATCTGCACAAACTCAGCATGAAAAAACGCTTTTGCAGCGCCAGATAGAAGCCACCGACCAGCAGATAGATCAGCTGGTGTATGAGCTTTATGAATTGACAGAGGAGGATATACGGATTATAGAGGATAACTCCTTGCATATGCAATAAATCATAAAATAATATTGATAGGAAAAACGATGGTTAATTTGTCTAAATACGAAGAGAAATTGGAAAAAAGAATAAATCATAATCGTGGTGTTACACACAAAACCGGTGAAAATTTAATTAGAGCTTTTGCCGGAATAGCACCGCCATTTAAGGTAATTGTTGATATGGTATTTTCTCTTGTAGATGCTGAAAGAGATCAGGCAATTGAAGATTTTATGGATTGTGTACAGGATAGATTTATTGAAAATGGTATTGATATTTACAAGCTTGGCAAAAACCAGAACGACATTCAGGAAAATCTTGAAAAGCAGGTAAAGGATCAGAATTTAAATATAGAAGAATTACAGAGAGAAATAACTGAAATATATCGTGATGCAAAATATTTAAATACTGATGAAAAGGAAAGATTGCTGAATATTTCAATGCAAATAAAAAGCACTATTGATGTAGTAAAAGGCGATACTGCAGAAATAAAAGAGCTTCTATATGCCGAATTTAATTCGATACATGAAACATCAAAAAATGCCAATGATAATTTAGAAATCATTGATGTTTTGGGAGAACTTAAACAGCTCATTAAAAACCAACAAATAGAATCAAATGATGAGTTAATAATTAAATTTGGTGATGTCTTAATAGAAAATGTTGAATTGATGATAGATAGAGGAGAAATAAATAACGCTTATGATATTATGAAAACCCTGGTTAATCTCAAAAATTTTGAAAATCTTGATAATAATATTAAAGTTAATCTACTCGCTATATATGGAAGAATTTTGTTTGATTTAGAAAAAGTCAAAGAATTGAAAATAATTGTTAATCAATTACTGAGTATTGATACCATGTCTAAAAGAAAATGTTTTTTGATATATATATATTCTGTTGAAAGAAAAAATAAAAGGTTGTTTAATTATGCTCTTAATGGTTATAGAGAAATAGGTGTTAAAGATCCTGAAATTGAAGTCTTATCACAATATTTCTATTTTACAATGGGGAAAACAGATAAAATTATTAAAGCACTATGCTATAAAAATGCGTCCGGAGAATACAACATAAAGCCCAAATATCAAGAATTTAGAAAATCATATGAGTATGTAGGATTAGAGTTTTTTATTAACGAGGACTTTGTCAATTCTAAAAGATTTTTAATAAAAGCAAATGAATTAAAAGAAACACCTTTTTATAAATATAGGATCCTTTTTTGTAATGCAGGCATCATTTTAAGTCGCATCGGCAGTATAAAAACATTGACTGATTTAGAAAAGCAAACATTGTCAGACACGTATGATGGATTAACTGGTGAAGATATAATTAAATACTTTGCTGAGCGCCCTTCTGAAGTATCTATGGAATATTGGAGAATAAGGTTAATTATTCAAATGTATTTAAATAGAGAAAAAGCACTTAAAGAATATGATCTAATTCCGGACAATGTTAAAAAACATCCTGAAATTCAATTAAAACTGGGGGATTTACTTTTATTTACCGGAAAAACGCAAGAAGTACAATTGATATACAGTGAATTATACGAGAAGAATAAAAAACCAGAAATATTAGCAAGAATATTTGATTCCCTACTAGTAGAAGAAAAATATACTAACATTCTAGAGATGGCAGAGACTATTACTGATGAAGCACTTTATGAAAATGCTTTTATTTGTAAAGCCATTGTGGCTGCGAATTTTTTTACAGAGGGTTTTGAAAAAGCCAATCGGTTGGCGGATGGCTATTTAAGTAAAGTCAAAGACCCCACGATATTACTATTCGAAATAGGACGTTTAAATGCAAATTCTAATCATTTAGAACTGGCAAAAGATTACTTTGAAAGATGTAGTAATTCAATACCAAAAGACGATTATCCCTTAAGAACAGAAATTGCCAGAGAATGTACTTACCATGGGTTTGATGATTTGGCAATAAAAGTTCTCATGCCATTTATCAAATATAATGAAAATGGGAAGAAACAATATATCGATATAATATTGCATTTTAGAAAAGAAAAATTATATCAGGAAGCGGAAGAAATTGTCAATGAGGAATTAGCAAAATCAATTGATAAAAAACCCTGGCTGAAAAGAAAAGTCGATTTGGAGAACTTCCAGGGACATAAAAATACTGCGCTTAAAACAGGAGAAGAATTATTTAAATTAAATAAATCGCCTGATGTGGCATATAGTCTCATGGTTTTAAAAAACGAACTGGGATTATCAGATTATAGTAAATATTCTGAAATATTGTCTGTTCAAAAAGAACCGATACATGTAATGGCGGCAGCTATTTGCTATAAACTTGATGGGAATATTCGACTTGCAAAAGAATTTGGATACAGAGCATTAGCCTTAGACCAAAGTGATTTTAATGAAATTCTCTTTGTTCAATATATTCAATTACATCTGTTGAATTTTTCCAAGGAAGAAATACCTAAGATTGAACGGGTTAGATCAAATACATCGGTTCATTTGAAAAACGGAGAAGATTTATTGTGGATCACGATTGACTCCGACAAAACGTTATTTGGTAATTTAGAGCCTTTTAAATTCGCCGGTTCAATGCACTATCACGAAGAACATGATGATGTTATTGATTTACTCGATAAGCATCTTGGTGAAAAAGTCAAATTAAATGGTAAAGAATATATAATCACTGAAATAATACCCAATTATGTTTCCGCATTCCGATACTGTTTAGGAACCTATACAAAAAATGTTCCCGATTCTGACTTTATTTGGAGTATTCCGGTAGATTTTGAAAATCCGTTTAAAAATATAATTCCTGAATTAGAAAAAAATAGAAAATCTGATTCGGAAATGATTAACCGTTATAACAATATCAAAGAACTCGGAATGCCATTGTGGATATTGGCTCAGAAGAAAAACAGAAGTCTTGCAGATGCAATGATATTTATTATTGGAAAATACGCCCAACCTTATTATACAGGGGAAATAAGAAGATTTGATTTTAAAAATATCAATATTGTGCTATCACCAGCGTCTATTTTAATTCTAAGTTTTTTAGATAAGCTTAAAATAATTACATCGCATTTTAAATTATTTATTACTTAATCAACAAAAGACTATTTTAAATCTTCAATTCAAAATAACAGAAAAGATGAAAACACATCGGCAATGCTGGGTATTAATGATGACGGAAGACCATTTTATGAAGATATGAAAAAGGAAAATTGGAATAAAAGAAGGGATTTTCTTAGGGGTATTTATGACCTGTTTAAACAAATGAACGTTCAAAATATTGAACTATCGCCGGAAGAATTAGATAATAAGAAAAAAATAATCGATCTAATCGGAAAACCGGATTATGAGAGTATTTTGCTCTCAAAAGAAGTAGGAGGAATATATATTGCCGACGATCTGTTTTTAAGAAAAATCTTTAGGATGATACATCAAAATAATATGCACTCGAACTCAATTTCTTTTCTCTTTGAACACTATCTAAATAATATTGATAAATTTGTCGAGATTCAAAAGAAGTTATCGGAATGGGATTATCAGTATCTTTATAATGCAGAGATGATAATTGATACAATTGAAGCATTAAATAATCAATTTCACTTAGTTGGACAAGGAACAGTATATGATTCATTTGAAATGGTTATTCATAATAGTATGAGAACCCAAATTGGATTTTCTATCTATGAAAAGGAATTGTTAAGTGCAATATTTTCGCTTTATGATTTTAGATTGGTTCTACATTATGAGCATTGCTTCAAAATAATTTTAAAAAAGATTGTTATGTATTATTCGTTTTATGGAAATAACTTGTTAGTACTAAAAGCAAAAATCAAGTTTCTATTAGGTAAATATCCTTTACGTAAGCGATATTTTTTGGATTTGCTTGCTGATGTGCTAAGAATATATGGAAAATTTTAACGTACAAATGAAACAATCACAAAATTCGCTAAAATTGTTTGATCTTTGTTGCAATCAGTTAGATCGTCAGATCAAGATTACCGATCTCCAGATCAACCGGCTGGTTTATCAGTTTTACGATTTAACGTAGGAAGAGATACGCCTGATCGAAAAGACGGTTGATAGGTAAAAATTTATGGGATTGAGGTATGAAAAAGGAATCTATAGACATTAAGAAATTTCGTTCAGCAATACATAATAAACGAATTGAATGGAGAAAGCATATTCTTCAGCGAATGGCTGAACGAAATATAAAGCAGAGTGCAGTAATTAAAGTGTTACTGAATGGTGAGTGTATTGAAGAATATCCTGATGATAGCCCATATCCAAGCGTTCTGTTTTTTGGTTTGTCTGAAAAAACACCCATTCACGTTGTTGCATCATTTGATAAAGTTAATAGTATTGTATATATTATTACAGCATACAAACCATCGTTTAAAGTGTTTGACGTTGATTATAGAAAGAGGAGAAAATCATGAAGACAAGTGAAAATAAAAATCTTTGTCCTATGTGTGGTGGACGAAAAGTTGAAGGAAAGACGGTATATAGTGTGGATTTAGGAAATAGCCTTGTAGTTGTGAGAAATGTGGTTGCCCAAATTTGTGAGCAATGTGGAGAAGAGTGGATTAGTGATAAGAATGCAAGGGAATTGGAGCGGATTGTAGAAGAGGCGAGAAAGAAAAAGCGTCAAGTAGAAATTATGGCAATGTGAAAATACATTGTGAGAAGTTTTTACGGATGTCTATGACTAATGTTGAGATTCGTTTAGAATTGCATAAATGTCTTTCATCAGCACAAACTCAACGTTAAAAAAATGCTCTTATGGTATTTGATATATGCAACCGACCGGCAGATAGATACGTTAGTGTATGAGTTGTATGGATTGACTAATGAAGAGATTCGGATTGTGGAAGAAGGAACAAAATAAAACCAATTAGGCTATCTACCCACGCATTAAGTTATGCTGAAAAAAGAGGTTTCTCTGTAGAAGAAGTTAAAGACACGATTTGTAATTCCGGTTGGGAACCTTCTGAATTAGGTCGGCTTCAATGTCATAAAGATTTCAATTTCGAAAAAGAGTGGAACAGTAAATTCTATGCTACTAAAAGAGTTCGTCCTATTTTTGTTGAAGAAAAAGAGGAATTTGTTGTTATAACGGTTTATACTTATTATTTTTAATAGGAGGTAACTATATGAAAATTATCTATGATTCAGAAGTTGACGCACTAAGCATCACATTTCGTGATACCACAGTTAATACAAAACACATTGCCGATGGTATTGCTGCAGATTATGACAGAGATGGAAAATTAGCTGGTATTGAGATTCTCGATGCCATCAAACGCTTCGGTGATCAAAACACGTTGCGGCAAGTAACGTTGGAAGGTGTTGGTTTATCGCCAAATAGCATATCATAGTTGCCATATCAGTAATGTTATTTTACTCGCTAGAACATCATTAAATATAAAATGAGCCTCTATTCTCGGATATCCTGGATAATGGCCTGGTATTTTTAGATTGTCTGTCGAAGACCTTATGGATAAAATAATGAGGTTAAATGAAAATAGATATCTTTGTCCACTTTTTGGCGGATGTCTATAACTAATGTTGAGCTTCGTTCAGATTTGCATAAACGTCTCTCATTCGCGCAAACCTAACATGAAAAAACGTTTTTACAGCGTCAGATCAAAGCAACCGACCGACAGATTGATCAATTGGTGTATGAGCTTGTATGAATTGACTGACAAAGAGATTTATCTCATTGAGAAAAATGCCTGATGAAATGTAATGGATAAACCATTTGCTAGAGGCATCTCTTTCTGCCAGGGGGTAGATTTCTTCAAGTGGAGAGAAATGGTTATATCGTAATGGTTTCAAGACCCCGCAATTAAAATCGTGGGCTGGTATTATGGTTTTTTATTATGGTGAGAAGTCCAGCCCATTATTTCTCTGCGGAGTCTCTTCCTCAGAGAGGTCTCTTTCCCAGCGGGATCTCTTCGAGACGAGATGAGAAAATCATGGACATATATACAAATTAGAACCGAAACATCTTGCCAATTTCATAGCTATTAGTTAAACTTTTCACCAAGTTATATGAAAGAAAAACCTACACTTTATTTAATAGATGGCTCCGCAATAGCCTACCGCTCATATTTCGGTATGATCAGGAATAGACTTACAACCTCGAAAGGTCAGCCTACAGGTGCGACCTACGCTTTTGTAAAGTCACTTCAGAAAATCGTAAATGAGAGTAAGCCAGATTATATCGGAATGGTTTTTGACGCTCCGGAAAAGACCTTCAGACATAAAATATATCCTGAATACAAAGCAACTCGTGAGGCAATGCCAGATGATTTGGTCTCACAGTTACCGCAAATGTTCAAAATTACCGAGGCAATGAATATACCTGTGATTTTATTTCCCGGATATGAAGCCGATGATATAATCGGTACTTTAGCATTGGAAGCGAATAAAAAAGATATATCGGTATTTATGGTTACCGGAGATAAGGATTTTATGCAATTGCTTGGTGATGACATGTATATATATAAGCCTGCCAGTGGTCATAAAGAGGTAGAGATCATCAGCTCGGATAAAGTGATGGAAAAATGGGGAGTTCGACCTGATCAGATAGCTGATTATCTCGGGCTAATTGGTGATAGTTCTGACAATATTCCGGGAGTTAAGGGAATTGGACCGGCAAAAGCAAAACCGCTTTTACAGGAATTTGGCACAGTAGAAGGTGTAATAGATAATTTAGATAAAATTGAAAATGCACGCGTAGCGAGTATGCTGAAAGAGGGAAGTGAAAGCGCTAAATTTTCGAAAATGCTGGCAACTATTAAAACCGATGTTCCTCTGGATGTAAGCATTGATAACCTGAAATCTGCAAGTGTGAATGAGTCGTCATTAAATAAAATATTTGAGGAGCTGGAATTTTTCACTCTTATAAAATCATTTCAAAAAATTGAGGAAAAGGAACAACCGGAAAAACAATATAAAACCGTCTCTACACTATCTGAATTAAAAGAACTTGTCAAAACGCTATATAAAGTGCCATTATTATCCGTTGATCTGGAAACAACATCAACCAATCCAATGGAAGCGGAAATAGTAGGTGTTTCCCTGAGTTGGAAGATACATACAGGAGTGTACATCCCTGTACAATTTCCCTTAAAGCAAAAAAGTCTCTTTAAGAAAGAAGATAATATTCAATTGCTGAATGAGTTGAAACTTGTTTTAGAGGATGCTTCTATTCCAAAGTGTGGGCAAAATCTAAAGTATGATATACTGGTTTTACGGCGAAGTGGAATTGAATTGAGGGGTGTTGAGTTCGATACAATGGTTGCTGCTTTTTTAATTCAACCGGATGCTCATTCTTATAAATTGGACAAACTGAGTCAACAGTATCTGCACTATACTATGCAGCCAATTGAGGAACTTATTGGCAAAGGCAAGAATCAGATAACAATGGATCAGGTTGATATTGATACAATTACCTTTTATGCAGCTGAAGATGCGGATATAGCATTAGAGCTGGTTCCTGTTTTTCAAAAGAAATTGAAAGAAGATAATACATGGGATGTTTTCAAGAATATTGAGATGCCTTTAATCCCTGTTCTAATGCAGATGGAACAGAATGGTGTCTATCTAAAAGTGGATTATTTTAAAAAAATGTCTGAGGAGCTGGTAGGACAAATAGCATCTTTGACACAGAATATTTTCGACACTGCAGGTGTACAATTCAATATCAATTCTCCGAAACAACTTGGTGAAATTTTATTTGATAAATTGGGTTTGCACAAAGTCAGAGGATATTCAACTGACGTTAAGGTACTCGAAAAATTAAGGGATAAACATATTCTGCCAGCATTAGTCCTGGAATATCGCGGTCTTGTAAAATTAAAAAATACTTATCTCGATGCCTTACCGCTTTTAGTAAATAAAGAAACTGGTCGGGTTCACAGCTCCTTCAACCAGACTGTTGCTTCAACAGGTCGTTTGAGCAGTAGCGACCCGAATTTTCAAAATATTCCAATACGGACTGAAATAGGTAGAGAAATCCGCAAAGCGTTTGTACCGCAAAATTATGACTGGAAAATACTTTCCGCTGATTATTCGCAAATAGAATTAAGGATTATGGCACATCTTTCTAAAGACCCGGAATTAATCAAGGCGTTTAACGAAGGTGTTGATATTCATAAACGAACGGCCGCTTTGGTCTATGGAGTAAATGAGGATGATGTTTTACCGGAAAT
This sequence comes from uncultured bacterium, assembly GCA_964441235.1. GTDB lineage: Bacteria > Fidelibacterota > UBA2242 > UBA2242 > UBA2242 > BS750m-G69. The sequence continues at coordinate 26,372 of CAYTUQ010000040.1, read as the reverse complement.
GCGGCGAGTTGCAAAGGTTGTCAATTTTGGGATTATGTACGGTGCTGGTCCGTATCGAATGTCGGAGGAACTCAAAATTCCAATGTCCGACGGAAGAAGTTTAATAAACCAGTATTTTAAAACATATCCAGGAATCAATAACTATATAATTACTACTCTTGAAAAAGCAAGAAAGAATAATTATGTAAAGACTCTATCCGGAAGATTGAGATACGTTCATGATATAAATAGTAGCAATTTAAATATAAGAAAAGCAGTAGAACGTGCGGCTATAAATATGCCAATACAGGGAACTGCTGCTGATATGATCAAAATAGCGATGGCGAGAATTCACAAGAATCTTTTGGTCAATAAAATGCAGGCAATGATGATACTGCAGATACATGATGAATTAATTTTTGAGGTTCCGGAGAACGAGATAAAAGAGTTAAAATCCATGGTTATTTACGAAATGGAAAATGCTCTTCCACTCGATATTCCTATAAAGGTTGATGTTGGTATTGGAAATTCATGGTATGAGGCACATTAATGGAAGCATCTGTTACATTAAAAAATGTAAGTAAACATTACAAAAAAAAATATGTTCTGAGTAATATCACACTTGGTATTGAAAAAGGCTCTGTATTTGCAATTGTTGGCCGTGATGGAGCAGGAAAATCTACTTTACTGAGGATTATCTCAACATTACTTAATCCGGATAAAGGCACGATATATATCAATGATAAGGATATTTCAAATCAGCATTCTGAAATAAAAAAATCTATTGGATATCTTCCAGACCATGATATACATGATTCATGGTTAACCGGATTAGAAAACCTTAAACTGCGAGCCAGGTTGCTTGGTATTCAAGAGGAGGAATTTGAAGATAAATTGAATCCTCTGATTAAAGAATTTGATATGGAAAGTGAAATAAATAATTATCCGGTAACATACTCTCGAGGAATAAAAAGGCGTCTTGATCTTATTCAGGTTTTGATGGGAGATCCAGAAGTTCTGATTCTTGATGAGCCAATATTAGGTATGGATTATCATGCTCGTGTTGTCTTATTGAAATATCTTTTGAAAGAAAAAGGTAAAAAGACGATTATAATTGCTTCGAATGAATTTACTGAGATACAGACTATTGCCGATAGGTGGATTGTGCTTCATAATGGTAAAATAAAGTTTGACGGGACTATGGAAAAAATGCTTTCACATGTTAAAATCCCATTTGTTGGTAATATTGAAATAAAAAGTGGGAGTTATGATGTTATACAAGCTCTACGAAATTATAAAAATATTAGTAAAATTCGTGAGTTAGGTAAAACGATACAAATAGCTACAAATGGACTGAAAGATTTTTACTACATTCTCGAAGAAATTGATGCGGATAGTATTATTGGTTTTTCGGGTCATTCTATTAGAATAGAGGAATTTTTAGATCAACTTATTTCAGATGAAGGTTATTAAGGTATGAATTCAATATGTCTTTTAATTAATAATGAGTTAAAACCTATTAGAAAAAAGGTTTTGTCAGGTTTAGTTATTAATCTGCTCGGTGTTTTTTTATTTTACTTAGTATTTATTGTCGGATTAAGTACACTGCTGCCAAGAATAAATTTTATTGATACCTCACAATATATGTTCCCCGGTATTATTGCTTTTATATCCGGAATTATTGCGTATGGTTTGTCTTCAGTTAATACTTGGAAAATGTTGAATGTTCCAGGAGTGATGGATCAGATTAGAACTTCAAATTTATCACTCTGGCAAATCCATTTATCGAAATCTATTACTTATGTCATCAAGACGTTAATCCATACGGTTTTACCAAGCATCTTTCTTTATATTATGATTGGCTTTTCATTACCCTTTGCTTATATATTATTTTTTTGGATTTATCTCATTTTTGGAGTGTTTTTTATTCTTCAAATTGGAATAATGATTGGAACTCTTATCGTTAATCAAAGAACCCATTTCTTAATTATTTTTTTCATTGTTTTTCCATTATTTTTATTATCGGGTATGATAGTTCCTATAAATTATTTTCCTGAGATATTCAGTAAGATTATTTACTATTTTCCGACAACTGCTGTAATTGAAGGAGGTAGAGAGCTATTTATTAATCATTATTTCAATTTTTTATATTTTTTATATTTAATTGTATTAGACATAATAACATATTTTGTTAGTTACTTAATATTTAAAAGGAAGTTGGAAAGATGAAAGTCTATTTATCCGGTGCTATTGAGCATGCTCCTGATAGTGGGAAAGAGTGGAGAGACGATATTTCAGCCTTTTTGAAGATGGAACTGGGGCATGATTGTTATAACCCCTTGATTGAAGAAAAAAAGTATTTATCACAAGAAGAGAGAGAAATATTTCGTTCTTTGAAGAGTACCGATTTAAATGAATTTAAACGGATTGTAAGAAAGTTAATGAGAGGTGATATTAAATCTCTTAATAAAGAAATAGACTATATGATTTGTTTTTGGGATTCTTATGCAGTAAAAGGAGGTGGAACTTATGGCGAGCTCACTTTTGCCCTCTATAAAGATATCCCGGTTTATATGGTAACGAAAGAGGAAGTTAGCGAAATCAGTGCGTGGGTTTTGAGCTGCACTACGAATATATTTGAGAGTTTTGAGGAGCTGAAGGAGTTTTTAAGAGAAAGATATTTACCATCAAACGGCTGACGGAAACTATATTAATTGTCAATTGCTTGCCCCGTCTCATAGAGATCCCTAACGGGATAAGGAGCATGCTTGCCCCGTAGTGAAGAATGAGTGTATCGGGGCGACTGTACGGGGTTAATTGATAATTGATAATTTTTTACAAGTTTTGCACATGGTAAATATATGATATTATGATAAGTACAATTAGAAAATGGGAAATTGATATTAGCTCCTCCGTAGGAAACCCTTTGGATCGAAGGAGTGTGTCAAAGACATCTCTATGAGAAAATGATTATAGCAATGGGAATAAATAAACATTTTAACCCTGCAGGGGTGATATGTTATTGGTGTATTTGCATATTAATCAATTACATGTCAATTCCATCGGAGTTAGGGTTTGAGACCTTGATAATCTTCAAAGAGGGACTGCATTACTAAAAAATTATGATATATAAAAAGGTAATATTATGAAGCCTTATACAGTTGCTGAAATAAATCTGAAAAATCTTGTATATAATCTCAGGAATGTTGAGGGAAAAGTTAAACCATCTAAAGTGATGGCGGTAGTGAAAGCAGATGCTTATGGTCACGGTGCTGTTCCTATTACAAAAACACTTGTGAATGCAGGTGTGAAATTTTTTGCTGTTGCCCGGTTGGCAGAAGCATCGGAACTTCGTAATGCAGGAATAGAAGAGAAAATATTGATTATTGGAAGACTGCCTTATAATGAAATTCCTGCAGCAATTGATAATAATATTAGAATAACATTGACAAATGATGAAGATATTGAAAATGTATGCAAAATAGCGAATAAAAATAATAAAACAGCGTATGTTCATATTAATGTGGATACAGGAATGGGACGTACAGGTTTATTATATGATCATGCCATTCCCTCCATTCTAAGAGCTAAGGAACATAAAAACATAAATGTTGAGGGACTTTATTCGCATTTTGCAACTTCTGATTGCAAGAATAAAACTTATGCTTACAAACAATTAAAACGATTCCGGTTGATAGTTTCTGAATTGAGGAAAAAGGGTATTAAAATACCTATAATCCACATGGCGAATAGCGGTGCTGTTCTTGATATACAGGAATCTTATTTCGACATGGTTTGCGTTGGTATTTCTTTATATGGTCATTATCCTTCAACTGAGACTTCGGAATCTATCACACTGAAACAAGTAATGACACTCAAAACAAAAGTATTGCAAATGAGGCGTCTTCCGAAAGGGGTTAACGTTGGTTATGGTAATCGTTATACAACTAATAATGAGACAAATATCGCCCTCCTTCCAATTGGCTATGCAGATGGAATTCACCGTGCTTTCACAAATAAAGGTGAAGTGATGATAAATGGAAAATTATATCCAATGGTAGGTACTGTGACAATGGATATGATTATGGTTAATGTAGGTGATGATCCTGTAAAGATTGGCGACGATGTAATTTTATGGGGGGAAAGTCCAGGTGGTATTTTGCAAGCAACAGAAGTAGCCGCAAAAATAGGGACAATTTCCTACGAACTTTGCTGCTCGGTTTCTAAACGGGTTCCGAGAGTTTATGTTTGAGTAATTCCGCTAATATTCTTAGTGTTGTAATGAGGAAAAAATGTGAAATTCCTGCTAATTGATTAGTTGGTTAAATTGAAAAAATCAGTTTATCAATCCACTTATTTTTTACTGATAAAATATTTTAAAATTTTCAACATATGATGGATTATTAATTATAAAAATAAATAGTCCCATTGCAAAAACTATTAAAGCTACTACCAACTCCCTTATAAAGTTTAGTAGGGTTATTTCATATTTTTGAGTTTTTCCGTCATAACATTTAAGTGTGTAATTATCCGATTTTATTATGAAACACTTATTAATAATGTAATTCTTAGACATCAAGATTCCATGGATTATTGAAACAAGATAAAATATTGCACTTATAAAAAGAAATGAAAAGTTTTTGAATAATATAACATGAATTACTAAACCTAAAATATAAGGGATTATTGATGATATTATAAATATGAAGTAGTCCAGATTTGAATATTCAAGATTAAAAAAGACATACGAAGTTATCAATAAACTACTGCAAGCCAGGAGAAAATAAACTATACCAGCCGAATAAAGAAAAACATCAATACTAAATATATTGTTAACATCAGAAGTAAATCGAGAAAATTGAAAAAATGAAAGTGCTAAAATGAAAAGAAAGAATACTAGAATAATTTTAAAACATATTTTTTTATAATCTCTTTTAAAAATTGCAGAATAGAAAAGCCCGCCAATAGTAATAAAATCTGCAATAATAATGATTACCATAAAAATATTAATACAATTGATAGTAAAGGATTTCATACAAACTCCGTTTTATTTTTAAATATCTAACATAAGTTTCAATTGCACAATCTTCAAATTTAGAGGTTTTTCTGTAGACTAACTTTTTTGAAAAAATTCTTTAGAGACAAACTAATGAACTTATTTCTCTTTTCTTTCATGTATTTAAATTAATCATCTGTAATTCCATTTTCAAGTTATAAAGCAATAGATTCACGATACGGAAGTGTTTCCATATCTTCTTATGTTTATTTCGCTGAGAACCGGTTGATTAATATATTTTTTAGTTGTTATATTTATTACTCAAGTTTCGCACATGCTAAATATATGATATTATGATAAATACAATTAGAACATGGAAAATTGGTATTAACTCCGAAGGAGTGAGATGATTATAGCAATGGAAATAAATAAACATTTTAACCCTGTAGGGGTGATATGATAGGTTATTGGTGTATTTGCATATTAATCAATTACATGTCACTCCTATCGGAGTTAAGGTTTGTAGACCTCGATAATCTATGCCAAAGGCATCCCTTACGGGATAAACATGCTGCCCCGACAAGTCGGGGCTATTACCTACTAATGCGATTACGCGTACGTTTTTTTATATGCGCTAAGCAGGTTCTATACGAAATTGAATTGGAAGATTATGCGAAACTTGAGTTTATTATTCTCGATTATGCCGTTTTTTTTCAATAGTAGTGTGTAAACAGATTCTCTCTCCAAATTATCAGGTAAGCCATTGCAATAATGGCTGTTTATAATGTGCATTTAGGAAAACATTAGAAATTATAACCATGATTTATTAATTTTATACAATGAATTTATGTATCTTTATCAAAACAAATGTAAATAAACCTGCTAATAAATTAACCTGAACTGAAGGAGTTTTTATGCCAAATGCCAAAATGTCAGTCGTGGTTGTTTTGCATTACACATGTCATTTGCCTTGTCCGCCGGAGAGAATTTCAAATATTTTAGATGCAATAATTAATCAGAACGAGGAGGTTTCCGAATTAATTATCCTGAATAATGATGCTGAAACAGATGTGGATTTCGATATTACATCGGTAAAAACCACAGTAATACCGACAGCTGATATAACTGTGGCGGCGCAATTGAATAAAGCCATTGAGACTGCGAAAAGTGATTTTATTCTTTATATTGATAACCTTGCCGCTGAAATTTATTTAAAACGCTCCTATATTGAGGCTGCTCAGTTGATCGTTGAAAAATATCCTCGTCTTGGAATGCTCTACGCTGACTATGATCTTGTTAAGAATGGAGAAGTAAAAGAGATTCGTTTATTAAAACATCATAAGGGCAGAGTTCGTGATAATCAAGATTATGGTAAGGTATTTTTCTTTTCCAGAAAAGCACTTCAAGAGGTCGGTTATTTTGATGAATCTGTGAAATATAATACTCTTTATGACATTCGTTTGAAATTGTCCGAAAAATTTGAAATAATTCATATTGCTAACAAATCTGCCGGTTCACTTTACCAGGTACTTTCAGAGGGGGAAAAGCATAATGTATTTGATTATCTTTTAGCTGGTAAAGAGAGCCAAAAAGAGGCAGAGGATATTCTAACTGATAATTTAAAAAGGATTGGTGCTTATCTTGAACCGGGAGAATATTATCATAAAAGACCTGAAACAATAGAAGAATATAAATTTTTGGCTTCCGTTGTTATTCCTGTTAATAATAGGCCTGATTTTATAGAAACTGCTATTGAAAGCGTTTTTCAGCAGACGGAGCAAAATATCGAGATAATAGTTGTCGTAAATGGTGGTTTTGATGATCCAACAATTAAAGCAGTAGAATCCTATATGCCAGGAGGGGTGAAGTATAATCAGGCAAAACCAGCTGTAACGTTAATTGTTTCGGATATTAACAATATCGGTTTGTCTCTGGATTTGGGAATAAAAAAGGCAAGAGGTAAATATTATGTTCAGCTGGATTCTGATGATATATTAAAACCTGACGCAGTGGCAAAGATTGTTGAAGTGTTTGACTCCGATAAGCAAGTTGGAATGGTTATTGGCTCTTATGAAGTCTGGGAGAAAAAAGATACAGGTGAATTGATCAGAGTAGAAAGTATCCCGGTGGTAACACATGATGAATGGACTGAGGAAAACGGCAGGAACAATTTACTTCGTATTAATGGTGCAGGTGCACCAAGGTCTATCCCGATTCAGATAATTAAAGAGATGGGATATTTTGGAATTAACGACGAACCTTATGCACAAAATTATGGTGAGGATTATAACCTTGTTTTGAGAATTAGTGAGGAATACCGTATCGGTAGAATTTGGGATCCGATTTATGAGGTTGTCAGACATTCCGGTGGAACAGACCATAGCATTGATCAGCATACCATTGATAGAAATGATGAGGCAAAAGACTATATGAGAATGAAGGCAATTGAACGAAGGATTAGGATAAACGAACAGACGTCATAAGGTTGTCACCAGTCATTGGTCACCAGTCATCAGTCATTAACAATAAATCGGGAGCCGTTAATGAAATTAGAGGAATTACGTATTTATCAATTGGCTATGGAAATAGGTGAGATTATTTGGGTGCATGTGCAGAAATGGGATTATTTTTTTTACCCCGTGAATTATCGTAATAAAAATATCTATACAAGTAGAATTAATAAAATATTTCACGGGGCAGGGGACACAATAGGTAAACAATTGGTAAAGGCAGTAGATTCAGTGGCGGCAAATTTAAGTGAAGGATTTGGAAGGTATTTTTATGTCAAAGACATCTCTATGAGATAAAGAGAGTAAGCAATTCGGATATTATTCGAGAGGTTCTTTATATGAAACAAAGACTTGGCTAACAAAAGCGCATAATAGGGAATTGTTAAATGATAAAAACTTTGAAGCACTTATGAAAGAAACCAATTCTCTTGGAAAGCAATTAAATAAATACATTAAATCTATCGGTGAACAAAGACCAATAACCAATAACCAATAACTAATGACCAATGATCAGTAATTTTTATGAAATATCTAATAATGTTGACTTAGTGATAAATTGAGGTATAATTAATGGAGAATTATTTCCTGTTAATTGGTATTGACGGTGGTGCAACAAAAGTTAGCGGATGGTCTGTGAATATCGGGGATGAAAATATATTTTCTTTTGGTAAACTGCATGCAGAGAAATTATACAATGAAATAGATGGATATCTAAAAAATTTCAAGCCTGTTGATATCACTGAGCAGCTTGCTGAATTTCAAAATAACAATATTAAATTAACTGAAGAAGAAATCCAGCATGGTAAGACTTATATTGAAGCCACTGCTCAAGTTATTGAACAAATAGTTGCTAAGAGTAGTGTTAAAAAGGTGATTGTCGGTATCGGGATGCCCGGGTTGAAAACTTCGGATTTACGAGGTATTGCAGTGATGGCTAATGGTCCGCGTATGATAGATTATTGTAGAGACCTCGAAAATCGGCTTACCTGCTCAGAAATTCAATTTGTGTCCCCTATTGCAGGTCTGGGAAGTGATGCGTTTTACTGTGGAATGGGAGAGGAATATGCCAGAGAAGGACAATTTCGCTCTGTTGCAAATTCATATTACCTTGGTGGAGGGACAGGCGCAGCAGATGCTTTAAAACTTGAAGGTTCTCTGATTCGATTAGAAGATGTTAAAGACTGGTTTGCAAAAACGTGGGAGATGAAAAGCGATGAGGATTGTTCGTTAGAAAAATATGCCTCTGCTAAAGGAATACAATCCATTTATAGTGATTTATCAGGAATTTCTTTGAATGACTTAAATGCCAACGGTATATATTTACAACAAATCAGGGAAAAAGCAATTCAAGGCAATAAACCTGCTTTAGAAACTTATAAAAAAATAACTTACTATCTTGCACTCCTTTTATATGAGAGAATTTCAACTTTAAATGCTGGTTGGCAGAATCTGTTTTCTTTTGTTAATCCGAATAAGCAAAAGCTATCAGGTAAGCATCCTTATTTAGGAAAGGTTTTTGATTCAATAGTTATTGGTCAACGTTTAGGCGATTTATTCGGGTCTTCTAAAGGTGATGAAATTGTATGGAAACCATTTTTCAGGCATTTATCTGAAATGATTGCGAAGTCTGATGTGTTAAATGAAGAAGTAAAAGAATATTATTGTCCGGATGGTAAATTTTCTGAGGATTTACTCCAAATATCAAATCTACGAGAAGCTCCTGCTATTGGCGCTGGGATTGATGCCTATTTAACCTGGAGGAATAGATAAATGCTCGAACCTGATGTTATTCCAACAACGGAACCGGATTTACGAGTTGGTATCATTTTACCTGAGGATGAAGAGGATTCTATTAAAGTGGATATTCCCCTGGAGCCGCAGTATCAGATGTTTTCTGAGAATAATAAAAAGTTTGATTTGAGCAGCGGTGATCAGATAGAATTCAGTCTTTCTGAATCAGTTATTTCGGTTTTAATTAATGGTAAAGTAGTAGGAGAAAGCAGTAGTTGGTCAATTAAGCCAATGAATATAGAATATAGAATTGGCAATAAAACCGGCATTAAAGTAAAAGATGTTGTTTCAGGAAGAGATTTCCACTGGAAGAAATTCCTAGATGTTTATCTACTTGGTGGTATTGAAGTAAAAAGGTTGGGAAATAGAATTATTCTAATTAATGAGTTGCCGATTGAGCAATATCTTATGTGCGTAGCAACTTCTGAAATGGGAGCAGCATGTCCTGAAGCATTAATAGAATCTCAAACAATTGTTGCAAGATCGTGGATGTTGGCGAATGTTGAAATGAAACACCGTTCGCTGGGATTTGATGCTTGCAATGATGACTGCTGTCAACGCTATCAGGGGACTACACATTTGACGGAACACTCTATAAAAGGCGCTTTGAATACTTCTGGCAAGGTGCTTATGTATAGAGACAATATATGTGATGCCAGGTATTCTAAAAGTTGTGGTGGTATGTTGGAAACCTTTGAAAATGTATGGGAGGATAAACCAGTTCCGTATTTAAAATCAATACCAGATGCGCCATCTGGTTTCTCACATCCTGCCCTACCTTTAAATTCGGAGGAATCAGTAAGAAAGTGGATTGAGAGCTCTCCTGAGACATTCTGCAGCCCTACATTTATTCATGAAAAAGATTTGAAAAAGTACCTAGGAAATGTAGATGAAGAGGGTGAATATTTCAGGTGGAGTTTTAAATATTCGCAGGAAGAAATCACCGAACATTTTAATGAACAATTGAATTTAAATGCAAAGGCAATTAAAAATATTAAACCTTTGAAAAGAGGAGGTTCCGGTCGTATTATTAAACTTAAGATCTATTATGTTAAAGATGATGGTAGTATTGATAGTAAAGAAATAGACAATCAGTATTATATACGTAAATATTTTCATAAGAAATTCCTCTATAGTTCAGCATTTATTGTTGATGAAGAAAAGGGGACAGGTGATTTTCCAAAATCATTTACATTTAAAGGTGCTGGATGGGGGCATGGAGTCGGATATTGTCAAATAGGTGCTCTTGGTATGGCATTGAAAGGATATTCTACTGAGGATATAGTAAATCATTATTTCCCTGATACAATATTAAAGAAATTATATTAACCCTACAACGTCATTTGGGAAATATGATACGATTGAAATATCAACTGTCGAAGCTGTGTCAAGAGATCAGGTCCATACGGATCTTTAGGACAAATATGAATATCTTCAGATATGTGAATCGACAAAAGAAGGAAAGAGAGTAAAACAGAGAGTAGTTGCCACAATAGGAAGGATGGATAAATTACAGAGTAAAGGTATATCAAATCACTATTTTGCCTTATTCACCCATTATAACCTGAACGAAGTGTTCTTTCTCATCACCAAAACATGGAACTAAGTTACCATCAATTGATTTACCATCAACTTTTATTTGTTTGATTCCTTTAGAAATTGCATTGCGGTTTATAACATCGATTATGTATTTATCTCCGCGGAATGTTCGATGGACTGTAAATTTTTCCCAATTTTTTGGTATACAAGGATTAATTCGCAATCCTTTATAATCCGGTTGTATTCCTAGAATATATTGTGAAATAGCTACAAAAGACCATGCAGCCGTTCCAGTTAACCAAGAATTCTTTCCTTCTCCAGGTGTAGGTGCATCAGGGCCAGCCGTCATTTGTCCATATACGTATGGCTCAGAGCGGTAAATTTCTATCTGCTCTTCTTTAGTTGGTGGGCAGATATTCTTATAATACTCCATAGCTTGATCACCATGCCCAACCATCGTTTCAGCAATCTGAATCCAGGTATTATTATGAGTGAAAATGCCGGCATTTTCTTTATACCCTGGAGGATAAGAACTAATCTCACCAAGGTTGATAAAATAAGTATGATAAGCCGGTTGTTGTAGAATGATGCCATTAGAATTTGCCAAGTATTTTTTGACACTTTTTAATGCTTTTTCAGCATAGCCGTTTTTAAGGCCCGCTTTCCCTAATATGCACCATGCCTGGCTGGTAGCAAATATTTTTCCCTCTTTATTTTCTTTGGAGCCTATCTTATTGCCACTGGCATCATAGGCTCTTAGAAACCATTCACCATCCCAACCATAGTCGTAGATAGCCTGGTACATGCTTTCCGCTTTTGTAGTTATATCTTTTATTTTTTTGTCTTCACCTAGTTGATTATAGAGATCAATCATCTCCCAACACGCTTTACAAAATAACCCGGCGATCATCACTGATTCTGCAATATTACCTTTATTGACATCACCTGTTAATTGGAAGCTTTCATCCGGATTTGTTGAAAAACAATTCAAATTCATACAATCGTTCCAGTCAGCGTGACCAATCAAAGGGAGACCATGAGGTCCCAGGTTGCTAATTGTATACTGAATGGAAATTTCCAGATGATCCATTAAAGTTGCTTTACTATCTTCACTATTAGCATACCCGACTTGTTCATCAAGAATGCTAAAATCACCAGTTTCTTTTAGGTATGCAGTGGTCGATAGAATTAGCCACAGCGGATCATCATTAAATCCGCTGCCAATCTCAGCATTCCCTTTTTTAGTTAAAGATTGATATTGATGAAAACAAGTTCCATCACACAGCTGAGTAGAAGCTAAATCCAGGATACGCTGACGAGCCCGTTTCGGTATCATATGAACAAATCCTGAAATATCCTGATTGCTGTCTCTAAATCCAATACCGCGTCCTATACCAGACTCATACATTGATGCCGAACGTGACATATTAAAGGTCACCAAGCACTGATACTGATTCCATATATTTACCATTCGATTGACAATCACATCACCAGTAAATACTTGATAATTCGCCAATAGTTTTGCCCAATATTCTTTCAATTCTCGATAGGATTTTTCAACGGCATTATCTTTTTTAAAATAGCAAATAATTTTATAATACTTTTCCTTATTAAGTTTATTTTGAGATGTAAACTTTTTATCCGGATCATTTTCCTCATAGCCAAGAATAAAAAATAGATTCTCTTCCTGGCCTGGATCTAATTCTACATCAATTTGATGAACTCCAATAGGTGACCAACCGTGAGCGATACTATTATGACATTTACCTTCTATTACCGCTTGAGGCGCTTCCAAACCATTGTGGATACCTACAAACTCATCTCGGCTTGTATCAAATCCGGAAATCTCCCTACTACATGCAAAATACGCATAATGATTTCGGCGCTCCCGGTAACCTGTGATATGAAAAATTGCCTGATCCTCAACTTCTACTTCCCCAATCGATAGATTACGTTGAAAATTAGTCATATCATCATAAGCATCCCAGAGACACCATTCAATAAAACTCCAAAGGCGAATTGATTTCTTTACATTCATTTTATTTTTAATGTTGACAGTCCAAATTTCGTTGGTTGATCCCAGGGGGATAAAAAAGTTTACTGTCACTACAAGTCCATTTTTAACCCCTTTAATCTTAGAATAGCCAAGTCCGTGACGGCATTCATATTCATCTAACGCAACCTTCATGGGTTTCCATGTTGGATTCCAAACCGTATCACCATCCTTTATATATAGATAACGACCATTATTATCTATAGGAACATTATTATAGCGATAGCGCGTCAACCGCCTCAAACGTGCATCTCTATAAAAGCAATATCCACCACCTGTATTTGAGATAATTCCAAAAAAATCATCATATCCTAAATAATTTATCCAGGGTAATGGTGTATCTGGTCGTGTTATAACGTATTCCTTGTTCTTGTCATCAAAATGCCCATATTTCATATTTTCCCTTTCCAATTTTATTTACAAATATTATAAACAATTTATGCAGTTCATCTCTAAATTAAAAAAGATTTATTTATCATTTTGAATAGATAAAACAAATCTTTATAAATAAATCCATTTATGGAAGTTGTACCGAAGTAATAGAATTGTAGAACTTCACAAATTTAATTATGTCAATTAACCCTACAACGTCACTTGCAAAATTCAGTACTATATGTTGTATTGCAGTCAATTTAAATATACTATACGTTATATTAAAAACATTAAATTACGTAGTAGGGTTAAATACTTAGTTACTTTTTTAATAGAAATTTTCATCCATTTTAGTGGAAATTCCTTTGGCAAAAGGAAGTCCTTGAATCTAAAAAGTACTATATGTGAAGTAAAACAATTCAAGACTATAAGATTACAATGCCACACTACACCCTGCCCGATTGCCAGGCGGGCAATGCTCCGATATTATTATTTTCAACATTCATTTTTCTACATTCACTCATTTATAGAAATCCCCTAGAAAAGAGAATATATAAAAGGAGCTATAGCAGACCCTTCGGTAAGTAATATCATAAAACCAAGCATAATGAGAATAAATACAATTGGTCCCAACCACCACTTTTTCCGCACTTTTATAAACATCCAAAATTCTTTTAAAATAGAGAGTTTTGCCATTTTACCTCCTAAAATTGATGTTCATATTGATCAGATTTCACCTGATTATTTTCTCTGTAATTCCAGTAGGAATTCGATAATTTATCAAATTTCAAGTCTAAAAAACGCTTCCCAAACAATTTAAGTATATTACTAATTAACGTAAATATAACATAAAATAAAATACTTAAAATTATGTTGCTCATTATCCAGCCAAGGATAGTTGCAAATGTCATCCATATAAAATACAATGGCTTTAAAATAATCGGTGCTATAATTCCAGCGCCGAATAGAAAAACACTGATTATCAAAAAATATTTATAAATATCTTTACTTTTCCAAAAAAGAAAAACTCCAATTACCGCAAGTGCAATCCCGACCGTAATAGCGAATTTACGAATATCTTTTTTGCTGATTCTCATATTTTTTATTTCTGAAATCATTTCATTAATCCAATTCAAATTCTTTACGCCAATCGGTGTCTGCTTTTAGTGGTTTTTGATCTTTCTTTTCCAAAAGATAATTCCCGATAATCAGATAATCCATTCCCGTACGCATAAAACAGAGATAGGCGTCCTCCGGAGTACAGACAATTGGTTCTCCACGCACATTAAACGATGTATTGACAATTATCGGACAACCATATTTTTTATTAAATACAGAAATCATGCGGTGATAGCGTGGGTTAGTGTCCCGGTGCACGGACTGAATTCGGGCGGAATAATCCACGTGTGTAATTGCTGGTATTTCCGATCTGACAACATTCAGTTTGTCCAATCCAAAATAGTTGCGTTGTTCATTGGTCATCTCAATCTGTTTTTCTTTCTTCACATCTGCGACCAGCAGCATATAAGGGCTTTGGCGATCAATTTCAAAATAATTGGAGATTTCTTCAGCTAAAATTGAGGGAGCAAATGGTCTGAAACTCTCCCGGTATTTGATTTTCAGGTTCATAGTCTTCTGCATTTTTGGTGACCTTGCATCTCCGATTATAGAACGCATACCTAAAGCACGGGGGCCAAACTCCATGCGCCCCTGAAACCAGCCGATAACGTTCTCACCATCTATCAGATCAGCAATTTTCTCCGGAAGCTCACCATCACTCAATTTTTGATAAGGGTAATTATTTTTCAATAGAAAATCTTCGATTTTACCATTTTCAAATTCCGGCCCCAGGTAGGAGCCTTTCATCGAATCATGGCGTTCGTCCACTCTTCTCCAGTTACCAAGATACTGATGCCAGGTAAATAGGGCCGCACCAATTGCGCCACCGGCGTCGCTAGCCCCTGGTTGAATCCAGATATCATCGAATAAGCCTGTACTAAGCAATTTACCATTTGCTACACAATTCAAAGCAACACCACCAGCGAGACAAAGATTTCTCATCCCTGTCTCTTGTTTGACGTGCTTAGCCATTTTCAGGATAACCTCTTCAATCACCTCTTGAACTGAGCGGGCTAAATCCATCTCTTTCTGAGTTAACTGGCTTTCAGGTTTACGAGGTGGGCCACCAAACAATTTGTTGAATTTTGTATTGGTCATCGTCAGTCCGGCACAGTAGTCAAAATAATCCATGTTCATTCTGAAGGATCCGTCATCTTTGGCATCAATTAAATAATCATAAATCAGGTTTTTGTACTTCGGCTCACCGTAGGGTGCTAAGCCCATCACCTTATATTCCCCAGAATTGACTCTAAAGCCGATATAGTAGGTAAATGCTGAATAAAGAAGCCCAAGTGAATGTGGAAAATAAATATCGGCAATGATTTGAATTCGATTATCTTTCCCTACTCCAAAACTTGTGGTTGTCCACTCACCGACGCCATCCATCGTAATAAACGCTGCTTCCTGAAACGGTGACGGAAAGAAAGCCGAAGCAGCATGGGACTCATGATGTTCGGGAAATATAATCTTCCCTGAATACCCTAATTCCTCTTTGATCAGGTCTTTGAGCCAGAGTTTCTTTTTGATCCATAGCGGCATAGCTTTTAGAAAGGATTTAATTCCAAGTGGTGCGTAAGCCAGGTAGGTCTCCAGAATGCGCTCAAATTTCAGAAAGGGTTTTTCATAAAAGGCTACGTAATCCAATTCGCAGCCGTTAATTCCGGCATAATCTAAACAAAAGTTGATGGCATTGGTTGGAAATGAGTAATCATGTTTCTTGCGGGAAAAGCGTTCCTCCTGTGCTGCGGCAACAATCTCGCCGTCCCGAACCAAACAGGCTGCACTATCATGATAGAAGGCTGATATTCCCAAAATATTCATATAAACAATCTATATTTATTTTGTTAATAACATCTTTTTTGCTAATACTTTATTTTCTGTGTTCAAACAGTAGATGTATACCCCGCTTGATAAATTATATCCGTTAAAATCTACTTCATATATTCCGGCTTCCTGTTGTTTATCTACCAAACAACGCACTTTTTGCCCTGATACACTTTGCACAACTATCAACAAATTCGATGTTTAATTCCGGATTTTTTAAATAAGAACATTTTAAACCATTTTGAGCTTGCAAACTACAGAAAAGTAGTAGAAATATTATGATAAATCTTTTTTCAATTTTATAGAGTTGATTCACTTGTTCCTTAAAGTTTAGCTATTACTTCGTTGATTTCCAACATTTTTTCTTCGGGAATCAGATTGCTCACAAGTTTTTCGCCATTTAAAATTAATTCTTTTATTCCCTTCTGTGCGCCCTGTTCATTAATAATTTTTATATTTAAGATTTTATTTCTGAATATACGTACTACAGAAAAATTTTCCCAATTAGACGGAATACAAGGATCAATCCTTAATCCTGAATAATCAGGTTGAATGCCAAGAATGTATTGTGTTGCGGTATAATATGACCAGGTGGCAGAACCGGTCAACCAGGGTAAGCGTGACGCTCCACACCGGGGGCTGTATTTACTATGAGTAAATTGGCAATTAACGTATGGTTCTATCTGACGGATTTCCGCTCTAGTATTGTAAGCGGATGGCATAAACGCTCGATAATACGCAAAAGCCCGATTCCCATTACCCAATAAGGTTTCCGCAATGATGGCCCATCCCTGGGTATGAGAGAAAATCGAAGCGTTCTCTTTCATTCCTTTATTAAATAACGATGCTTTTACTACTCTGTGGTCCGTTTTCTCGTAAGGCGGATCGACAATAATGATTCCAAATTCTGTTGCCAACCTCTCTCTTATGGCTTTGGTAACCATTTCCGCCTGTGCCGGCGAAGCGTGTCCGCTGAGTACTGACCAGGACTGAGGATTAAGCCACAGGCTACCTTCCGCGTTTTCTTTTGAACCGATTTTCATGCCATCATAACGATAGGCCCGAATAAACCACTCGCCATCCCACGCATGTTTGTCAATATTTTTATCCAATGAGTTTAAATGCTCCTCTGCCCACCTAATTTCATTAGTTTTTTTAAGCATTTGGCAAATCTCAATATATGTTTTAAGCGCATAACGTAACTGAAATGCCAAAAAAACGGACTCACCATTTTGGCCCAGTTCCAGACAATCGTTCCAGTCGGCAAAAAGTCCACAGGGCAGGCCATGTTCTCCGCTGTGTTCCAGATTAAATTCGATGGCTTGCAGTAAATGCCCCAGAACTGTATCTTCGCCCTTATCGGCATAGGGCAAAATCCGATCATAAAAGGCTAAATCGCCTGTTTCCTTGACATAGGCTGGAATGGTATTGAACAACCACAAACAATCATCTGAGCGGTATTCTTGTTCTTCCGGTGCTTTTTCACTTCCTGGATTATGTGCCCAGGGCTTTACCACAGGCATTGCGCCGCCGGTTGATACTTGACCCGTTATCATCAGTTCCAGGCGTTTGGCGGCTTCTTCTGGTATCAGCGGCAGTACACCCAATAAATCCTGCACCGTATCCCGATAGCCAAGTCCGTCGCGTTCACCGCTATAAACCAGACTGGCAGCCCGGGACCAGGCATAGGTTATCAGACAGTTATATGAGCTCCACATATTGGTCATGCTGTTAAATTCAGTATCAGGTGTTTCTACAGTCATTCCTTCCAGCCGGGAATGCCAGTAGTGTTTCAACTTGCTGAATTCATGATGCACGTTGTCAAGATTTTGAAATTCCTGTACCACTTTTTTCCCTTCAACAGCAGCTTTTCCGATACCCATAAGCACTGCCAGTTCTTTCGATTTACCCGGTTCCAAATCCAGATCGATCTGCAAAACACCGCAGCCATTATCTCCCGCAGCCAGTGAGTTTGTGCATTGGCCTTTTTCAACGACTTCAGGGTTATGGTATGATCTATAATTCCCTAAAAAAATGTCCCGATCCGTATCGTAACCAGTAACATCCGCACCAGCAACACCTAAAAAGGTGTGCCGGTTTCCATCATGACTCTCAAAATCCCCGGTATAGTCAGGTAGCAATACATTGATTCCATGATCGATAATGTTATCCACCACACTCATACGCAAAATATGTTGGGTATATTGCAGGTTGAAGAAATCCTGCCACAGATACCAATTATTAGCGTACTCGACAAAAGTGAATAACCGTAACCGCCGCTTAATATTATCTTGATTGGTAACCTTCAGCAGCCAGCATTCAAAGTTTTTTCCTAAGGGAACAAAATACGTGGTCTCCGTCTTTATTTTGTCATATTCCGATTCTATGATTGTATAAGCAGTACCGTGCCGACATATAGATTTATATTTATCAAGCGGCTTTCCCACGGGCTGCCACGATGCCGACCAATAATCTTTCTTTTCCCTATCGTGAAAATAGAGATATCGGCCGGGCTGATCCATTGGGATGGCATTGGGACGAAACCGAGTAAAACGACCCTGAGCAGCGGATTTATAAAAGATGTAGCCACCGGCATTATTGGTAATAATCGCCCCGTATTCGGTCGAGCCGATGTAATTACTCCATGAACGGGGAGTATTGGGCCGATCAATCACATACTCTTTATGCTCATCGTCGAAATATCCGAACTGCATTGTATTACTCCTCCTCCTATCATCAAAATAACCTGGAAATAATAAGTTATTTTTTTAAAACACTTCCGAGTTATTTTTTATATAATCAATCAATTCATCTACCTGTGCAAAAGCAACGGCAGTATAGGTGTCAGCCGCACCGTAGTAAATAGCAATTCTTCCGGTTTCGGCATCGTATAGATTAGCGCAGGGAAAAACCACATTGGGGACGAATCCCATAGTTTCATAAGTTTTTTCAGGAGTTAACAAATAATCGCGGGTACGATAGAGTACCTTACCGGGGTCGTCAATATCTAGTATTGATGCGCCGAAGCTGTAAACAAAACCATTACAGGTAGTAGAAACGCCATGGTAAAAAAGCAACCAGCCCTCGGTAGTTTCTATAGGTACGGCGCCAGCGCCGATTTTCACACCCTGCCACCATCCATGTCCACCGCAGCCCATGACCCATCTATGCTTACCCCAATGGATCATGTCCGGACTTTCGCTGAGAAAAATATCGCCAAAGGGTGTATGACCGCTGTCGCTGGGACGACTGAGCAGCAGGTATTTGCCCTTCACTTTACGGGGAAAAAGCACCCCATTGCGGTTGAAAGGCAGCAGGGGGTTAGGCATACGGATAAAAGTTTTGAAATCATATGTCTTGCCCAGACCGATGGATGCGCCGTGCATATCATCGCACCAGACAATATAGTATGTGTCATCAATTTTAACGAATCGGGGATCATATCCATAGCTAAGGGGACAGGGATCACCTTCCTCATTTACCCAATCTATGGGATTGGGACCGATTTCCCAGTTCAAGGCATCCTTGCTTCTCCCAAAAAACAGGGTTGCCCGACCGTTTCTCTGATCGGCACGGAATACGCCGACGAATTTACCATTATATGGCAATACAGCACTATTAAAAATACGCGCAGCGTGAGGAATGGAATTCCACCCGATGATTGGGTTCCCACTGTAACGCCAGACGATTTCGCTACTTTCCCGCGGTTTATCTTCCCAGGGAATATTGGGGAGTGCGTCGCCAATAATAGTCTTTTTCACTGCATTCCTTTCCAATTTGTCTTTGTTCTCGAATAACCTTTTGCGAACAGGCTAAGTAAGCATCTACTCGCCACTTTCTTTACGTCTTTCAGCTAAATCTGCACTAATCCGAGCCACTTTTTTATCATCCAATGGATAGAAAAAGGACATGACAATAGACAAAATGCCAAATCCGGCTGGTATCAAACTAAACAACAGTAACAGTCCGTGCATGCTCTGTTCGGATTGGGCCTGATTGGCTTCAAAGCCGACATGGGACATAAGATTCAGTGCGATAAAAGCGCCAAATGCCCAACCAAATTTCTGGGACATCGTCGAGGCAGAAAAGATAAGGCCGGTTGCCCGTCGGCCTCGTTTCCACTCGGCATAATCAGCTGTATCTGCATACATTGCCCATATTAAAACACTGAGAGGTCCGCCGGTCATCGACCCAATAATCTGAAAGAAAAAAATCAGGCCAATCTCACTAGCCGTCAGAAAGTAGAAAGATGCTGTACTGACAATGGCAATAATGAATAATATGATGAAAGCCTTTTTCTTACCCACGGCTTTGGCAAACCAATTGACTAATAATACACCCAGGAAAGATGAAATCTGCCCGACGGTGTTAAAAGCCGAAGTAATGGTTACAAAGTCATAGGTTTTGTTTTTAATAAAAGGCAAAGTGATTTTCTGGGTACCAATTATATATTTAAAATAATGGACAGTTACACTGCTTCTCACAGCGACGAAAAGAATAAAGGTAATAGTTACGGCAAGAAGAATCAGCCAGGGGCCATTAGTAATCAACTCATACAGATCCTTCTTAACCGAGGGCACCTGAGATTTGGGTGGTCGTACCCGCTCCCGGGTCCCTTTAAAAGCAATCAGGAAAAAAGCGATTGCTGCAATTCCGTATATAATAAACGTTGTTTGCCAGCCTTTGGCGTCATTTCCTCCACCCAACGCCTTTGTCATTGGTAACAGCGTTGCCGAGATGATAGTACCGGCAGTAAAGGCAAACATAAATTTTATCGAAGAAACTGTCGTGCGCTCCTTTGAGTCAGCCGATATGACTCCCAGAAGAGCCGTATAGGGAATATTTATTGCCGTATAAAGCATCATGATTAAAATAAAAGTTGCATAAGCCCAAATAATTTTGCCGGTCAATCCGAAATTGGGTACTGTAAAGGTCAATACACCAATCACAGCAAGGGGAACGCACATCCAGAGCAGATAGGGGCGAAATTTGCCCCATCGGGTATTGGTACGATCGGCGATGATTCCCATCATCGGATCATTTACACCATCCCAAATCCGACTGACCAGAAACATGGTCGCAGCAACACTCGCCGGGATCAGAAATACATCAGTATAGAAGTAGGTGAAATACAGCATAAAAGTTTGCCAATAGAGCACAGAGGCAAGGTCTCCGAAACCGTACGAGATTTTTTCCCGGAAAGAAAGTTTTTGGCTTACTTCGTTCATCGTCTCAACTCCTTTTTAAATGATTTACCTATAATATTCGTAACTATTCAGGTATGCCACAAAGCCACTGTATTATTGCCCCGAAAATGACCGGCAGTGTTCTGCCAGAGCTGATAGGTCTCCCTCTGGATGATGCCGTACATCCAATGCTGGAACAGTTCCATCTCCAAGTTACCAATGGAATGCCAATCAATGATAACATAAAGGCCCAATTCAGTACACCAATTCACCGCCTAATCCAGTAATTCCAGATAAGCTGTAAGGGTTCTCCCGCGCCAGGCAATCAGATGTACCGGAATACGGAAAATATTTGCCCCCATTTCTTCAATTTGCTCGAAAAGCTCTTTTTTCCACTGCCTCTGTCCGGCAATTTTATCGGGGTCAGAGATTGAAACACCGGGAACGATAATTGCATCGGCTTTTAATTCAATAGCTTTTTCAAATAATTCCACATTGGCACTTACTCCGGTTACAATTTTATTAATTTCATCCTTACCTTCAACCTGTAATCCATTGGAAGAATAATCTTTAAAATCATCAATGCGTAAGTAAGTATTTAAATATTGAGTCAATTCGCTGCGTTTCATGTATTCACCTTGTTTTAATTTCATTTTGACAGGATAATCCCAGAGGGATCCCTGTCGGGACAGGATTGACAAGATTAATATATCCTGTAAATTTTGATAAATAACGTTAATATGTCATATCTGTTAATTGACGAACTTTCCTTTTTACTTCAACCTTTCTTTCTCCAAAGTTTAAAAGTAAACCAACATCTTTCCCTGTTGCAACTAAATAGTTCACTAATTGAATTTCGTGAGCCTTTACTATTCGGCGAACAGATTTTTCCCATAAGGGATCCCTTCGGGAAACTCTAAAATTACTCGATCTTCTACTAAAATATCTGAGACAAATTCTCCAACTATTTCAGTGTCGTAATAAACAGTAATAGGTACTTGCGCTTTTACTTGAAGATCTGCTTTTTGTAATTCAATTAATAAACACTTCTCATTCACCCCGTGTAATACTATATCCAATTCATACTACTTAGAAGACAATAATCTATCCTATTACACGGGGTAAACAGATTCTAAAAATCCATCCGCCAGCTGGCGGGATTATTATATACCCGATAAGCACAACCTATTATTTTTTCTGTTAATTCCTTATGCTCCATTTTTTAAACCTCCTGTAGGTTATGATTTATTTTGTGATTAACTGGATGAAATATCTATTAATATATCATGTTTATCCAGTAAATCCTGTCAAATTTTTATGTGACTCCTCTGGTCATTTGATACTATTTGATAAATAAACATTTCTTTACACTACTAAATTCCTTAGTATTAATTTTATATAGATAAATTCCGGAACTTACTCCGGAAGCGTCCCATTGTATTGTATAATAACCCGGCGATTGCTTTTTATTTACTAATACATCAACTACCTGACCGGCTGAATTAATTATTTTTAAAGTTACGTATGATTGCTCAGGTATAGCATATTTAATATTTGTTACCGGATTAAATGGGTTAGGGTAGTTTTGTGATAGTGAGTATTCAGCTGGTACATTTTTGCCATTTGACTGCAATCCTACAATTAGCGATGTGACTTCCGGAGAATATTCACTTTCATTGCCGGAGTAATCAAATGCAGATATACGATAGTAATAATTTATATTGCCTTCTATATCACTATCGTAAAGAAATGTGTCTGATGTGGCAGAAGTATATATTTCCATTGTATCAGGATCAAAGTTCGAGCAAGTTGACCTGTATATTCCATAATACTGAAAATCTTTTTCGTTATTTGGATGCCAGGTCAATAAAATATTATCATTGGATTCTTTAGCTAATAAACCTTCAGGAACACCGGGAGCAATATTATCTATCGAATAACCTCTTAATGAATCCGAGTAGAAAAAGATATCGGGATTTTCTGTATGGGCGGACACCTTATATGTTGACCATAAAATTCCGTGTACAGTAGAATCACCTAAAGTCGGAGCGACAAAATAATAGAAAGAATCATGAACAGCGTTAAACATACCAACTGCATCCCAATCAATATTTTCTATTAATCTCCAAACAGTGTAACTGACAATTTTATAAGTACTGTCAAGTCCATCATATTTACTTCTTCTGAATTTCAAACGAACTTCTCCACCTTGATCATCAGGTATGTCTTCTATGGAAAATAATTGTGGTTCAGGCGATAGATTGCCAAAACCTGACAATATTACTATTAGCAATGAATCATTATAAGCATTGCTGTTTATTATGAGATTCGATGTAATCTGTCCGTAGGTTTCAGGAATGAATTTTATAGTAATTTCCTTTTGCTTTCCAACTAACAGATTAAAACTCGTATATGTAGGTATAAATTGAGAATTCAGGGAAGATATTTCAGTCACATTTAATTCCGCAGTTCCCTGATTAGAAATTGTCAAAACTCTTTCTGATGTATCGCCTAAAACTACAGTTCCATAATTAATTTCATTTGTAGAAGTATGAATTAATGGAGCGGGTTGAGGACATGCTACAACTTCCTTTGAATACCAGCTTTCATTTCCATCTATATCGTAAGTGGTTACAGCGATAAAATATTCTGTACCGGTTGTTAGATTAGAAAGTGTATAATTTGTGTCCAATCCAATGTCAATTGAATTTGAATAAGAATAACTACTTGAATCTGTATCATAATAAATTTTGTAACCCGCTAAATCGCCTATTTGAATATTGTTCCAATTTAATGTGATAGAATTATTAGTAATATTTTCAATTATGATACTCAATGGGGGTGAGGGCGGAGCATCGACATTAGGACTTGACAACCAAGGAGTAGCATTTACAAAATAATTTATAGAGTCTCCAAGTCCATTTGGATTGTTATCCTGATTAAAGGGACCAGTAAAATGTCCCCAAAAATTATTTATTGCGTTTATGTAAACAGTATTATCCTCGTTGAATAAGCCATATCCATTTTTAAAAAAATTATTGTTAGTAATCGTATTATTATTCAATCCATTGACATATATTGCGTCTCCCTTAGTAGAAGAATTATTAGAAAAGGTACAGTTTTCAATAGTCAAATTAGAATTCTCACTTACAGATAAACAGCCACCAGATTTTAAGGAATTATTACCAAGGAATGCTACCTTTTGTAAAACAATATTAGAATGAAAATTAACGTAAATCCCTCCACCTTCACAGTTTGGATTTGCCTTAGCATTTGCAGAATTATATGCGATAACTGAATTTTGAACTTCCAAATTATGGTTAGACAAAATAGCCGCACCGAATACAGAACCTGAATGATTTATAATAAATGAATTCTTAACGGTTGTCTTGTTTTGCGAGTATATGCCACCACCATTGTATGAGAAATTATTATCTAAAACAGTATTATCAATAATGCATACGCCACCATAATTACAAACACCTCCGCCAAGATTAGGAGCTTTATTCGCTTTTATTTTGGAGTTTAATATTTCACAATTAGAATTCCCGAATAAATAAACTGCTCCACCATTTTGTTCTGCTATATTGTTATTAAAAGTAGAAGAGTCAATTTTGATTATTCCATCTGATAAACTAATTCCCGCTCCTCTAAAACTTGTATTGCCCGAAACAATTGTACCTAATAAAGTTGGAGATCCACCCAAAATGTAAATTCCGCCACCCTCATTAACATCCCCACCTTCTGAAATAGTTTTATTATTTGAAATAATACAATAATTTATTTTAGCCTGAGAGTTCTTTAAATATAATCCGCCGCCTTTGTCAGCAGAATTATTACTGATTGAAAGATTAATTAGGGTAGGCGAACTATTAACTATCAAAATTCCACCACCATTTGTTGTATTTCCACCAGAAATGATAGATAGATTTTTAATTATAGTTGATTCGTTGATACTGTTATTTAGAGGATTAATAATTATTGTAGTTCCTAAATTAGAACCATTAATAATTGTATTTTCTCGTGATGCCCCAATTAATACCAAGCTATTTTTATCGGGCCAGAAGATATTTTCATAGTATGTGCCTGGTTGTACAAGAACTGTATCGCTTGAATCAGCGGCATTCAATCCAGCTTGTATTGTCGAATAATCATCAGGAATATTGATCGTATTTGAAAAAGCAAAAGAAGAAAAGATAATAATTGAAACAAGAATAATACGTTTCATGTTAATCCCATTTTTAATGAATTCTACATTCCATCTCTTATATATCCAGTTTTTAGTGCAATGCCTTCCTGGTCTATCAGATGACTTTTATCAAAGCAGGTTGTTCAACCTCTGCTTGTGTACTCTAATGCCGAATAAAAGATCTTCGGCTATCGTTATTTTATTTATATCGCCAGGTGCGAAGATTCGTTATACATTATTTTTATTTTGGTATTATTCCACTATGTGTGCTACGCTTTGGATTAATAATTTTGATTATTCGTTTTGAGTGGTCCACAGAGAACGGAGTTTGGATATCCAATCGTCTATTATTGTTTTGTAGATCATCAATAATGGTAATGTGACCACCCCATTTTAAACGTATTTGAGTGGTTGATATAGTCTCAGACACCTGAGTTTTTTGTTCTAAAATCAATCTATTAGGTATATCGAATTTATATTCTCCTAATGGATATGGGAATTTACCATATTTCACGCTGCCATTTTCATCGACTTCGTAATACGCTTCCGCGCCGTCCGGAAAAGTGTAGGTCAAGTAAGCCAAATTCCCTTTCACGACATAATCTATTGTTGCCCCGTTGTCAATTGGGTAGTGATAAAAAACGCCCTGTTCAGGAAGAAAACCATCAGGGTGGTCGGGGTCATGAAAAGGTTCTCTCCAATCAGCATTGGTGTTTTCGTTTACTTTCACAAGCTCATGTATTTCTCTGATTCTTGTTTTTAGGTTCCTTCTCAAAATGAGTGGGTAAAATAAAGGATAAGTTTTGCAAAAAGG
>CAYTUQ010000039.1:0-36055 GCA_964441235.1 uncultured bacterium | reverse complement strand
ATCAAATTTAATTATGAAACCTATGCCACATTGTTATAAATATATATGCCTGGATACTTATCAGCATTTTCAGGTTCCCATACCTCATAAACAAAGTCTATTCTAATAGTTGCAAAAACAAAAGTTCTCTCTACTCCAGTCTTAAAAGAACTGATTTTGAATTTATCTACATTCCAGTGGAAATAAGGTTCGATTTTGGACAACGAAGCTTTAAAGCTGGCATTAAGAACTGGATTTATAATAGTCTGAATTTCACTAAAAATACTCCAATTAAATCGTTTTTTGTCATAATTAAAATCTACAATATACTCGTGATATTTGCTGTGAATAATTTCAATATCAACACCAGATAATATATTAATTCTTTCTAAAGGCTGAATTAAGAGTGTTGAGCCAAACCTGTTAAAAGATTCATCATTTTCAATGATAACTACATCGTAACTACCTGATTTTGCCCAGTCACCGTACTTTTTATTTTCATAAAAGAATTGAAGCCCAAATTTCGAATACTCAGGCGAGTAATTTAAATTACTAACAACCCTGTAACCTTCGCGAACCCAATATCCATGTGGGTAAGGGACTGCTGTGCTTCCAATCTCAGCATTCGTGGATTTAGATCCGTAACTTCCTGAAATTTTCATCCCAAACCCACCGGTAAAAATATTTCTTTTTTCAAGCTGTCCCCCAATCTTGTAACCTTCACGATAATCGCTTTTTCTTACTGTACTTCTTGGCGTCTCGTTCCTGTATACATGATATCCGAAAAAAGTTATTACTTTAGCCTCTATTGCTTCCTTTACAGCACTATATTTTCTCTGCCGGCTGAAATAACGAATATGAGACCCAATGAAAGTGTTTTTATCATCTGATTGATAACCAATCCCAAGTTTTACATCAGCGTTACGAATTATTGTTATACATTTTGTATATACATCTTTTAGACCGCTTTCAACTCCATAATTGATCTCTAAACCGGCAATGAGATTTTTTAGTAAAGTTCTATTATAAAGAAACCATAGTTGAGGTCCGTCATATTTTGTATTTCCGATAGTCGTATCTATAATAGAAAAGTAGTTTTCGTAGAAATTTTTCTCCAGGGATCTATACATATTAAGTTTATCATTTCGGATGTAACTTGCAGCAGCAGCCACCATTGATTTTTTATCCAGTATCTTTTAAGCTTTAAAAAACAGGTTATAGTTTCGCTCCCTTCCCGGATCATAATTCCTGCGAAATTTATTTAATTTATCAATGCTTCCAATCTTATAATATACATAATCATCCAGGTGAGAATACATATAAGATGCTGGATTATTACCAATCTCATACAGAGAAATTGAGAAATCGCCAGATTCTAAAAAATTGATCTTTTCAAAGAGTGGATTTTCATATCCATTTACTTGAATTATTGTTACAAGACTTAATATTGATACAATCGTAAAAAGTCACCGCAAAGACGCCAAGACACTACGAATTATTTAAAAAACAAGTATTTACATTGAATACTCATAAACCATATAATTACAAGAGTTTATTTCATTATAGCAATTTTTATTGTTACTTTTTACAAGACCATCAATATTGATATGTAAATAATTTTTTTCATATGAAAACTCAATCCATTTATTCTTATTTTTAAAACCATTTCCTTGTCCTCCTTCCCAAACTTCGTTTGGGAACGTAATCTCTCTGAAAAACTAAGTTTTGATCTACTATCGCTCACAAAACACACCTCCATGAATCTCATTATAAGAAACACAGTTTATCCGCCATATGCATCCCCCAACACAGTTTAGGTATGAGAAAAAACGATATGTCCGAAGCAGAGCTTTCCCAAAGGTCACGCCCCGATCACGAAGGACTTCTCCCGTCCCGAAGGGATCCCGCTGGGAAAGGGATCCTTTCAGATACGAAGGATCTCTTTGAGACTGGTATGATATTATTTGGTATTTCCGAAGCAGAGCTTCGGGGTACGGTATTAATCATGCTGGTATCCCGGTGTAGGATGCGGAATGATTTCAAAGTCCAGAGTTGAATTATTCGTATCAAATCCGGGAGCAATTCTTTCCAGCGACTGCCCACTGTACCTAACTTTTCCAACCCCAGCGAATCCCCTATCCAATTCCGATTCAATCTCTTTTATATGCTCCGAACTTGAACTGTATTCGACGCAATCAATCACCGACTCAATATCCATTCCATCAAGATAATCCACATCGCTGCCATCAGCAATTAAAATGACGTCAGATCCAAGACTTGGTAAAAAATCAAGATGATGACCAACCTCAATGTTTTCAATATTGGGCACATCAGGATTATCAAAATCCCCGTAGTCCATGCTATTTCGGAATTCCCAATCCGCATTAGATAGATTTATGCTTTCACTACAATATTCTGTATGATTATAAGCGTCAATTGCTAATACAACAAAAGAATCCGGTGGTACAGGATATTCTCTTCCTGTTAATGGTTCTCCGGGAAACTGAAAAATATATGTGATGTTCGCTAACATGTTTCCCATACGACAAGCGACAATTCCATCAAGATATACAGTATCTTCGGAAGAGTTATAAAGTTCAAAATATTGATCATACCAGTATAAATAACAGGGAGCACCGCATATATAGAGTTCATTAATTTTTAATCCAGGTTCTGCTCCTGAGGCAATAACATTAAGAGTATCAACAAATCTATCTTCATCTCCCATGTATAAAAATTCATACCCGATAGCCAATACTATGTCCATACCGGTTGAATCAAATGGGGATAATATTTTGGATTGCACATTGACTTGGTAATTTGCCCATGGCAAATCTTCAAAAACGACCATCCCTGATGAATCGGTTGTATCGGTGAATACTGTAATATTATAGTCATAGGTTTTTAAAGAAACAGGAAGAGAAGTAAGCGTTTTCCCTTCGAATTTAACGAATAGTATTATTGAAAGAGCACCATCATACTGCAGCGGTTTCTCTTTAAAACAAGATGAAAAAAATAAAAATCCTATTATTAACCAAATAAATACTCCTTTCACTATAATATTCCAATTCCACTTATATTCGGAATAATACAACTAACAATTATAAAAATGAATCTGCTTAAATATAATCTAAATATAATTATCCATCCTTAATATTCGAATTTACCCATAAAACGGAACATATTTCCTCCATCATATACGCTCCCAAACTAAGTTTGGGAACGAGGGGAAATTGCTCCTTCACCACTGGGTACTCATTTCCAATCCATAATAAATCGAGGAATTAAATTCGCTAAGTCTACCCGTAAAAGGATTCTCCCATACTCCTCTATCATCAAGTAGATTATTGATATATAGAGATAATTCTGTATTATGAAATATAGATTTCGATACGCGAAAATTGAAAATCCATCTACTTCCGTAATCATAAAGATCATCGTCATACCAGTATGTCATACCCTGATGATAGACATGTTCTTTACCATCTTCAATTTTTGTGGTAGAATTGCTGTGATATATTGTTTTCTTTCGTTCCAGGGCTATTTGCTGAACATCGAGAGTTACCCATACACCCAATCGTTTGCTTATGTAACTAAGCTGATGGTCTATAATCACTTTCTCACGCCATGTGGAGTACGATGGATACCATATCTCTTCCCAGGATGTATCCGGCATACTGTCATAATTTAATCCCTTTTTACCAGTATGATTAAAACGATATGTTACATTCATCTTATACTGGAGATTATAAAAACGCTTTGTACGAATGGCTAACTCAGTACCCTCTGACTTACTCCAACCACGGTTCTGATATATAGAATATGATGCCTCAGTGATGGTATCAGGATTTACATCATAACCCCATGGATAGCCCACACCTTTTGGTTGATCTGAAGACTCTGAGTAGTATCTTGTCAGAGAAATTCCTAATACATCTCCTATACGCCAATCAAGAGAAATCTCATATTTTGTTGTAGAATATGCCTGCAAGTCAGGATTTCTTTGTGGATAAGACTCTTCGACTAATACCGAATCCCTTAAAAATTTATCAAAAGCCGGGGGACGATATATGTATGCCAGTGAAACAGTTTTAACACTTTTCCCTATACCAAAACGCAGTCGAAAATCATCTGTAAAAAAGTAACGGAAGTTTAATCTCGGACTTAAGAAATCACCATGATCAGATTTAAAAAACACTCTATCTTCAAACATATGATCAAAATTAATCCCTCTTGGATTAAAGACATCATATCTAAGACCCAATACTAAATCATATTTTCTTCCTAACAATTTACCTGAAATCGCATCTTCAGAATATAAACTCCACATCTGCAATTCCGGAAATTCTTCAAATGAGTAGGAACGTTTAGTAGAATACACACCGTAGTAATTTTTTAAAGAATCGATAACCAGTCCCTCTCCGGTGTTTTTCTGGTAATCACATTCGATACCTGTGAGAATTTTGTGTTTTTGATTCCACATATTCAGTTTTAACTTTCTCTGCAGTTTTGCAGATAATTTCCACACTTTTCCAATCTCTTTCAATTTTCCAATATAGCCAAACAGAGTGTCTGTTTCTGTTAAAAGTTGATCATTTACCCAGTGTTCTTTAAAGTATTTTTTCCTGTTTAAGTCTAATCCGAAAAAACCCCTGATTTTGTCATTATTTTTACGCTGATAGTCGAAAGTAACATTACCTGAAGCTCTATACCCACGGTTATAATTTTTCAATTTCCAGACATCTGTTGGCTCTTCATCATCAATCATCTTTGTAAAACTGGAACGTACCTTCATATCAAGTTTGCTATTGAGAAATTTAGTCGAATAGTTACCATTTAGATGGATCCGGTGATATTCATCACCGACCTTTCGCAGATCTCTTTCGCTATATCCATAGTTATAAAGTGATAATCCAGGATAGAATTTTTTAATCTGAGTCCTCCGCTACAACTTGCAGTTTTTGTATCCGGACTTATTTTTGCTTTTAATTTTGGAGAAATTTGTCCTGTTTTTGTCTCTACTTTAATAATTCCATTAGCAAAATTTCCATACTCTACTGATGGTATTCCGGTAATTACTTCTACCGATTTAATGTTATCTGCGGGGATCTCTCTCAAATCAATTCCGTATATTCCAGTAACTCCTTTTTGCTTTGCATTTGCGTCATTAGAGAGTTCATCGCCATCAACGATGATTGTGGTACCAAAAGACTCAAGCATCTTAATATCTTCTCCACCGGTAGCAACAGACCTTATCCCAAAATGAGTTGCTTTTGATAGTCCTGGAGTTTTTGATTTTTCAGCTCCAGGTACAAGCGTCAATATATCACCTAGGCACGAGGCTTGCATGTGCTCAATTTCACCGGAACCTATCTTTCTGATGGTTGTTGCCTCTTCCGGAATAATATCCTTTTGAACAGATGTAACCTCTATACCGCCAAGCATAAAACAATATTCATTAGTAGCTTTACCACTTTGCTTTAACAATCTGATATTTACATTGTAAGTGTGATATTTCTCTACTTTTAAATCAAATAAGGCATTCTTAAAATATCCATCTTTGACAGCCTCAATGTTGTAAATCCCAGCTTCTATGTTTTCGAGAATAAAATTTCCATAACCATCTGTAACAGTGGTCTTTGAAAAATATTCATCACTGTGTTTTAGAAGAATAACCAAAGCGCCTTCAATATTCTTTCTTGCCATTTGACACTGAACTTTACCATTGATTGTAGATGCCTGAATTGAGAATAGCGGTACAGAAATTACAATTAATAAAGTAGAGAAGAAAAACCTCATTTAGTTTAATCTTTTCCTTAGCTGAAATTACTAATCATTCACAATTGTCTTCTATTAACATAATTTCCATGTGCATTTTAACCAAAATTTTCATTAAAATACCCAAGAGATTCAACTATGTTCTTCTTACTCATCATAGTCGAATTACATTAATAGTATCTTTATTTATCAAAATCTTCTTAATTGAAATGTTGATAGAAAATATAAAAACAAGTTGATGGATAAACAAGTTTTTACTAATTAACCACAATACTATTTTTGCCAGTTAATATAGACTTTGATATTAACCTCTGTTAATTCCAAAGCATCTATCGGATTGTTTTCTCTCTATTAATTTGTTTTTCGTGAAAAAGGACTGAGATAAAAAATAGAGCGAAAATTTTCTAACTTTATAATTATAGCATTATCAGGAATATTCGGTTTATCAACTTTTCTGTTGATAAAACCGGAACTATTGGACTGATATCCCCGACGCAAACTTCGGAATAAGCCTATTCTTCACACCAGAGAGCCTATGGCTCTCGAGTACAAAAAGGGATAAACGGGCTTGAGTAAAAATTGAGAGAAATCACCACTCTATATTACAATATATACAGTGTTTATATACTTTGGATTTAAAGTGCCAGTTTTTCCTGTAATACCTTTACGGCATTATCCTTGGGAATTCGGATCTGTTCTAAAGAATCTCTATCTCGTAGGGTAACTGACCCATCTTCAAGGGTTTGTGAATCAACCGTAATTCCGAATGGAGTTCCAGCTTCATCCTGACGTCTATAACGCCGTCCAATTGAACCGCCATGGTCGTAAAATGCTGCCATATGTTGTCTTAAGTCATCAAAAATGGCTCTGGCAATTTCCGGCATATTATCTCTATTTACTAAAGGTAGAACAACCACTTTTATCGGTGCTAATTTAGGAGCCAGTCGAAGCACTACTCGATCATGCTCTGTATCTTCCCAATATGCATCTGCTAAAATGGTCAACATTGTACGGTCAACTCCGGCAGAACTCTCGATAACACACGGAATGATATGACTACTCGTTATAGAATCGAAATAACTTAGTCTTTTCCCGCTTGCTTTTATGTGCTGATCCAGATCATAAGTTTGTCTATCAGCAATACCTTCCAGCTCAGACCAACCAAACGGAAATCGATATTCAACATCCGTACATGCTCTTGCGTAGTGTGCGAGTTCTTCTTTTTCATGCGGTCTAAGTCTAAGGTAATCTGCCCTTACTCCCAACCTTTTGTACCAATCAAAACGTTCCTTGACCCAGTATTCATACCACCTGGCACTTTCTTCAGATTTCACAAAAAATTCGAGTTCCATTTGTTCAAACTCACGTGACCTGAAGGTAAAATTTCCCGTAACAATCTCGTTGCGAAAAGCTTTCCCTATTTGCCCGATACCAAATGGCAGTTTAGCACGCGCTGTTGTAACAACATTATCGAAATTAACAAAAATGCCCTGTGCTGTTTCAGGCCGGAGATAGACCTCTGATGTTGACTCCTCCGAGGGACCGAAATGAGTTTTAAACATTAAATTAAACTGACGAGCAGATGATAATTCCAAGCTGCCGCAGTTCGGGCATGCTAATTTCTCAAGTTTTACTGTCCCCTCATTGTCGCAATTAGGACAGTTGGAGTTTTTATAAGTACCCGGTTCATTTGCAAATAAATCATCGCCAAAACATTTTTTAAATTCATCCTTTACTTCAATTTTCCCAGCGTTTATTCTGAAGTTAAAAGCACATTCTGAACAATGAAAATAGTGAACCGCTTTATCTTCCCTGAAGCGATATTTACAATTCTTACAATCAATTAATGGATCATGAAAGTATTTAACATGCCCGGATGCTTCCCAAACTTTTGGATGCATAAGGATACTACTATCCATTCCCACAACATTTGCACGACTAGTAACTATATCATGCCACCATATATTTTTAATATTGCGTTTAAGCTCAACTCCTAATGGACCATAATCCCAGCAGCTGGTTATACCACCATATATTTCACTGGACTGGAAAATAAATCCTCGTCGCTTACACAGAGAAACCAGTTTATCCATTTGGTTATTATTTTTATTTTTTGCCATTATATTCCTTAATTATCCACCGCGAACGAACGCTAATTTATAATACTTTTTCACATCTTCTAAAATACAAATAACTCCCATGGCCTTTAAGCCACAACGAAGCATGTCTCAAAGAGATGTCTTTCCATAGGAATCCTTCGTGATCGACAAAAGTTGATATTTTTAAAATATATAAATTGTATATTGTTGATTGTTGATTGTTAATTGTTAATTGGTCATTGTTCATCAGGCGCTTTTCACTTTAGGCACTTTCAACTTTAGGCACTTTTATATAAACGTTTACTAAAAATCGCATTCTGTAAAATAGAAAATCTATATAACATAAAATAAAAAACATTTGCGTCAATTAGCGGTTACTCTTCATCTGTAAATTCAGTCTTGCAATTAGGACAAAATATAACAACATCTTGATTCCTTGTTTCTTTTTTCTCTATAATTGGATAACCACAACTTGAACACTTTTTATTAATAGGTTCATTCCATGTTGCAAACTTACAATCAGGATACCGACTGCAGCCATAAAATATTTTACCTTTCCTTGTCCTTCTTTCTACAATTTCTCCCGTACAATCCGTTTCAGGACAGGGGATACCGGTTGTATATGGTAACGTCGTTTTACATTCAGGGTATTTAGAACAAGCCCAAAATTTTCCATAGCGTCCTTCTTTAACTATCATTCGACTGCCGCAGTTAGGACAGGTTTTTAAACCTTTTTGAGAAACTTTATCAGTATGTAATGGTCGCGTATTTTTGCATTTTGGAAAAGCTGAACAGGCAAGGAAACGTCCATTTTTACTCCATTTTATAACCATCGGAGAACCGCAAAGTTCACACTTCT
Source organism: uncultured bacterium (assembly GCA_964441235.1). Classification (GTDB taxonomy): domain Bacteria; phylum Fidelibacterota; class UBA2242; order UBA2242; family UBA2242; genus BS750m-G69. Next base: position 27,340 of record CAYTUQ010000039.1, on the reverse strand, counting down.
TATCTGTTTTTACCTGTAATCTTTCTTTTATATCTTTTCTACGGGCATCCATCCTATCAAGTGACTTCCTGAAAGGTTGATAGAACTGTTTCACAACATTGAGCCAATCTTTGCTGCCCGATTCAATATGATCCAGCTGTTCTTCCATTTTGGCAGTAAACTTCACATTGAAAATATCAGACATTCCGCTTAGCAAAATTTTATTGACTGTTTTCCCCAGATCAGTTGGATATAAAGTACCTTTTTCTCGTTCAACATACTTTCTATGAATGATAGTTGAGATGATTGTTGCATAAGTACTTGGTCGTCCAATGCCAAGACTATCCAATTCTTTAATAAGTGTACCTTCAGTATAACGAGGAGGAGGCTGAGTAAAATTCTGTTCAGGTTTTAACTCAATCAATGTGAGTTTATCCTGTTCTTTAATATTTACCGGAAGATTATTTTTCTTTTCCTCTTCCTTTTTTCCTTCCCGCCAAACCCGCAAAAAACCATCAAATATCAAATCGCTTCCCGTCACCCTGAAAAGATATTTACCTGCTTCGACATCTATTATCTTTTGCTTATAAACAGAAGGAGACATCTGACAGGCAACAAATCTATTCCAGATAAGCGTATATACTTTCTTTTGGTCACTGGAAAGATGCCTGGCGATTACAGCAGGAGAAAGGTCAAATCTTGTTGGGCGAATTCCTTCATGTGCATCTTGAACATTCTTTTTTGTGGTTTTGAAATATCTCGGTTTTTCGGGAATATATTCCATACCATATTTACTGGTAATAAGATTTCTAACAGAACTTATCGCCTCAGTGGATACTCTAACTGAGTCAGTTCTCATATATGTAATAAGACCAACCGGCTCTCCGTCAATATCTATTCCTTCATACAGCTGCTGAGCGATTTGCATTGTTTTTTTAGGAGAAAAACGAAACCTTCTTGTCGCTTCTTGCTGGAAAGTGCTGGTTGTAAAAGGCGGTGAAGGAAATTTCTTTTTATCTTTTACAGTAATTGATTTTACAAAGAATTCTGATTTTTTCAGAACATCTATGTGCTCCTTTACGGATTTTTCATCGGGTATATTTATCTTTTTCCCATTGATCTTTATACATTTCGCAGTAAAAACTTCATCACTAGGAGTCTTAAGGTCTGCCTCAATTTCCCAGTACTCTTTTGGTATAAAGATGTCAATTTCTTCCTGACGTTCACAAATAAGTCTAACAGCTACGGACTGAACTCTTCCGGCACTCAAACCACTATAGAGTACTTTCCAGAGAAAAGGACTAACCTGATAACCAAAGATTCTATCCAGTATGCGTCTCGCCTGTTGAGCATTTACCAGATTAGTATCAATTCTCCTTGGATGTTCTATTCCATATTTTACACCACTTTTGGTTATCTCATTAAAAAGAACACGCTTCAGCTCTTTTTCATTTGGTACTTTAAGTACTCTGGCAATATGCCATGCAATCGCTTCTCCCTCACGGTCAGGGTCTGTAGCTAAGTAGATCCTAAATGCATTTTTTGATGCCGCACGCAACTGCTGAATGATTCTTGTTTTGCCTTTAATTGTTACATATTTCGGCTTAAAATTTCTCTCAATATCAACACCAATCTCCTTTACAGGCAAATCTCTGATATGTCCTACAGAAGCAAGAACCTGGAAATCTCTTCCCAGATACTTCTTTATCGTTCTGGCTTTTGATGGTGATTCAACTATTAGTAAATTTTTACTCATTCTTTTCTCCTAATCGGCGGGCAATTTACAAAGTATAAATACAATTGCAACAATTTTTTATATGAAAATAAAACACGAATTTTCTCGCTCCGAAGGAGTCCCTTTGGGAAAGAGATGCCTTTCCGTAGATCACGCCCCGAAAGGGATCCCGATGGGAAAGGACTCTTATAGAGGATCCTTTGTGATTGGCATACGAATTTAAGTAAAACCTCAGTTACGGGTTTTACAGCTTTTTTTCATGTGTATAAAAAATCAGCATTCCAAAATGTTTTTTTAATATAAGTGATAGACGGCATTACCACACGCTATTTATCTCTTTCTTAACGAACTAAATTCAGGTAATTGTAAAAAAGCAATGACAATCATAAAAAAATTTGTAATTTCGCACACTTTTTAAAATCTTTAAAAATTAAGATTAATTGGAAACTCAGGATGAATCAGGATTATAAGAAATACTTCAAACCAATACTAAAAGTAATTATATTGTTGAGTCTAATTTACCTATTTCTCTTAAGCATTACACTAATCGGTGATTCTTTCAAGATGATGGGCAAGGGCGTTGCAGAAACATTGATTCAAACTACTTCAAATCCTTTTATTGGATTGGTTATCGGTATATTTTGTACAAGTCTTGTGCAAAGTTCTTCTCTTACAACCTCCCTGGTAGTTGGGTTAATTGCCGCTGGAGCATTTGGCACTGATCCTGCTAGAGCCGTTTATCTGGCAATACCAATAGTAATGGGAGCTAATATCGGCACAAGCGTAACAAACCTTCTTGTATCAATGGGACATATAAGAAGATCGGATGAGTTTGAGCGAGCATTAGGAGCAAGTATAGTTCATGATTTCTTTAATGTATTATCTGTAATTGTCATATTTCCCTTTCAATATTTTTTCAATATTATTGGTATTGCTTCAAGAGCGGCGGCAGGTTTGTTTGTAAATATTGGCGGGTTAAAGCTTGTAAATCCACTTGGTGTGATTCTCAAACCTGTTTCAAAAGCAATTTTGCATCTGTTTCCCTCTATTCCATGGTTAGGTATAATTATAGCATTTGTTTTGCTTTTTATTGCATTAAGGTACATTGTCAAAGTCATGAAATCACTTGTCCTTCATAAAATCGAACTTTTTTTTAACCAATATATTTTTAAAACAACAGCAAGGGCATTGATTTTGGGTATGCTATTCACAGCCATTATCCAGAGTAGTTCTATCACAACCTCTCTTGTTGTACCGTTGGCAGCTGCCGGAGTATTAAGTCTTAAGAAAATCTTTCCATATGATCTCGGTGCAAATATTGGTACAACGATTACCGCCTTTTTAGCTTCTTTAGCAACTAACAATGCTGATGCAGTTACTATTGCATTCAGCCATTTATTTTTTAACCTGCTCGGAATTGCAATATTTCTCCCACTAAAGCAAATACCTATTAAGATAGCAACGGTTTTTGCGCATTGGTCAGTGCGTTATAAATTCGTACCTTTATTATATATTATATTAGTATTCTTTTTAATTCCCCTTCTATTTATTACATTAATGAGGTAGTTATGTTTCGTGAATTTTTAAATATCTGGCGAAAAAAAGACATTACATCTGAGGCCCTGAATGAGTCTATAGAAATGCTTCGTGAAGATCAAGAGATGTTCCTTGAATCAGTCAGGTCTCTTAGAGAAAGTAACGATGGGAAACTCAGGATCGACATCTACAAAAAAGACAAAGATATCAATAAATCTGAAAGAGATATCCGAAAAAAGGTCCTAACACATCTTATGCTCTACGATAAAACCGAAATTACTTCCGGATTAGTACTTGCAAGCATTGTAATCGACATTGAGAGAATAGGTGATTATACTAAAAATATTGCAGACCTTGCTATTTTACACAAGAAGAAACTTAGTGCTGGCAGTTTTGAAAATCAGGTTATAAGTATGGAAAATCGAGTAAAGGAATTTTTTGACATTACCATTAAGGCTTTCCCGGGATCCAACGCTGAATTAGCACGAAAAGTCCTTTCTGAGTATAAAATACTTTCTTATGATTGTACTACGATTAAAGAATCTCTTATTAAAAAGGAAGATAAACTTAATGTCTCAGATGCTGTAACGTTAGCACTTTATTTAAGATTCCTAAAGAGAGTAGCAGCTCATTTATTTAACATTTGTACCAGTATCGTTAATCCTTTTCATAGAATCGGTTATAAAGAGAAGAAAAAGAAGTAGGCAGTAGGAAGTGAATTGATTATTGACGATTGACGATTGTCTATTGATTATACCGGAGGCGTTCCTTTGGGATTGTCTATTGATAATTATAAATCGCACAATTATTTTCTGTTGACAAAGAAATATATAAAAATATAGGATTTTATAGTGGCTAAAGGTGTTACAAAACAAAATGTAGATTTTGCAAAATGGTACACAGACGTGGTTTTAAAAGCAGAACTGGCTGATTACGGTCCGGTGAAAGGGACAATGGTGATTCGCCCTTACGGCTTTGCACTCTGGGAAAACATCAGAAATATTGCTGATGAAATGTTTAAAAAAACCGGGCACGTAAATGCTTACTTCCCTATGTTCATTCCAGAAAGTTTTATGAAGAAAGAAGCTAAGCACGTTGAAGGGTTTGCACCGGAATGTGCCGTTGTTACTCATGGTGGTGGGAAAAAGCTCAAAGAGCCGTTATACATAAGACCCACCTCAGAAACTATAATCTGGTCGATGTACAAAAAATGGATCAATTCTTACCGTGATCTACCTTTACTAATTAATCAGTGGGCAAATATTGTACGCTGGGAGATGAGAACACGGCTTTTTCTCAGAACCACTGAATTTCTATGGCAGGAGGGTCATACTGCTCATGCAACCGCTAAAGAGGCGGAAGAAGAAGCGCTCAAAATAATTGAAATTTACCGCCAACTGGCCGAAGACTATATGGCAATGCCTGTGTACGTGGGTGAAAAAACCGATTCTGAAAAGTTTGCCGGTGCTGTACGCACATATACAATTGAGGCAATGATGTTAGATAAAAAAGCTCTTCAGGCTGGTACATCACACTATCTTGGACAAAACTTTGCCAAAGCATTTGATGTTACATTTCTAAATGCTGAAAATAAACTTGAATATGTTTATGCTACCAGCTGGGGAGTCAGTACAAGACTTGTTGGTGCAGTAGTAATGACTCACGGTGATGATAAAGGACTAATTCTACCTCCAAAAATTGCACCTTATCAGATTGTAATCATACCGATCTGGAAAAATGAAACCGAAAAATCACAGATTCTCGAAACTGTCGAAAAACTCTGTAAAGAATTAAAAAGTAGAAATATCCGATATTTTGTTGATGATAACGAACAGACTTCGCCAGGCTGGAAATTTAATCAATGGGAGATGAAAGGGGTTCCTTTGCGCATTGAAATTGGTCCAAGGGATATTGAGAATCATCAGGTTGTTTTAGCTCGAAGAGATGTAAAAGATAAAAAATTTGTCTCTCTCGAAAAAGCTTCTGAGTCAATAGTAGAACTTTTAGAAATAATTCAGAATGATCTTTTTACAAAGGCATTAGATTTCAGAGAAAAAAACACCTTTCCCGTTGAAAACTACGAAGAATTTAAAAAAGTTATTGAAGACGGTGGTTTTGCAAAGGTTTTCTGGGCAGGAAACGGCGAAATAGAAGCCAAAATCCAGTTAGAAACAAAAGCGACAGTACGCTGCATTCCTTTTGATCAAAAAAACAAAGGCACCTGTTTCTATACTAAGAAATCCACGGATAAAACCGCTATTTTTGCAAAATCTTACTAACTTGAATTAAATCATCCAATACAACGAAAATTGAGATAAATAAAGAAATATTTTCACTTGTAACCATTGCATTAATGATGTAATCTATCATCGAGATTATGACTGTTACTAAAACAGAAGCACTGGTTCTTAAAAGTATTCCATTTAAGGAAACAAGCAGTATTGTACGACTCTACACTAAAGAAAAGGGGAAAGTATCAGTTATCGCAAAAGGCGCAAGAAGATTAAAAAGTCCATTTCGAGGCTACCTGGAACCGCTTAGTTATGTTGAAGTTATTTACTATTACAAGCCAACACGCGAAATCCAGACACTAAGTAAAATCGAGTTCATACAGACATTTTTTCAGAATTCAACAGAAATTACAGATACAGCATACGTTATGGCAGTTATGGAATGCATTGATAAATTCATTCATGGACATCAGAAAGATGAAGGGATATTTTTACTAACGGTTAATGTTATGAAGTTTATGGACAGCAATAGAGATTTTATAAAAGAAGCATTTATCTATTTTTTATTGAAAATATCTGCAATGTTAGGATATAAAATTGACTTTAACACATGTTCTATTTGCAAAAAACCATTGAAATCAGCACTATATGAACCTTATTCAGGAAAATTAATTTGCATAAAATGCGGCAATATTCAGGAGCACGTCCAGTCATTGGAAGCAGAAATATTGGAATATATGAAACTGTTAGAAAAAGCGGATTTGGAAGTAGGATTGCCAAAACTTCAATTAACTAAACCAGGTATAGATATAATTGATTTTTTAATCTCATATATCTCTTATCATCTGGATTTCCCTATTAAGCTCAAAAGCCTTGAAATGCTTGCGAATTTAGATTTTAATACGGAAGAAAAATAATATGCATATCTTAATAAGCTAAAGATAAAAGAATAACCGGAGAAATTTGATGAGCTATTACAGGTACGGTAATGATTCAAGATTTGGGAGAGGAAATATACGTCCCAGACTCTTTAAAGGTGCAATTCGCAATATAATTATTATAAATGTTGCTGTATTTATTTTCATGTATCTTTTTCCAGTTGAAAAATTTTTTATTTTAACGTTTGGATTAGTTCCGAAGCTAGTCTGGGGTAAAGGATTCATCTGGCAGCCTTTAACTTATCTTTTTATCCACGGTGGATTTTGGCACATATTCTGGAATATGTTTGTTTTATGGATGTTCGGCATGGAGATTGAAAACTACTGGGGAAAGAAAGAATTTTACAAATATTACTTCATAACTGGAATCGGATCCGGGTTGATCACTCTACTCTTCAGTCTTAATTCTACAATTCCAGTAGTTGGTGCAAGTGGTGCGATCTATGGTATTTTGGTAGCATTTGCATTGATGTTCCCAAACCGTTATTTGTATCTATATTTCCTAATTCCTATAAAAGCAAAATATTTCGTGATCTTCGTTGCAGTAATTACATTCTTTTCAACTTTTACTCCCGGAGTAAGCAATATCAGTCATCTTACTCATTTAGGTGGTTTCTTGATTGGTTTTGTATATCTCAAGAGATGGCAGATATCCAGTTTCATACGTTCAAAATTTCCCCATACGGTTCTCTTTTGGACAAAAATAAGGTTTAAAATCCCAATCCGTAAAGTGCATAAAACATCTAAAGATGAAGAGCTCATTAATAAATACGATACCGATGAAACCTTCAAGGAGGAACTTAATCGAATCCTTGATAAGATCAATAAGCATGGATACGACATTCTTGATGAGGAGGAAAAGAGAACTTTATACTTAGCAAGTGCGTATTTCACCGATAAAGAAAGTAAAAAAGATTAACTCTACTATGTAACTTTCCCTAGACGGGTCTCCGAAAAATTTAGGGGGTATGATGATATAACCTTTAGTAAGTTGACTGAGTGAAAACTTCATTTTATCACACCCCCTAAATGTACCAAATGTAGTATTTGCAATTACAAGTTGGTTCTATATCAGGCATTTGCCTGATTTCCTATCTCAAAGAGATGTCTGCGACAAATGACGTTGTAGGGTTAAGACTTAGTCTCATTACATAAAGTAGTAACTGATACTCAAAAAATAAAAACTTTGACTTGCCTGAAACCTATGCAAAGGTTGCAAAATCCTCTTAACTCTTTACTAATCCAGGCTTTAGGTAAAGAGCTAATCACAAATGAGAAATATAAAAATTAACAGAGACACTTCAATATCCTAACTTGGACAAGCCCCGTAGAATAACAATCTTAGAAATGATCGTTCACCAGTAGAAATAGTATTATTCAACGGGGCAAGCCAGAACAAAATAGGTTAAAAAAAGGAATTTCAAATTTCAAATACTAAATTTCAAACAAATTATCTCGAAGAGACTCCTACGGAGCAAATCTCAATGTCTAATGTTCTAAACCAATTGGTATAAGGCAAAAGTCGAAAGCGTCTCTGAAAAAATTTTATATTTATCTCATAAAGACCCCTTTGGGGCAATTTGATATTTGATATAAACATCATATTGAAACATGTTTTTTACCGTCGAGAAATCAAAATTTTCTTTACCCCGTGTAATACTTCGTTTTTTCACTCATCTGTTCTACTTTTTTTCATTTATTACACGGGGTGAACAAAAAAACAAGAATTTGAGAATTAAGGGACTAAAGAGAATACTTTGACATTCCCTCTCTAATTTTGTATTTTCCCGATGGTTAAAAGAATCTATGAGAACTATCAGATACCTAAAGAAACCATTAAAAATAGTAGCGAATCGCCGGAAAGACGAAAAGAGGCTGAGCTTAATTTTTATAATTCTCATTCTCCTTTTTTCAATTATTCTATTTTACTTCGTCCCCAAAGCAACACCCACAAAAAGTCTTATTTATTACGAAGGAAGACTAATGCTGAATAATGAGGTAAAAAGGGCACTTGTTAAAGAAGGATTAACAGAAATTGCAATTGTTTCAGATGATAAAAGTCAAATATCGGTAGCATTCGAAATTCCAGAAAAATGGAAAGATAAAATTCTCAAAGAATTTGTAAAATCTCAGTTAGCCCGTACTGGTTTATCCATCAGTAAAATCAGTAATTTCAGTATGAATAGAGGCTTTATAGTTTATGTAAATTACTACAATGAACCGGTAGGGTCTATCTCATTTATTAGAGGGAAGGGATTCACTGACCTCCGGCTAATCCATGGAGACATTAAGTATAAGCCTAAACTTATTGTTATCATAGACGATTTTGGCTACAGTAATAATGAAGTCATAAAAGGCTTCCTTGAACTAAATGCGAATGTTACTCTTTCAGTTATACCAGGGCATAGATATTCTCGACGGACAGCTTCTGAAGCGAAGAAAAATGGCAAAGAGGTAATGATACATATGCCTATGGAGCCGGAGGATGAAAATTACGCAGTTGGTGAAGAACAGTACTTGTTAAAACACAATCTTAGAAACTATGAGGTTGAACAAAGGATAAATTCTGCATTTATTGAACTCCCTGAAGCTGTAGGTATGAACAATCACATGGGTTCACTTGCTACATCTGATAAAAAATTGATGGAAATGGTAGCAAAAAGTTTGCAAAAAAAAGGGTTATATTTCATTGACAGTTTGACTTCTCCAAAAAGTGTAGCATACGAAGTTGCAAGAGAAGCTGGAATTCCTACAGCTGTTCGCACAGTATTTCTTGATAATAAACGCGAGAAGAACGAAATTCGGATGCAATTTGAAAAAGCTATTGAAATTGCAAAAAGAAGTGGAAATGCAATTGCAATAGGACACGTTTGTTCACAAACTCTTGAAACTTTTAAGGAGATGATTAACCAGGGATTTTTTTCTGAAGTTTCATTTTCATTCGCTTCAGAAGTTGTCTCTTAAACAGAGCAGAAGGATATGCCTTATCTCGAAATTAACTTAGACCCGTTTATTTCTTTAGAAGAATTGGTACATGCACCGCTTACCAATCCGCTGAATCTTTTAAGCTATGTGGAATCTATTGGAGTGTCCGGAGTAAGTTTCACTTATAGAGAAAACGTTAATTTAGTTAGAGATATTTCTACTTTAAGATCAATGACCGGATGTCGTTTCAATATAAGAGTTCCTGCAAATATTGAGATTCTTCAAAAAGTTTTACCGATTAAACCGGATATGTTAACAATTATTGATCCAGAATCAGCAGATAATACAATTGAAATTCACTCAAAGGATATAAAAGTACTTGTCAATACTATTTTAAACAGCGAGGATTTAGGGCTTGCACTAAGAATCCAACCAAAAATAAAACCGTTAAAAGAAGCATATCAACTGGGTGTTGATGAAGTTGAGATTGCCACAAACGAACTCGCGAAAGAAAAAACCCATAAAGGGTTTCTTATAGTTCTAGAAAAGATAACTCACACAATACGCATTGCAACTAAGAACAATTTGAGAGTGTCTATAGGCGGAGATTTAGACCGTCGTATAATCACCGCATTAAATGAAGTTGTTGATGTAGAATTTATATCCGTTGGTAACGCCCTATTGTCACAATCTTTAATAACAGGTTTTGAAAGTGCATTAAAAGAATTAATGGAATTAGTTGAGAAAAGTTAAGGGAGAACAATTTTATGATATTGGTAACAAAGGTCTATACAAGTTCTATAGTCGAGAATTTTCATATTGGTTATGCCGTAGCAGTGGATGAAAATGGTGATGTACTTTTTTCCGCTGGCGACCCTGAATATCCTGTATTTATCAGATCGGCAGCAAAACCGTTTCAGGTTGTTCCCCTATTAGAATCCGGAGCTGTAGAAAAATTCAATCTCAATGATAAAGAAATAGCTGTTATGTGCTCTTCGCACAATGGCGAGCCTTTTCATATTGAAGCTGTTTCAAACATTTTAAAAAAAATCGGAATGAAAATCGACGATCTACTCTGTGGCATACATCCACCTCTTGATAGAACAAGCTACGAACAAATGATCCTGAAAGGACGACGTGCTACTGCGATTTATAACACCTGTTCTGGAAAGCACGCCTGTATGATGGCTTTATCCAAAACATTGGATATTTCGCCCAATAACTATACTGGTCCTGACCACCCGGTTCAGAAGAAAATTTTAGAGAAAATAAAACACTATTCAGAAAAGGATAAAATCCCTATAGCCGTGGACAGATGCAATGTTCCAACTTACTTCTTGCCATTAAAAAATATTGCGTTAATGTATAAAAAACTCGCTGAAGGATCAGATGAATATTTACAAAAAATCGTCCATATTATGTGCTTGCATCCAAAACATATCGCTGGAAGAGGTAGATTTGATACAGATTTTATTACAGCTATGAGTGGTAAAGGAGTTTCTAAAACTGGTTCTTCAGGTGTACGGGGAGTTGGGGTTCGAACCGAAGACGGAAAATATATTGGAATTGCTATAAAAGTTTTAAGCGGAAATGGGCAAGCTGCTGATTCAATGGCTGTTGCAATAATGAAACATTTAAAACTTATAGATGAAGAAACTCTTGAAAAACTCGATAATTATTACAGCCCTGTCCTTAAAAACGATTCTGATACCGAAACTGGTAAAATCGAAACGGAAATCGTTCTATAAAAGGCTAAATAGTGTCTGTCTATAAAATCGTTTTTTGACATTAAACCGATAAATCGGTTTAAGTTATCTGGGAGATTATCTTCCACCAGACTAAAGTCTGGTGTTATTCTTATTTCTATATTAATCAGGAGATTAAGAATGGCGCCACTTTTTAGCGTGGTGATAAAATTCCCACACTCCTAACAAAACCACTTCAGTTATTTGTGACTTTATAGACAGACTCTAAATAGATATTCAAATTTACTGGTAAAAAAATCTTCAACAATAACTCGTACCCCAATTCTAGATTCAATTTTATGATAAATACAATCTTCTTCGACCTTGGCAATGTCTTAGTAAATGTGGACAAGTCTTTAGCTTGCAGAAAAATAGCGGAATTAACCGGCCTTGATATACAGACAGTAACTGAAGCAGCGAACTCCAGGTTAGAAAAAGACTTCGGAAAGGGTAAATACAGTATAAACAAATATATAAGCCTGCTTCATAAAAAATATACTATACCCAAAATTATAACTCTGGAAAAATTGGTGAAAATTTGGGAACTTCCATTCAGTCTTAACAAACCAGTTTTAAATATTCTCCCAAAATTAAAGAGACAAGTAAAAATATTTTTAATATCAAATACTAATGCTATACACATCAGAGCGATCGAGCAAAAATACAATATTCTTCGTAATTTTGATGGTTCCGTACTTTCATTTGAAGTTGGATATTGTAAACCGGAGCCAAAAATATATTACAAAGCTCTCAGACAATCAAATACCTCTCCAGAAAATTCTTTACTTATTGATGATCTTGAAGAAAATATCGTAGGAGCAGAAAAAGTAGGAATAAAAGGTTTCAAATTTACCGGTATTGATAACCTCAAAACCTTTCTCCTATCAGAAGGATTTCAAATCTGAATATTGTAATTGTTATTATGTTATCTTTAAAGAGGAACAATGAAGAAAAAATCTAATGGTTTAAATCTAATTTTGAAAAGCACAAATGTTTAGATTTGCATACTTTGTAATTAATTAATAATTTTTACTTGAGGTAAATAGAATAAGAGGTGGTCAAAATAATCGAAATCGAAAGACTAATATTAGATATTTCAACACAATTCATTAATATCCCACCAGAGAAAATTGATAATAAAATAAATGATGCTCTGGAAAGGCTGGGTAAATTTACAAAAGTTGATAGAAGCTTTCTATTTGCCCTTTCCAGTGATAAAAAAAAGATGACCATGACTCATGAATGGTGTGCTGATGGTATTGAACCTCAAATAGAGAAATTGCAAAATATACATCTAAAAGAACTACCCTGGTTGCAAGATAAATTAAGCAAATTCGAAATCATACAGGTATATGGTCCTGGCGAATTACCTCCCGAAGCATTTAGAGAAAAAAAAGAGTTAATACAGAAAGGTATCCAGTCTCTTGTTGTAGCTCCAATGATTTATAAAAATGAATTGGTTGGGTTTTTGGGGTTCGCTTCATCGAAAAAGAAAGGCAAATGGCTAGAAAAAGAAATCGATCTATTGAAAATTTCCGCTGATATATTTGTTAATAGTTTAATACGTAAAAATACCGAAAAAGCTCTTCAAGATTCGGAAGAAAAATATCGTTTATTAGTAGAAAATGTTAACGATGGAGTTGTAATTAGTCAGAAAGACAAATTTATTTTTATTAATAAAAAATTTGCTGAAATGCTGGGTTATACTCATAATGAACTAATTATGAAGGATTATCGCGAGATTTACACACAAAAAGGTGTAGAGATTATTAAGGAAAGAGAAAAGCATAGAGATAGAGGAGAATATGTTCCTGCCAGGTATGAAACTATATTTAAGAAAAAGAATGGAACGATTATTGACGTTGAAGCGAACGTAACAATAATAGATTACAAAGGTGCACCAGCGACTTTTGCTGTTATAAGTGACATAACGGAGAAAAAAGTTCTTGAGCAGCGTCAAAGGGAACTGGAAATTTCCCTACTGAAAAAGCAGAGATTATCTACATTTGGGCGTTTTGCTGAGGGAATTGCACATAATATTATAGAACCTCTTACAGTTATAATGGGCAGAGCACAGATGTTAAAATCCAAAATGCCTGAGTTAAAAGAACCTGATATAATAATTTCTCATGGGTTAAAAATAGAGGTTATTGTTGATAATCTGATGAAGAAGAGCAAAAGTGAGCAGAAATCCGGAAAAGTCCCAATAGATTTAAATGAATTATTGGAAACAGAACTGGGTTTTTTAGAAGCTGACTACTATTTTAAACACCAAATAGAAAAAAAATACTATTTTCGAAGAGGGCTACCCTTAGTAAAAGGTTTTTATAATGATTTTTCACAGGGTTTACTTAATATAATTCAATACTCAATAGATTCTATGTCAGAGTCAAAAGAAAAAAAATTAATTGTTAAAACTAGAAGTGACGCAGAATATATTTATATAGACATTTCCGACACAGGATGCGGGATAGCAAAAGAGGATTTGCCCAAGGTATTTACGCTATTCTATCATTCTAAGAAATATTCAACAGACGAAAAGTTCGACAAAATCAGAGTCTCTTTTACAAGTCTTTTTGATACTTACATGTTTTTAAAGCCTTATGGTGTCAAGTTTGATGTGGAAAGTGAACTTGGGGTAGGTACAACATTCCATGTAAAGATGCCAATTTCCTCAAATACTTAGAATTTGGCTTATGCTAATTTTACTTAAAGGAATATAACTGTAAAAGCATGAAGGGTAATAAAATGAAAAATAAAAACGAGGTTAATAAACAATTAGAGATGAATAGAAATAAAAATCGGAATCTGAATAATCAAACACAACTTGCTAAAGAAAGTGAATTGTTAAATGCACTAATAGACAATATCCCAGACAATATTTACTTTAAAGATCTGGAGTCCAAATTTACGAGAATCAATAAAGCCCAAGCAAAAGTTTTAGGCTTGGAAGGTACTGAAGAAGCTGTAGGTAAAACAGATATGGACTATTTCACGAAAGAGCATGCAAAAGCCGCAATGGAAGACGAAAGAAGAATAGTTGAAACTGAGATCCCATTAATTAATAAAATAGAGAAAATAAGAAGAGCTGATGGTGAATTTAGATGGGTATCAGCAACTAAAGTCCCTATAAAAGATAATAGAGGACAAATAACTGGAATTGTTGGTATATCAAGAGATATTACCGAATCAAAGCAGGTGGAGGAGAAGCTATCGAAGGAGCGCAATCTACTGCGAACGATAATAGACAACGTGCCAGACTACATCTACGTAAAGGATAGCGAAGGTAGATTTATTGTAGGCAATAATGCAGTGGTTCGTCAGATGGAACTTAAATCTCTAGACGAGCTTATTGGAAAGTCGGATTTTGACCTTTTCCCGCATGAGCTGGCGGCGCAATACTATGCTACAGAACAGGAGATCATTAAGTCCGGCAAGGGGATGTACGATTTAGAAGGCCCCACCGTGGACGCGAACAAGGAAGAGCAAAACAGGTGGGTTTCAACAAACAAAGTGCCTTTCCGGGACGCTCAAGGCAAGATCGTTGGATTCGTAGGCCTGGGCCGTGACATCACTAAGCATAAGCAGGCGGAGGAGAAAATAAAACACTTAAATGATGTACTACGTGCAATTCGAAATGTCAACCAGCTTATTGCTCGAGAAAAGGATCGTGATCATCTGATAAAAGGTGTCTGCGATTGCCTTACTGAGAGCCTCGGTTATAATAGCTCATGGATTGCTCTGTTTGATAAGAGTAAAAAATTTACTAAAGCCGCAGAAGCTGGCTGGGGTGATAATTTTATACATTTTAAAAAGCAATTGAGAAAAGATAAACTACCTGACTTCATCGAAAGAGCTTTAAAGAAAACGGGTATTACAGTTATAAGAGACGCTTCATCCTTATTATCTCGCTATTTTTTATCTGATAAACACGTGGATGATGCAATTATGATTGTCCGCTTGAAACATGGTGACACAATTTATGGTCTTTTGTCAGTTACTACTCCTAAGGATATGGCTGAAGACAAAGAAGAAAGAATGTTATTTCAAGAGGTTGCTAATGATATCGCATTTGCACTGTACAACATTGAACTCGAAGACAAGCGAAAAAAGGCAGATGAAGCACTTCAATACGAAAAAAAATTAATGGATTCAGTAATGGATAACATACCTGATTTTATTTACTTCAAGGATAGAGAAGGTAAATTTATCAGAGTGAGTAAGGCTAAGGCTGAGGAGGTAGGAGAAGACACAGAGTCCATTATAGGAAAGACAGACTTTGATCATTTTCCTGAAGGTGAAGCAAGTAGAAAGTTTGAGGATGAGAAGCTCATAATGGAGAAAGAAGAGCCGATAATATCCTTGGAGGAAAAGGCTACAAGGCCTGGAGGGGAGGAATTTTGGGTTTCCACGACCAAACTTCCCCGTTATGATGAAGAAGGAAATATCGTTGGTACTTTCGGGATTTCCAGAGATATTACCCAATTAAAGCAGGTGGAGGATAAGCTATCTAGGGAACGCAGTCTGTTGCGTACTTTAATAGACAACTTGCCCGATCTAATATATGCCAAAGACCTAGACAGTCGATTTATTCTCGGCAATATTGCAGTTGCTAATCTCATGGGACTGAAAACACCAAATGAACTCATTAATAAGACAGACTTTGACTTTTACCCGAAAGAAATCGCAATTCAATATTACGCTGATGAACAAAATCTCATTAAATCGGGTCAACCAATTATTAACAAAGAAGAACCACTTGTTGACCAGGTAACAGGAAAGAGAGGATGGCTTTTAACCTCCAAAGTGCATTTGAGGGATAATTATGGCAATATTATAGGGATAGTGGGAATAGGTCGGGACATCACTGAACACAAGAAAGCACGTGATGCTGTTGAGGAAAGTCAGCAGAAATTTGAAAGAATGTTTAACGGAAACCCTGAACCTGCCATTTACCTGGATAAACATTACCATATAATTGACATTAATCCTCGTTTTACTGAGGCTTTTGGATATACTCTCGACGAAATTAAGAATAAACACATCAATAAAGTACTGGTACCAGATGAGAACATCCAGGAAGCTGTGACGTTAGACGAGAAAGCAAAAGAAGGATATCTTTATTATGATACTTTGAGGAAGAGAAAAGATGGAACATTAGTTCCTGTATCTATTTCAGCTTCCCCAATAATTGTCAGCGGAAAACTCTCAAATTACTTCGCAATTTATAAGGATATCACAAAACAAAAACGTGCAGAAGACATCAATTTTGCGTTATACAGCATCTCAAAAGCTGTACAATCAACAACAAGCTTAAAAGAACTTTTTCAGTCAATTCATAAATCTATAAGCAATATTATTGATTCCATTAATTTTCATATAGCTCTGATAGATAAGGAAAGGAATATACTGACCGTCCCATATTGTGTTGACGAAAAGGATGAATATAAAGACCTTCAACTGTATGGATCTAAATCAGCAGTAGAAAAAATTGTTGAATCAGGTAAATCACTTTTAATGAGGAAAAATGATTTCCAGAGGGAAATTAGTGAAGGAACACTAAAATTGCATGGTTCTTTACCTGAAGTATGGCTTGGAATTCTTTTAATAGCAAAGAACGAGATTATTGGAATAATGAGTCTACAGAGTTATTCAAATCCAGAAGCTTATTCTGAAAAAGATATCAAACTCATGGAATCAATATCAGAACAGGTTGCTCTGGCTATACAGTATAAGAGAGCCGAAGGAGAAAAAGAGAAGCTGATTGATGATCTTCAAAAAGCTTTAAGCGATGTAAAAAGATTAAGCGGTTTAATACCTATCTGTGCTAACTGTAAAAAAATAAGAGATGATAAAGGTTACTGGGCAGATGTTGAAAAGTACATTTCAGAACGTTCGGATGTTGACTTTACACATGGCATATGCCCTGATTGTATGAAAAAACTCTATCCGGATATATACGAAAAAATTTATAGCTCAAAATCTAAAGCAAATAATATTAAAGAGTGAACTTTACATTCTTGATAGACTTTTATATAGAAAGACCTCATTATAAAAGAATTAAAAACAAATCATACCAAATTTGACAAAATCGTAAAAAGTAATTCAGGCATGTCATTGCGAGGAGCGGAGCGACGAATCAATCTATTAAAAACATGCACTTATGACCTAAGAGATTGCTTCGCGGAGTTTATCCTGAGTGAAGCGCAGGGCTCGCAATGACAGCTAATTCAGACTTTTTACGAAACCATCAAATTTAGATTTTAAAACGGCAGGATTCTATGGAAACATTCGGTTGGGTATCAATTTTACCTCCTCTTATAGCAATAATTTTAGCAATTAAAACAAGGCAGGTGTTTATGTCTCTATCTATTGGTATCTGGATAGGCTGTACTGTTATAACACATTGGAATCCAATAAGTGGACTGGCTGCTACACTCAATTCTTTTGTAAATGTTTTTCAAGATGCTGATAATACTCGTATTATTCTTTTCAGCGCAATGGTAGGCAGCTTGATTGCCTTAACTCAGAGGTCAGGTGGTGTTAATGGATTTGTGAATTTTCTGTTTGACCGAAAATGGATAAAAGACCGTAAGAGTGCTCAGCTATTGGCGTGGATAATTGGCGTTGTCATTTTTACTGAATCCAGCATAAAAATCCTGATAATCGGAGCTATCTGCCGCCCATTGTTTGACAAATTAAAAATCTCACGTGAAAAGTTAGCGTACATTGCCGATTCCACCTCAGCACCAATATGTATGTTAATTCCACTGAACGCATGGGGTGCATTTGTAATTGGACTACTTGCAGCACAGGGCGTTGAAGAACCGACAACCGCACTGCTTCAATCGATTCCTATGAATTTTTATTCTATAATTGTTGTACTTATGGTATTGTTTATTGCACTTTTCAAGTTAGATTTTGGTGAAATGAAAAAGGCTGAAAACCGTGTCTCAAAAGAGGAAAAATTGCTAAGGGATGGAGCGGTTCCGCTTATAGATGAGACTATCGTTGAGATGAAGCCTGTTGAAGCAAAGAAGCATTTAGCACGAAACATGGTCATTCCTGTAGCTATTATGAGCATTGCTATGCCAATTGCACTAACAATAACCGGAAAAGGAGATATAACCCACGGTTCCGGCTCGACCGCCGTTCTTTGGTCAGTAACGCTGGCAATAGCTGTTGCAGGTTTAATGTATCACTTCCAGAAATTGATGTCTATGAAAGAGATAATGGACATGATACTTAAGGGAGCAGGAGGTATGATCTCTCTGGCGCTCCTGATGATGCTGGCATTTTCGTTGGGCAATACCTGTAGAGAATTAGGAACCGGACTATATGTTTCAAAAGTAACCTCATCTTTTCTAAATCCGGGGTTAGTCCCAGCATTAGCTTTCGCTGTATCGGCATTTGTTGCATTTTCAACGGGAACCAGCTTCGGAACATTCGCTTTAATGATCCCACTGGCTATTCCTCTCATAAATACTCTAAGTGTTAATCTCCCTCTGGTAGTTTCAGCAGTTCTCGGAGGAGGTGTTTTTGGTGATCACTGCTCACCAATTTCAGATACTACAATGGTGGCTTCAATGGCGTCAGCCTGTGACCACATAGACCATGTTAACACACAACTGCCTTATGCACTGATTAGCGCCGGATTGGCTTTTATACTGTATATGGTTTTAGGATTTGTTATTTAGGGGGTGTGATAGAATAAAGTTTTCATTCATTGTAATTTATCATTTTGTTATTTATGAATTTACAATTTAAATATGTTCGGGGGGTGAGAAAAACTAATTACCATTTACTGAATTATATTCATAATATTTTTACTGAACTTAGAATAATACAAAAATCCATTTTATTTCTTCTTCCCAGAGGGATGTCTTCGACACACCCCCTAAAGGTTATATCATCACACCCCCTTAATGCTATTAAAACACGTTTGAATACGCTTAAACTAATTCAAATAGAAAGATGTGTAATTTTTACAAAGCATTTCGTAGTTTAATAGAAATGATAGATGGACATTATTTTGAATAATTTTAAATTCTTTAAACAGTAAAGAGTCCACTTAAAAAAGGTGAGCTATTAGAAAAAGAAACCGTTGAAACGGTTGAATCGTTTGGGCTGTGTTTTATTAACCCCCAATTTAAGTTGCGGGTTAATAGTAAGTTACGTCGGCATAGAACTGTTTTTCTCATCTCAAAGAGATCCCGTTGGGATAGAGATGCCTTTGGCAAACAGTTTCCATAATCATCAGATTGATTCAACTTCAGATGCTTTTTTCAGTGGACTCAGTAAAGATTCTAAAATATTTTATTATTATGGAGTAAAATATGTCAGTTGATTATGAAGAATATGAAAAGTGTTGTGAAAAAATACGTAAAGAGAATAAGAATCTGTTATCTAAGTTTGAAGACTGGTTAGTCAAGAAAAATTTGGGGCAAAAAACAATCAACAAGTATGTTGGAAATATTGATTTTTATATCAATGAATATTTATTATACGATGATACTAAGGAACCTGAAGATGGAGTATCTTCTATTAATATGTTTCTTGGTTACTGGTTTATTAAAAAAGCAATGTGGTCAAGTGAATCATCAATAAAGAGCAATGCCTCAAGTTTGAAGAAATTTTATAAATTCATGCAAGAAATTGGCAGAATTGATAAAAAAGAATTAGAATATCTTAAGATTACAATCAAGGATAACATATCTGAATGGATAAATACATTAAAACGTTATGATGATCCCGCAATAACAGATATGGAAGAAGTTTGGGGCTTTAAATAAAAAAAGAATGGCGGAATCTGAACATCATTCACAATCCTATTCCCGACCAGTGGGAGGGCTGGCATGTGAATAAATCAGGCTAAATATATCAAGAAAGGAAAACATGAAACAGAAAATCCGGGCTATTGTTTTTGACTTTGACGGTGTGGTTGTGGATTCCGAACCACTTTACAAGAGAGCAGAGGAGAAATTTTTTACTGAATATGGAGTTACAATTCCTTCCAATGACTGGAAATACTTCAAAGGATTGTCTGAGGAGGGATTTTTCAAATTAGCATCTGAAAAATATGGAATCTCTGTACATTCGGAAAAACTCCGAAATAGAAGTAGAGAACTTTTTCTGGAGGAAATTAAACATAACCTGAGGTATCTGCCAGGTTTTGAGAAGTTCTTTGAAGATATTAAGGGTAAATATAGAATAGGATTGGTTACTTCAACACCTCGTTCTATTCTAGAATGGATTTTAAGTAATACAGAAGTAAAAAATCATTTTGAATATATAATAACAGCTGATGATGTAGAAAAGCGCAAGCCTGATCCGGCACCCTATTTAGAGATTTGCAAGAAAATGAACGTAAAACCTGAACAAGTCATTGTCATTGAAGATTCAATAAACGGTGTAAATTCAGCAGTTACAGCAGGAGCAATAACAATAGGATTTACGAGCAGCCTTTCAGAAGAAGATTTGAATGCAGCTAATTTCTTTGCTAAATCATACAATGAGATTAAAAAAATAATTGATGCTTTTTTATGAAAGTGCCTAAAGTGTCTAAAGTTGAAAGTGCCTAAAGTGTCTAAAGTTTTAAATGCCTAAAGTTGAAAGTGAATAAAGTTTTCTCAAAGAGATGTCCTCGACAAAAGTGAACTTGCCAAAAGGCTCCGGCTACTGACGGAAAAGTGCCTAAAGTTATATTGAAGCTTCGTGGTGACCGAAAGGCCATACGAGATATTCATAAAAACTATGGTCAAACCTCATTAGAAAGAAAAAACGGTGTAAATATTCCTTGCATTTAAAGTCTATAAAAATGATATTACAAACCGTTTATTATGTTATTTAGAATTGATTTTTCCGACATGCGACCGAACCAATCAGTCTATTCGACTGCGAAATGTTTCTTTCATAGCTTTCATGCTAATATTAAAACTCCAATAATCATTACCAACCTTTCACCAATATCACAACTTTTAGAATAATTAAAATTTCTCTTATTTAGTCATCTCTAAATGAAATTTTACAACAAGCTCATTGAAAAATTATAACAGAAAAGAGAAGGCATGTCAAAAGTTAAGAATTGGTTGAAATTGCTAAAGATTGATCCTATTCCAATACTCGTAAAAAAGGCTCCCTTGCCAGTTAAATATGCTACTGTAGAGCGTTTTTTACCTGAAGAAACTGAGCTGCTATCTAAACTTCAGCAGGAATTACAGGACTTTAAACCACGTGAGAAGCTGTTAAATTCACAGCAGCCTGATGGACTATGGAAATTGGATAAAAAGTATATTATTGAAGAAAGACGTAAAGCGATGCTCTTTCTTCTACAGTTGAAGAATATGGCTCAACTTCTGGATTATGGCTGTACAAAGGAAATGCCTTCAATTCAAAAAGGGATAATAACTCTTTTAAAGATGCAAAAACCTGACGGCAAATTTCCTTTATTATATCATCATCACGGCTTTGCTCTCTGGCTACTGGTAAAATACGGCTTGTTAGGTAATCCATTTGTTGAAAGAGGTTTTCGATGGATTGCTAAAAGACAGCATCCAGATGGTGGTTGGCTATCAGCTTCCATGGTTCCTTCAAGTGTTTCTGTAAAATCCGCAAAGAGCGGTATCTGGACTACTCTATTTGTGTGTCAAGCATTCAGTGTCCACACCAGATTGAGAAAATCATCTACCTGCCAGACTGCATCAAAGTTTGTATTAGAAAATTTCTTAGAACCTAACACAACTTCATTATTCCCTGAGCCTGATGCGTGGAATTATCTCTACATGGATTACACAGATAACGGTTTATTCCGAGGAGGGACTTTAAGATTTGTTGAAACTCTTTCTAAGCTTCCGGATACCTATGTCCATCCAAATTTCAAAAAAGCTGTTAACTGGCTTATTGATAATCAACTGCCATCAGGACTATTTCCTGCAATTGTCGGAAAGTCAACGCAAGGAGATTACAACGTAACCTTGAGGGTAATAACTGCTCTTAAGGATATAGAAAAAAATAACTCTTAGTACAAATATGAAACTTTTTTGTTTTCTATCAATTAGATATTCTGGTTAACTTACAATATTGAAATAATTAAAGTTAACGGAGTTCGGAATGCCCAATACTAAAAAAAATCATAAAGAAAATACTGAGGTGGTATCCACTATTCCTGAAATACTGCCAATCATGGCACTAAGAAATACTGTTCTTTTCCCTCAACAGGTAATACCTATTTATATAGGGCGAGAACGATCCTTAAGACTCATCGAGGACCTACCGGAAAATAAAAAGAGGATAGTTGTTGTTGCACAGAGGGAAGGGTCTATTGAAAACCCTGATAAAGAAGACCTTTTTAAATGGGGCACAATTGCTCAAGTACTCAAGATCTTTAATATGCCTGATGGCAGCAAAAGCGCTATTGTGCAGGGAATGGAAAGAGCAAAAATTCAGTCCTTAATCCAGCAGGAGCCTTACTTTAAAGGAGCAATTCTCAAAACTCAGGAGAATTATAAGCCAACTATAGAAATTGATGCAATGTTAACAAATATTCGACAACTTTATGCAAAATTGATAAAAGTAGCACCATATCTTTCTGAAGAACATACATCTATACTTACAAATATTCAGCATCCGGGCCGTTTAGTTGATAGGGTTATGCACCTTGTGAATGTGCCAGTTGCCGAGAAGCAAAAAATATTAGAAGAACTTGATGTAAAGAAGCGATTGGAAAAAGCAATAGTTGTCATTAATCGGGAAATTCAGAGAATAGAACTCGGCGAAATGATCCAATCTGAAGTTCAAGATGAGATTTCTAAGACTCAACGAGAATATTTCCTTCGTGAGCAGCTCAAAGCTATCAAAAGGGAACTTGGTGAAGATGAAGGAACAGTGGAACTTAAGGAAATAGAAGAGAAGATAACTAAGAGCAAAATGACTGATGAAGCCAGAAAAGTTGCAAATAAAGAATTAGACAGACTGCACAAAATACCTCCTGCGTCACCGGAATATACTGTTTCACGTACATATCTAGATTGGTTAGTAGGCCTTCCCTGGGGAATTTACAGTGAAGATGACGTAGATGTAAAAAAATCTCAAAAAATCCTCGATGAAGATCATTATGGACTGGAGAAGGTAAAAACGAGAGTTATCGAATACCTTGCTGTTAGGAAATTAAAAAAGCAGGTAGATAAAGATGAAATAGTAAAAGGTCCGATTCTCTGCTTTGTCGGTCCTCCAGGGGTTGGAAAAACTTCTATGGGCAAATCCATTGCGCGTGCAATGGGAAGAAAGTTTGTCCGAATTTCATTAGGTGGAGTCCGGGATGAAGCGGAAATTCGAGGACATAGGAGAACCTACATCGGTGCTCTTCCTGGAAGAATTCTTCAAAGCATCAGTAAATCAGGCTCGAGTAACCCTATTTTTATGCTTGATGAGATAGATAAGGTTGGAGCAGATTTTAGAGGTGATCCTTCTTCAGCTCTTCTTGAAGTTCTCGATCCGGAACAAAATTCTACTTTCAGTGACCATTACCTTGAAGTTAATTACGATCTTTCAAAAGTGATGTTTATATCTACTGCTAATATGGTTGATACGATTCTTCCCGCTCTTAGAGATAGAATGGAGACACTGGAATTTTCCGGGTATATTGAAGAAGAAAAATTGAATATTGCAAAGAAGTTCCTGATTAAGAAACAAATAAAGGAACATGGGCTTACAAATACAGATGTTGAATTCAAGGATGAAGCAATTCGCTGTATCATTAACAATTATACTCGCGAAGCAGGTGTCAGAAACCTTGAAAGAGAGATAGCGAACATCTGTAGAAAAGTTGCGCGAGAAGTTGCTGAAAAAACAGGAAAGAACAGCTTTATTATAGATACTAAAACTGTTCAGCATTACCTTGGACCACAGAAATATTTTGTTGATATTGCAGAAAGGGTTTCGAGACCAGGAGTAGCAATTGGTTTAGCATGGACATCGGTTGGGGGTGATATACTTTTTATCGAGGCCACAAGCATGAAAGGAACAGGCAAACTGAAGTTGACAGGTCAATTAGGCGATATTATGAAAGAATCAGCCGAGGCTGCATCAAGTTATATTCGTTCAAATGCAAGAGACCTGGGAATTGATGAAGAAATATTCTCAAATACTGACATCCATATTCACGTTCCTGCAGGAGCTATTCCAAAAGATGGTCCGTCAGCAGGTGTGACCATTTTAACAGCAATGTACTCCCTGTTAAAGAAAAAGAAAGTTAAAAACAATCTCGCAATGACCGGAGAGATAACGCTTAGAGGCACAGTTCTCCCAATTGGTGGTGTAAAAGAAAAAGTCCTTGCAGCACATAGAGCCGGATTGAAACGGGTTATACTTCCGGATCATAATAGAAAGGACCTTATTGAGATTCCAATACAGATCAAAAAAGAGATGAGATTTGATTTTGTTAAAGAGATGTCTGAGGTTCTTAGTCATGCTGTAAGGAAATAATTATATCAATTCTTGTGAAGAACAGAGTAATTAATTAAATTCCACAGCTTTTTATCAGGGCGCTTAGCTCAGCTGGTTTAGAGCGCTGCCCTTACAAGGCAGAGGTCATCCGTTCGAACCGGATAGCGCCCACAAATATATCCTACGAAACAATAAAATTGCCCTAAAGGAGCCTCTGTGAGACAAATATTCCCAAAGGGATCTCTTCGAGACAAATATCAAATTGTACCAGAGTAGATTTTAGATTGCAGATTGCAGATTGAAACTCGAAGATTGCTCAGGAGGATCATCAATCAGCGATTACAATACAATAAACATGTCACTCTTTCGGAGTTCAAAACGGATACTGGTTTTTTACCTGCTACAAATATTTCACTCCTAACGGAGTTAGAAAGCATACAAAACTTCTCGTTCCGGTATGAGCTCACTCGTAACGGTAGCATAAAATTTCAAAGCCAATTTTAGACCTAGGGTTGAGTTATATATGAGTTCGGAATGCAAACCAGTTACATCAGACTCCTCTGGAAAGATTCACTGTATAAAATAAAAAAGCCCCGACTGATCGGAGCTTTGATAAAACAGCTTCTGGAGAATTTATTTTAATGAGCGCCTGTCCTGAAGGTAACCATCTGCCAGAAGATAATTTTTAATTGTAAATGTTTAATTATGAATTTTCTTCTGAGGATTTAACGATTGAAGTAAGTAATCGAATCAATTCTTCACAATCTTTAATTATTTCGTCTTTCGATATAAAACTGCTATGAATAAGCAATTGCAACCAGTCCCAAGGGGATCTCTATGAGATAATGTGTTTCTCGCACCTCATTAGATTCGATCGACATTTTGGATATAAAATCTTTTTGGCTCTGTCATGCCTGAGCTTCTTCTACGTTCGCACCGATGGAAGTACCTGACCTCAATAGCTGCTTAGACATAACATATTCATTCTTCTGTTTACGCAAGTATTTATATAAATCAATAATTTTAAGAGCGAAATCAAAGGATTTATCCTTAACTATATTTACCCTATTATTCATAATTCATTCACAATTTAAAATTGAAAATTGAAAATTAAACATTCAACATTAAATTCTGTGGTGAATTCTTCAAATCATAAAACCGTATAAGGCATTTTCTAAAGAAGTGTAATTTCTGGAAATAATCTTAAAATCATCTATTCCTAATTCTCTGGATAAATGCTTTAATCTGTTGGCATCAGATTCATCTGGAGTCAATTTTACTTCATAGGCAACTTTTTTGTTGAAGACAAAATCAATTTCTACACCACTCTTTTTCTGATAGTAATTGATTTCACCTCTTGTCCTCAAACTTTGAAAAATACCATTTTCGAAAAGAGTTCCAGAATCTAATCTCGCAAAGTGATTTGCAAGTCCTGTATCACAAAGATAAATTTTCGGCATCTTCCTTATTTCATAGTCTCTACCTCTATTAAAAGGTCTCACTATTCTTATAAAGTATGTACTTTCAAGAAAGGAAATATATTCGTTTAACGTTGCCCGAGAAATGCCAAGCTCCTTAGATAATTTCTGTACATCCAGCTTTGAGCCAATTCTTTGCATCAGAAGCAGTATAAGATCCCTTATAACATCATTTCTCCTGAAGTCACTAAGTTGAACAATTTCCATCTGGAAAAACGATGTAAAAATTTCTTCTAATACTCTCTTCTTTTCTTCAACACTCGATTTTAGCACTACACCTGGAAATCCGCCAAAAGAAAGGTACTCACCATACAGGGGCGAAATTGTATCGAATATCGAATGAGTTATATTCAAGGGATTATCAGGGATTTTTAATGACGAGTCTTTAAATATTAAAAATTCATTGAAAGTTAGCGGGAAAAGCTCAAAGATGATTTTTCTACCTGACAATGACTCTGCGAACAGATTTTTTAAATAGAAGCTGGCGGAACCAGTTAGAAAGAATTTTATACCATAATGGTCGATAAAATATTTAACTATAGAGGGAAGATTAGCAGTAAACTGGATTTCATCAAGGAAAACAAAGGATTTTTGTGAGAAATCCAATCCCAGAATCTCAAATGAGGTTTTAATCCTCTTGTAATTAGACTCTTCAAAGTACTTTCTATTTACAGGATTTTCTAAGTCGAGATATATTTTATTTTTCGAGTCTATTCGATTAAAAAAGTAGTTCAGAATTGTTGTTTTGCCTGTTCGACGCATTCCTGTAATAACAAGTGCCTCTGGAGATTTGAGATATTTCTCAATCTCTGTCATAATATCTCTGAATTTAATCTGATTGGTCGGAAGATTAACCATATGCTAAATGAATATTACAAATAGTAGAACTATTTGTCAAGTAAAAAGATTAACCAAAAAGGGTGTAAAGATTAATTTTGAATTGTAAATGTTTAATGTTGAATTATATACCCCAGAGATCACAAGGGACTCCTCCGGAGGATCTCTTTGAGACGGGAAAGGGACGCATTTGGCGCAAAATTAAGAATTACATCAGTAGGAATTGCCACATCTGCCAGCTGGCGGATTAGTACCAAAGTTATTCCGATAAAAGTCAACAAGAAAAATAGATAATTTTTGATTTGTTTTAAACTCCAATTTTCTCTACTTTATTTTTAGAGAGTGTAGTGGATGAGTCCGAACATAAGTGTAAATACATTTTGGACCTCTACTCGCTCTTTTCTTCTCTTGTTCTGCCTCCTGGAGATTGGTGCTTTATAACCTATCTTTTCCACTTTGAAAGAACTTAAAGTATAACAACTAATTGTAAATA
>CAYTUQ010000038.1:0-37022 GCA_964441235.1 uncultured bacterium | reverse complement strand
CCTTTTTATCAAGGAATTACTAATATATGTTTTTCTGAAGTGGGAAACGTTGGTTAAATTCTTAATTAAAAATTTTTATTAGTCACAAGTCCAAAAGCCATTTCCATGCCGGTAGTATTGTTATGTTCTTATTATCAATTTTTTCTTCGCCTTCTTCATCTGCCGTTATTATAAAAGCGCTATTCTTTTTTAACTCTTTCATAGCATGTAATAATGAGGTAATCTCTCTATTCCTTGTACCGGTATCAGTCATAGCGTAACAAACATTAAGCAGCTGAATATCATTATCCATTACGGTACAAAAATCAACTTCAAAACCGGATAAGTAGTAATAAATATCCGAATAATTTCTTCGTAGATGCAAGTATACTATTCCTTCAAGTAGCTTGCCCTTATCCTCCGCTATGGTCATAGCTCTTCTTAAACCTGTATCAACAGCGTAGAATTTTTGCGGATTTCGTTGCTGCTCCCGCACATTTCTCGTGTATTTCGGCAAACTGAAGATCGTATATGAATCTTCAAGATACGATATATACTCATAAACGGAGTTACGTGAAACACTTAATCCCATAGATTTCATTTCATTATAAATTTTGTTTATCGATATAAGATTGGCGGAATTACTGAATAAAAATTTAACTAAATATTTCATCAGGTAAATGTTGGAAACCCGGTATTTCTCTACTACATCCTTGTATATCACCAGATCAAGATATTCTTTTAGTGATTTCGTTCTCAGAGTATCGTTCATATTTACCAATTCAGGAAATGAGCTGGTAGCTGTGTATTCTGCAAAAGCATTAACCACTCTGGATACTGATTTTGTTGAATAATGACTGACCTCTATACTCTTGAATCTGAGATATTCTTTAAAACTAAGTGGAAATAGTTCATAACAGATACTTCTTCCTCTTAATGACGTACTGATTTCCTTTGTTAATAATTTTGATGATGAACCGGTTATAAATATACTGCAATTCTCATTATCATAAATACGCCGAATAAATAGCTCCCAATTTTCTACTTCCTGAACTTCATCAAAAAAGAAATAGACACGCCGGGATTTATTATCCGGATAAAGATCGTAATAGGACTGAATAAAAGCATCCATCGTTTGTAGAGATGCCGGAAACAGCCGGTCGTCCTCAAAATTAATATAAACAACTCTATCTGACTGAATCTCCTGCCTCATTTTTTTTATCAAAAAATATAGAAGAAATGTTTTACCTGTCCTCCTGGCACCAACAATAGAAATTATTTTACCTGAATTGAGAGGAATTTCAATATCTCTTGCTACCACGGGAGGAAGTTCTCGCTCAATAAAATCAACTATTATTATTTTTAATATATCTTTCATCGTTTATACCTAATCACAGGTACAAATATAACTGTTTATGTACCTATTAACAAATACAAATATAGAAAGGATAAATGGGACCCTGGGGGACTGGAGGGAAAAATGCTTAATGCTTAATGCTTAATTTTTAATTGTGAATTCTTAATTTTTAATTGATTTTTCTGAAGATTTGACGATAGAAGTTAGAAGACAGAAAAATGCTTAATTTTGAATTCTTAGTTTTTAATTGGTTTCTGACGATTTTACGATTGATGTTAGCAGTCTGATTAATTCTTCACAATCTTTAATTGTTTCGTCTTTCGATATGAAACCGCTATGTTTAAGCAATTGCAACCAATAATGTGTTTCACGAGCCTCCTTAGATGCGATCGACATCTTAGAAATAAAATCTTTTCTGCTTTGCCCCGCCTGCCAAGATCAATGATTAATTTTTTGTCAAAGACATCTCTTCGAGAAATGTTTAATTTTCTCCGCAGGTCACATAGGACTCCTGTGGAGAGTCTCTTCGAGAGAATTACTTGTTTCTGACGATTTTACGATTGACGTTAGCAGTCTGATTAATTCTTCACAATCTTTAATTGTTTCGTCTTTCGATATGAAACCGCTATGTTTAAGCAATTGCAACCAATAATGTGTTTCACGAGCCTCCTTAGATGCGATCGACATTTTAGAAATAAAATCTTTTCTGCTTTGCCCCGCTTGTGCCTCCTCTATGTTTGCTCCGATTGAAGTACCAGACCTCAATAACTGCTTAGACATTACATATTCTTTCTTTTCGTATCTCAGATATTTGTATAAATCAATAATTTTTAGAGCAAAATCAAAGGACTTATCTCTAACAACATTTACTTTATTCAAAACTAATTCACCATTCAAAATTAAAAATTAATCATTTCTATCTGTCAGATATTTATATAATTCTACAATTCTTAATGCAAACTCAAAAGATTTATCTTTAGGGGGTGTAATAATATCAATGAATAACAACTTTAATCTATTACACTCCCTCTAACTACATTTACCTTATTCAAAATCAATTAAAAATTAAAAATTAAGAATTATCTCGAAGAGAATCCTGCGGAGAAAATTAAAAATTAAACATTTAAAATTCATAATTAATAATTTCTATCAGTACGCCATCTCCTGTCCCTTGAGTACTACCCATAGAGTAAGCAGTAAAATTTTTATATCAAACCAGAATGACCAATTTTCAATGTAGTAAAGATCATATTCAACTCTTTTTTTCATCAATTCAACTTCCTTCGTTTCTCCTCTATAACCATTCACCTGTGCCCAGCCGGTAATGCCTGGTTTTACTAGGTGTCGAACCATGTATTTCGGAACAAGTTCCTGGTATTGATCTGTATGCTTCAACATGTGTGGACGAGGACCTACTAACGACATATTGCCGATAAATGTATTAATAAATTGTGGCAACTCATCCAGTCCCTGATAATTAATACGGAAATTTGTAATATTTTGCCAGATATATCATAGTGAATGTAAACGATGGGTAAACGAATTGCTACACTGTGAATTAACGGGGCAGGTTTGTTTTCCGTAATATTTTACCAATCCATGTAATTCTAGAATCTTCTTCATTAGTTATTTCACCAAAAACATTTTCAGCATCATCCTGTACTTTTTCATCTTGAAACATCCATCCCTAGACGGGTCTCCGTACAGATCGTAGATTGTTCTGAATTTATAACAAAAGAATTCTTCAGAATTAATTCCTACACGTTTTTGCTTAAAGATAACAGGTCCTTTTGAGGATATTTTAATCAGAATCCCGATAATTATGTGAAACCACCAGTACACAAGTAAAAAGGTAAAAGTAGAAGGTCAAAAGTCAAAGGTAGAAGGTCGAATGTCATTCACAATTTCCCGAGGGGACGCCTTTGGCGCAACATTATGAATTAAAAATTAGTGGTTATTATAGAATTCCTTTACCTTTTCAGCTACATATTCAATTTCCTCTTCCTTCAACTGCTCTGACATCGGAAGGGAAAGAATTTCCTTTGCATATTTTTCAGTCACGGGAAAATCACCTTCTTTATAGCCTAGAGATTTATAGGCATTTTGCAAATGACATGGAATAGGATAATGTAAACCTGTGTAAATTTCGTTTTCTTTCAAGTAGTTCATTAAATCATCTCTTCTTTTTGCACGGATTACAAAGAGATGATAGACATGCTTCGCACCTGGCATTTCTTTAGGTAATATTATGTCATCACAATCTTTTAAGTATTTTCTGTATAAATCAGCATTCTTTCTACGTGTATCAGTCCATTTATCTAAATACTTCAATTTTACATCAAGAACTGCTCCCTGAATACCAGCCATTCTATAATTGTGCCCTATAAGTTCATGATGATATTTTTGAGATGAGCCATGGTTTCTTATCATCATCATTTTTTTATATAAATTTTCATCATTGGTTATTATTGCACCACCCTCACCATAAGCACCGAGATTTTTACCACAATAGAAACTAAAACATCCAAAAATACCAAAAGAACCTACTGATTTTCCATTCAGTTCAGAAATATGTGCTTGAGCGCAATCTTCTATTAAAATCAAATTATTCTTATAAGCAATATCTTTAATTTTATCGAGTTGAGCAGGCTGCCCATAGAGATTGACAGCAATAATTGCTTTTGTCTTATTAGTAATGGAACTCTCTATTTTATCAGGATTGATATTATAATAATCAGGTTCACAATCTATAAAAACAGGCGTAGCTCCTGTAAGGCTAACCGATTCCGGCGTAGCAAAAAAGGTATTCGCAGGAACAATTACTTCATCGCCAGTTTTTATATCAAGTGCCATCAATGAGGTATGAAGTGCTGCTGTTCCCGAACTTACACCTACGCAATATTTCGCAACATGCCTTTTAGCAAAATTCTCTTCAAAAGATTTGACAAAGGGTCCTGCTGTAAAAGCAGTATTAATTAACACATTCTGAATCGCTTCATCAATTTCATCTTTAATAGAAAGATACTGTGCTTTTAAGTCAAGGAAATTCACTTTCATAGTATTCTCCACTAATAAACACAAATTTTTTCGAATTTGACAAAAAAAATTGTTTTGTTAATTAATTATTTCACAATTCGTTTATAAGTTAAACTTATAGAACCAAAGTTTATTATTATACCAAGTTTAAAATTTGTAGCAGACAAATAATTTATAACTTGTGCGATATGCTTATCGGAAATATTTTCGCATGCTTTGAGTTCTAAAATTATTTTATCATAACAAATAAAATCTGCAAAATATTTCTTATCTAAATATTGATACAATCGTAAAAAGTCACCGCAAAGACGCTAAGAATTATTTAAAAAACAAGTATTTACATTAAATGCCCATAAACCATATAATTACAAGAGTTTATTTCATTCTATCAATTTTTATTGTTACTTTTTACGAGACCATCAATATTCATTTTTATAAATTATGTCAAGTTTAGCTTCTTTTTTAAATGGAATTTTCCCTTCCGTTAACTCTTTAGCTAATGCTTCATGATTCACCCTGTGTAATCTAGTTCCTTTGTTTACAATAAATTGATAATATTTTTATATTTATTTTTCACTATTCGTGGAACTTTTATAATTCAGACAGTCCTTGTAACACAAATGTTATTACACAGGGTAAACATTTTCCAGGAATCCACACCCTAATTCAGAATGCACAGCAAAACATGCTCCCATAATCTTGTAACTTTCTTTTTTATAGATAATCATCTTAAAATTTAAAGGATCAGGATACTTAAATTCGTGCAATTAGAATTCATTCGTGCTCATTAGTTGTAAAATTTCTTAATACTCTTGCTGGTACTCCAGCAACAACCGTATTATCAGGAACATCTTTCGTAACAACTGCACCTGCTCCTACTATTGCATTTTCTCCTATTGTGACATTTCCTAAAATGGTTGCTGATGAGCCAATTGAAGCGCCTTTCTTAACCAATATCCTTTGCAAAAACCAGTTTTTTTCAGAAGTCATTGTGCCATCAGGATTTACTGACCGAGGCTTTTTATCATTAATAAAAGTAACATTATGCCCAATAAAAACTCCATCTTCTATGGTAACACCTTCACAAATAAATGTGTGAGATGAGATTCGACATTTTTTACCTATCTTTACTCCTTTTTGAATTTCAACAAACGCTCCTATTTTAGTCTCATCACCAATTTCGCATCCATACAGATTGACAAAAGAAAAGATTTTGACATTTTTACCTAATTTTACATCATCAGTAATGCAACAGTATTTCATAAAAGTCTCGCTATTTAGAATGTTGACAAAACCCGTTTAGTCCCGATTCTCGGGACGGTTCATAGAACTCCATATAGGAGAAACGGGTCTGTGGATTGACTATTTAGTGTCTGTCCATAAAATATAAACCACTTGCCGTAGGCATCCCTTTCGGGAGAAGTGGTTATTTGATATAAAGTATTTTTTTATCACCATAATAAATTATGGTGTTGTCTCAACCGCAATATTATCAAGATATTAATATAACACCTTCATGTAACTCTGGGGAATTTACTCAGGTGAACTTAACCGTCAATAATATTTAACTGATTCATCAGTTTTTCAAGTTTATGGACAGACTCTATTTATATTGATAATTGCTTTCAATTATAAAATGATGCTGATCTGGGTCATCATGATTATGAACTTCATTGCCGTATGCTAATAAAATGGCTTCTTCAGTACCAATATTAATAAAAGTATGAGCAAATTTCGGAAGGACTAGTAATCTATCTAAAATATTTTTATTGCTGTCCAAGATATATTCATCAATTTTTTCAGAATTAATCTGTTGGACTAATACTTTTAGTTTTCCTTTCATGACGCAGAAAATTTCTGTTTTTTCGTTGTGATAATGATTACCGCGTACATCTCCAGGGCTGATTGTTGCTGCATATACTTGTCCTCTGAAGTTTAGGATATTCTCATCTTCTCTAAGAAATTCAATTAAAAATCCCCTGTCATCAGGGTGTTTTGGAATTGGTTTCATGATTATCCTTATAGAAATTAATTATATCATTAAGACTTTCTTTTAAAGTAAATTGCGGCTGCCAATCTATGCTATTTTTTATTTTATCAGTTGATACTGAATATCTTAAATCCTGTCCCCACCGGTTTTCAACAAACTTTAAATCTGGTTTTACCCCCATTAAATTATAAATCATCTTAACCACTTTAATATTTGGATACTCAGTTTCGGAACAAATATTATAAACACTATTAAAAAGTTTATTTTCTATTAATTGCAAGATAGCGGTACAATTGTCTTTTACATGAATCCAGGAACGAATATAAGAACCATCCCCATGAATCGTCATGCTTCTATTAGATAAAGCACTTTCAATAGTTTTTGGAATTAACTTTTCAGGGTATTGCCTTATACCATAGTTGTTACTAGACCTGGTTATAAGATATTCTATACCATAAGTTCTATTATAGGCAAACACAAACTGTTCCGCCGCAGCTTTTGTCGCTGAATATGGATTACTTGGCTTGAGAACATCTTTTTCACAAAATTTACCATTCAATGAATCTCCATAAACTTCATCTGTACTTATCTGAACAAATACAGGTCGGTCAAATTTGGCTTTAACTCGTATATGTTCAAGTAAATTGTGAACACCTTTAACATTTGAATTGAAGAAAACTTCACTATTTTCAATAGAATTATCGACATAACTTTCCGCCGCAAAATTTACAAGATAATCACACTTAGGAAGATTCGAAATATCACAAATATCTTGTTTCCAAAAATCGTAATTTTTCTGTTTTTCAAAACCAATGTTGTTCCATGAGACATAGGTCATTTTATCAATATCAAAAACAGTATATCCTCTTGATAACAGTAATTCAATAAAATGACTACCTATAAATCCGCATCCTCCTGTAACTATGAAATCATACATGATAAACCCCTATATTTAATTATGAATGTTGAATGCTTAATGTTGAATGCTTAATTTTGAATGATTATTTAATAGATTCCTGAGAAGATTTAACTATTGAGGTCAGTAGGCAGAAAAATGCTTAATTTTGTGCCTAAGGCATCCCGTTGGGAAATGCTTAATTTTCTCCGCAGGTCACAACGGACTCCTTTGGAGAGTCTCTTCGAGAGAATTATTTTTTACTGAAGACTTTACTATTGATGTCAGTAGGCAGAAAAATGCTTAATTGTGAATTCTTAATTTTTAATTGGTTTCTGACGATTTTACGATTGATGTTAGCAGTCTGATTAACTCTTCACAATTCTGAATTATTTCATCTTTGGTAATATATTTTCCATATTTAAGCAATCTTAACCAGTCCCATCCCGAAGGGATCCCGTTGGGAAAGGGATCTCTATGAGATAATGTGTTTCTCTTGCTTCTTTTGACGCTATTGACATTTTCGATATAAAATCCTTCTTACTCTGCGCTGCTTGAGATTCTTCAATGTTGGCTCCAATTGAAGTTCCGGACTTTAATAATTGCTTTGATAATACATATTCTTTTTTCTCATAGTGCAGAAACTTATACAAGTCAATGATTTTCAATGAAAACTCAAAAGATTTATCTCTTATGACGTTTGTCGTTTTAATATTCAATTAAAAATTCATAATTAAAAATTAAAAATTTACCATTTCTATCTGTCAGATATTTGTATAAATCAATAATATTTAGAGCAAAATCGAATGTCTTTTCAATAATTATATTATCCTTACTCATTCAACATTCAACATTCAAAATTTAAAATTAAGAATTAAAAATTCTTTCGCTTTTTTATTCCCCGCCTTTGCCTTTAATTATCACGGGTATAGTCTTTAAAATTAATTGCAAATCAAACCATGGTGATATATTTTGCATATAATATATATCCAAAACTACCATGTCCTCATAGGAGGTTTCAGATCGTGATGTAACCTGCCATAATCCAGTACATCCCGGTTTGACATCAAGCCGTTTTTTATGCCAATCATCATAGACTTCATATTCATAAGGCAAACAGGGTCTTGGACCAACAAGGCTCATTTCGCCTTTTATAACATTAAATAACTGCGGCAGTTCATCGAGACTATATTTTCTTATGAATTTCCCGAAATTCGTTACTCTCGATGAGTTCACCAGTTTGGTAGAACCACTGTTATTCTGTGAGTTACTATCAATAAAATCAATCATTTCCTGTTTTCGGGATTCATCATTATCGCTGCCAATAACCATTGAGCGAAATTTGTAAAAATCAAACAGTTTTCCATTTTTTCCTACTCTTTTTTGCTTAAAAATAACGGGACCCGGCGAAGATAATTTAACTACAGCTGCAATAAAAAATAGCAATGGCGATATAAATATCAGTCCTATCAACGCTAATACACGACATATCCATGATTTGAAGAATGTCGAATATATTCCATCGATGCTTGAGTTTGCCCTGATTATCGGCAAATCTCTAATTCTGTCAACATTTACCTTCTCAGGGATAATACCTAAAATATTAGAAGAAATGTGAATAATAGAATAATGTTTTAAGCAAACTGAAATTACATAATACAATCTATTTCTAAATATATTATCAATAGCAAGATAAACAGAAGATATATTATATGATCTAATAATCTCATCAATTTTATTAATTGGTCCAAGCACTGTTAATCCTTTAAAAACTTTGGTGCCTTTTTCAACAAAGTCATCTATAAAACCAACTATTTCAGTCTGATATTCTTGTTCCTCAGTTAATTCTGATGCGATAAGTTTACCTCTTTTGCCCGCTCCAATAATAACTGCTCTTTCACTTATAATTTTTACAAGCCACTTACTGCGAAAAATATGACGTATAAGAAATAACCTGTAGATAAACAAATAAATTGTACTAATTAATAAAAAATATATAAACATCAATCGGCTGTCCAGTACAATATCTGATGGTATTATTCCAAGTGGATTCCGGACAATAAATTGAACTAATATCAAACCTATAAAACCAAGAAATATCCCTTTTATAATTAAAACCATCTGCTTTGATTTAGTGAAAATAATATGCCTTTTATAAAGTCCTAAATATTGAAAAACAAAAATCCAGACAAAAGAATATATAGCAAAAACAACCCACTCTTTTGCAATTGTAAATTTAGAAAGATTAATTATATCAATATGGGGCATAAATCTTAATCGTAAGGCAATTGCAAAGGAACAATTCAGAACAATTAAATCCAAAATTGCTAAGAGGAATTTAAAGGGTGGATATTTTTTAAAGATATTAAACATAAATATATGCTATGATTGAGGTTCTCCCCATTCATTGGACAGCAATTAACGTAATTTAAGTTGTGTTGTTTCAAAGTAAAACACTTATTTTTTCTTTAATTTTTTCATTATAAACTATTTCTTTTTTTATTCCGTGGTAAATTTCACTTGGTGTATTGTATCCGAGAGAACTATGAGGTCTTTCTTCATTATAAAATTGAAAATATTTTACTAAACTTAGAAAAGATTCAATTCCATCTTGATAGTCATGAAGATAGATTTCTTCCTGTTTGACACTTCTCCAGAGCCTTTCAATAAAAATATTGTCATACATTCTTCCTCTTCCATCCATACTGATCTGAATATTTTGACTGTCTAAAATACCAGTGAATTCCTTTGAAGTAAACTGACTTCCCTGATCGGTGTTAAATATTTCCGGTTGAGCAGTTTTTAACGCTCTTTTTAGTCCATCAACACAGAATTGACTATCCAGGGTATTAGATAACTCCCATGTAATAACGTACCGGCTATACCAGTCAAGAATAGCAAATAGATACAAGAATCCATGGTTCATGCGAACATAAGTTATATCAGCACACCAAACTTGATTAGGTTTATTTATATCCAGACGCCTCAATAAATAGGGATAGATTTTGTGTTCATAATTTGGAATACTGGTTCTGGGTTTTGGATAAATAGCCATTATGCCCATTTTATGCATCAAACGTTCCACTCGCTTATGATTGATTAGATACCCCTTCCTTTTTAATATGGCTGTCATTCTAGGAGAGCCATAAAATGGAGTTTCGGTGTATTGCTCATCAATCAATCTCATTAGCAATAGATTAAAATCAGTCTCTTGTTTAGGACAATAATAAAAACTAGAACGATTAATATCTAATATATCACATTGTCTTGCAATAGACAAATTGGGGTTATCTTTCTCTATCATTAAACGCCTTTGGTTAATGGTCAAATCCATACTTTTTTTTTAACCAATTTAACTCAAACTGTAACTCTCCTAAGTCCTGATACAATTGTTGGATCTTTCTGTCTTTTTCATCAGTAGAAAACAGTTTATTGTTACTAAATATTTGGGCAGCACCCTCTAATAACTGTCGTTTCCATTGAGAAATTTGGTTAGGATGTACCTGAGAGTCTGCTGCGATCTCGTTAATTGTTCTTATTCCCTTAATTGCTTCAATTGCAACCTTGGATTTAAAACTTCCGCTAAATTTTCTTCTTTTCATTTGCTTTCCCTTTCACTGTTTAAGTTAATCATTTTCCACTTTAACTACCTGTCCAGCTTTTGGGGGAAAGCTCAGATAATTTTATAATATTTCAGTAATTATATTGACAACTTCATTTATTAAATTATGATTATTAAAATTAATTTCATTATTTTTTATTTTTTTTTGAACTATAATAGAATTAAAATCAACGCGATTCTCAATGAAAGTTAATCTACCTTGTTCACAAAGATATTCATCTAAATATGGTCTTCTGCCGGTAAATATACTATAAGTTTCAGTCCCTAAAAGTGCTGACTCTCTATTCATAGTTCCACCACCGCTTACAGTGATGTCTGCCGCCCACAAAAGCTGGAGACCATCAACTTGTCTATCTAAAAATCTAATTTTTTCATTAATAGGAATTTTTGATAAAATAAAATCCTTATCATCAGAAGTACGGCTAATAATCAAACATATTGTATTTTTCTTACTCGAAAAATAATTTAATCCGTTTATTAATAGTTTTTCACTTATCGGATCGTGATAATTCCCAACTAAAGCAGGAGGTCTTATCACTACTAATATTTTGTCATCAGAAATATCTATTTGTTCTCGGAAGTTTTCATCTGGCTGAAAACTATTTAGATATAATTGCTCTTTAAAACCATTATATCTGATAACCTTTTTAAGATTAATACCAACTGAAGAAAGTCTAAAGTCAGGAATAAATTTCGGAATAAGCATATATGTTGATAAATAATTAAATATCTTAGTCTCTGTATATTCATAATCCATCATAACAATAGATTTAATTCCCATTTGCTTAGAAGTAAGTAATTGTGCTCTTGATCCGTGACTCACAGCTAAACTAATATTATCAAAATTTTTTATATACTTTTTTAACTGATATGACCTTTCAAACAAGTTCACTATTTTTTTAATTTTATTTTTCCCTCCATGACATCCAATAGTGGTATGTTCTATATTCCAATATTTAAGTTGCTCAACAGTATGATTAAAATCTCTCGCTGTAACAATATATTTTACGTTTAGTTTTTCCAGTTCCTCGAAAACAGGACGAAAAAGAGAAACATGAGGCAAATTATCTAAATCAAACCAGATCATTGTGTCCCCTTCAAAAGCAAGGAGGATAATGCAACAAACATCCAGGCATTTGACCATCTCATGTATGAAATTTTATTTGTATATAGTTTATGTTTTTGATAATAAAAAAATCCTCTGGTGTCCTGCATATTATTTATCATCCAAATTGCTATTTTCACTGCTAGATCATATTGATTAAATCGACAGGCTGATATAATTGACTGAGCGGCGGAAGTTGTATCAATAGGATATAAAGATTTGTTATTGTATTTAGGGATGCAGCCATCAATAAATAAATTATTAAAATAGAAATTTAATCCTTTGTTCAGGGCAGTAATATAATATTTATCGTCAGTTAGATTAATATAGGTATCAAGACAATCAAGAACATAGGCAGTGTGGAAATTATCCACCCAAATACGCGCATCCCCTTCAGAATAAATCCAACTACCATCTTCTCTCTGAAATTTAATTACGAAGTCAATTGTGCTTCTCGCCTCTTCGACAAGCTCATTATTACCAGTGATCGTATAAACCTGAGACAATAAACGAGCGCCTTTCATCGTTGCATTAAAAACAATCTGATGGTCAACAGGCGAATATGAATAACAAAAACTCTGACCATCCCAGGTTTTATTTAAATCGTTAATTACAAACTGGACTGCATCAATACATATCTCTTTTGCTTTTTCATTCCCGGTCAATTGATATAGTTCATAAAGCGCATTTGTTATAAATCCGGTGGCAACCGCAGTAGGTGTAAACGCCGGAATCGTTATATACCGTGATTCCCAATCAAAATCGTATCCCCAACATGAACCAGAATAGTTTTCTGATTTTAATCTGATTAATTCATCCAGACAGAATTCTATTTTATCCTGATAATCATTTAATTTATCTGGAAATAAGTTTATCAGATAACTATATGCCTGAATGCAAAGACCCAATGTAACAGGATTATAACCCTTTTTTATGCAAAACAGATTGCGAATATTGACAGGCATTCGTCTAAATAACTGTTGCCACAAAAATCTTACATTTTTATTAATGCTTAATACTGGTACACGAAATAATGGAGACATTAATCCGTCATAGGGATCAAATCCTATATATTGTTCAGAATCAATATAAGATTCTAACTTTTGTAGTGATTTCTGTATTTTATGTAAATCGTTCACTAAAATATTACCATTTTTCTTGTCTTAATTGATTCAATAACTTTAAACGTAGCCAAACTTGATATATAAATATCATTGAAAGAAATTGGCGTATTGACTCCTTCCTGGACAGATTTTAAAAATGTCTTTACTTCTTCTGAGTGTCCTTTATCTTGATTTATAAGTGAATATTTTTTCTCTTTTTTGCCAAATACTTTAATCGTTTTAAAATCATCAATAACATACGTTATTCCTGATCCGTAAATTTCGATATATTCCTTTTTAAACGCTTTTGAACCATTCGCAAAATAAGATATAGATGCAATGCTTCTATTCTCAAAGTATAATTGAACATTTAATGTGTCAATATTATTGCTACTGTCATCCATTGAGAATGCGGAGAGCATTTTTATTGGTGAGCCTGCAACGAACATACAGAGATCAATAAAATGGCATACTTCACCTATAATTCTCCCGCCTCCGGTTTCTTTGTCCTGTATCCAACTGTCATTCGGTATATATCCAGCGTTGATTCTATAAATAATTGACTTTGGAGAAGCATCTGAATATATCTCTTTTATTCTCCGAATGAATGGAGAAAATCGGCGATTATATCCTACCATAAGATGAAGATTTTTTTCACTATATATATTTTTTATTTCCTCTAATTTATCTTCTGTCATACACAGAGGTTTTTCGACAAAAATATTTTTACCGGATTTTAAACTATCTATTACCTGCTTAGCGTGAAGGTTATGTCGTGTCGCAATAAAAACAGTATTTATATTTTTATCGGATAAAATATCCAGATAATTACCGGTAGTATATTTAAATCCATATTTATCAGCAATATGTCTGGACTCATTCCCAAGTGCTGTCGCCACACCCACTAGATTAGCATTTATATAAACATTTGGAAGTAGAAATTTTTGAGCAAATGATCCCGCTCCGATAAAACCAACGTTAATACTATCATATTTGATTTTCCTCGGTTTTGAAGATGCAATATTGATGATTTTTTTTATTTCACACTCAGTATCATATTTAAGCAATATTCCAATATAGTTTTCCGATTTGTTAACAATCATATCGTACGCATTAATTGCTACTTTAAAATCGAAGACATGAGTTGTCAGTATATCCAGATCTAATTTATTTTGCGATACCATTCCAAGAAAAGCTTGCATATTGCGATTT
This sequence comes from uncultured bacterium, assembly GCA_964441235.1. Classification (GTDB taxonomy): domain Bacteria; phylum Fidelibacterota; class UBA2242; order UBA2242; family UBA2242; genus BS750m-G69. Next base: position 22,723 of record CAYTUQ010000038.1, on the reverse strand, counting down.
TCAGTCCAGCGGACATATCCTATTGGATAGTCAAGTCCTTTTTCTTCATAATTGGTATCATACCTGCCAGGGCCATAAGAACAGGACATCTGGAGTTCAAGTTCTTTTTTATAATAATTTTCTCTGGAGAAACCAGTAGGAACTGCACCAACCACTACAACCTTTCCTTTCTTACGGCATAATCTTCCAGCTAATTCAACAGGATCTAAGCTTGAAGTTCCGGCAGTAATGATAACAGCATCTACTCCATATCCATTAGAAAATTCTAAGATATTTCTCTCTAATGATTCATCATTTCTAACGAAATTAACATCAGCGCCTGATTTATATGACAAATCCACTGCATTTTTATCAATATCTATCCCTGCTACTTTTATTCCAGCCGCCTTAAGCATTTGAACTGTCAACTGACCAATGAGTCCTAAACCAATTACCGCACAAGACTCGCCTAATCTTAAATCAGCCTGTCTTATTCCCTGTATGGCAATAGAACCTACAGTAGTATAAGTAGCATATTCTAATTTTAATCCTTCAGGAACTTTTACACACAGATTTTTCGGAACAGAAACTACTTCGGCATGAACCGCTCCTGCTCCGCCACAGGCAACATAATCACCGATTTTGAACTCAGTTATATCTTCAGGAATATCTATAATTTCTCCTGCACAACTATAGCCGAGAGGAGCTTGCGAATCTAATTTATTCATTACTTTTTTATATGTGGGAAGAATTCCCTCAGTTTTAATAGAATCTAATACCTGCCTCACCTGCTCCGGTTTTTCTTTGGCTTTACCAATATATCCTTTACGAGCAGTTAAGACTTTCATACCTTCAGTGCCGGCACTTATTAAAGAATAATGATTTCTTATTAATATTTGACCTTTATTCAATGCCGGAAATGGAACTTCCAATATTTCCATTTTACCGGTTTTAAGATTTTGGGTTAGTTGGTGCATTTAGCCTCGCTTCTTTAAATTTTGTAATCATTAACTTTATTCCAAATAAATAAACAAGAATATTTATAAATAAGAATGGTAAAATAACTCTGCCAACAACATAGAACCAACCAAATGCAGTGAAAAAGTAAAAATAAATTGTTCCTGATAACCAGAATATTAATTTTTGATTCTTAAAAAGATAATACATTCCCAAAAACCAAAAAATAAAAGCAACAATCCCTATTGGTAATAATATATTGAATAGTGAACTGGGTATAAAATCTCCGCTTCTATAAAGAAATGGAGAAATCATTATCCCAATACGGTAAAAAGTATTTCTAATAAATAAATGTGGGTATTTTTTGATAAAATTAAATGCTTCTTTTTTTAATGTCATTTCATAAGGTGAATTGGGCAAATTACATTGGATACCTAAAGAAGATTTCTCCAAATCAGAATTTAATTTTTTACCTAACTCCCAAACTTCATTATCTTTAGATTTAATATTATACGGGTTGGAAAACTGACCAACACCAGCAAAAAAGGAATGCCAAAAAGTTGAACGAGTAGGCCTCATATTTCCTGTTTGATTGTAACGAAATATACTAAGGGACACTATTAATAAAATAACAGACAATATATAAAATAAAGCATTTTTTAATACACTAAATGACCTACTTTTTTCGCTGAATTTTTGGTAGATAACAATAAATAATACTATAAAAATAGGTAAAAATGAAGTGATTGAGCGAAACCAAACTGTAATACCTACTAACAAACCTGTAATAAAAAACAAATAAGATTTATTTTTAACTAATGCATAATATAAACCAACGAAGGTAACAAGTATGGCAAACTGTGGCCAAAAATCATAACCCATCATTAAGGTTCTTTTAATAACAGGTAAATTGAAAATCATAAGAATAGTTGTAATCAAAACAACATATTTACCACTATTTTTAAATACTATATAAAATAATAATATCAAGAATGATTCTAAAAATATTTGGAACCATATATAGGATACGAAATTGTAAACAGGAACTATCTTCCATAGTAATCCCAATAATATTGCTGGTCCTGGTAAAAATTCTATAAACTTATGTCGATTATTAGCGTTATAAAATTTCAAATAATTACCACTGAAATTATTTTTAAATTTACCAATTCTTTCTATTTCAGTTGAACTAGTAGATAATCCTTGATTATTGTAAAAACCAATGGCAGTTGAAGCATAATCTAATGCTGAACCATGTCTTAAATTACCCCATTCTGTATAAAAAAATGCAAAACGAACAGTTAAACTTGATATAACTATAACTAATAAAACAATCTTTTTATTCAAAACAATGTTCCTCATTATTTAATATTTATCAACAATATCCCTGCAAGACATAAAAAAATCCCAACAACTTGCGTTATTGTGAATGATTCTTTTAATATAAAATAACTCCCTAATCCAGATATAATAAAAAAAAGAGAAGTTGCAATTGGAAAGGCTACATTTAATTTAAACTTGGATAAAATGAGCATCCACAAAAAAAACCCACAAGCATATAAAAAAAATCCTATAATAAACTTAACTTGTAAAAATGTCTGCATAAGGTCCAAAGATTTAAGAGTCTTATTGTTCATTGCAATTTTTAAAATGATTAATCCGGAACCGCTGCATAATGCATAACTTAAAAATAGTATTATTTTAACAAATATTCTCATTTAAGTTCTCTATCAATTATATACTCGGGCCTATTTTTTAGTTCTTCAAAAGCAACGATAAAATATTCAAAAAACGTTGACAAAATTAATATAATAAAACCATTTAAAAATGATATGGTTATAATTAGTGAAGCCCAGCCAGATATTGATCCTATTAATAATGTTTTTATTACAGAATAAATTCCATAAGTAAAACTTAAAAATGAAAAAAACAAACCAAGATATACAACGATTTTTAAGGGAAAGGCACTGAAATTTACAAAACTTTTTATTGATAAATTTAGTGTATCTTTTACATTATATTTGCTTTCTCCCGAAAACCTTTTTTCAGCCTTGTATTCTAATAACTTATTTTTAAAACCTATCGACAATAAAATTCCTCTGTTAAAATAATTTTTTTCGGTAAATTGTTTTAAAACTTCTGTTACTTTTTTATTAATTGCAAAAAAGTCTGATAAACCCCTTGAAATATTAATTCCCGTAAATTTTTTAAACAATAAATAATAAAATTTATTACTTATTTTTCTAAATAAATTTTCATCTTCATTTGAAATACGCTTCATAAAAATTATATCATAATTCTCTTTACTAATACTCTTATATATTTTGGGAATCATTTGAGGTGGGTGTTGCAAATCTGAATCCATGCAAATAGCAATTTCCCCTTTGCAATTATCAATTCCTGATTTTATTGCTAAATCATGACCAAAATTCCTTGAAAATTTTATTCCCTTTACATTTTTATTTTCCTTATGTAAATCCTCAATAATATTCCAGGAACAGTCATTACTTCCATCATCAACAAAAATAATCTCATAACTTACCTGTAATTCATTTTCCAATACATTAATAAGACGTCTGTATAATTCAAGCAAGTTGCCTTCTTCGTTAAAAACGGGGATGATAATGGAAAGTTCTGGATTTTGCATGTTCGAATTCGCCTGCATAATTATGAATCTCCGATACTTAACTTTTTAATTAAATATTTATGTTTCCCTGATTTTGTTCTTTGTATTTTATTCACAGTTAAAATCTCTATACTAAAGTTATTATTAAATCTTTTAGAAAAAAGTTTGAAAACATATTTTTTCAATTCGAGTGGAGTAAACTTTTATGATTCATCAATTACACCATATATTCCCAGTAATTCCTCAATTCGATTAATCCATGTGTTTTTCTGAGCAAATTCTATTCGCTTTCTAATTAATTTTTCAGTGTTTTCATTTATTGAAAGTTTAATATTATTAACAAATTCTTCTGCGCTTTGTGATTTGTAAACAAACTTACTGTTAATTTCTAAATTTGGTATATTACAAGTAATAATAGGTTTACCAAAAGACAAATAAAGCCAAAATTTATTTGGAATAGAGACAACCCTATTTATGTTTTTCCCAGTCATATATGGTGCAATACATACGTCCATCTTTGCTAAATAATTATACAGTTCATCATATTTTTTAACTCCGGTAAAAATAATATTACTGTAATCATCAAATTGCTCTTCAATGTTTATGCCTAAAGGTCCAATCATTGTTAAATCCCAATTTTTATGATAGTCCAATAGATATTTAATCCATTTAACATTAATTCGAGCAAAAGTACCAACATAACAAATGTCTATTTTATCTTTCTTATTATTTCTAATCATCATTCCATTGTATTTCTTATAACAAATACTTGGACTACCAAGATATATTAAAAAACTATTTGGGTTTAACTTTAGTAATTTATTTTTTAAATACTTACATACTCCTACACAAAACAACGCTTTTTTTGCAACAACCTTTTCAGTAAGATAATGGTAAATCATTACAAAAGGTGATTTGGCTCTATCATATGCAAAATAATTATCATTACAATAGTAAATAACATTTTTAAAATATTTATAAATTTGAGTAGCAGTATGGTCAAAATTAATAACTCTAACATCATTATATCTATAAGATAATTTTTTAAACAACCAATTTTGATAGATTTCATTAATGATAGGAAGTCTATATCTTATACGATAATCAATAGGATAGTAAGGTGTTATTACTGTTAAATTTTCATTTTCTTTAAATATTTCTATTCTTGGCTTTCCTCTTTCATTTCTCGCAATAAATATTACTTCATTATTCTTTGCAAGAGCTTGTGCAACTTGATGACGGGCTCTTGGTGGCTCATCCCAGGAAGTGATTGTGTTGATTAGGTATTTCATAATTGATTTTAATAACTTTTATAAATTTTTTCCATTTGCGCCATATTATGATCAAAATCAGAATACTTTTTCACAAGATTAAGATTTCTTTTTATAAAAGTATCCCACTTCTCTTCGTTATCCAAAAGATAATTTATTTTATCGGCAAGTTTTTCTGTATTTCTAGCAGGTACTATCATTCCGTTATAATCATTTGTAATCCATTCATGCAGTGCTGGCAAATCAGAAACAATAGGCATAACTCCACATGCCATTGCTTCTTGTAAAGTAACCGGTACGCTATCTGATGAAGGGACTGAAACCATTATCTTTGCTAAATTGTAATAGTATGGTAATTCTTCAATTGGCACATAATTAAAATACCTTATGTATTTCTCAATATTATATTTTTTCGCAAATCTTATATATTCTTGATGATAAATTTCATTTTGAATTAAAACCAATAAAAGAATATTAGATTTGTTCTCAATAACCTTTGAAAATGCTTTTATGATAATATCTATGTTATATAATGGTCTATTACCCCTGGGACTAATAATAATTAATTCATCTCCTATGTCCAGTTTTTTTTTTAATTTTTCTGTATCCAGACCTGGTCTGAAAAGATCTAATCTTATTCCGAATTGAATAACATAATTATTATTAGTTTTTGATCTAATTTTAGATGTTATATTTTTAATTAGATATGATTCTGAAATGATAACGTCAGATGACTTAATTGTTAGATAATTTAATATCTTTTTCCCGATATTTTTTTTATAGTCTAAAAACAAATCAGAACCCATGACATGTAAAATAAAAGGATGAAATTTAGTAAAAGCCGCTTGCCAACCAGATTGACTGATATAAAAAGCAGATACTATATCTGGTCTGATAGTATTTGCTACATACTTTCTGATTTTAAAATTACGAATTAATTGTGATATTGGCCTACGTGTTTTGAGTTCTTTGATATAATGATATGTAAATTCATTTTTTTTAATTATATTTTTTGTATTACATATTACATGTATTTGATGACCTCTTTTATAAAAATAATCTGCCATTCTATTGAAAAATTCATTATAATTTCCTGGAAAGAAACATATTTTCATAAAATAGTCATCCCTGAAAAATTCATTTCATAACGTTATAGAATTACCCTCACCTATTTATCCGTGTGAAAAGTCGTTTTTCATTAAAATGAGGTATATATTCCGGTATTAAAGCACTTAAATATTTTTCTATATTTCCTTTATCATGTCTATTAGCACTATCAATCAGATTTTTTATATTAACATCCAAAATTGTATATTTACTATTATTATTTAGCACCAATATTTTTTCATGTTTTGTTGATATAAAATTTTCATAATCTAAATATAAATCTTCATGCAATTTTTCTCCTGGTCTTACTCCTGTGTATTGAATCTTTATATCAATATCAGGTTCATATCCATAGAGTTTAATTAACTCTCTAGCAAGATAGTCTATATTTATAGGAGAACCCATTTTTAAGATGAATATTTCTCCACCTTTTCCCAAAGAAGCAGCCTGTAAAATAAGCTGTGATGCTTCGGGAATAGACATGAAATAACGAGTCATCTCCGGATGGGTCACATTAACTGGTCCGCCATTTTTTATTTGTTCCTGGAATATTGGGATAACACTTCCAGAGCTACAAAGAACGTTTCCAAATCTAACTGCGATAAAGTGTGTTTTGCTTATACGCTGAATATCCTGGATAAGCATCTCTGCTATCCTTTTAGTTGCTCCCATTATATTCGCAGGTTTTACAGCTTTATCAGATGAAACTAGTACAAAACTTTCGACATTATATTTATGAGATAAATCAATAATATTTTTTGAACCTATTACATTTGTAAATATTGCTTCCCATGGGAATTCTTCTTGCATTGGCACATGTTTATATGCAGCCGCATGTATTACAATATTTGGTTTATATTTAATAAAATATTTTTCAACACAATTTTTATCTTTTATATCTGCTAATATTGGTATTATTTCTACTATTCTATTTTTATTCAATAATTTGCATTCATTATCTATTTTAAATAAATTATATTCACTATTATCTAATAATAACAATTCACCGGGTTTATATCCTAGACATTGTCTTACAAGTTCTGACCCAATAGAACCACCAGCTCCAGTAATCAGAATTTTTTTATTTAATAAAAACTGGCTAATACTTTTTTTGTCAAGTTTAATTTCTTCTCGACCTAATATATCCGTCATGGATACATCACGGATACCGCTTATTTTTATGGTATCGTCTATTATTTCTGCAAGGCTTGGTAATGTCCTATATTTCTTGCCTGTACTCTTACATATTTCTATAATTCTTCTCATTTGATTATTATTAGCTGAGGGTACACATATAAAAATTTCATCTATAATATCAGAATGGTATTTAATTTCTTCTATTGTTCCATGTACTTTAATTCCGTGGACATATTTGCCTACTTTAGATAAATCATCATCAAACAATCCTATTACATTAAATTTTTTCTTTTTAGAGTTATGAATCTCTTTTAGAATCCTTTCTCCAGCATCTCCAGCGCCAATAATTGCTAATCCTTCTAAATTAATATTATTATTTAAAAAATTACGTATAATATTTTTTAAGTAACTGCGTTGAGATACTGTACGAGTAGTAATTCTTAATATACAGAAAAGAATAGTAGCAATAACAAAATCTAATATTAAAAACGATATGTTAAAATTAGTTTTCACAGATGGAGTTAGTAATTTCCAAGATATTAAAATACATGTACTAATAAAAGATGCGATTATAATTTTAGTCAAATCAAACAGATTGGTATATCTCCAGAGAGAACTATAGTTTCCAAAAATATATATCATAAATATTTTAATCATAATAAAAATTAGAATATAGTATATATTTATATATTTGAAATATTCATATTTAATTAATAATGCAAACACTATACTTATATAAGCAACAAAAACATCACTTAAGATTTTTACTAAATATCGAATACTTCCAGTTTTTAAGGTCATTTTATTTTCTAATTTTTTTATAAATTATATCAATTATTTGATCTTGTTGGTCAATTGTCAAACTAGATCCTGAGGGAAGACAAATACCATTTTCATACAATTTATCTGATATGCTTCTATTTTTTTCTTTTGAAAAATATAACGAATTATTGAACACAGGTTGTAAATGCATTGGTTTCCAAACTGGTCTGGATTCAATATTCCATTTACTTAATTCATTGATAATATCTGTTCTAGTAATTTTAAGTTCTTGCGAATCTATTGTAAGAGCAGTAAGCCATCGATTAGATTTACCATAATCAGCCTCCGGCATAAAACTAATTCCATAAATTCCAGATAGAGCATCATAATAACGACTGAAAACTGTTCGTCTCGCTTTAACTCTCTCTTCAAGAACACGCAGCTGTCCTCTTCCTATAGCCGCAGATATATTACTCATTCGATAATTATAACCGATCTGAGTATGTTGGTAATAAAGAGATTTTTCTTTTGCTTGAGTCGCAAGAAATTTTGCCTTTTTTACTAGTTCTTCATTATTAGAGACTAGCGCTCCACCTCCCCCTGTAGTAATTATTTTATTCCCATTAAAAGAATAAATTCCTATAAGTCCAATAGTACCTGAATATTTTCCTTTATAGGTCGCTCCAATACTTTCTGCCGCATCTTCAATAACGGGAATTTTATAATCATTACAAATTTCAAGTATTGGATCATAATCATCACTTTGGCCATAGAGATTAGTAACTATTACAGCTTTGGGTAACTTGTGCCTTTTTTTTGTTTCTAAAATTGCTATTTCTAATGCATCAGGATTCATATTCCATGTCTCTAAATCAGAATCTACAAAAACAGGGTTTGCTCTTTCGTACAGAATAGGAAATGCACCTCCTGCAAATGTAAGAGAAGAGCAAATAACATAATCTCCATCCTTTACTCCAACCAATTTCAACGCGAGATGTAATCCAGCCGTTCCGGAAGATAACATGGTAGCGCTTTTAATATTAAATTTACTACATATCTCTTGTTCTAAAGCATCTACTTCAGGTCCTAGTGGAGCAATCCAATTTGACTCAAATGCTCTATGGACAAATTTCTCTTCCAAACCACTCATATGAGGTGGAGATAAATAAATTTTATTCCTCATACTCTTAATTAACCTCCACTAATTTACAATTACCGTATTATAAGTCCCTTCAATATTAGTTTTTATATAGGCGAGTGGAGAAACATACGAATATGGAATCCCAATTAATGCTGCGAGATGAAATACTGTATAGCAATTTTTCATTGCATTGTAAACTGAATCATAATCCCGAATATCACCTGAAATAATTTCTATTTCATTCTTATATTTAGACTCTTCTAACCAACCCCAGTTATTTTTTGAATTGTAGTGTACAAATGCTTTGACGTTATAACCTTGTTCTGGCGGTATGTGTCAAGTAAAATTGGACAATTTTGTAGTTTAATTTGCGAGTAAATTTTCATCTAATTTTTTTCCCCCGGTTTATTAATCCAAGCAGCCACGGGCTGTTCTTTTGGTTCTGGTCTCTTAGTTCTAAATCTCTCAGGATTTCTATCATAGGCATCAAGAAGAACACTCTTTCTTCTTTCAATTATTTCAGTTACATAACCATAATGGACTGATTCAGGAGTAAAATATCCAAGTCCTGAGTGATAGTGCTCTTTATTGTACCAGTTGAAAAATCTGCGACAAAAGGCCCTGGCTTCTTCTATACTTTGGAATCTTTCAGGAAAATCAGGACGATATTTCAGTGTTTTAAATTGTGATTCTGAATAAGGGTTATCATTACTCTGATAGGGGCGGGAATGACTCTTAACAACTCCAAGATCGCTTAATAACAGCGCTACTGCTTTGGAAGTCATACTTGAGCCCCTATCAGCATGAATTGTTAACTGCTCTTTAGAAATATTCTGTTTTGCACAACTCTCTGCTATCAATTGCTCTGCAAGACGTGAATTTTCTCTGTAGGCGGTCATCCACCCGACTACATATCTACTGAAAATATCTAAGATTACATAAAGATAGAAATATGTCCATTTTGCAGGACCTTTCAATTTGGTAATATCCCATGACCAAACTTCATTGGGCTTTTGGGCTAATAACTCAGGCTTGGAGCAGTTCGTATGAGAGCGTATCCCGCGTCGTTCTTTGATCAAACTTTCAGATTCTAATATTCTGTACATAGTCCTTACTGAACATAAATATATTCCCTGATCTAATAGTGATGGATATATTTGGTTAGGCGGCTTGTCAAAATATTGCTCTGAATTCATAACAGTTAATATCTCTTTTCTCTCCAGCTCCGATAGTGACCAGGGAACTGATTTTCTATTGATTCTACCTCCCTTTTCTTCTTTATTTTTGTCTGTACTTATCCAGTAATAGTAGGTCGATCGAGATAATCCTAAATTGCTACAGACTTTATAGATGGGCATTGCTTGAGAAAGCTCTTCTACAATTTTTTCACAATCACTGTTGCTTACCATTTCTCTTCCAGTCCTATAAGCTCTGAAATTTTTTTTTGAACCTCTATTATCATTTCTGCATGTTTTAACTTCTTTTTTAACTCACGATTTTCTTTCTCAAGCTTATAAATGCGATTAGCGCTATTAACACTAATGCTTTTCCTTTCCAATTTTCCTTCCGCTTTTTGATGCCTCCAGCTGGTTATTGTTGATGAATACAAACCCTCTCTTCTAAGAACAGCACCTTTCTCTCCCGGTTTTATGCAATTATTTAATTCTTCCAGTATCTTCAACTTGTAACTACGACTGTGATATCTTCTTTTTCGCGGGTTTACTTCTGTGTTCGGTATTTGAACAATCTTGTCCGTTCTCCGTAGTTCTACGAAGGATGAATTTGATTGATCTTTTTGTTTTGTCTTTTCCAATTTGAACCTCTCTGTTTTCCGCCTGCTATAATTTAATGTCTAAAACTGTCCAACATAATTTAGGCACAGAGGGTACTAATAATTCAGTTAGCTGTGAGCCGATAAATCCTGCCGTACCAGTAATAAGTACTTTTTTAATTCTTAAACTCATTTTGACTACCTTTCAATAACTCCATTTATACTATCTTACTACTGAATCTCTTTTCAATCTCACTGAAATATAATTCCAATGTCAATAAGATATGTAAATTATTCTTTTTATGCTCACTTTCAACAAAATCTTGAATGCTTTTTTTATCTAAATATGATAATAGTGTGCTTGATGAATTGTATATTTTAATTATTTCATCTTTTATTTTTTCCTTATTAGCACTTGTTTTAATATTATCCTTGTTGATTTTCTTAATATATCGCATTGGCTTTCGTAAATATCTATTATATCGAAAAATATCTTTGACTCTTTCTTTTATAATAAACAAGAATACACTTAGTTTTGAGTTTAATATTATACGGCTTCCATAAATAGGTGCATTCAATGATTTTGGATCAAGTTCTGTCATAAATTTAATAAAAAATCCATAATCGATATATTTTCGAGGAATATTTCGCAAATAAAAAGAGAGCATGTCCTTCGACCATAGAGGCTGTACATTCCAAAAATGGAGTCTTTCTCGATTTTCACCTAAATTCACTAAATTGTTGTAATAATCAAAGTATAGGTGTTTGATCTTGTCAGTAATATTAGATTCAGGATATTTATCAAAATATCCTGATAGACGATTTAAAAAAGATTTCACATCCATTTTTAATAATGAACAGGCATTATTAATGTTAAAACCTCTGATATAAATATCATCTTTCAGCATATCAATTATTGAATTATAACCTCTTCCTTTTTTATACGGATGACGGATAAACTCTCCACCAAACCCACCAAACTTAATGGATATATTATTGATCTTTTTCTTTCTCTCTATAGAATCTTGATAGCAGGATAATGCAGTCATAGCATTTACGGTACAACCAGTTACATAGGTTATTTTACACATATCTTGGGTGCTAATTTTATGAGATGCATTAATGATTTCCACGTCTTTACTGCATAAATCTGCGACTTTTTTTGCGTATTCACTTTCATCACCTGTGATCAAATAATCCGTATAATAATCCACATTTGCATTTAATTTACACAACCCGAAAAAAACGGCTCTTGTATCATAGCCACCGCTTAAATCAGCGATGATATTATATTGCTTTTCCTTTATTTTTTTTACTCTACAGTTGAGCGAATCAAAAAATAAACTTGCACACTGCTTGATCGTATAATTTTTTGAAATATTATTAAATATTGTATCATAATTGAGGGTATACAACTGTTCTGTTTTCACACTTATACTATCCGGTGATTGCTTAATACAAAATAGCGAAGACGGATAAGCACGATATATATCCGATACTAAAGTTTTTTGACCTAAAGTATATTCAAAAACTAAGAACTCAGCAATTGCATTTTTATCAAAATGAATCGATGGAATATTTTCCAATATAAAACTGTTTTCACGAGAAAATAGGATTAATTTATCATCTTTATAATAATATAATGGTAAGCGTCCCCACATATCATTAAATATAATCAATTCATCTAATTTTTTTATATATATGAATATAAGATAATCGCCGTCTGAATCATTGACAAAGTTTTTAATTTGTTGATTGCAATTATTTTTATCTATATATGTGCTTGAAATATTTGTAAGATCCTTTTCAATATTTTCATCTGTTTTGTTATAAATTAATCCCTCAATACAATAGAACACACCATCTTTTTCAAAATATTTTATCGGATATCCCTCATACCCAGAATATGCAATAAAGAGGTGATCTGTTTTTATTAAAATATTAACTTTATAGTCATTTTCATGCTTAAGATAATCGAGATTTATATCGATATCATTTATCATTGAATTTTTATTATAAAGAATGTGAATACCCGGCATGACTAAACCATAGTGTATATTATTTAATTTATCATAAGAATATTTTGATTATGCTATTATTTACTCGTCGTTAATATTTCGATTTAACATTCGAAATATTGAAATAATAGACCAACTAAATATATTCTGATGCACACGGGCTAACGAAAACGTTCCCCCTTCCAGCAGATCCGTTTTATACCAATATTCGTGCATTATTGAATTGCACATATCATTAATTAAACTGGATTTTTTATTCTTTGCGATATTCTTATCGTTATATATATATCCTAATAGTCCGGGCATTATTTTTTATTCCTTTTTAGATTTCTTAAATAGTTATTAATATTTTGCGGAAACAAAGATAATCCTAAATTAATTAAGGCTCTTTTGTTTAATATGTTATAGTGTAATGCTTTAAGTAAATTTTTTTGTGCTAATTTTCTGTTGAAATTTTGCGTAAGATAAATTGAACCGATGTTTGCATAATAATTACTTTGCTTAACTTTCCCTGAATTTGTTCCCCATTCTGGTTTAATTAAATGAATCTTTTCAAAATTCAACTTGCCTGTTTCATAATATTCTTCAACAATTTTCATTTGGTAGGGAAAATAATTGCGTGAATGCTGTTGGCATGATGATGGAGTTATGCGGAAATTTAAAAGCGGTTCAAGAATATTATAAAATTTACCAATCCTTGATAAATCAATCCATAGAAGTATATCTTCCTGATAAAAATAACGACCAACATCTTTATATCCACCGACGGCTCTTACTATTTCCGTGCGCATAGAAACAGAACTATGAATAAATGGACACTCATAAGGCAAACTCGATTTTAATGATAAAGATTCTATTGGCATCTTACACATGTAAAGATATTCTCCATCATCAGTTATATAATTTGCCCAAGAACCAATGGCTACATATTCAGGATGATTTTCCATGAATTCAATTTGCTTTTTTAGCCTTTCCGAATACGAAATATCATCAGCATCCATTCTCGCAATATATTTTCCTTTTGCAGCTTTTATTCCCACATTAAGCGCCGCAGCTAACCCTTTATTTTCTTGATCAATGAAAACAATTCGAGGATCATTGTAAGATTTTATAATTTCTAAACTTTTATCTGTAGAACCGTCATTAACAATAATAAACTCAAAATCTTTAAAAGTCTGATTTAAAATACTTTTAATTGCCTCACGGAGATATTTCTCTCCATTATAGACAGACATTACTACACTAATATCTGGGTTTTTCATCTACACGATTAAACCTTAATTTATAATAGTAAACATTCAAAAATATGAAACCATAAATCAATATACTTGATATATATCTGATCGCACTTATTTTTAACTGTTGAACAAATAAAGAAATAAGAAGCGCTAATAAAATTATAGATTCTTGAGCGAATTGTTTATTTTTAGTTTTTCTAATAATATTATATAATAAAGAGTTAGATGAAAATATTAAATAAAACAGTACAGATAGACCTATAATTCCGAAGTTTGCATAAACTGCATAATATAAATTATGATATACCGTTGCGTCGCCTTCAATTTGGAATATTCTCATCGAACCATTGCCTAAAAAACCAGAGTTCCTAATGACTATTGGGAAAGCTTCAATTAAATTTCTGTTAGTAGCTCTGCCAATATCTCCTTCTCTTAAATACTCAATTGTTTCAGAAGAACGAAGAAAAATTGTCTCGGCGGGTATTAAGTTTTTTACAACATAATAAGTTACAAAAAACACAAGTATTATTTGAATGCTGAATCTAAAAGTCCTTCTGTATGATTTAAGTTTAATTGTAAAAAACACGAAAACGAAAAATATAAATATAAATAAAATTACAAGAAATGACCGAGTTCCAGACAAGATGCCTATTAACATTCCAAGGATTCCGGAAACTATTGATAAATAAAAATATTTCCCCTTGATAATTAATAGTATTGAAAAACAAATCACTGCTAACGAATAATCTGTAATAAGCTCATAATCGCCCAAAAGACCAGAAAAACGGTAATATATTTCACTAACCTTTTGTTGACTAACTAAGAATTTCGGTAACAAATGTCCATATCTGGTATAATTAAAAACAAACGATCCGAATTGTAGAAAAGATGTAGAAATAAAAATTGCCATCAATTTATCTTGAAATGCAAAATCATATCTATAATTAACCATTATTTTTATGAATAAGATTAAAGTAAGGACATATAAAGAAAAGTTAATAGTTGATTCAAAGGGTGTATATCTACCTAAATTAAAGTTTGAATAATCACTTTTTAGAATGGGTAGTAGCAAACCAACTATCAAAAAATAATAGAGATATCTAACTTTTTTTGAGATAACGATCCAGTTTGTAGATTGAATAGAAAATAAATTCTTCTTTATTGTTTGTGCTAAACATACACTAACTATAATAAAGGCATTAAGACCTAATAAGACTGGAAACTTTGCGTTTCCAAAAGGATGTGCTGCAAATGGAATAGTAAATACTAAAATCCCAATAGCAATCTTGTCTTTGTTTAATAAAACAAGAGTAAAATCTAATACAACAAAAAATATTAAGATAAGATATTTAAGAGGGATCATATTACATTAAAAATTGTTATTTTCTTAAAAAGAAATTTCTTCTTCTAATTGCATCTAATACTTTTACCCGCTCTGCTCTATTTAAAAAAGAAATTGTAGCTCCAATAACACCTAACATAAAAATTATCTGCCAAATTATATAAATATTTCGACACAAAATAGACAATAACAGAACAATTGCTCCGAAGACTAATAGCGTATTTATTCTTTTGCTAAAACGGAAATCAATATTCTTCCAAAGATACACCAAATAGATAATACCACCAAAAACTTGTCCTACCATTATTCCAATAGGAAGGGAAGCAATTCCATACTTATTAATCAAAAAGAATGGAATAACTACCCAAAGGCTATGAGTTACAAATATTGCAAAAGTATGAATTTTTAGCTTAGCCATTCCAACTACTGTTGTTTGAAATGATGTCATAATAATTATTACAAATTGTGCTAAGATGAACCAAAAAAAATATGAAGACAAAGGTAAAAACTCACTACTATATAAGATGTGTATAGCTATCCTGCCAAATAGTATTGCCGCAACACTTATGGGAATAGTTAACAATAGAATAAAAGTTAAATACTCGTTGAGTTGCTTAACACGGTATACATTTCCCATTTTCTTTGACATTGTCGGAAATAGATGGAAACTAGTTCCTCTATTTACTAACCCTACATATCTCATTATCGCAAAACCTGCTTGGAAAATTCCGACAGAGTTAATACCCATTCTTTGAACTAAAATAAACCTTTGAAGATACACAGAGCCAAGATTCATTATACCCGTAATTAGAGTAACTCCTCCAAAAGACATCATTTTTCTCGCAACATTCCCTTTCAAAGAAAATTTCGTAAATCTAAATCCAAATCGTTTATAAACATAAAAGTATAATATCCCTGCGGCAAATAATGATGAGATAAGAATAGCAATAAAAAATCCAAGAAGGTGAAATAAATAAACTAAACCAATTATTAGTAATACATCAACGATAGAAATGAGTATTCGTGACTTAACTACCATTTTAACCTGAAGAACACCCTGTAACATACACAGAAGCACAGGTCGTAAATTCATTCCAATAAATCCAGCAGCAAACAGCAAATAATAAGCCTCTATCACATCTTTTGAAAGAAAGTGAGATATAAAAAACTTCCGACAAACAATCAAAATAATTGTAAGAAAAAATCCTATTAAAGAAACCAATATGACTGCGAAAGTAAAAACTTGATTTCTTCTCTCGCTATTGCCTTTATCACTATATTCTGCAATATATTTAGTAGTACCTGCCCCAATCCAGGTACCAGCAAAAACGGAAACCATGCCGAAAAAGGAAGTAAGCAAACTATAAATACCAAACCCTTCTGTACCTATTGTAACTGCTAAATATTTATTTCTTATTATTGCAACAAAAACAAGTAGAAATTCTGTGGTACTTATAGCAGCCGTATTCTTAACTAATGCTTTCATTTATCTTGAATCAGTTTTCTATTTGAATCCATTCAAGCGGAATTTTTACTTGCAAATTGTTTTTATCTATTTTCCAATTTTTAGGAGCTATCACAATTTTATTTTTATTACTATTTAACCAAGCCCCCCACCAGCTAAAAGTGCTATCAGCAATAATATTATTTTTACATTTACTCATTAAAATTAGATGTTCATAATCAGGCCCCTCAGTATTAACTACAATTCCATCGTAAGGTATACAGAAATTTTCTTTTACCCAATCTATGTCATTACTAAATATGATAAATTTAGGATTATTAATTTTTTCAATAATTTTTTCTATTGCAGATTTATAGTAATTCAAAGAGCAATGAAAATACTCGTTTTTTACATTGGGATCTGTATAGTAAATACCCCTCCTTATGTGTACCCCAACAGAATTTGAGCTTTTGATTACTTTTAATATTTTAACATTTTCATTTGAAATTTCCTTTGATAAAGTGAATTCACTTCTTATTGTTTTTTCATACTCATTGAAATATCGGTAATTTTGCCAATAACCGTCAAAATAAACTATTTTATTCGGTTTAATATTTGAAATGAATTCTGTTTCTTTTATATAAGCTGGGAAATAATTAATAAAATTTGATAATTTATTTCTTGTATTTTTCAACAATCTTTTATGCTTAATTATATATTTATTGATACTACTATAGCGCTCTTTTTCTTCACGCTTAATGTTAAATTTACAAATATTCATGGGATAAAAATATTTTTGAGATTTATTATTATACCAGGAGTCATCAATTATTAATGTAGCACCATGTTTTAAAGATAACCCTTTTATTGATGCATATTGAAAAAGTTGATTCCCTAGACCACCCATTAATCTAACTATAAAAACAGACAATATTATAATCCTTTATTAAATTAATTATACGTTGATATATCTCCTATCCAAGCATCTAATGCTAAAAGTTCATATTCTTTAACAATACTATTTTTATATAACTCATTATAAATAATCTTGATATCTATTTTCGGATCACCCTCCAATTTTAAATTGTCTAAAATATTAACAACTTTCTCAACATTTAAATAACATTCAATTTCATCATAAAAGTCTTTCATTAAATCATGAACATTTCTGTTTTGATATACTGATGGGCTAATAAAAGCTACATTTTTATTAATTTCCCAAATTCCTCTTTGAGCTACATATCCCCTTAGAATGTCTGTAAAACGAAAAGATACCGACAATGGAAGATATAAATAAACAAATGCTTCTTTGCTCCATAATGTATTTTGGGAGTTAACTGGGCAATAACTATTTTTACCTAAAATTATGGAAGACCTTTTATGAAATTTTATCGATTTCCCTATCGTCATTCGGTAAATGGCATCTACATCAGGATCTTTATCTGCTAAACCTTGAATTAATGCAACTTGTTCATTTGTATATTTTTTAATTTTTATTTTTTCATCTACGTTTATTTTATTTAATGGATAACCTCTGGGCCACGCTTTCTTTTCCGTAAATAACTTATATATATTTATATATTTAGAACCATAAGCAATATCACATTCATTATATGCAATATTAAAATATTTTTCCCACTCCATATATGGGATATTGTCATCGTCTGTATCATATATGTACTCTGCTCTATTGTTTATCGCATAGATATACCCTATGTTTTTACGAGAATAATGATTAAATGGGCATAATTTTATATACTTATATTTATTTTCATCTTGCCATTTAATACTTAATACTTCAATATTGTTTCTTTTCTTTAATACAGGAGTATTTTTATCAGCTACAATTATCAAGTTCCAATCCTTGCTTTCTGAAAATTTAATAATTGATTCAGTAAAATCATTAATGGTTGTTATTACAATAAATTTATTCATTCTGTATTATTCTCCTGATCTATTCTATTTCATTACAATAGTGTTTGTAATTCTTTTCTATTCCATCGATTAGCGATATTTTTTCCCATCCTAGTTCATTAATTCGGCTAACATTCAGCAATTTTTGCGGAGTTCCCCGTAGAAATAAGATTAAACCATTTCACGGGGTAAACCGTCAGGTTTAGTTTTATCCCAATCTATTTTCCCTTTAAATCCCACAATATTTTTTATCATTTCAGCAAGATCTTTTATGGTTAAGTCTTTTCCTGTACCAATATTGATAAACTCGCCAATATCCTCTGCACTATATTTGTTCATAAGAAAGACAACAGCATCAGCTAGGTTGTCAACGTAGAGGAATTCGCGGCGAGGCTTTCCACTACCCCAAAGGGTCAAACTTACGTTTGAATAATTTTGAATTTTGAATTTTGAATTTTGAATTAAAGAAATGCCGTATTTACCCAGGATTTTTAGTATTGCTTCGTCTGAGGATTTGCCGTTGATGTTTTCGATGGGGCGTTTATCAAGGTCTTTGCGGATAGATTCTATATCGTTGTTTTCGAGGCATTTGGCAAGGTGCATTTTTCTGATTAGCGCCGGCAGGACATGGGATGTTTCGAGATTGAAGTTGTCGCCGGAACCGTACATGTTTGTAGGCATTGCTGATATGAAATTCGTGCCGTATTGTTTGTTGTAATAATGGCAGAGTTTTATTTCGGCTATCTTGGCTATGGCGTAGGGTTCGTTGGTAGGCTCAAGCGGTCCGGTTAGAAGATATTCTTCTTTCAACGGCTGAGGAGCGTGTTTTGGATAAATGCAGGATGAGCCGAGATTAAGTAGTTTCTTCACACCGTGTTTATAACTTGCATGGATGACATTTGTTGCTATCATCAAATTATCGTAAATGAATTCCGCCGGATAGGTACTGTTTGCTAATATCCCGCCGACTTTTGCCGCTGCAAGGAAGACGTATTCGGGCTTTTCTTTTTTAAAGAAATCTTCTACCTGCTGTTGATTTCTAAGATCATACTCAGGATATGGCGTAAAGATGAGGTTGGTGTAGCCTTCCGCTTTCAATTTGCGAACTATTGCTGAGCCGACGAGGCCGGTGTTACCGGGGATGTATATTTTAGATGTTTTTTTCATTATTATTTACCACCGAAGGCACCGAAATACACCGAATATATACAATTTTAATTTACCAGTCTTTTAAATTGGATTCTTTCTGCTTGACCAAAATTTATTATATATCCAACTTTAAGTCCGGTGGCTTTCAAATAGTGTAATAACTGTGCTTCATGTATAGGTTCAATTGTTTTTGCAACTTTTAATTCCAGAATTATCTCACCTTCTACTAAAATATCACAAAAATATTCACCTATAATTTGATTTTTATAATATACCGGTATAGGAAATTGGTTTTCTGCCTTAATATTATTCATTTTTAATTCAAGCATCATGGCATTTTCATATACCTTTTCAAGAAAACCATTACCAAGATTTTTGTGTACTTCTATCGTTAGTCCAATAATTTTATCTGATATTTCTTTTTTATAAATCATATATTTTACCACCGAGTTCACCGAATATCACTTAATCATTTAAGTTATTTTCGTATTTTTCGGTGTATTCGGTGGTTAATTCAAAATCCTCTTTCCTTAACTTTTTCCCAATCGGCTTTTGCCATAATCTTTACCAGCTTCTCAAACCTTACCTTAGGTTCCCAGCCAAGTTTTGCTTTTGCTTTTGATGCATCACCAATTAATATTTCTACTTCCGTTGGGCGATAGTAGCGTGGATCAACTTCGATTAATAATTTGCCTGTTTTTTTATCAATCCCTTTTTCATTTTCGTTTTTGCCTCTCCATTCCAATTCTATGTCCAACTCTTTAAAAGCTAATTCGCAAAATTCTCTAACAGTATGTGTTTCTCCGGTAGCCATGACATAATCATCCGGTTTATCTTTCTGTAACATCATCCACATTCCCTCGCAATATTCTGGCGCATAGCCCCAGTCGCGTTTGGCATTCATGTTACCGAGGTAGAGTTTGTCCTGTAAACCCTCTTTTACGCGGGCGGCGGCTATTGTGATTTTCCTCGTTACAAAAGTTTCACCACGTCTAGGAGATTCATGGTTAAACAGTATGCCATTGCAGGCAAAGAGATTATAGGCTTCTCTGTAATTTTTCACAATCCAGAAAGCGTATTGTTTCGCCACTCCATATGGAGAGCGTGGATAGAATGGAGTGTTTTCCGTTTGAGGAATTTCCTGGACTTTCCCGTACATTTCGCTTGATGATGCCTGGTAGAATTTTGTCTTTATCCCAGTTTCCTTAATAGCATCAAGAAATCTTAGAACTCCAATGCCATCCACTTCAGCAGTGTATTCTGGAACTTCAAAAGATACTTTTACATGGCTCTGTGCGGCGAGATTGTAAATTTCATCGGGTTTCACTTTTTCCAATATCCTATTCAGATTGCTTGAGTCTGTCATATCTCCGTAATGAAGAAACATTTTGATATTTTTATTGTGAGGATCTTTATATAAATGGTCTATTCTCTTCGTATTGAAAGTTGATGCTCTTCGTATTATACCGTGGACTTCGTAGCCTTTTTCAAGTAATAGCTCTGTGAGGTAGGAACCGTCTTGACCGGTGATACCGGTGATGAGTGTTTTTTTCATATTATTACCTCTCGCAAAGTACGCTTTTATTAATGAATAATGTACCCAAGTGGAATAAAAAACAGATTCCACCCCTGCTAAATAAATAATAAAGATTTAACGGGGTAAACTGGGCAGGTAATGGAGAATGTAAAATGAAATGATTAGGAATGCAGAAGGGAAATGAATTTATCTATTCTCATTTTCTCTGGCTGTGATGATAATTTTTGTCAGGATTTTTATTATTTCTTCACATTCTTCAAGTATATCTGTATTTTCAAGATATTTTGAGCCCAATAACAATCTTATCCAGTCCCGAAGGGATCCCTTTGGGATATCTGGTCTCTTTTGCCTCTTTTACCCTGTTAAATCCCAGTTAAATAAAAAGAAGATTTAACCCCTGCTAAATAAATAATAAAGATTTAACGGGGTAAACGGGACAGGTAAGATTTGAGTCTATTTCGTATATACATTTTGCCATGATAAGATTTTAGATATTTCTCTCGATGTGTAGAATCCTTTTGAGAAAGACATGCTTCAAAATAAATAAGTTTTAAAGGTCTTCTATGTTTTGTTGAATCTACTTTCCCATTTGAATGATCCTTTTACCCTGTTAAATTGCATTTTCTTTTTGAATATATATTTAATTTATCCATAAAATAAATAAACACTTAACTTTTCTATTAATATGTTTATTTAACAGGGCAGGTCTTCGTTTTAAATCTTTAGTATATCCAGTATAAAATTTATCATCCTTTATACTCTGTAAAACATATACATAATAAAAATCACTCATAATTGAAACGATTTAACAGGGTGAAATACCAATAGACATTTTAGCGATAAAATCTTTATGGCTTTGAGCAGAATCCGCTTCTTTATCCTGTTAAATAATCATCTTCGATGATTTCTGTTCCACAGAATTTAACAGGATGAACAGTTGGCTCCCTACCCTGTGAAATAAGACTGGTCTAAATTTTATATCTTTTTCCATTTAGTAAAACGTAGTTATGATACCTAATCTTTGATGTAGAATTATTTCACGGGGCAAGTACTTGTGGCTGATCGTAGAAGTTGTTTTGACATTATAAATTCTCTCTTTTTTTCAGTAAGAAATTTATATATTTTTATTACTTTAAGAGAAAAATCAAATGTTTTTTCTAAAATTATATTTTTTCTTTCATTAACCATTATTCATTATACATTTTTAATTTTTCATTTGTACCTGGCGGGCGTGGCCCCGATCAGTCTCCATTTCATTACGCCGGACATGTAAATCGGGGTAAACCCTGTTAAATATTCTGTATGTTTTTCACTTTGCATAGAATATATC
>CAYTUQ010000037.1:0-37041 GCA_964441235.1 uncultured bacterium | reverse complement strand
GGGTACCTTTCAGGACAATTTACAAGCCACCGCCTCTGGCGGTGGTAGTTGACTTTCCTTTATCATAGCAATTAGTACATAAAGGGTGATACTGATGATTACCTCTCGATTTAAATGTTATAATTTGATCTTCAGTATCAATTTCACAAGACAAAAACTTTAGCCTTGAATACGGAAAGATTTTTTTAAATGTAACATCATTAAACTCCTTATATTATTTTTTTAAAATTACATATTTTTTTTAATACAATCATTTTTATTAATAAGATTTTTAAATATTATTTGCAATTAAAATGCAGAAGAACCAAATAATTTTACTTCCCTCAGCTCTCATTCTTAAATACAACTCCAGAATCCGAATTCATCTGGGTACGGGAGAATATATTGCCAGAGTAAGGCTCATCGGCAGAGATAAAATCGAACCAGGTGAAAGTGCAATAGCACAGATTATTTTTGATGATACGGTATCAGCAGGTTTCAAAGACCGTTTCATAATACGTTCTTATTCACCGCTCTCTACAATCGGAGGTGGAATTGTACTTGATGTAAATCCAAAACCTCTGAGAAAAAAGGATATTTCTATTATTGAGGGAATTGAAAAATTGATCAGTGCAGATATTTTATCGTGCATAGAATGGTTCTTTCAAAAAAATGAACTTCAGATAGTTAGTGAAAGTTATTTAGCAAGGAAGCTATCTTTGCCCTTAATAAATATCTATGAAAATCTTAAGGTTTTAGAAAGTCAGAAGAAAATAATCCGAATTAATGAGGGTTATATCTCAGCTGCTACATCATCAAAAACTAAAAAGAAAATGCTAAATACTCTTTCAAAATATCACAAAGAAAATCCACTTGCATTAGGAATAGAAAAATCCAGTATATTTAAACAAATTAATATTATTGATTCAATCGGCAACTGGACTTTAAATGTGCTAAAAGACAATAGAAAAATCAAAATTCAAGGTGAAAGGATTTCGCTACACGATTTTCAGCCCATCCTAACAGATAAACAAAAAGAGATTCTTGAAAAAATAGAAAATGAGTTTCTAAAAGGAGGATTTAATCCACCCGGTTATGAAAAACTCTTGAGTAAAATATCAATCCCCGAAGAAGAGTTACAGGAATTAATCACACTATTAGTAAAGCAGAAGCGGATTATTTTTCTTGAAAAAAACATTATTTTTCATAAAGATATTATTGATAAAGGCGAGGAATTAATAAAAGATTTTTTTAAAAAAAAGGATAAAGCAACTGTAAGTGAATTGAAAGATCTTTTAGGTACTTCCAGGAAATGGGCAATTCCACTACTGAATTACTACGATAAAATTGGCTTAACAATACGGGATGGCGATTTAAGAAGATTGATATCGTAGCCAGAAGCTCTGCTTCGGATTCCATTGATATTGCAAGAAACATTATGTTTGCTGTACCCCGAACCTCTGGTTCGGAATCCATTTGTATTATGAAAAACCGAAAGTTGCGAAGCGGAGCTTCGCGGTACGGTTTACAAATACTAAATAACTCAATAACCAATTCCAATATTACAACTTAATGTTTATATTTTGAGCGGAAATGGAAATAATGAGCAAAGCAGAAAATAAAATAGACAATTCAACTCCGGTAATGAGGCAATATAGAGCGGTAAAGGCAAAGTACCCCGACGCTCTTGTACTCTTCCGGATGGGTGACTTTTACGAGACATTTCAGGACGATGCAAAAACCGCTTCTAAGATTCTAAACATAACTCTGACAAGAAGAGCAAATGGCAAAGCTGCATACGTTCCTCTTGCAGGATTTCCATACCATGCTCTTGAGTCATATTTGCATAAACTTCTAAGAGCAGGATTAAAAGTCGCAATTTGCGAACAGGTAGAAGACCCAAAACTGGCAAAAGGAATCGTCAAACGTGAAGTTGTAGAGTTAGTAACACCCGGCACTGCTATCTCTGATAAATTTCTCGAAAAAGGGAAAAATAACTACTTAGTCTCAGTGATTTTTAATGAAAAAGGTGTCGGAATTTCAGCTATTGATATCTCTACCGGAGAATTCTTTCTAACAGAGACTACTCTATCTCGTATGAAGGAAAGTGTCTTATCTTTAAAACCTTCTGAAATTATATGCCCTGAGTCACATCAAAAAGAGATTGATACTTTATTTGGGAATCTCACCCTTAGAATTACTCCAATAGATGATTGGATCTACTCGTATGATACTGCTTATGAAACTTTAATCGAACACTTCAAAACTTCATCCTTGAAAGGATTTGGCTGCCAGGACGCAAAATTGGGAATTTCAGCAGCCGGTCCTATCCTAACATATTTGAAACAGAATTATCAGAATAATCTTTCTCACATCTCCCATATTAAATTCCAGAGTGAAGATGATGTTGTTATGGTAGATGATTTCACACAGCGGAACCTTGAGATTTTCAAGACAATGCAGACCGGTCAAAAGCGGGGTTCTCTCATTGATGTGATGGATAAAACTATTACTTCAATGGGGATTCGACTTCTAAATAAATGGATTATTCGTCCACTCAGAAGTGTTGAGGAAATTCGGCAAAGACTCGATCAGGTTGATTTCTTCTTTAAAAATTACGACCAAAGGAATTCTCTCAGAGACCTGCTAAAAAAAACCAGCGATCTTGAAAGACTTTTATCTCGATTAAGCACTAACAGAGCCGGTGCAAGAGAATTGCTGGCATTGAAGACAACCCTGAAATTAGCTCCTGATATTCTAAAAACAATAAATGAAGAGAAGGTTTTTGAAAACATAATACCTCTATTAAATGAATCGCCATCATTAGTAGATATTCTGGAACGCTCAATAAAAGATGAAAATCTTCCGCTTTCTATTAGAGAGGGTGGTTTTATACGTGATGGATATTCAAAGGAACTGGACGAATACCGGCACCTCGTTCGTCACAGCAAAGAGTGGATTGCAAATATGCAGGCGAGCGAGCGGAATAAACTTAAAATTTCGTCACTAAAAGTTGGATATAACAAGGTTTTCGGGTATTACATCGAAGTAACTAAACCTCACATCAGTAAGGTTCCTGATAATTACATACGTAAACAGACACTTGTAAATTCCGAGCGATATATAACGGAAGATTTAAAAGAATATGAAGAAAAAGTACTGACCGCTGAGGAGAAAATATCTCAGATTGAGTATGACCTTTTTCAGGAAATTCGTAAAAAAGTTCTTGAAAAAATTGAAGCAATTCAGAGAAATGCACAGGCAATTGCCATGCTTGATGTTCTCTCAGGGCTTGGAGAATTAGCTGAGAAGAATCAATATTGCCGTCCTGAAATTCGCAATAAAACCGATATTATCATTCGAGATGGAAGACACCCAGTTGTGGAATACTTAATGCCTCCTGGTGAAAAATTCGTTCCTAATGATCTCCAAATTGACAATACAAAAAAACAGATCCTGATAATTACCGGTCCTAATATGGCTGGTAAATCAACCTATTTGCGTCAGGTCGGATTAATAGTTTTAATGGCACAGATAGGGAGTTTTGTACCGGCATCAAAAGCATCAATTGGAGTCGTTGACAAGATTTTTACAAGAGTTGGAGCCAGTGATAATCTGGCTGCGGGAGAATCCACGTTTTTAATGGAGATGAATGAAACCGCAAATATCCTGAATAATGTAACCCCAAAATCACTGGTGCTACTTGACGAAATCGGTAGAGGAACCTCTACTTACGACGGGATGGCTATTGCATGGGCAGTTACAGAATATCTTCATAATCATAGTGAAGTAGCAGCCAAAACACTCTTTGCCACTCATTATCATGAATTGACAGAGCTGGAAAAAATTCATCCCCGTGTTGTTAACCTCAATGTTGCAGTTAAAGAGTATGGAGACCGAGTAATATTCTTGCGTAAAATCGTACCAGGCGGTTGCGATAAAAGTTATGGAATTCACGTAGCTCAGATGGCTGGAATTCCACAAGACGTCATTTTTCGTGCAAATGAAATATTATCTAATCTTTCAACCGATGAGCGAGTATTGCCCTCTAACGAAGCAAGGTTTTCATCATTACCAAGTAAAAATAAAAATCAACTGGGACTATTCGACCAAAAGGAAAGCGAATTACGAAAAGCACTTTCGGAAGTTGATATAAATAATGTTACACCAATAGAAGCCTTGACAAAATTAGATGAGTTAAAAAAGAAATTTGGTCTGTAGCGTGTAAAAAAACCCGTTTCCACCCGCAGGGTTAAACGGGTTTTGATATTCTTTTCAGATCAGGAACTTTATAATTAAATTTAAGTATTAGATTAGGACTTTTTATAATGATTAGCAGTTACTCAAAAGAAATAGTTGTTTGTTACTCTGTCAGGAGTGAGCTCCTGACAGAACTATATATATGAGAAAAGTTCAAAATTCATCCATGCTACACTACGTTACGCAGGACAGGAATTTCAAATTTCAAAGTCTACTTAGTTGGGTAATCTCCTTCAGTATACTAATATTCTTTTTTTTCGGAACAACGAGTTCCTTTGCTTTTGGCACTAAATACGCAGGTGAATTTTTGAAAATCGGTGTTGGAGTACGGGAAATGAGTTTAGGAGGAGCGGTTGTTGCTTCGCCTCATTCGGTTTCTGCACAATACTGGAATCCTGCCGCACTTTATCAAAACACAGTCTTTTCAGGGCAATTTATGCACACCGAAGAATTTGCCGGTGCATTGAATTTAGATCACATCTCTATCGCAATTCCGGCAAAGGGCAATTATGCCTACAGTTTAGGATTCTTCCATCTCGGAGTAGATGATATTCCTGATACAAGAGAAGCTTTAATTGATGACAACGGCAATGGAAAACTTGATCCCGGTGAGCGTTTGAATTTCGGCGAAATAGGAACATTTGGTGCAAGTGAAAATGCTCTGTTTCTATCTGTCGCAAAACAGATGAATCAAAAATACTTTATTGGTGCCACAGCTAAATATCTTTACAAATCCCTTGGAACGACTGCCGCCTGGGGAGTGGGCTTTGATGTTGCAACGATATACAATATTTCACCTCAATTAGTCTTTGGTGCCTCAATAAACGATATAACTACTACATTTCTTTTCTGGAAAGATGGAGAGAAAGAGGTCATTCTTCCAACTTTAAGATTTGGTACTGCATGGAAAGTATCTTTACCATCTATTCCAATATGGTTTCAACCTTTAGGGGGTTTGGATATTTCTTTTGAAGGCGAGCAAGACAACACCGACCTTAACCTTGGATCAATAAACGGTAGAGTGCGTATGGGACTTGAAGTACATATTAAAGATCAAATAGCCCTTAGATGTGGACGTGACGATCTTGGAAGCTTTCATATTGGATTTGGATTAGATACTTCGATTGGAAGCATCGATTACGGATTTGCTATGGGAGGAACATATAAACTACTTGGACAATCACATCGCCTCGGAGTAACACTTCACTTTGCTGAATTAGCTAAAGGTTTGAAACGCTGGCTTTAGTTTTATATTTACCGCAAAGACGCCTGTCTGCGTCCGTAGGACAGGCAGGCACTAAATCATGGGATAAAGTAATTTTAGCAATTTATGTGCCTGCGTTTTATGCTGTTGTTGTAATTGCAAGTTTGGATTCAGGACGCTTCAAGTGGACATCACCATTTCCAATGTTTATTTATATAATAGGTTACATAGTCTATATCTTTTCACAATTTGTTAATTTGTGGGCTATGCGTACAAATAATTTTTTTTCATTCACAGTTCGTATTCAGAAGGATAGGGGACAGGCAGTAGTACAAAATGGTCCTTATCACTTTATCAGGCATCCGGGATATATCGGTGGAATCTTAATGGCAATAAGCAGTTCCTTAGTTCTTGGTTCGCTATGGGCTCTGATTCCTGCGAGCATTGTAACGATTTTGCTTATTATAAGAACTTATTTGGAAGATATCACATTACAGAAGGAATTGCAGGGTTATAATGAATATTCAAAGGAAGTACGGTTTCGGCTTTTACCGGGGGTATGGTAAGCGTAAAATTGGTATTTCGTAATCAACTAAAGAGATCTACCCATCTGCTCCCAGTGAATCGTCACGGGCAGGCAAAATGAATATACGGATCCGTATAGAAGAAAAACAGATCGCCCTTTCAGGGCTCGGAATACTAAGAAACAGCAAATGACATTTTACAGATGAAAAATATTTTTTGCAGTGATATAATGAGAGAAATTCATTTTCAATGAAAAAAATCACTAAATTATATTTCAGTTTTTTTAATTATTATAATCAGCATAAGGTTTTCAATTCCTAAATGAAATATTTTCTAAGCGATATCAACTTATCAAAATATATAGCATTCGATCTCGAAACAACGGGCTTAAATCCCAATGACGATTCGGTTATAGAATTTTCAGCAGTTCTATTCGAGGACGGCGAAGTAAAAGAAACACTATCTTTCCTTTGTGAGCCGTTAGTAGATATTCCACCGGAAATAGAAACCATTACCGGTATAACACAGGATATGGTAAAAGGAAAGCCAAGTTTTGAAGAAAGATTGACAGAGGTAGTTGACTTCCTCGATAAAATTCCGTTAGTAGGTCATAATATTGGTTTTGATATATCTTTCTTAAAGGAATACTTTAAACGAAATAAAGAACTTAAAAAGAAAAGAATTACTAACAGATTATATGACACATCATTGCTTTCACAGTCTTTTTATTTTTACCTCAATGACCATAAACTCACAACTGTTTCTGAATATTGCGGGGTTTCTTCAAAAGGAGCTCATAGGGCAGAAGTCGATGCTATAAACACCGGTAGAATATTTCTGAAGTTAATCCAGAGAGCAAGTTTATACGATCTTGAAACATTTCAAATAATTAATATGATTTTGCAGAATACGAATGACCCTAATAAATGGTTGTATAGAAATCTTTCAGAGCACCTTATTTTAAAAAAAACTATGGGAGATAGTAAACCTGAAATCGACTGGAAAGCTAAGAGTAACATTATTGGTAATTGTATCAAGGTAGACGAAGAAAGTAAGCAATTGCCTGATATCACTGGAAATGATATAGATAATTATTTTGATGAGGGCGGATTAATTTCAAAGAAGCTTACGGGATTTGAACCAAGACCGCAGCAGATAGAAATGGCAAAAACGGTTTTATCCTGTTTAAATGAAGGTAAGTCGTCAATGATAGAAGCTGGGACAGGGGTAGGAAAATCACTGGCATATTTAATTCCTTCGATTTTATGGCTGAATAATGCCGAAGAAAAACAGCATCTTGCAATTGCAAGTAATACAAAAAATCTTCAAGAGCAGATATTCTATAAAGAGATACCTTTTGCTTCAGAGAAATTACAGCTGCCTTTTAAAGCAGTTTTATTGAAGGGGAGGTCTAATTATTTATGCTTTACAAAATGGTACCGTTATCTTGCTGATTTACCGAATAAGTTAAATATTGCAAACAAGTCATCCATTATCCCGATTGTAATCTGGTTAAAACATACAAAAACGGGTGATATTTCGGAATGCAGCGGTTTTAAATTATCATGGAATCGTTATATATGGAATGAAATCTGCTCTGAACCCGGCTATTGCACAACAAATTTATGTCAAAAGTATCATGGATGTTTTTTGGGTAAAGTCAGATACCAGGCATCTTCGTCAGATGTTATAATTGTAAATCATTCATTACTTCTTGCTGATTCTGTATCTGAAAAAAAGGTACTACCTGAATATACGACTCTCGTTGTTGATGAAGCTCACAACTTAGAAAAGAACTCCTATAATTATTTTGCTTCAAAAATAAACCTTCCAATAATTAACTATTTGTTAAAAAGTATTTATAGTAGCACAACTCCAGAGACAGGAATATTAATAGATGTAATTAGACTCAGCCAGCAGTTGAAAAAACGCCATGAAATTGAGATGTATGTAGAGAAAATTAAAGATAATATTGGTGAACTGGGGATTACAGCGGCGGCATTTTTTAAAAGGATTGCAGTTCAAAAGGCACTAAATGAAAACGAAAAAAAGTACGGTGTAAAAAGGAGATATAAAGTATTTAAAGACGAATTTAAGGATTTTGATGCCGACTCCAACGCCTTTATCTACGAATTGAAAAACTTGCGGCAAAATTTGTCAGAGCTTATAACAAAAATTGAGGAATTAGTTGTTGATTTTCCAGAAGTATTTGATGAATTACGAGTAAAATTGAATAATCTGTTTTCCCAATTGGAGAGTTATCAAAGTATTTTAGAGACATCCATTAAAGCAGAAAATAAAGAATTGATTTTTTGGTATGAGATAGGACCAAAGGGAAAAGAAACAACGGTAGAACTATCATTTACTCCTTTGGACGTTTCAAAATGCCTTTATGATAAAATATATAAGGACTTAAACAGCACGATTTTAACCTCTGCTACACTTCAAATTGCTGACTCATTTGATTATCTGAAAAGTAGAACGGGAATGTCACATTACGGTGATGAAGAGGTCATTACTTCTTCAGTCGGTTCTCCTTTTAAATATCCAGAGCAGGCAATGTTTTGTACATATCACGCTAATAAATATAAAAGTAATGACTTTCAATCTATTGCTTCACTTATAGTTAGATTGGCTGATGAAGTCAAAAAAGGCATGATGGTACTTTTTACTTCTTATTCTTCATTGAAACAGATTTATAAAATAACAAGCCCGTCCTTTAAAAAATTAGGCATTACATTATTGTCACAGGGGTTTGGAGCGTCCAGAACTAATCTTTTGGAACAATTCCGTAACGAAAAAAAATCTGTGCTTTTTGGCACGAACAGCTTTTGGGAAGGTATTGATATTATTGGAGATTCTCTTGAAATATTAGTAATACATAAATTACCATTCCCTGTTCCATCAGACCCTATTATTGAAGCCAATGTTGAAAAAGTGCAGAATGAAGGTAAAAATTCTTTTTTTGATTACTATGTTCCTGAATCAGTTTTAAAATTCAGGCAGGGATTCGGCAGGCTAATACGTTCTACAACAGATACGGGAGTTGTAATTAATCTTGATGATAGACTCGATAAAAAGAGATATGGAGAAGTTTTTAAAAAGTCACTTCCTTTGGAAGTATTAAGTATTGTCGGAAAAGATAAATTAATTGAATTAGTTCGTAAATATTTTAAGTAAATTACCCACCACCTATATGAATTTTAGGAAATTATCTTTCGGAAGAATAATAAAATTTCAAGTAATTGCCTGGATAGGTACTGTTGTTAATCTCGGTTCATTATGGTTATTACATGGTGTATTCCATGTTCATCTTGCGATAGCAGGTGCATGTGCAATAGAAATTGCTATAATTCATAATTTTACCTGGCATTATTTCTTGACCTGGCGACATAGGGTCGACAATACTAAAAAGGACTTCTTACAGCGTTTTTTAAGATATAATTTGGTAACCGCTTCGATAGATGCTCTTGTCAATCTAGGAATTTTATGTTCACTTGCTCACTTTCTAAACGTTCATTATCTTTTTGCGGATATCCTGGGAATGCTGCCAGGACCTATTTTTAAATTTCTTTCAAACGAATTTATTATTTTCCGTGAATCTAAAACATCTGATATAAAGAAAATAAAAGAGGAATTATAACGGAAAACCAGAGAAAAGCAGAAAGAATAATTAATACCTGGACAGGTTCGTGGGAAAAAAGAAATTTACCAAAAATGGCAAAAGCGCTTCCTCAGTGGGTATCACCTGACCATTTAACTATATTGGGTATCATCGCAGGATTTGTAATTGCTATTGGATACATATTAACATGGTATTCGAAATGGTGGCTATTACTTTGTAATTTGGGGCTCCTTATACATTGGTATGCGGACAGTCTGGATGGTACATTAGCGAGAGTTCGTCATACTGAGAGAGAAAATTACGGTTACTTTGTTGATCACATTTGTGATGCGTGGACTACTGTTATTATTTGTATTGCATTTGGACTTTCACCTCTAATACATATAGAAGTTGGTCTATTTCTAACTATAGGGTACTTACTTCTAAACATATATGCTCATGTAGGGGCTTACAGTGAAAAGATTTTTAGGATTTCTTTTGCAAGATTAGGTCCAACGGAGATAAGAATTACCATTTGTATCGTTAATTTTATCCTGATTTTCTGGAATCCAGTAGTCTTACAATATCACCAAACTTACCTGACTGTATTTGATCTGTGTGGAATAATCGTAGCTATCCTATTTGTTATGACTTTTATTATAGCTTCAATCAAAGATGCTGTGAAACTGGACAGGATGGATAGGGGAGAGGAGAAAGTTTAAACGACATTTTTACCAGTCTTCAATTATTATTTAATTTATTTATTGAGTTTGCTTAATAAAGGTTGAAATTTGAATTGTATTATGCATAATACCAAAAATTCAGAAACTGTTAAAACAGTTCTATGCCTACGTAACTTACTATTAACCCCCAACTTAAGTTGCGGGTTAATAAAACACAGCCCAAACGATCCAACCGTTTCAACGGTTTCTTTTTGTAGAATTATACTTTTCTTTAGTGGACTCATTTATTGAATTATTTCATTAGTAGGAGAGTTGAGATATGCGACTACTTAAGCTCATAGCTTTTGTCTTATTTGTTAGTTTCAACATTAATACTGAGGAAAATTATAAATTGACAGTTAGCGATCTTTATAATGATCCCGGTCTTTCTAATTATAGATATCGAGAGAAAAGTTTCAAATGGACTCCTGACGGAAAATCTATCTCATACTTTGAAGACATAGATAGTAGTCAAATTGCTCTACTATGCATGAATGTACGATCAAAAGCGATAGACACTGTTTTTACTTCTTCAGAACTAAAATGGGTTGAAGAAAATGACACAATAAAAATTAATCCCAGAAGTTATAAATGGTCTCCTCTTGGTAATAAATTGCTGCTACGAGGGGGAAACGATCTTTTTATTTACAATATTGAAAAGAATAACCTGGACAGAGTAACGACAGATAAAGACAATAAATCGGATGTTAAATTTTCTCCTGATGCTAAATGGTTAAGCTATATCAAAGATCATGATATCTGGATAACAAAAATAGATACTAAAGAGAATTTGCAACTGACTAAAGATGGAAATGATAGTTTATACAATGGCGAATTAGATTGGGTTTATCCTGAGGAGTTGGATATAAAAACAGGATATAAATGGTCTCCTGACAGCAGAAATATAGCCTTTATGCAAATGGATGAGAGCAATGTACCAAAATTTCCAATTCCTGACTGGACAAAACCACATCCTGATATTTACTGGGAATATTATCCGAAAGCAGGAGATCAAAATCCAAAAGTTCGTATCGGTATTATTGATACTTTGCCAAGTAAGATAACATGGATAAAGCTCGATTCTCCTGCCATTGAATATATTCCACGATTTGATTGGCTGCCGAATTCCGAGACATTAGCAGTTCAGACATTAGACCGTGGTCAAAATCACCTTAAACTCTACTTCACTGACTCAGACTCAGGGAATTGTCTTTTGATTATTGAGGAGAAAGACCCCTATTGGCTGAATATTACCGATTTATATTACTTCTTTAAAAACAGGGAAAATTTTATCTGGTATTCGGAGCAAGATGGCTTTATGCATTTGTTCTTATATGACTATGAGGGAAACGTCATTGAGCAGCTGACAAAAGGTAAATGGTGTGTAACAGAATTAAATGGTGTAGATGAGAATAAGGAAATCGTATATTTTACTTCAACAAAAGAATCAGTGCTCGAAAGACATATATACTCTTTATCATTGAAGTCAAAGAAAATTGCCAGAATAGACAAAGGTAAGGGAACTCATTCAGGTAATTTTTCACCGTTGTTTCATTATTATATGGAAAGTTTTTCAAGAATTGATATTCCAACAAAAATATATTTGACAACTGTAAAAGGGAAAAAAGTTAAGGTTCTTTTTCAAAATGATGATTTTGATAAAGACAAATACGGATTCGGAAAAACAAAGTTCATGATAACTACTGCAGAAGATGGCGCCACTTTGAACTGTTCTTTATTGTTTCCAAGAGATTTCGACTCTAAAAAGAAATATCCTGTTTTGATATATGTTTATGGTGGTCCTCATGCCCAGATTGTGTGCAATAGGTTCGTTAATACATGGCATCAATTGTTAGCACAAAGAGGATATTTGGTTTTTTCACTCGATAATCGAGGTTCTTACGGTCGTGGTCGCAATTGGGAGAGGGAAATATATCTTCAATTCGGCAAATGTGAGCTGCAGGATCAGCTTGCAGGTGTAAAATATTTAAAAAGTTTGGATTATGTTGATCCAGATAGAATTGGTATATGGGGTTGGAGTTATGGTGGATACATGACTCTATATTCACTTTGTAAAGTGCCGGATATTTTCAAAACAGGCATAGCAGTTGCTCCTGTCACTGACTGGAAATATTATGATTCTATTTATACCGAAAGGTACATGGGATTACCTAAAGACAATTCTTCGGGTTATAAAAAGAGTGCTCCAATTAATTTTGCTAATCAGCTAAAAGCTAATTTTTTACTTGTGCATGGCTTAGCTGATGATAATGTACATTTTCAGCAAAGTTCAGCATTTATTGACGAACTGATCAAAAATAATAAGCATTTTCAGTTTATGACTTATCCAAATAGAAAACACGGTATAAGAGATAAAGAAGCTCGTATTCATCTTTATGAAATGATAACTAAGTATATTGAAAAAAATTTGTAGTCAACCTGTTTTTTAATTTTTACTTATTATATGAAATCTTTCTATTACAGGATAAGATACAAAGAAATTGAAAATATTTAAGCTATTGGAGGTTATGAAAGCAATAATAGGAAAATTTGTTAAATCTTTATTAATATGGATTAGAGCAACACGCGCACCTTTTTTTACAGCTAGTATAGCGCCTGTATTATTAGGAACATCTGTTGCATGGTATCAGACAGGAATATTCCATGGAAATATTTTCTGCCTTGCATTAATAGGTGTTATTTTTGCTCACGCAGGAACTAATATGCTTAATGATTATTTTGACCACATCTCAAGTAATGATGAACTGAATAAATATTATAATGCTTTTTCGGGTGGCAGCAGAATTATACAAAATGGAATATTTTCTCCCCAAAAAGTATTAGTCTCATCTGCAACAGCATTTCTGCTCGTAATTGTTATCGGGCTTTATCTCAACTCCATAATTAAAGGAAACACATTACTGTGGATCGGATTCATTGGTATTTTCCTTGGAATTACATACTCGGCATCACCTTTTAAACTCTCTTATCGAGGCATTGGAGAAATAGCAGTTGCTCTGGGATTCGGTGTCGTTGTTACACTCGGTTCGTACTTTATTCAAACTCAGCAATTATCCTGGCTGCCGGTAATTGCTTCAATACCAACAGCTATTCTTGTTGGACTAATACTAATCATTAATGAATTTCAAGATTCAGAAGCAGACGGTCTGGCCGGTAAAAAAACAGTAGTGGTTAGAATTAAAGATAAGAGAAAGGCAATTCTCATTTATCAGATTCTGCTAGTATTTGCATTCGTCTGGATTATCGTTTTCGTTATTATAAGGTTATTTCCTGTATGGACTCTGCTCACGATTTTACTCTTACCATGGCTAATATGGATTATTAAAACTTCATCGTACAAATATAATGAGATATATAAACTTCTACCGGTAAATGCTTCAACTATTGGAATACACTTTATTGGAACATTGCTTTTAACAGTTGGATTCTTACTCGGAAGGATATTTTAACCACTTTTTATATCGGGTTTTATAGTCCCGAATTGCTTGACCTTTGACGAGACGGATTGTAAATTACCGCCGCTTTTTGATTGGGGTGTCGTCCAACGGCAGGACATACGGCTCTGGACCGTAGGATTGGGGTTCAAGTCCCTACACCCCAGCATAATGGCGCATTCGTCTAGCGGTTAGGACGCCGGCCTCTCACGCCAGTAACAGGGGTTCAAGTCCCCTATGCGCTACAAAGTAAATCTGATGTGGTATGTGGTATGTACTAAGAAGTCTTAAGGATGGTCAGCATTGTGTTGGTATGTCTCAAGATGTTTCCAGGAGGCTTAAAGAACATAATGACGGAAGAACTCGTTCTACGAAGAGCCGCAAACCATTTGAAATAGTATATACTGAAGAATGTGAAAATAGAGAGGCTGCACGTAAGAGAGAAAGATATTTTAAAAGTGAAGCGGGAAGAAGATATTTGGATAAAATTCTCCGGTATCAGGGGTTCCCCGCCTGCCTGACTTTTAACTGATTTGTTTCACCATAAAATATTCATATACTTTCAGACGGATCACATGCATTTTTTCCTTCAGCAGTCGGGCAGGGATTCCCCTATGCGCTACAAAGAAATCTGACATGGTATGTGTATGTACTAAGAAGTCTTAAGGATGGTCAGCATTGTGTTGGTATGTCTCAAGATGTTTCCAGGAGGCTTAAAGAACATAATGACGGAAGAACTCGTTCTACGAAGAGCCGCAAACCATTTGAAATAGTATATACTGAAGAATGTGAAAATAGAGAGGCTGCACGTAAGAGAGAAAGATATTTTAAAAGTGAAGCGGGAAGAAGATATTTGGATAAAATTCTCCGGTATCAGGGGTTCCCCGCCTGCCTGACTTTTAACTGATTTGTTTCACCATAAAATATTCATATACTTTTAGACGGAGCACATGCATTTTTTTTCTTCAGGAGTCGGGCAGGGATTCCCCTATGCGCTACAAAGTACCTCTACCGTCGAGAAATACCCTGTCTAAAAATTTCATATTAAACACCGATTTTCACAGAGTTAATAATCGTCACAATTACACCTAATCAAGGAGTCCAGACAATTTGAATAGTTTTGTTATTCAGCCAGGGTACTTGAATTAGTATATTTAACTTATCAACACTCATTATTATCGGAGTGTATACCCTTTTTCGTATTTTGATGTAAAACTTATCAAAGGAAAACTTCATGTGCGGTTTGACGAGGGGGACGATGAAGCAAATATGGTTGAGATATTGTGGCACTGGTGGGAAACCAACCAGAAACGTAGAAAACAAACATCAACCTAAGTTATGTGGAATCTGTCTCTACTCTACCCCCTGACGGCAAGATCTGTTCAATGATTTGGAGATTTTAGATTTATAGAGATATGTTTGGAAATTCATTTGTTAAGTGCAATAAATCTCGCAGCAGATGATGATTGCCGTTGGTAACTGGCTTCTTATTTTTTTCACTTTAAACTTGATTGGCACGTGATGAATATTTAATTTATATGAAAATGAATAAGGATATAGAATAACCATGATATCAAAAGAACAAATCGATAAACTTGTGAATATAATATCGAAAAAATTCGGTGCAAGAAAAATATTTCTATTCACATCGTATGCTTAAGGAGAGCCTTCCTCCGAGACTGATTTAGATATTTGTGTAATTACTATTCTTGGAGGCAAAAGAAAAATAGACATAAGATGGTTCGTAAAAGATAAAAGATTTTGTATTTAGTGTCTGTCTATGTCTAAGACATCTCTTTGAGATAAACTATGAAACCTTGAGTTAAATTTGCTTTAGCTGACTTGACTTAAGGTTCCTAACTCATTGAGATAAATCAGCTTAACTCATCCGGCAACTGCCGGATAAGTCAAGTTTCCATTTATCGAAAAAACCTACATTATAGATAGGCTCTAATTAGAAAGGTTGAGTTCTTAAAATCGGATAATTGCTGATTACGAGGATTATTCTTTAATCTGATTTAATATTTTACCTGCTTCGATTAAACTTTCTTTTTTCCCTATATCTATCCACAAAGAACTGTCATGATTAAATGCGTTGATTTTATAGTTTTTAGCTAAATTTAAATACAGGTCAATCATTGAAAAGACACGCTGTTCCGGCATTAAGTCAAAAATTGATGGATTGATTATGTGAATTCCACTGAAAGCGAGGGGAATAAGGTCTGATTCAGATTGTTTCTCAATTTTTATTTCACCCGTTCTAATATTTTTCCAACCACGTAAATTGTTGCCATTGTCAAATAAAAGAAAGCGAGTAGTCTGCCGATTTCTAACAGCAAGTGTTGCCAGTGCTTCAGAATTTATATGCGCTTCGTAGAGTTGCTTTAAATCAATATCTGACAAAATATCCACATTGTGAACTGGAAAGGGTGTGTTATTATTGAAAAACCAGGAAGCCTTTTTTAAGCCACCGCCAGTACCTAAAAGCAGGTCTGTTTCGTCAGAAACTCTAATATCAATGCCAAAATTATTTTTCTCTTTTATAAAATCGATGATCTGATTAGCGAAATGGTGGACATTTATGATAATTTCATTAAAGCTATATAATTTTAACCTTTTAATAACAATCTCAAGCAGAGGAATTTGATTTATCTCAACCAATGCTTTAGGTTTGCTCTCTGTTAAAGGGCGCAGGCGTGTTCCTAATCCTGCTGCTAAAATCATTGCTTTCATAATTTGATTAACCGCAAAGTCGCCTATCTGCGTCCGGCGGCTGCCGGACAAGCAGGCAAAGGTGCTAAAATTTTACCTTTTCTAATAGAGTCGCTATTCTTTTGTGGTTTTTTGTGGCGAAATATTTCGCACCGTATTTATTCCGTATCAAGTTCTACATGGTGAATTCGGACTTCAATATCATATTTTGCTTTTAAGTGTTTAGCGAGCATTTCTGCACAGTAAACAGAACGGTGTTGACCGCCGGTGCAGCCAAAATTCACCATTAAATTAGTAAATCTTCGTTGTTGGTAGTTTTCAACGGATTGATCGACTAATAAAAATACATTGTTTAAAAAATTATCAAGGTTTTTCTCTTTTTCTAAAAACTCAATTACGGCATTATCCAGCCCTGTAAGAAGTTTATATTTTTCATATCTACCGGGATTATGTATTGCACGGCAATCAAAAACAAAGCCGCCTCCATTACCTGATGTGTCAACAGGAATACCTTTTTTATATGAAAAACTGTTAATGTTTACTTTTAAAATATTTTTTATCCTTCCTAAGTTTTTAAGTTCTTGTGAATCTACTACTCTTTTTAGAACGTTTGTAAGGGTTGGGATTTCTATAGGCAAAGTTACATTGTTAAGGAGGTATTCAAGATTTTCTATTGCATAAGGAATACTCTGTAAAAAATGCTCTTTCTTTTCGTAAAATCCTCTAAAACCGTAAGAGCCCATTGCTTGCATAATACGGATCAAAACATAACCGTAAAAATATTGAATGAATTCATCTTCATTTATATTTACGAATTTTTGAACATTTTTGATATACTCTTTGAGTAGTTCGTTTCTGATATGTTGAGGAATATCTGCTTTTGCATCATAAAGTAGCGAAGCCAGGTCATATTGTAATGCTCCTTTTCGACCGCCCTGGTAATCAATAAAATAGATTTTATTATTGT
This sequence comes from uncultured bacterium, assembly GCA_964441235.1. Taxonomy (GTDB): domain Bacteria; phylum Fidelibacterota; class UBA2242; order UBA2242; family UBA2242; genus BS750m-G69. The sequence continues at coordinate 19,613 of CAYTUQ010000037.1, read as the reverse complement.
AAATTATAATATTTCGTGACTGAAAATCGCGATATAGAAAGAAGCTGCAATCTGTTTTCAATAGATAGTTTGTGAATTTTTGAAAATCATTTTCGAGGTCTTGTTCGTCAAATGGGATTTTAGCTAATTTGAGGAAATAGTATTTAAAATAATTTAAATCCCATATCATTGATTGTTTATCAAAACTTGCTCGTGGATAACAAATGCTGTAGTCAAAATCCTTTGCTGCATATATTTGAAATTGTGGTAGTTTTTTAATTACCTCTTTGTACATATCAATAAGTTCCTTTGGGAAAATACTGTTTTTATAAACATTAGATAAATAGGAATAAAGTGTAGTATTGCCAAGGTCCTGGATTAAGTAGATATTTTTTTTCAACTCTTCTGCATAAATTTCAGGAACATTTAGACCTTTATTTAGAAAATGCTTGGAGAATTTTATAAAGGCAATGGTTTCTTTTTTATCAGGATTGAATACACCTATTGCTACTTTATTTTTGCCTTTGATCCCATAGTATTTACGGTATGAGCCAGAAGGTGGCAAAGGAGAAATATTAATGGCTTTTTCACCTGACCAGTTTTCGAATAATTTAATTAATTGTTGATTCTTACTCATTTCAGTTCACTGCAATTTTATGATTGTTATGAAACTTTATCAAGTTATTATTTGCTGTTTTTTAAAATTCAAATGATTTATATAACACAAATGCATTTGTTTGTGGAGAAAGTAGCGAATATTTATGATAAACCTATTATTAGGATTAATGTGCTGAGTGAAGCGACGATGTTAAGATTATCGCTCATTTTAAATGTGTTTAATTTTGATTTGACAACAACTAAAAAATCTCTTAATTTGAATCAGTTATTTTAAAGTGGAAAAATTAATCTATAAATATGGAATGTTAGATGAAAAAAATTCATATTGATCTTAGAAGTGATACCGTGACAAAACCTTCTCTCGAGATGAGGGAAGCAATGTTTCATGCTGAAGTGGGAGATGATGTCTATTCTGAAGACCCTACAGTCAATAGACTTCAAAAAAGGGTTGCTGAACTTTTAGGGAAGGAAGATGCTCTTTTTGTTCCAAGTGGAACAATGTCAAACCAAATTGCAATTAAATCTCACACTTTTCCCGGTCAGGAAGTGATTTGCGAAGAAAATTGCCATATTTTCAACTATGAGGCTGGTGGTCCAGCATTTAATTCATTAGTGCAATTAAGAACACTTAGGGGAAAATATGGAATTTTAAACATTGATGATGTTAGAAGAGCTATTAGACCTGATAATATTCATGCTCCTAAAACAGCATTAATAACACTTGAAAATACACATAATCGTGCCGGTGGTACAATTTATCCTATTGAGAATATAAAAGAGATATATTCTTTGGCTTTTCCAAAAGGTATTCCGATGCACCTTGATGGCGCAAGATTGCTTAATGCGGTAGTCGTTACCAGGATTTCTGCAAAAGAGTACAGCAAGTATTTCGATTCTGTGAGCCTCTGTTTCTCGAAAGGATTAGGTGCTCCTATAGGCTCAGTGCTTGCCGGTTCAAAAGAATTTATAAGTAAGGCTCGAAAATATAGAAAAATTTTTGGCGGTGGCATGCGGCAGGTTGGAATTCTTGCTGCTGCATGTATCTATGCGCTTGACAATAATGTTGAGCGTTTAGCCGAGGATCATAAAAGTGCTCGTCGCTTAGCAGAGGGTTTGAGAGAATTGCCGGGGATTTATATTGATATGGCACAAGTTCAAACTAATATGGTGATGATTCATGTTAGACACCCAAAATTTACACCTGAAAGCCTCTCCAAAGCAATTTTAGAGCGAGGTTTAGCGGCATTGGCAATTGACTCAGAAAGAATCCGAGCAGTAACTCATCTGGATATTTCAACCGAGCAAATCGAGGAAGCAATATTCATTTTTCAACAAATTTTGAGAGATTAAAAATATGAAAATTGTCATCATTGGTGCTGGGGAAGTAGGATATTACCTGGCAAAAAGACTTATTTCAGAAGGAAATGATGTAATAATCATTGAAATAGATCCTGAAAGATACCGTAATGCCTCAGAATCACTTGATGCTATTGTTATTCAAGGTAGTGGTTCCAGTGCAAAAGTACTTGCTGCTGCAGAAGTTGGATCTGCAGATGTTTTAATAGCAGTTTCAGCTATGGATGAGGTTAATATTCTTGCCTGTATGATTGCCAAAGAGATGGGAACAAAAAAGTGTGTTGCCAGGATTCGTAATAATGAATTTAGCCAGAAGGATTCGGTTATAACTGCTGAGAGGTTAGGCATTGATTTGATGGTTTACCCGGAGCAAATCGCAGCAGATGCAATAGTAAGTTTAGTCAAGCGATCATCAGCTTCCAAAGTTGTTGATTTTGAGGGAGGAAAGCTCCAGATAATGGCATTACAAGTTAGAGATGGTAGTCCTATTATAGATCGTACTGTGGAAGATGTAGATGCAGGTAATCCAGACAATTCATTTTTATGTCTCGGTATATATAGAGATAATAAGACGATTATTCCAAGAGGCAAAAATGTCTATCGAAGCGGTGATGTAATTTATTTTATAGCCCAAAAAGAAGATATCCCAAAGGTTTCAGAAATAGTAGGATATTCAGAAAAGGAACAGCAGCATGTTATGATTCTTGGTGCTGGAGAAGTTGGTAGAATGGTTGCAGCAATTCTTTCTTCAGATATGGATGTTAAATTGATTGAAGAAAATAGAGAAGTCGCTGAATCAGTGACTGAAGAATTACGAGATACACTCATACTACATGGAGATGGGACAGATATTGACTTTTTGATCTCTGAGCGTGTAGAGGAAATGGACTGTTTTGTAGCTGTTACCGGAAGTGAAAAGACAAATTTGCTTTCCGGGCTGTTAGCACAATATCTTGGGGTAAAAAGAGTAATTATTCACTTGACAACAAATGATTATATTCCTATTATGAATAAAATTGGGATGGATGCAGTAGTTAGTAAAAATATTGCGACAGTAAATGCCATTATGAAATATATACGGCGAGGAAATGTTATTGCGGTTTCTTTATTTGAAGATATTGAGGCTGAAGCTATTGAAATGATTCCAAAAGAGGGGAGTCCAATAACTAAAAAACCTATACAAAATCTACATATACCTACTGATATAATTGTAGGAGCAGTAATAAGGCATTCAGAGATTATTATTCCTCAGGGCGATACACAAATTCAAGCAAATGATAAGGTGGTCGTTTTCCTTAAGCCAAACCTTATTCCCCAAATTGAAAAATTTTTCAATTAGTGAGTTTAACTAAAAAAGTGAAAACCGCATATTTACACTAATTGTTATTATTACATTTACCTCAATCAAATTACTTAAAAATTCCAATATTATTTAAAATTCCAATATTTATTTTCTAAACCCACTCGTTTTGAGAAGTAACCTATAAATCTTTGTGTCTTTATGTATTGATAGTAAATTTTATACCAAATGTAAACAAAATGATAATGTGAAGGTTTAATTGATATGAAATATAAAATAAAAGTGTTGTCCATTCTCTTATTATTGGTAAGCATATCTGTTAGTCAATTTCAATTTGTTAAGGAGATAAAGCCAATCCAGATTCACCAGGATATTCAATTTTGTTCAATAACAGCCTCAAAATTTGGTGATATTTATCTTTTGGAAAAGAAAAGGCATGAAATATATAGATTGGACTGCACAGGAAAAGTATTAAATACCAATGGTGGATTTGGTTGGGAAGAGGGATGTTTTGATACTCCTATTGATATTTCAATTGGTTCAGGATTAGATGTTGTTGTTGCAGATTATAATAATCACAGATTGGTTAGATTTGATCGTTTTTTGAATTTTTTAACCGTATTTTCCTTTTCAGATGAAGAGACAGAAATTTCATATCCCAGGTCTGTTACGGTTTCTAAATTAGGTGAAATTTTTATACTTGATGAAGAAAGTGGTGAAGTTATCCGTTTTGATATGCAGAAAAATGAGGTATCGAAGTTTGGAGGTGCAGAGTATAGAGAGTACACGTTACTAGATCCACTTCAAATTCGTATTAATAAAAATGGTATTCTTACAGTACTTGAAAGTGATGGTCGTCTTGTACAATTTGACAGGTTTGGTACACCAATAAGAGAAATTTTACCACCGGAAGAAATTGAAGCAAGTGGGATTGTTTTGATAAATGAAAATATTCTAATATTAAGTCAATCAGAATCGAGACTCCTGTTGTATTCAAATAAGCTGTCAGAATGGTTTTCTCCAATAATTATTGGATATGAAGATAATACATCTTTTGTTTCAGGGATAGTCGTTGAGGATTCCCTATTTTTACTAGATAAATCGGGAGCAATAGTTGTTTGCAATTTTAAAAGTTAAATTATTAATAGGGATCATGATAACTTTCTTCTTCCCTTTGCTATTGTAAAGTTTATTTATCATAACAAAATTTTCTTCCATAGTTACATTTTTACCAACATATATAACACTGAGACAAATAAAGTATAGGAACAAAAATATCCTTCGATTTAACCAAAAGGTTTCTGAAAAGTTAACTGTCAATTGTCGATATGTACCTTTTTGGCGAGTAATATTGTTTTTATTTATTTTATTACCACGAGTCCTTTTCCCAAATGGTTGGAGAACCGATACTTTACAGGTTTTATCAGGAGATTCGGTTATTGTTTTAAGCCATCGCTATATTTTACCTTCATCAATTGATTTTAAATATATTACAAGTGATACACTGCAATTTGATTCTCTAAAAATAGATGCCCTTAATGGAAGGATTTTTGGATTTATCCCCCCACCTAATAAAGTAAAAATAATAACTTCATATCAATTTCTTGATCTCAATATACCAACTCAAAAGATTATAAATCCTCCTCCAAGAATCTATCTGCCGAAGAAACCTGATAAAAGTGAAAAAACAAGTAAAGTATCTAATTCTAAATTGAAAACATCAACAAACTATGATTTTTTAAAATCAGGTACACTTTATAGAGGTGTTACTATTGGAAGCGAAAGTGGTTTATCTTTAAAATCAGGGCTTAATTTGGAATTACAGGGCAAACTCAGTGAAGACATTTCAATAATTGGCACTCTAACCGATCAAAATATTCCAATTCAACCGGAGGGCAATGCTCAGACGTTGGATGAAATAGATAAGGTGTTTATTAAGATCAAAATGCCGAATGAGCAGATTACTTTAGGTGATTATGAATTATCATTATCTGCAGGGGAATTGGGAAGTTATCACAGGAAGCTTCAAGGTATATATGGTGAAAGTGACAGAAAATTTGGAAAAATTGCAATAGGAGGAGCAGTAACAAAAGGTCAGTATTATACAAATTTTTTTAATGGAGAAGAAGGTAACCAGGGTCCGTATCAATTGCATGGAAAGGATGGAGAAACCGCAATAATTGTTCTTGCCGGGACAGAAAAAATATGGATAAACGGGAAAGTCCTTTCAAGAGGAGAAAATGCCGATTACGTAATTGATTATTCAACAGGTGAGGTAACATTTACTCCAAATCAGCTTATTACTTCTGAGTCGAGAATCACAGTAGATTTTCAATATTCTAATTTTGTGTACGCAAAAAATATTTGGTTAGCAAGAAATTCGACATCTTTTTTAAATGATAAATTACAATTGTCAGCAGGTTTTATAAATGAGTCAGATGACGGGGAAAACCCCATTGAATTGCCAATAAGTAAAAGCGACAGAGCGAAGTTAAAATCCGCAGGTGATAATGAAATGGCAGCCCTCCAGAGTACAATTAAAGAGGATTCTTCCGGAGCATATTTCCTTATTGATTCAATTCTTGTTTTTGTAGGAATTGGAAAAGGAACTCATTCTGCAGTATTTTATAATGTTGGAAAGCAGGGACAGTATAAGAAAAAATACGAAGCTGACTATGTTTATTTTGAATGGGTGGATAAAAGCGATCCTTCTGTTTCGGAAAGTGAAAAAGAGGAAGCTGTATATTTGCCTGCAAAGCCGTTAAAGCTACCTAAAAAGCAACGACTTTACCATGTATCGGGAGCATGGAAACCGGCAGAAAATTTTTCCGTAATATCTGAATTTGCAATGTCGGATTATGATAGGAATACATTTTCTCCTTATGATGATTTAGATAATAAGGGAAATGCAATAAATTTTGAAACATCATTTAGTACACCAATGTCTCGGGTTGGTAAACTGTCATTTTCAGGTAAATTCCGGGAAGAGGGAGAACGTTTTAACCCAATAGACCGTCATCAAGTAGTAGAATACAGGAGAAGATGGGATTTACCATCGGATTCCACACAAGGAGAGAGATGTTACGAAGGCTCAATTAAGTATAATTTAAAAGATGCTCTTTTGTGCGGTTTTGAAGGGGGAGCATTTAGCCATGGTGATATTCACTCAGAAAGATATAAAGTAGGTGGCACTTTCAATTACAAATTGTTTGAAAGAAATGAGTTCTATCAGGAAGAAATTACTCGTACAATTGGTTCGTTAAATTCAAGAAATTGGGTTCGCAGGAAAGCATTCAGTCAATTAAATGTCTTAAAGATTAAGCCGTATATTGGAATTTATTATGAAAGGCGAGATGGTGATATTAATGAAGTAAGTAATTTTCAATTTCTTGAGCAGACTTTTGGAATTGAATCATCGTCAGAAGGAAAAATGAGGTGGAAAATTGAGAATCATCTTCGACGGGATGATAACTATTCTAATGAACAATGGATCACACAGACTAATGCACAGGATGTTAACTTTAGCGGTCAAATTTTAAATTGGAAGAGTATATCTTCACAGTGGACTTATACCAGGAGGATAAAAAAATACTATAGAGATAATTCATCACCGGATGTCAATTTTCAGCTTATTTATCTGATGCTAAAGCACGGTCCCAGAAAACTTCCATTTCACTGGGAGACAAGTATGAAAGTTGAAGAGGAGAGAACAGTAAAGAAAGAGTGGCGATATTTTTATGTAGGTGAAGGTGAGGGGCAATTTTTATACGATTCCACTTTTGCTGATTATGTTCCACATCCTCAAGGTGATTGGGTTTTAAGGATAACACCATCAAATATCAAAGAACCCGTGACGAGTTTTCAGAACAGTATTAGATTTCAATTTAACGGGAGTTCATTGAAGAATAAAATATTATGGACATTGCCAAAGAATATTACCACTCTTACGGATATTCGGTTACAACAACAGATTAAGAAGGGCGATAATCCATTCGAAATTTGGGCATTTTCACCATCGAATATTGATGATAAATGGGCTTATTTTAATAGAATAATTCAACAGGATGTCACATATCGGATCAAATCTATTCGAGGAAATATCCGTTTTCGATTGCTCAATACAAATAGAATCAGTCAACTTGATGTCAGGGGAAGAGAGAAGAATTTTTCAAATGAATATTCTATTCGGTATAAAGGGGCATTTCTCTGGAAAATTAAATTGGATTTAGAAATGTCTTCGAAAGTGTTAAAGAGAAATTCCGCGTTTAATTCACTTCGAGATCGCAACATTGAAACGATTAAATATAGGAATAGTATTTCGTATCTATTGAGTAAAGTACATTATTTGGGATGTGAAATTTTAGTAAATAAAGATATTCAGAAAACCCTCAATCCAACAAAGTCATTTCTAACAAGTGTAAAAACCTCTTATGAAAGAAAAATTAAAAGGAAAGGTCGTTGGAAGTTTTTTTCAGAAATTGATAATGTGAAAGTTACTCCAGAGGGCAAGCCGATTCCATGGGAGATGAGCAGAGGAAAGAAAGAGGGAGTAACAGTCGGATGGGGAACATCTTTTGAATACAGGCTTGGAAAATATTTAAGCGTAAGAGTTAATTATGAAGGGTGGAATGAGCCGCAAAGGGATGTTTTTCATATAGGAAGTGGTGAAATACGTGCGCTGTTTTAAACAAAAAAACGTACCCCGCCTCTTATAGATCAGTTTGGGAAAATTCTGCTTTCTCACGAATCGTATGATCGGAAGTAGTTTGTATCAGGTAAATAGCAAATCAATCCTTATCGCTATAAAATTAGTCACAAAACTACTTTTAATATGTGTGAGTATGTTGCTGATTCCATATTCTTTTGCTTCTGATGCTACTATAATTTCTGATAGTTTAGCATCCGACTCACTTTTCTTTGGCGAGATAAAAATTATTTCTGAATATGATATAGGAAACAGTATCGATGGTATTACAGATAAATATTCAAAGATAAAAGTTAACAATTCAACTTATAATGAATTGACAGAAAATATTTTAGGAATTCCAATTAAAAATGGGTACTATTTTCCGACTTTATCTTTAATGCAAGTATTACCTTCGGAAAAAATTGGCGTTACCTTCTTAAATCCGGTTTTCACTCTAAACTGGGGTGAATCAGTTAAAATTGATACATTTATTTTTGAAGGGTTAGAGAGAACTTCTTACAAATTATTGTTGAGGGAGATAGAGAATTACAAAGGATTCCTATACCGAGAATCTACTTTAAAAAAGGTAAAAGATTCCCTTCGACGTTATTCGTTTCTTCAAGTTAAAGATTATGATGAAATAGTTAAAACTAAAGAAGGTAAGTATGGGCTGCTTTTAAAATTGGAAGAGAATCCCGATAATGAATTTAGCGGTGTAGCTGGCTACGTTCCTCCAAAGGGAATGGATAAAGGGTATTTTACCGGTGAGATAAAATTAAAACTTCTCAATTTATCAGGTACAGGCAGGCAGCTTTCAATATATTGGTCAAAAGTCAATCGTTATTCACAGCAGCTTCACCTTAAATATTTCGAGCCATGGATATGGAAAACAAATTTTTTTGGTGAGGGAGAATTTCAACAGGTGTTAAGAGATACTTTAGTTGTAACTCGTGAATTTACTGCCGGGTTAGGACGGCGAATTTTAACGGGAAATTTACAGGTAAATTTCAACAATCAATCTACGATCCCGACTCCTGGTGGTCGTACCATTCTTGGCTTAAATCCAACTAAAACGACAATGATTGGTTTGGAATTTAATAAAGATAGACGAAATAATCGGTTAAATCCTGATAGAGGTTATCAATTACATCTTAAAAGTTTAGTTGGAAACCGTAATGAAACAACTAAGAAAAATAAAAGTCAATTACAAGGTGAGATTGATGGAGAATTTGATTATCTTATCAAGCGTCAGTGGGTTGCTTCTTTGAAAGGGCATTATAAGGGTAAGTGGCTTTCTAAAGGCAGTGTGACTTTTTCTGAACAGTTTTGGTTTGGTGGAGCAAATAGTCTCCGAGGATACTCACAGGATTTTTTTAGAGGTAGTGAAATTGCGTGGGCATCATTTGAATTGAGATGGCTAATTGGAGATTTAAGCAGGGTTTATATTTTTTCAGATTATGGTTATTATAAGCTCCCGGTTTCTGGTAAAAATGAGATCGGATTTCCAGGTTCTTTTGGAGTTGGATTGAGATTGGATTCAAGAATGGGTATAGTTGGAATTGATTATGGTTTTGGGAAAGGTGATACTTTTTCGACTGCAAAAGTTCATATTCACATAGAAAATAGGTTTTAAATGACAATGAATTCGGTTCAGATGGAAAAGCGAATTATAGATTTTTTGAAGAAGAATAAAGGCATTTCTTTCAAGCAAAAGAAAATCTCTAGGAATATACTTGTTCCTTCATCGCAATATCAATTGTTCAAGCGAGTAGTTCGCCAGCTTTCAGAAGAAGGGAAAATAGAAAGAGGAAGACGTAATACTTATCGCATTCCAGATTTATCAAAGAATGTTATCGGAGTTATTTCCTTTTCAGGTAAAGGATTTGGATTTGTATCCACTGAAGATGGAGAGGAGATATTTATTGGTGCTTATGATGCAGCTCCGGCTTTTAACCACGATAAAGTGTTGGTAGAAATATATAAAAAGCAAACAGGTAAGAGACCGGAAGGTAAGGTAATAAAGGTTTTAAAAAGATCAAATGAGCCGATTTTTGGAACTCTGGAAAAGAAACAATCCAGGTGGATAGTTATTCCGGAATCACCCACTCCTCCTGTGAATATAGTTGTAATTGGCGGGTTTAAAAGTATCCGTGAGGGGCAAATGGTCGAACTGACTAATTTGCAGTGGGATAATCCCAGAATTTTACCAAGAGGAAAAATTAAGCAGATTTTGGGTGTTCCTGATGATCCTCGTGATGATATTGTAATTCTGAAAAAGATGTTTCGGTTACCGGATGATTTTCCTAAAAAAGTAAACGATGAAGTAGAACATTTACAATTTCCAGATTTTTCAAAAGAACTTGGATATAGATTAGATTTTCGTGATAAGGAGATATTTACAATTGATCCTGAGAGAGCGAGGGACTATGATGATGCTGTATCGCTTGAAGAAGATGATGACGGTAATTGGGTTTTAGGGGTTCATATTGCTGATGTAAGTCATTATGTTGAACCGGCAACTGCCGTTGATCATGAGGCCAGAAAGCGAGGAACAAGCGTCTATTTTTATGAAGGTGTTATACCAATGCTTCCTGAGTATTTATCTAATGAGTTATGCTGTCTTCAACCGGATAAAGATAAACTATCTTTGTCTTTAATGATTACGATTTCAGAAAATGGAGATATACTGGATTTTGATGTTGCACCAAGTGTAATAAGATCAAAAAAGCGATTTACATATATTGAAGTGCAAGATATTTTAAACGTTGGAAAAGGACCCTATTGGGCTACTCTGGAGAAAATGAGGGAATTGAGCAAAATTCTTTATAAGAGGAGAACTGATGCTGGAAGCATTGATTTTGATATTCCTGAGCCAATGTTTAAAATGAGTACTAATGGAGTACCTTATGAGGTAAAACCGACTGAGCGATTGGAAAGTCATAGATTAATAGAAGAATTTATGCTGCTTGCTAATAAAACAATAGCAGAGTGGATTGCATTTCATCGTAAGAAGGAAAGGCTTCCTTTCATATACAGAGTTCATGAGCCGCCTACAGAGGACTCGATCATCGGTCTCTATGATATTTTGGGTCGCCTTGGAATGAGTTATACTAAACCTCAAAATTTTACTCCAAATGATCTTCGATTGATCCTTGAAGAAATTAAGGAAATGCCATTTAAAAATTTTGTTGAAAAGATCTCTTTACGTTCAATGTCAAAAGCCGTTTATTCTCATCGGCCGTTGAGTCATTTTGGATTATCATTTAAACATTATACGCATTTTACATCTCCGATTCGACGTTACCCCGATTTAGTTGTTCACCGTTTGATAAAAACTTATAAGAGTTCACTTACTAAAAGTGATATTTCTTTTTATCGTCTCTCGCTGCCTAAAGTCGCAAAGTTATGCTCGGAAAATGAAATTCGTGCTATGGAAGTAGAAAGAGAGTATGTAAAGATTAAGCAAATTCGATTTCTTGTTGATAAAGTTGGAGAATGGTTTATTGGAGTAATAACAGGAGTAATAGAGTTTGGTTTTTTTGTAGAGCTTTCAGATTTTTTAATTGAGGGGCTTGTTCATGTACGAACGCTCAATGATGACTATTATATTTTTGATGAAGCTAACCATACACTGCGAGGAAAGAGGTATAATCGAACTTTCCGACTTGGAGATGTAGTACATGTTAAAATATCAAGCGTGTCTGTTCAAGATAGAAAGGTTGATTTTGAATGGGGAGAATAGTAACTATAACATTTCAAATTTCAAATTTCAAATTTCAGATTTCAAATTGATGATTTTAGAATAATTTTGCTGAGTAATTTAATAGGGAGAAATATAATGTTAAGGAAATTTTCGGTAGCCTTTATTCTATTTGTAATTATGTTTTCTTCATGTAGTCGGCAGGAGAGGGCAAAAGGTCCATCGGATATTATTTATGTCCTTTCTTCTGAAAAGGTAAGAGAAAAGCTCGGAGTCGCAATTGATACTACTTTTTCTTATGGCTTAAGAGCTCCTGAATTTCAACATTATTACCTGACAAGATGGTTTCCTTTATCAAGTTTTAAACGATTTATTAATTATAAGAATCTTATTGCTATTTCAGATTTAAAAGTAAATGATTTTGGATTGCAGTTAAGTAGATCAGTTTTATCCGGAGACCAATTTCACCTTGCAGAAACTGACAGTATTTTCATGTTTGCAAGTGAAGATCATTGGGTAAAAGGACAAATGTTTATTTTGATTGCCGGTAAGGATTTGGGAAAGATGGAAAAGAATATTTTACAGCAAAAAAGCTGGTTATACACCAAGTTTGATAAAAAATTTGTGAAAGAGCAAAAAGAGTACATTTTTAAGAATAATGAGCAGAAAAGGATTAGTCGTTATTTGTGGGGTAGGTATAAGTGGACTATGCGAGTACAGCATGACTATAGAATTGTTCATGAGTATCCGGACAAGAAATTCGTATGGATTGGAAGAGGTTTTCCAAATAGATGGATTTCTATTTCCTGGGAGAAGGGGATAAAAACAGAGTGGATGACACCAAATAGTTTATATGAAAAAAGGAATGAGATAGGTACCTTATATAAATGGATTAAAACAGATAAGAGATTTTTAGGCAATCATTTTACAAAATTTGGTAATTGGGATGCTTTGCAAATGACAGGACTCTGGTACCATGAAAATGAGTCTAAAGGAGGTCCTTTTTCTACTTATGCTTTTTATGATGATAAATCCGATAGGACTTTTGTAATTGATATTATGATGTTTGCTCCTGGACAGAAGGTCTCTATTCTATTTCGACATGTAGAAATTATGGCTGAAACTTTTACAACTTCATTTTCGGAAGATATTTTTAAAAGATAAATCAAAATTGTCAAAATTGTTAGAATTTATAGATTACCATGTAAGTATTAGAAATAAAGTTGCCTATTGCAGAAAGTGCATTTAAATTAGTCCGGAATTGAGAGAGGTAATGATAAGAGTTTCGATAATAATTGGAAGTAAATCAGATTTGAGTGTTGTGGAAGAAGCTATTCCATACCTTAAATATTTTGATATTTCCTACGAGATTAAAGTACTTTCTGCCCATCGCCAGCATGATGAATTGGTAAATTATATAAAAGAAATTACTAATTGCGGAACACAGGTTATAATTGCATGTGCTGGGATGGCAGCGCATTTACCAGGTTTAGCTGCTGCTTTAACTACAATTCCGGTTATTGGTGTTCCTCTTAATGCCTCACCGTTAAATGGTGTGGACGCACTGTATTCAATCGTTCAGATGCCAAAAGGTATTCCCGTTGCTACAATGGCTATTGGTAAACCGGGAGTAATAAATGCTGTTGTATTTGTAGCAAAAATTTTATCTCTCTCTGATGATTCTATCCTTCGGAAATTAAAAGAGTTTCAAAATAAGGGATGTAATATTTCTTAAGATGAATATCTTAATTACCGGAGCTAATGGAATGTTAGGAGAGAAATGTGTAGAATTATTATCTCATTCTCATAGCGTAATAGCAAGTGACTTAGGTGAAAAACTGTTATATTCAAATAGTGTTCCATATAGAATGATTGATATTACCGATGAAGAAGCTATAATAAGTTGCATTAGGGAATTGAAGCCAGATGTAGTATTAAACTGTGCTGCTTATACGGATGTAGATGGAGTTGAGAAGTTTAAAGATTTGGCGTGGAACGTAAATGTTGAGGGTGTAAAAAATTTAGTTTCTGCCATAAATCCGATTGAATGTCACTTAATTCATATATCTTCTGATTATGTATTTGATGGTTCCAATGGACCTTATACCGAAGAAGATGAAACAAATCCTATTAATTATTATGGAGAAACAAAATTATCTTCTGAGGAAGTTTTGAAAGAATCAGGAGTTCCATGGACAATTATACGAACAAATGTGCTGTTTGGGAACTCGCATTTTCAGGAAGCAAGTTTTGTACATTGGGTAGTAAAGAAAATAAAAAATCATGAGGTTATCCGTATTGTAAATGATCAGTTCGGAAACCCTACGTGGGCAGATGGATTGGCTCAAGCTATTAAGGTAATTATAGACAAAAAGGCTTATGGACTATATCATTATGGTGGTTTGGATTATGTTAATAGATTTGAGTTTGCACTTGAAATTGCTGCAATATTTTCTTTAGATCCAACATTTGTTAGGGTTACTACTACCAGAGCGTTGGGGCAGTCAGCTAGGCGACCATATAAGTCCGGTCTTATTAATGATAAGATAGAGAAAGAATTGGATGTTAAGATTTTTACAATTAAAGAGGCGTTGAATGCAATGAAAGAGTCCGAATGATGAATTCACTTGTTATAATTCCGACATATAATGAGAAGAAGAATATATCTATTGTGATAGAAAAGTTAAATTCACTTAATACAGGCGTTGATATTCTTGTAGTTGATGATAATAGTCCTGATGGTACGGCGGAAATAGTAAAAGGGCTTCAGAAAGAAAATAAAAATCTTTTTTTAGTTAAACGGTCTAATAAACTTGGACTTGGGACTGCTTATATCAGGGGGTTTAACTGGGCTTTGGAAAGAGGATATCAGTATATTCTGGAAATGGATGCTGACCTGTCACACAATCCTGATGATGTTCCCAGATTGATTAAAGAGTGTAAGAAGGGCTATGATCTTGTTATTGGCTCTCGATATTGTGATGGTGTAAATGTAACCCATTGGCCTATAAAAAGGCTTTTACTTAGTTATGGCGCCAATAAATATACTCGCATTGTTACGGGTTTGCCTATTAAAGACACTACTGCAGGTTTTAAATGTTTTAATAGAAGGGTTCTCGAAGATATTGATCTAAGTCGTATAAAATCTTCAGGTTATTCTTTTCAAATTGAGATGAACTTTCGTGCATGGAAGAAGGGATATTCGCTGAAAGAAATTCCAATAGTTTTTGAAGAGAGATCGGAAGGTGAATCTAAAATGTCTAAAAACATTGTTTATGAAGCAGTATTTATGGTCTGGAAGTTAAAAATATTAAGTATTTTGAGTTTGCTCCACTAATGACGATTTCTGTAATTATAGTAAGTTATAACGTAAAAGAATTTTTACATCAATGTATTCTTTCTTTGAAAAAGTCTTTGGAAAATTATGATTATGAAATAATTGTCATTGATAACAACTCTGTGGATGGAAGCAATGAGATAGTTAGATACAAATTTCCTGATATAATTCTTATTGAAAATGAGACCAATAGGGGTTTTGCTGCAGCATGTAATCAAGGTCTTTCGATAGCAAAAGGTGAATTCCTTCTTTTACTCAATCCGGATACAATGATTCAGGAAGACACTATATCAACGATGATTGATTTTATTAAGACACATTCTGATGCAGGAGCTGCCGGGTGTAAAATACTTAATGCTAATGGTAGTCTCCAATTGGCATGTCGCCGAAGTTTTCCGGTTCCAAAAGTTGCCATACCAAAACTGATTGGATTAAGTAAATTGTTTCCTAAAAATAGGTTGTTTGGTAAATATAATTTGACCTATATAGATCCGGATAAATTAATAGAAGTTGATGCTGTCAGCGGTTCTTTTTTGATGTTCAGGCGAGAAGTATGGGATAAAATTGGTGGTCTGGATGAAACGTTTTTCATGTACGGTGAGGATATAGATTATTGTTACCGTATAAAAGAAGCTGGTTGGAAGATTTACTATGTTCCATATACTAAGATAATTCATTACAAAGGCGAAAGTACAAAATTGGCTTCTTTTGATAATTTTATTGCTTTCTATCGAGCTATGGATATTTTTGTAAAAAAACATTTTGGGAAAAGTTATTCTATTTTCCTTGATGTTATTCTTCGAATTGGTATTGTGGTAAGAGGCTTTATATCTCTAATTGGAAGATTATTCAATAAGCATATAGTCATAATTACTGATGGAATAGCTCTTCTTTTAGCAATTTTAATTGCACATAGACTTCAACCTCGACCACTTCCTCCATATTCAACTCTCTTCAATATGCTGATTTTTTATTTAATTTTATGGTTAGGTACAGGATATACTATCGGTTTATATGATAGACGTGAATTATCTTACGCCCGTGCAGCAGTTGCATCAATTATAAGTTGTATTGCTTCGTTTATATTTAATTTTATTTTTAAGAGCATTTTATATTCTCCACAATTAATAATATGGAGTTTTGTTCTTGTGACTCTCTTTCTTCCTGGATGGAGAATTTTTCTGCTTTTTCTTCAGAGGAAAAGGATAATACCACTAACTTCGTCGCTTTCTAGAGCGCTTTTATCGAGAAGGACTATTCTGGCTGGAACAGAAAGAGAAGGCGAAAGAATTGCAAAGAAACTGCAAACTCATATCGAGCATGGTTTTGAGATTTTAGGATTTGTTGATAAAAAATTCGTTTACAAAAGAGTTGCTGGGTTTCCATTTCTCGGTGTTGTTAGCGATCTTCCAGAAATAATTAGAATCCATAAGGCTACAGAAATAATCTTTACAACTGACAGTTTTAGTAATGACGAGATTCTTGATATTTTAGATAGTGTAAAAAATATCCGAGTTAATGTTAAAATTGTACCTAAACATCTTAATTATATACTTGGCAAGTCGAGTGTTGAAAAAATTGAAGATATCCCGCTTATAGAAGTGGATTATAACCTTTATCATTTTGGGAACAGATTAGCTAAACGTTTATTTGATATAGTGGTCTCTACTATTGTTACAGTTATTTTTACTCCGTTTGTATTACCTTTTGCTTACCTTGCTAATTACAAGTTAATGAAAAAGAGACTTTTAGGAAAAGGGGATACCAATTTTACTGCTGTGATAATGAGAAAGAGGAATGGAAATAATATTAATAAAACCATAGAAGGATTTCCTCTAATTTGGTCAGTTCTAAAGGGAGATATGAGTCTGGTCGGTAGTGAAATATTTTCAGCAAATCCAAATGTTAGGCACTTAAGATGTAAACCAGGTCTTACCGGTCTTTTCCAACTTCAAGGAAATCACCGACCTGATGAAGTAGATAAAGAAAATTATGAATTTTACTACATGCAAAATTACTCATTGTTTTTAGATGTTGAGATAATTTTAAAAGCAATTTTAAATATTTAGGTTAATATGGCGGGAATAATATTGGATTTTGAAAAACCGATAATTGAACTTGAAAGGAAAATTGAAGAAATGCGGGAACTTTCCGCTGCTGATGGTATTGATTTAAATCAAGAAATCGAGAGATTAGGAGAAAAACTAAATAAATCAATTGAAAAGATTTATTCAAATCTTAGTCGGTGGCAGAGAGTTCAGCTGGCACGTCATCCAAACCGTCCTTATACAATGGATTATGTTGATAGGATTGCATCTGATTTTATCGAACTTCATGGTGATAGATACTTTGCTGATGATAAAGCAATAATTGCGGGATTAGCGACTATTGAAGGGCGAAAAATAGTTATCATTGGCCATCAAAAAGGGAAAAATACAAAAGATAATATATACCGAAATTTTGGGATGCCTCACCCAGAGGGTTACCGAAAAGCCCTAAGGGTAATGAAATTAGCAGAAAAGTTCAATAAACCAATTGTATCGCTAATAGATACTCCGGGGGCATATCCAGGTATTGGAGCGGAGGAACGTGGACAGGCAGAAGCTATAGCAAATAACCTTTTTGAGATGTCGAAGCTTAGAGTGCCTGTGCTTATAATTATAATAGGAGAAGGAGCAAGTGGAGGTGCTCTTGGTATTGGTGTAGGCGATAGAATATTACTTCTAGAAAACACCTGGTATTCGGTTATCTCTCCAGAGGGCTGTGCTTCTATTTTGTATCGTGATGCTGGAAAGGCACCGATAGCTGCCGAAGCAATGAAAGTAACTTCAATGGACCTTAAAAATTTGGGAATTGCTGATGAAATTATCTCAGAACCATCAGGAGGAGCACACAGGAATTATGATAAAATGGCAGAAATTTTAAAAGATGTTATTTTGCGAAATTTAGATGATCTTCAAAAAATTCCTATAAATGAACTTGTGGAAAAGCGTATTGCAAAATATTCCAAAATGGGTTCATGGGACGAATAATTATTTGTAGATAGCCTGCATAGTGTTAGACTTGTGAGCATTTTCCGATTACTAATGAATATTATTAATTTCAAATTTTCCCGTCTCAAAGAGGTCCCTTTGGGAAAGGGATTCTCCGAAGGAGTCCTATCCCGAAAGGGATCCTTTCGGGACATGACCTATGGAACAAAAATCAAATATCCCCAAAGGGATCTCTGTGAGACAAATTGCCTTATAGGGATCTCTAAAAGGGAAATTTTTAATTACAATTTAAAAGTATAATAGTTTAACGAGATATCATGATAAAATATAGCCACAGAGTTAGAGTTTTATACCGGGATATTGATTATATGGGAGTTGTTTATTATTCAAGATATTTTGAATTTTTTGAAGCTGCACGTAATGAAATGTTAAGAACAATTAAGCTTCCATATATTGAGTTTGAAAAGAGGGGAAATGCAATGCCAGTCGTTGAGTCATATTGCAAATATATAGAAGGTGCTCGGTATGATGATGTTTTGATAGTTACCAGTAAGGTGTCAGAATTTCCGCGTTTTCTGGTTAGAATTGAATATACGATTCGAAGACAGAATAGTGATAAAATAATAGCAGAGGGTTATACAATTCACGCTTTTATGAACGAGAAAGGACGAGCTTCAAAACCTCCAAAATATTTTCTCAAAGCATTGGAAAAGAGCTGGAAAGATTATGAGTAATGAGTGGCTGTTTTTCTTAATGATTCTTTTCGTGCTATCCTGTGCCTTATTTGCATTCCGGATGGGAAAATATTGGCTGTACGGTTTTATCGCTTTCAATATAATATTAGCTAATATTTTTGTAACGAAACAGTTTGTGATTTTTGGGATTACAGCAACTGGCGGAAATATAACTTATGGGTCTATCTTTCTGGCTACTGACCTATTGTGTGAGCATTACAGTAAGAAAGATGGCAGGCGTGCTGTATTTCTTGGATTTTTTGCTGCGATATTTTATTTGGTCACATCTCAGTTCATTATTTTATTAAAGCCATCGGAATTTGATATGGTTCATAGCAGTATGCAGACTATCTTTTCCTTTGCTCCGAGAATTATTTTAGCATCACTCATAGCATATCTTATTTCCCAGATGCATGATATCTGGTTTTTTCATTTTATCAAGGTAAAAACTAAGGGTAAAATGCTCTGGCTGCGAAATAATGTATCAACCTGGGTAAGTCAATTGATAGATTCGATAACGTTTTCAACGATTGCTTTTTTAGGGATATTTCCTATAAACATAGTTTTGCAGATTATAATTTCGACTTATTTGTTGAAAGTACTCGTTGCAGCTATTGACACACCTTTTATTTATTTAAGTTATAAATGCAAGCCTGAAGAGCTGAAGAATCCATAAAAAACAATAGATAGTACAAATTATCTTTCTATTGAACCTAACGGTTCAACAACGAACTGGACAGTTCGTTGCTACAGTCATTTCATAATTATTATTTTTAGTTCTGCAATGAGCTTAATCGTTGCAGAGTAGGTGGGTGGTAATCCGTTACGAGTGAGCTTGTAACGGAACTTTAGTTTTTATTTAACACCGATTTTCACTAGTGGGACAATGGTCATAAAAAAACCTTAATC
>CAYTUQ010000036.1:0-38288 GCA_964441235.1 uncultured bacterium | reverse complement strand
CCCGCATATGAAACATTTAAATGATATTTACCCACTCTAAACGAGAAGGAACCAATTTTTTTTACTTTTTTAGTAGCCTTTTCATTTTTTCTTTCCGTTTCATTTATAATGGCGAGAGATTTTAGTAAAGCTAATGAAACAAAAGTTCTATCATATACTGACAGAGGTGCGTTGATTAAAGTCGGTTCTTTATATCACAGGCTTGCTGTAAAAGAGACGAAGGGCGGTTCGAAATCAGTAATAGATACTCTGTACTATTACGAACCTCCGGAAGCTCCGGAAGTGTATGATGACTATTTGGCTGCTTCTCAAGGAATAGGTGAAGATCCCGCTGATACTTGTGTAAACTGGTTTACACTCTTAGCACCTGGAACTATTACCAAGATTTTTATGCAGAATGAATACGCGGGCACTGCAACTTGTTATTTGTGGGAGCCTGCTACTTATTTTGATCCTGATAATGAGAAGTGGTATAATATGTTTCCAGATAATCCGGACATTGATCAGCTGCTGCCTTCTGGTGTTCATCTTGTATGTGATGCTCAAGTTCCAGAAGATCAATTCAGCGTTGGCGAATGGACTCCTACATGGAATGTGCTTGATTTAGTTGGGACATTTGATGCTGGAATATATATTGATGGAATAAATGACAGCCTTGATTTCTGGTTTGGTTACTCAATGGATGCGAAAGGTGGACCTACAACCTGGCAGGATGGCACTTTTCACGACACTGAAATTGAAGGTTCATGTAGAAGTTTTTTCACTTTGCATGCTGATTGTCCTGAATATGGATGCTGGTATAGTATAATTTCAGGTGCTGATGATAATCTATGGGTAGCACATATGATGCAGATCGAGGTTGAATATGCAGACCTGCCGCCGATTATTTTAGATGTTAGTAATTTTTCAGATACTTTTGAAGAAAATAAGATTGTCCAGGCGAAGATTATTGATTTGGAGGGAGATGCTTTTACTGCAGAATTATTTACAAAGGTTGGAATTAATGGGACGTATACAAGCGTTCTAATGACCCTGGTTGAAGGCGATATTTATAAAGCCGTTTTATCTGCAAATGTTGGTGATACGATTTATTACTATGTAAAGGCTGAAGATGTTGGTGGAATGGATGATTATTCAAATGTTTACTATTTTGCCAGATTAGAACTTCCAACGAATATTCCATTTTTATTAGTTAACGATGGTGGAAGAGATTTGGATTCACTCTACTTTCTGGCGTTGGCAAATATCGGTATAGATTACTATTATTGGGACATGAAAGAGCATAAAGGCATAGATCAATCGGTTATACATTATCCTGATTTTACAACAATTGCAGTTTTTGGTTGGGGTACATCAATTGTTCCCATTACAGACGATACAACTGAAGATGAATATGACATGCGAGGTTTTCTTGATGGCGGTGGTAACCTGATGTTTGCAGATATGGATTATCTTTACACATGGGGTATGCCTGCTACGGGGACTTTTGTTGCCGGTGATTTTGCTTATGATTATCTTGGAATTGGTGATTATGAAAATGATCCTAATACCGGGGGCGTGAGTGATGCAGACCTTGAAATGGCTGGTATTGCCACCGACCCAATTACCAAAGATTTTGTAGCGCCAACTTATTATGGTTTAATTAATTATGAAATACCGAGCCCGTCATGGGCAAATTGGGGTGACTTTATAGAACCTGCTGGTGACGCTGTAAGCATTTTTAGAGGAAAATCTTCTAATAAAGGTATGGCGGTTAGGAAAGAAGGGTCAGGGTTCAAAACTGTAACATTCGCATTTCCCGTTGCATTAGCGGCGGATATTACTGAGTTTCAAACATTATTGGAAAACTCACTTATCTACTCAGGTGCTATATCCGATTCTGAAATTCCTGTTGATGTTGTAATATTTAGTAAATTCTCACTTTCTCAGAACTATCCGAATCCTTTCAATCCGACAACAGAGATAGTATACAATATCCCAGAAAATACTCATGTTAGAATTTCTGTTTATAATATTCTTGGACAGAAAGTTATTGATCTCGTTAGTGAAAATCAAAAAGCAGGAATGCATAAAGTAGAATGGAATGGAAAAGATGCGAATGGACTTGATGTTGCAGCTGGAATTTATATCTATCGAATGACTACTGGTAATTTTGTTAGTTATAAAAAAATGCTATTAATGAGGTGATTTTCAGTCTCGCAAAGCTTTTTTATGAGATTTAATATAAACAGATATTATTTATTATTTTTACTATGAGTCCACTAAAAAAAAGTATAATTCTACAGAAAGAAAACGTTGAAACGGTTGGATCGTTTGGGCTATGTTTTATTAACCCGCCAATTGGCGGGTTAATAGTAAGTTACGTAGGCATAGAACTGTTTTTCTCATAGAGATGCCGTTGGCAAACAGTTTCCGTAATCATCAGATGGATTCAACTTCTGATGCTTTTTTTAGTGGACTCTACTATTATTTCTTAAAACAGTTTTCAGTTAAACATCTTATTTTGAAAAGTTAAATATTAGATCAAATATGTTGCAAATTGCTGATATTTACGCTTTGGCAGGTAATTGGGGGAATGCCATTTTACAGTATTATGAATATTTATATAGGTTTCCAGAAGATTCAATTATTCCAGTTGTTTATTGCAAAATAGCCGCTGTTTATGAAAAGAGTAACAAATTGGATTTTGCTCAGAGCTATTTACAGAAGGTTGTTGATAGATATTCAGATACTAAGTACGATTTAGAAAGTAGGATGAGATTATCGGTTTTTCTATTTGAAAAAGGGGATTATGATTCAAGCCTTTATTATGCGTTGCTCCGACAAGAGTTTCCTTTAAAAACAGTTTCGGATTATAATTTTATTGCTTTAAATGAAATTTCACTTGTAGATTCAATCTTAACCCTACTACGTCATTTAGAGGTTTTCTACATAACATATTGTATGGTTTTATTAATTTCAATACAACATATAGGGCTAAATTATGCAAGTTACGTTATAGAGTTAAATGTAATTTTAAGTGGGTCTAACAGTTATAATCTGGCCATAGAAGAATTAATTAAAGATTTAGAAGTTTTACCCTCCATGAATTGGATTAGAAAATGGGGTGAAATATCGTTGTCTGGCATAATTCCAGGATTGGGAAGAATAGTTTTAGGTGAATATTGGGACAGAACTTTAACAATGCTGAGTTTTTATGGATTGTGTGGGATTGCATTAATTACTGAGAGATATTATCCTCAATTATACTATTATGTAGGAACAGGAATTTTTCTCTATTACTCTGGGAATATCTATTCAACCTTTATTGAAAAAAAGAGATATGAATTTAGATTGAAGAAGGATTATTTAGAGAAATTGACGAAAAACCATTCTCTTCAGAAAGTGCTTTGTCTGGAGGATCCGATAAAATGTTAATTGAAGCCAAATTGTAAATTATTTTTAATTCATAAAAAAAATATTTGATATAAAAATTAATTATATTAAATTAAAAAGCTTTTTCAAATTTTGATTACGCCACCATAGCTCAGTTGGTAGAGCAGCTGATTTGTAATCAGCGGGTCGCGGGTTCGACTCCTGCTGGTGGCTCATCAGTTTGGAAAATTATTTTTGATTTACATAAGATTTTTGAAATGGAGATTTGACGGTTACCAAGACCCGTAATAAGTTGATACGGGATTTTTGGGAGGGAGTTCTTGCTTTCGTTAAGTCAAATTTAAATAAAACTTATTTAAAATATATACTTTTTCGTAAACAGCAAAATTTATAATTAAAAATATTCGATTAATTGGGTCGGTGGCCGAGTGGTTAATGGCAGCAGACTGTAAATCTGCCGGCGCAATGCCTACGGTGGTTCAAATCCATCCCGGCCCACTCGTTTAATTGCGGGTGTAGCTTAGTGGTAAAGCTCTGGCCTTCCAAGCCAGTGACGAGGGTTCAATTCCCTTCACCCGCTCTTGCTAACTTAGCACAATCGGTAGAGTGTCCCACCCTGGCTAGAAGGTAATCAAGAGAAAGATTGATAATTTAATAAAAAGCCCACGTAGCTCAGTTGGTAGAGCACATCCTTGGTAAGGATGGGGTCACCAGTTCAACTCTGGTCGTGGGCTCTTGAAAGAAGTTGAAGAATTTTATATATTAATCAAGTATGGTAATTGTTAAATCAAATATTAATGAGAATAAAATTAGAAGGAGATTTCATGGCAAAGGAACAATATAAGAGGACAAAGCCACACGTGAATATAGGGACGATAGGTCACGTAGATCACGGTAAGACTACGTTAACAGCTGCTATGACGTTAATACTGAACAAGCAGGGATTAGCGGATGTACGTTCATTTGATAGTATAGATAATGCACCGGAGGAGAAAGAGCGAGGGATAACGATAAACACAGCCCATGTAGAGTATGAGTCGCCTAAGCGACATTATGCACATGTAGATTGTCCTGGGCATGCGGATTACATAAAGAACATGATAACAGGAGCGGCACAGATGGATGGAGCGATCTTAGTAGTATCAGCTTTTGATGGTCCAATGCCGCAGACACGGGAGCATGTATTATTAGCGAGGCAGGTAAATGTACCGTCGATAGTAGTATTTATGAACAAGACAGATATGGTAGATGATCCGGAGTTGATAGAGTTAGTAGAGATGGAGTTACGAGATTTATTGAACAAGTATAAGTATCCTGGTGATGATATACCGATAATCAAGGGGAGTGCCTTAGAGGCATTGAATAATCCTGATGATCCTGAGAAGACGAAGTGTATATATGATTTGATAGAATCGATAGATAGTTATATACCGGAGCCGAAGCGAGATATAGACAAGTCATTTTTGATGCCGGTAGAGGATGTATTTTCGATAACAGGAAGAGGGACAGTAGGTACAGGCAGGATAGAGCGTGGAGTAATCAAAATAGGTGATGAAGTAGAGATAATAGGTTTAGGTGGTCACAGGAAGACAGTAGTAACAGGCGTAGAGATGTTCAGGAAGATATTGGATAGAGGAGAAGCAGGAGACAATGTAGGGTTATTATTGAGGGGAGTAGAGAAGGATTGGTTACAGCGAGGGATGGTAGTAGCAGCCCCGAAGAGTATCACTCCCCATACGAAGTTCAAAGGCGAGGTATATGTATTGAAGAAGGAAGAGGGAGGAAGGCACACCCCATTTTTCAAAGGTTACAGGCCTCAGTTTTATTTCAGGACAACAGATGTAACAGGTGTAATATCATTGCCGGCAGGTGTAGATATGGTAATGCCGGGGGACAATGTAACAGCCGGGGTAGAGTTGATAACAGAGATAGCGATGGAGAAGGAGCTTCGTTTTGCGATTCGCGAGGGTGGAAGAACAGTTGGTGCTGGTGTTGTAACGGAAATATTGGAGTAATCACAAAGGTATAAGTAATGCGAGAAATTATTACTTTAGAATGTACGGTTTGTAAACGCAGGAACTATACGACGGAAAAGAATAAAAGATTGCATCCAGGTAGAGTGGAATATAAAAAATATTGTCGTTGGTGTAAAAAGCATACTTTACATAAGGAAACGAGGTAAGTAGGATATGAAGGTGAGTAGCTCAATTGGTAGAGCACTGGTCTCCAAAACCAGGGGTTGCGGGTTCAATTCCTGCCTCACCTGCATAGTTTTTTATTCATTCTTTCAGTTATTCACCCACGGAGGAGAATAAAGTATGGTTAAAAAAATTCGAGATTTTTTTAATGGTGTTGTATTTGAAATGAAAAAAGTTTCATGGCCAACCTGGCAAGAGTTGAAAGGTTCTACCGTTGTAGTTTTAATTTTTTCACTAATACTAGCCGTGTTTTTATTTGTTGTAGATTTAGTATTATCTAAAATTGCGCACATTATTTTATAGTTTTATTATGGAATGGTACGTTTTAAAGGCATATTCAGGTAAAGAAAAGAAGATTCAAGAAGCTATTCTATTGGAAGCAGAGCATGCAGGAATGAATGATATTATATCTGAAGTTCTTGTTCCTTCTGAAAATATAATGGAAATGCGTGAAGGTAAGAAGCTTGTGCGTAACAAAGTATTTTTTCCAGGTTATATTCTTATAAAAATGGAGATGACAAAAGAGTCTCAATATCTTGTTGAGAATATACCTGGTATTATGAGCTTTGTGGGAGCTAAAGGCAGGCCTTTGCCTCTCAAACTTGAAGAAGTAAAAAGAATAATGGGAGAAGTTGAGCGCAAAGATGGTCGAGAGGTGATGGCTGTTCCTTTTAGAATAGGCGATCCTATTAAAGTCATAGATGGTCCTTTTATTGATTTTAGAGGAGTTGTTCAAGAAGTCAATGAGGATAAACATAAAATAAAAGTTACAGTTAGCATTTTTGGTCGTCCAACGCCAGTTGAGTTAGATTTTTTACAGGTTGAATTGGAGAAATAGGTGAAAATATGGCAAAAAAGGTTTTAACGACAATAAAACTGCATATTCCTGCAGGTAATGCAAACCCTTCACCCCCTGTCGGTCCTGCTTTAGGTCAACATAGTGTAAATATAATGGAATTTTGTAAAGCATTTAATGCCCGGACAGAGGACAAACAGGGTTTGATCATTCCTGTCGAAATTACAGTTTTTTCCGATAGGTCATTCAAATTCATAACTAAAACACCTCCAGCTTCCATTCTTCTAAAAAAAGCTGCAAAAATTGAAAAGGGGTCTGGTGAGCCGAATAAAACAAAAGTTGGATCAGTTACGCTTAAAGCAATCAAGGAAATAGCAGAAACGAAGTTACCAGACCTTAATGCACACACAATTGAGCAAGCTATGGAAATGATAAAAGGAACTGCCCGTAGTATGGGCATTAGGATAATAGAGTAAAGGAACCAGTTTTATGAAAGTCTCAAAACGGGTTATTAATAATAATAGTAAAGTTAATCGAAAAAAAGAATATCCGATTAAAGAAGCAATATCGCTATTGAAAAGTATTGAGAGTGCTAAATTCGACGAAACTATTGAAGTACACGTAAATCTTGGTGTAGATCCAAGACATGCGGATCAAAATATACGTGGCACAGTTTCCTATCCATATGGTACTGGCAAAAAAGTGAGAGTTCTCGTAATGACCAGAGCGAAAGTTGACGAAGCCAATAAAGCCGGCGCCGATTATGTTGGACTTGAAGAGTATATTGAAAAGATTCAAAAAGGTTGGACTGATGTTGATGTGATTATTGCAACACCTGATGTTATGGGGCAAGTAGGACGACTTGGAAAAATTCTTGGTCCAAAAGGACTCATGCCAAATCCCAAAAGCGGTACGGTAACTAATAATGTAGCAATTGCCGTAAAAGAAGTAAAGACTGGCCGTGTGGAAATTAGGGTTGATAAAAGTGGAATAATACATTCTCCTGTTGGTAAAATGTCTTTTTCTAAAGAAAGTATTGAAGAAAATATAAAAACTTTAATATCCAATTTAATTAGAATGAGACCTTCTGCAGCGAAAGGAGTATATTTACAGAAATTGACGCTAACGACTACAATGGGACCTGGAATTCATGTAGATAAGTCTACTGTGTTACAATAATGTATTATTTAGGAGTTAAGATGCCAAATCAGAAAAAAATTGATTTAGTAAGTGAAATTACCGATAAATTTGCAAGAGCTAAAAGTATATATTTTACTGATTATAGAGGAATGAATGTAAAGCAGATGAATGATCTGAGGAAAGAGTTTCATTTTGCAAATATTGAATATAGGGTTGCAAAAAAGACTCTTACCAGGATTGCTGCAAAAAATGCCGGGTATGATTCAATTAGCAATCTTATTAATGGACAGATGGGAATTGCATTTTCCTATGATAATCCCACCGTTCCAGCGAGGGTAATAACTTCATTTGTTAAGAAAAATAAATTAGAGATACTGGATATTACCGGATGTATTTTTGAGAATGAGATTTTTACAGCCGATAGGATTGAGGTGATAATAAACTTATCATCAAAGGAAGAGCTATTATTTAGATTTGTCGGTACCTTAGTTGCTCCGATGAGTAATCTTGTTGGTGTACTTAACGCGTCTATGAGTCAATTGGTTGATTTACTTAAATCGATTAATGAAAACAAAAAAGAATAATGTGTATTTCTGTAAAAGGAGGAAAATAGGAAATGGCTGAAATAACAAGAGCAAATGTTCTTGAATATCTTGAAAAAGCTAATATGCTTGAGATATCCGAACTGGTTAAAGACATTGAGGAAAAATTTAATGTAAAAGCGGCTGCTCCAATAGCTGTAGCTACTCAAGGAGGAGCTGCTGCTGAAGCTCCGCTAGAAGAAGAACAGACAGAATTTGACGTTATTTTGAAAGAAATTGGTTCTCAAAAGATCAATGTCATCAAAGTTGTAAGGTCAGCAACAAGTCTTGGATTGAAAGAAGCTAAGGATCTAGTTGATGGTGCTCCTAATCCAATCAAAGAGGCAGTGTCAAAAGAAGAAGCCGAAAGTCTTAAGAAACAGTTAGAGGAAGCAGGAGCAACAGTCGAGATCAAATAGGCTGTCATTAATCATACCTTATTGTATTTTGGATGATAGTATCTTAGGTGGATATGTGAATTGTCCCCTTTTAAAACAAGGGATATTTAAAAGTGAAAAGGAGAGACACTCTTGAGTAAAGCTCCACATAAATCGATGAAGAGAAAAACTTTCTCAAAAATTTCTACTGTGCTGGATATGCCAAATCTTTTGGATGTTCAGCTTAAATCATATGAAGCATTTCTTCAAAAAGATGTTCTACCACAAAACCGTAAGAAAAAAGGACTTGAAGCAGCTTTTCATAATATATTTCCTGTAGAAGATACGCATGGAAACTATCTTTTAGAGTATAAATATTATTCAGTAGGTGAGCCTCGATATTCAATAAAAGAGTGTATAGAGCGCGGTGTTAGTTATACAATTCCTTTAAAAGTGCGACTCGTTCTTCATATTAGTGAAGAGGATAGTTCCAAAGAAAATTATGCCGCTGGTATTGAGCAGGATATATTCTTTGGTAATGTTCCTTATATGACAGAAAAAGGTACTTTTATTATCAATGGTGCTGAAAGAGCTATTGTAAGTCAGCTTCAGAGGTCACCGGGTGTATTCTTTGATGAAGGCAAACACGCAAATGGAATGAAAATCTATTCTGCGAGAGTTATTCCCTTTAGAGGCTCATGGGTAGATTTTGTAATTGATACTCATGATGTCCTTAGTGCAATCATAGATAGGCGCCGTAAATTTCCAGCAACTATCTTACTAAGAGCATTTGGCTATCCCACAAATGAAGATATTCTGAAATTGTTGGATATTGGTGAAAGAATCAACATTTTAACGTCAGGTAAAGGAGCAATTGGAAAAACACTTGCCGAGAGTTTAGTAGATCCCGAAACAGGTGAAGTTGTCTTTGAAGTAAAAGAGATAATTACGATTGATAATGAACATATAAAGATTTGTAAAGAGCATAAGATTGACTCAATTCTGGTATTTACAACTGACGATGAAATTGAAAAATCAGTACTTCTAAATACTATTAGAAAAGATACTTCTACAAATGATGAGGAATCGGCACTTTATTTTTTATATAGAAGTCTACGAACTGGAGAGCCTCCAAATTTAGAAATAGCAAAAAAGTTTGTTGAGAGATTATTTTTTAGTCCTAAAAGGTATGATCTCGGTCAGGTTGGTCGCTATCGAATAAATAAAAAATTCAATTTAAAAATCCCTGTTGAAGATACAGTTCTTACCAAACAGGATATTGTCGAGATTATTAAGCATATTATAGAGATGAAGAAGGGTAATTTAGGTCCTGATGATATAGACCATCTTGGCAATAGACGTGTTCGGACTGTTGGAGAGCAGCTGACAAATCAATTTAATCTTGCATTTACACGAATGGCGCGAACTATTAAAGAGAGAATGAACTTACGGGAATCTGAAAACCTGACTCCTCAGGATTTGATTAATTCAAGAATTATTACATCAGTCGTTAATTCCTTTTTTGGAACAAGCCAGTTATCTCAATTTATGGATCAGACAAATCCTCTTGCTGAAATTACACATAAGCGTCGTGTTTCTGCACTAGGACCCGGTGGACTTACCAGGGAAAGAGCAGGTTTTGAAGTTCGTGATGTTCACTATACACATTACGGTAGACTTTGTCCTATAGAAACTCCAGAAGGTCCAAATATCGGATTGATCTCTTCTCTAGCAACCTATGCCTATGTAAATGAACTTGGTTTTATTGAAACACCTTATCGTCGTGTTGAAATCAAGAATAACGAACCAGTTGTAACAAATAAAGTAGTGAATCTTTCGGCGGATGACGAAGATAGGGAGTTAATTGCACAGGCTAATGCCCCATTGGATGAAAGGGGACATTTTGTAAAATCTCATGTTCGGGCAAGAATTCGTGGTGAATTTCCAATGGTTGAACCTGATAAAGTGAAATACATGGATGTTTCACCCAATCAGATAGTATCTGTTTCAGCAGCACTAATTCCTTTTCTTGAGCATGATGATGCGAACCGTGCACTTATGGGTTCGAATATGCAGCGGCAATCCGTGCCACTTCTTAAACCTGAAAGACCAATTGTTGAAACTGGAATGGAAAAAGTGGTAGCAAGGGATTCAAAGACTATAGTCGTCTCTCCTATAGATGGAGTTATTGAGGAGGTATGCGCTGATTATATTGTAATTCGCCCCTCCAATACAGATGATGATTCCCTCCTTGATGAAAATCAGGTTAAAGTTAAACTGGAATTAGCTAAATTTATTCGCACTAATCAAGATACTTCTGTAAATCAAAAACCTTTGGTTAAAGCAGGCGATAAGGTTAAAAAAGGCGGGGTTATTGCCGATGGTTGTTGTACTGATAAGGGAGAACTAGCATTGGGACAAAATGTTCTAGTTGCTTTTATGCCATGGCGAGGTTATAACTTTGAGGATGCAATTGTTCTTAGTGACTGTATGGTAAGAGATGATGTATTTACTTCAGTTCATGTTAAAGAATTTGAACTTGAAGTTCGAGATACAAAACGTGGTAGTGAGGAACTTACCCGTGAAATACCAAATGTTAGTGAGGAAACAACTAGAAACATAGATGCAAATGGTATTATTCGTATTGGAGCTGAAGTTAAACCTAATGATATATTAATCGGTAAAGTTACTCCAAAAGGTGATACAGATCCAACTCCTGAAGAAAAACTATTAAGAGCTATATTTGGTGAAAAAGCTAGCGATGTTAAAGATGCTTCTAAAAGAGCTGAATCTGGAATTAGAGGTGTTATTGTAGATACAAAATTATTTAAGCGAAAGGGAAAAACAAGTCGGGATAATGAGAGGCGTTATATTGAGGAACTAACAAGTAAGAGTGTACAAGAACATCATTCTCTTAATGCTCGTCGAGATAAGTTGTTGATTAAAATTCTGACTGGCAAAACATCTAAAACAATAAAAGATCTAACTGGAGTAAAAAAAGTTGTCAAAGCCGGTACTAAATTGACTGAAAAGCAGCTTCAGGGAATAAATTTTGACAATCTGAGTTTAGAGGAACCATGGACTACTGATTCTGAGGCAAATCAGAAAGTTGAAAGAGTAATAAAAAACTATCTTGATCTTTCGCAAAAGATTGATGAAGAGCTAGAGTATAATATTTATAGGATAAAAGTTGGTGATGATCTTCAACCTGGGGTTTTAGAACTTGCAAAGGTTTATGTAGCAAATAAGAGGAAAATTTCTGTCGGTGATAAAATGTCTGGCAGACATGGTAATAAAGGTGTAGTTTCAATAATTGTACCTCAGGAAGATATGCCCTTCTTAGAAGATGGAACTCCGGTTGATATTGTTCTTAACCCTCTTGGCGTGCCATCACGTATGAATTTGGGACAGCTCTATGAAACGATGCTTGGATGGGCAGGTAAGAAACTGGGTGTTTATTACGAAACACCGGTGTTTGATGGTGCCTCCCATGAAGAAGTGAAAGAAGAACTTAGAAAAGCTAATTTACCCGAAAGTGGGAAGGTAACTCTTTATGATGGTCAGACAGGTGAACCTTTTGACGCTTCTGTTACAGTTGGATATATCTACATGATGAAACTGTCACATCTAGTAGAAGATAAGATGCATGCCAGGTCCACCGGGCCTTACTCACTTGTTACTCAACAACCACTGGGAGGAAAGGCTCAATTTGGGGGTCAGCGCTTTGGTGAAATGGAAGTCTGGGCTTTAGAAGCCTATGGTGCTGCCTACACTTTACAGGAAATTCTTACCGTAAAATCCGATGATGTTGAAGGTCGGTCTAGAGCCTATAATGCAATTGTAAAGGGAGAAAATTTCTCAGAATTCGGTATACCTGAGTCATTTCACGTCCTTTTAAAAGAGCTGCAAGGTTTATGTATTGAAATGGATGTTAATTAGTCCCGATCCCGATTCATCGGGACAGGGCTGGAGGAAAT
The DNA here is from genome assembly GCA_964441235.1 of uncultured bacterium. Classification (GTDB taxonomy): domain Bacteria; phylum Fidelibacterota; class UBA2242; order UBA2242; family UBA2242; genus BS750m-G69. The sequence goes on along the minus strand of CAYTUQ010000036.1, from coordinate 25,844 downwards.
AAAATTAATATGAATTTTTCAAGACCTTTTAGTTATCGTAGAGAGTTTGAAAGTATCACTATACATGTATCTTCTCCAGAGACAATTTTAATTCGTTCACATGGTGAAGTCTTAAAACCTGAAACAATAAATTACCGCTCATACAAACCTGAAAAAGATGGACTTTTTTGCGAGAAGATTTTCGGTCCTGTCAAAGATTGGGAATGTCATTGTGGGAAGTATAAGCGTATAAGATATAAAGGTATAATTTGTGATAGATGTGGTGTTGAAGTAGCAAGAAAGAAAGTTCGACGTGAACGTATGGGGCATATTACTCTTGCTGTTCCGGTTGTGCATATATGGTTTCTGAGGTCTATTCCAAGTAAGTTATATTATCTCTTAAATATTAAGACAAGGAGCCTTGAAGAAATTGTATATTATGAAAAATATGTTGTTCTCAATCAGGGTGAATCTGACCTTTCATATAAGTCTATCATTTCAGAAGAAGAATATTTTGAAAATATGATAAAATATGGACCAAAGAGCGAACTGTTCGATGAAGAAGAAGCTCAGAACTATTTTATTGCTAAAACTGGTGGTGAAGCTTTAAGAGAACTCCTTCACAAATTAGATGTAGAAGTTTTAGTCCGAAAACTCAAAAATGATCTAAAATCTAAAAAGTCGTCTACTCAGAAAGCTGAAATATTAAAGCGTCTTAAAGTGGTTAAGGCTTTTCTACCTCGTGAAGGAAAGCCTGTCAATAAACCTGAGTGGATGGTTATAACGGTTTTACCGGTTATTCCTCCTGATCTCAGGCCTCTTGTTCCTCTTGAAGGTGGTAGGTTTGCAGCAAGTGACCTGAATGACTTATATAGACGAGTTATTATCCGAAATAATAGATTAAAGCAACTTATCGAGATTAAAGCCCCGGAGGTTATTCTCAGGAACGAAAAAAGAATGCTTCAGGAAGCTGTTGATTCACTTTTTGATAACAGCCGGAGACGTACCGAAGTCAGAAGTGGTACAAGACGTCCTTTGAAGAGTTTAAGCGATATGCTTAAAGGTAAGGAAGGACGCTTTAGACAGAACCTACTTGGTAAGCGTGTTGATTATAGTGGACGTTCCGTCATTGTTGTTGGACCTAATCTTAAATTGAACGAATGTGGTTTGCCAAAAGAAATGGCGATTGAGTTATTTAAGCCACATATTATTCATCAACTTATTAGGCGTAATAAATCGAAAACTCCTAAAGCTGCCAAAGCGATGGTAGATCAAAAGGATCCCGAGGTATATAGAATACTTGAATATGTAGTAAAAGACCATCCTGTTTTATTAAATAGAGCACCTACACTTCATAGATTAGGTATTCAAGCTTTTCAGCCGGTTTTGATTGATGGAAAGGCTATCCAAATCCATCCGTTAGTATGTGCTGCTTTTAATGCTGACTTTGATGGAGATCAGATGGCAGTTCATATACCTCTATCATTTGAAGCACAAATGGAGTGTAGAGTATTGATTATGTCAAGCCATAATATTCTTCACCCTGCACATGGATTTCCTGTTGCTATTCCGTCACAAGACATGGTCCTTGGTGTCTATTATATCACCCGTCAGAGAAGAGGAGCGAAGGGTGAAGGCAAGAGTTTTTCATCAACTAATGAAGCGCTTACAGCATACTGGGCCAGTGAATTAGATATACACGCCATAGTAAAGATTAGAGTAAACGGTATAATTTACGATACAACTGTTGGAAGAGCATTATTCAATAGTCTTCTTCCAAAAGAAATAGGGTATATTAATGAGCTTATTTCTAAAGGACGTTTAGAGACGATTGTACGCGAAGGTTATCATAAAGCTGGTAATTACGAAACTGTTAAGTTCCTTGATAAATTAAAAGATGTCGGATTTAAATACGCAACAAGGTCTGGTGTTTCAATTTCAATGTCGGATATTCTAATACCAGAAAAAAAATCTGAGCTTATTGAGGAATCATTTAAACATGTTGAAGATATTCAGAGAAAGTTCCGGAAAGGAATATTAACTGAGGGGGAGCGTTATAACAAAATAATAGATAATTGGACTCATACTACAAATGAAGTTGCAGATGTCACCATCGAAAATCTTTCTAATGATAAGCAAGGGTTTAATCCTATATTTATGATGGCTGATTCTGGTGCTCGAGGCAGTAGTGAGCAAATTAAACAACTTGCAGGTATGCGTGGTTTGATGGCAAAACCGCAAAAATCAATGACAGGACAAGTGGGAGAAATCATTGAAACCCCGATCACTTCCAACTTTAAAGAGGGTCTTTCAGTACTTGAATATTTTATCTCTACTCATGGAGCCAGGAAAGGATTAGCAGATACTGCATTAAAGACCGCTGATGCGGGTTATCTTACTCGCCGTTTAGTGGATGTTGCTCAAGACGTTGTTATTACTGAGGAAGATTGTGGTACTATTAATGGTATTGAGATAACCGCATTGAAAAAAGAAGAAAATATTATTGAGAATCTAGCTGACCGAATTGTTGGACGAGTTGCCCAGGAGGATGTTTATGATCTGGAAGATGAAGAGGAAATTATAGTTGAAGCAGGCCAGGAAATTAATGAGTCAATTGCACATAGAATTCAGGATTGCGGAATAGAGAAAGTTCGTATTCGATCAGTTCTGACTTGCGAATCTCTTAGAGGTGTTTGTGAGAAATGCTATGGTAGAAATTTGGCAAGTAACAAGATGGTGAATATTGGAGAGGCGGTGGGAATAATGGCAGCTCAATCTATTGGTGAACCGGGTACCCAGCTTACACTTAGGACGTTTCACTATGGTGGAACAGCTGCTAGGGTTGTAGAAGAATCAGAGGTTGAAGCAAAGAGTAAAGGCAGAGTGGTTTTTTCAAATAATTATAAATCTGTAATTAATAAAAAAGAAAAATATTCTATAGCTTTATCCAGAGATGCTCTTTTAAGCCTTATTGATGAAAATAATCGAGTTACATCTACTTATAATGTACCTTATGGTGCTCATGTTATTGTGAAAGGAAATGAACAAATTAATGTAGGACAGACTTTGTTTCTCTGGGATGTTTATATGGATCACATTTTGGCATTACGTTCTGGTAAAGTTAGATTTGTTGACCTGATTGAGAATGTCACTTATAGCGAAGAAACTGATGAGTCTGGGCATAAATCAAGAATTGTAATTGAATCGAAAGATAGAACTATTCAACCAAGAATAGATATTATCTATAAAGTGAATGGTGAGGAGAAAGTTAGTGTAGGGTTCATGCTGCCAGTGCGTGCTATGCTGGTTGTTGACGATGGAAGGAGTGTTGTAGCAGGTGATGTTCTTGCAAAGATTCCAAAAGAGATAGGAAAAACTGGTGACATAACGGGTGGATTACCACGTGTTGCTGAGTTATTTGAAGCAAGGCGACCGAAAGATCCTGCGATTATTTCTGAAATTGATGGCCAAGTTAAATTTGGTAAAACTGAAAAAGGTATAAGAGAAATTATTGTTGTTGGTCCGGACGCTCAGCAGAAAAAGTACAAAATGCCTTATGGTCGTTATGTTTTGGTTAATCAAGGAGATGAAGTACAAGCTGGTGAAAGACTTTGTGAGGGACCTGTTGCTCCTCAGGATATTCTTGCAGTGCAAGATCCTCGTAAAGTACAGGAATACCTTGTGGATGGAATCCAGGAGGTTTATAGACTTCAGGGGGTTAGAATTAACGATAGGCATATTGAGGTTATTGTACGGCAGATGATGCAAAAAGTAAGCATTGAGGACTCTGGTGATACAAATTTACTTGAAAAAGATAGAGTAAACCGGAATGAGCTGATTGAAGAGAACGAACGGATAAAAAATTATGTTGTCATTAAAAATGTTGGTGACTCTGATTGGGATGAAGGTGATGTCGTTTCAAAAAAAGAGTTTGCGAAGTTCAACCGCTTGCTTAAGGAGGAAGACAAAAATCCGGCGAAGGCTAGACAGGCTCATCCTGCAAAGTTTAATGAGTTGCTTCTTGGCATAACAAGAGCATCATTAAATACAGAATCCTTTATATCAGCCGCTTCATTTCAAGAAACTACTCGAATTTTAACTGATGCAGCAGTAGCCGGTAAAACAGATTATTTAAGAGGTTTAAAGGAGAATGTTATAATGGGACGGTTGATTCCAGCTGGAACAGGTTTGAGGAAATACAAAGATATTGTGGTTACAGAACCTGAAGAAGAAATAAAGGAGTGGGAATTAATACGTGAGAAGAAAAAGAGTGAAGAAGCCGAGCTTGCTGCTCTACAAAAATAAAGAATATTGCTATTGGAAATGTATTGCTTACAAAATATAATTATCGTATGTTTGTGGGTTTTTATAGTGGAGAGAGTATGCCAACGATCAGTCAGTTAGTTCGTAAGGGGAGAAAAGCAGTTTTTAAGAAGGAGAAGGCACCAGCTTTACGTGGGTGCCCTCAGAAACGTGGTGTATGTACAAGGGTTTATACCACTACTCCAAAAAAACCAAATTCTGCCTTGCGGAAAGTAGCTCGTGTCAGATTAACAAATGGCAAAGAGGTGAATGCTTATATTCCTGGTGAAGGACATAATCTTCAAGAGCATTCAATAGTCTTAGTTGAAGGCGGACGTGTTAAGGATCTTCCTGGTGTCCGTTACCATATTGTCAGAGGGACTCTTGATACAAGTGGTGTTAGTGATAGGAGAAATAGCCGTTCAAGATATGGAACAAAGCGTCCATCTTAATAAGGGAGATTAGTTTATGGCTCGAAGAAAGAGAATTCCATCTCGACGAATATTACCTGACCCCAAGTACGGCGATATTCAAGTAGCAAGGTTTATAAACTATATTCTTAGAAGAGGGAAAAAATCTCTGGCTGAAAGAATTTTTTATGATGCTATAGATATCATTGGAGAAAAGCAAAAAACAAATGGAGTTGATGTTTTTCGAAAGGCAATGAGAAATGTATCTCCTATTATGGAAGTAAAATCAAGAAGAATCGGTGGCGCAACTTATCAGGTTCCTATTGAAGTAAGACCCAGGAGGAAATTTGCTTTAGCTGCTAGATGGGTAATTTCCTTTGCTAAATCCAGGCAGGGAAATTCGATGGCAGAGAAACTTGCCGGTGAACTGATGGCAGCTGCCAAAAATGAAGGTGGATCAATTAAAAAGAGAGACGATACACATAGAATGGCAGAAGCGAATAAAGCTTTTGCTCATTTTGGATATAGATAATAAAGGAATATTGTGAAAGAAAGAATTCTTAAAAAAATACGGAATATAGGGATTATGGCACATATTGATGCCGGTAAGACCACTACAACTGAGAGAATTCTTTTCTATACAGGTCGAGTCCATAGGATGGGAGAAGTTCACAATGGTACTGCAACTATGGACTGGATGGATCAAGAAAAAGAGCGAGGTATAACGATTACATCTGCGGCAACAACTTGTTATTGGAATGACCATCGTATTAATATTATTGATACACCAGGTCATGTAGATTTTACTGCAGAAGTTGAACGGTCCCTCAGAGTGCTAGATGGGGCTGTTGCTATTTTTTGTGGTGTTGGCGGGGTTGAACCTCAAAGTGAAACCGTTTGGCGACAGGCGAATAAATACAATATTCCTCGAATTGCATTTGTTAATAAAATGGATAGGGCAGGAGCAGATTATTTTAATGTACTATCAATGATAAAAGATCACCTTAAAGCGACACCAATACCCATTAATCTTCCTATAGAAAATGGAGATCTTTTTACAGGAATTATTGATTTGATCTCATTAAAGAGTATTATTTATGATAATACTGCTTTGGGTGATAAATACTTTATTGGTGAAGTTCCAGAAGATTTACAAGATATAGTAGATAAATATCGAAAAGTCCTTATTGAAGAAGCCGCTAATTACGATGAAGAACTCTTCTCAAAATATCTGAGTGGTGAAGTAATTCAACCGGAAGATATAAAAAGAGCTATACGTATAGGTACACTTGAAAATAAGGTCGTTCCAATTTTTTGCGGTTCTGCTTTTAAAAATAAGGGAATACAGCCATTATTGGATGCAGTTGTTGATTATCTTCCTTCCCCATTTGATGTACCAGCAATTAAAGGAGTGAATCTAAAAGGTACTTCAATTGAGCGGAGGGTAAATATAGATGATCCTTTTTCCGCTCTCATTTTTAAAATTATGTCAGACCATCATGTTGGACGATTAAGTTTTATTCGAGTATATTCTGGCTCAGTAAAGAAGGGATCTACTGTTTTCAATTCATCTATCCAAAAGAAAGAAAGGATAAGCCGACTACTTTTAATGCATGCAAACAAACGCGAAGATGTAGATGAGTTGTCTGCAGGTGAAATTGGGGCGGTAGTTGGGTTGAAAATAAGTTATACTGGTCATACTCTCTGTGATTCCAAAAATCCTATTATACTCGAATCAATGAACTTTCCAGAACCGGTTTTATCCGTTTCTATTGAACCTAAGAGTAAATCGGATTCGGAGAATTTGTATAATTCCTTAAATAAACTTGCTTATGAAGACCCGACTTTTAAGGTTCGTCAGGATGAAGAAAGTGGTCAGACTATCATTTCAGGAATGGGTGAGCTTCACCTGGAAGTTCTTGTTGACAGAATGATCAGAGAGTTCAATGTCAGGGCACATGTAAGTAAGCCACATGTTTCTTATCGAGAAACTATCACAAGAGAGGCAATAGGAAAGGGAAGTTTCATACGGCAATCTGGTGGTAAAGGACACTACGGAGTTGTAGAGCTAAAGGTTGAACCAAATGGTACTGCTCGCGATTTCTCTTTTGAGAATAAAATTGTTGGAGGTATAATTCCAAGAGAATTTGTACCGGCGATAGAAAAAGGAATTCGTAACAGATTAAAGAGCGGAATTTTAGCTGGTTATCCTATTCAAAAAATAAAAGTTACACTTATTGATGGTGCATATCATGAGGTTGATTCTTCAGAATTGGCTTTTGAGATTGCTGGATCTATTGCTTTAGAAAATGCTTTAGAGAAAGCGGGTCCATCTATTTTAGAACCGATAATGTCTTTGGAAGTAGTTGTACCTGATGATTATTTAGGTGATGTAATTAATGACCTTAATTCAAGGCGAGCAAATATTCTTGGGATGCGGAAAAGGAACGATACTAATATTGTTGATTCATTAGTCCCTTTAAGGGAAGTTTTTGGATATGCAACGGATTTAAGATCAATTACTCAAGGAAGAGCAGTATTTACGTTGGAATTTTCAAAATATGATTTTTGTGATAAAAAGATACAAAAAACGATTATTGAAAAAACAAAGGGTTTTATACCTGAGTTTTTAAAAAGATAAGGAGATCTCATGGCGAAGGAACAATATAAGAGGACAAAGCCACACGTGAATATAGGGACGATAGGTCACGTAGATCACGGTAAGACTACGTTAACAGCTGCTATGACGTTAATACTGAACAAGCAGGGATTAGCGGATGTACGTTCATTTGATAGTATAGATAATGCACCGGAGGAGAAAGAGCGAGGGATAACGATAAACACAGCCCATGTAGAGTATGAGTCGCCTAAGCGACATTATGCACATGTAGATTGTCCTGGGCATGCGGATTACATAAAGAACATGATAACAGGAGCGGCACAGATGGATGGAGCGATCTTAGTAGTATCAGCTTTTGATGGTCCAATGCCGCAGACACGGGAGCATGTATTATTAGCGAGGCAGGTAAATGTACCGTCGATAGTAGTATTTATGAACAAGACAGATATGGTAGATGATCCGGAGTTGATAGAGTTAGTAGAGATGGAGTTACGAGATTTATTGAACAAGTATAAGTATCCTGGTGATGATATACCGATAATCAAGGGGAGTGCCTTAGAGGCATTGAATAATCCTGATGATCCTGAGAAGACGAAGTGTATATATGATTTGATAGAATCGATAGATAGTTATATACCGGAGCCGAAGCGAGATATAGACAAGTCATTTTTGATGCCGGTAGAGGATGTATTTTCGATAACAGGAAGAGGGACAGTAGGTACAGGCAGGATAGAGCGTGGAGTAATCAAAATAGGTGATGAAGTAGAGATAATAGGTTTAGGTGGTCACAGGAAGACAGTAGTAACAGGCGTAGAGATGTTCAGGAAGATATTGGATAGAGGAGAAGCAGGAGACAATGTAGGGTTATTATTGAGGGGAGTAGAGAAGGATTGGTTACAGCGAGGGATGGTAGTAGCAGCCCCGAAGAGTATCACTCCCCATACGAAGTTCAAAGGCGAGGTATATGTATTGAAGAAGGAAGAGGGAGGAAGGCACACCCCATTTTTCAAAGGTTACAGGCCTCAGTTTTATTTCAGGACAACAGATGTAACGGGTGTAATATCGTTACCGGCAGGTGTAGATATGGTAATGCCAGGAGATAATGTAACAGCTGAGGTTGAGTTGATAACAGAGATAGCGATGGAGAAGGAGCTTCGTTTTGCGATTCGAGAGGGTGGAAGAACAGTTGGTGCTGGCGTTGTAACGGAAATATTGGAGTAAGGGGTTACCCATGGCTGGACAAAAAATTAGAATAAGTTTAAAAGCATATGATCACAATCTTTTGGATAAAAGTACAAAGAAGATTGTATTAACAGCCAAATCTACAGGTGCAGTAGTTTCAGGGCCAATTCCTTTACCTACTCAAAGGACGGTCTATACTGTTCTTAGATCACCTCATGTAGATAAAAAGTCAAGAGAACAGTTTCAAACTAAGATACATAAGAGATTAATTGATATTTTGAATTCAACGTCTAAAACGGTGGATGCTCTTATGAAATTAGACCTTCCTGCGGGAGTGGATATTGAGATAAAGGTATAATGGAAGTATTTCTATGTTAGGTATTATTGGGAAAAAAATAGGGATGAGTCAGATATTTAGAGAGAGTGGCGAGGCAATACCGGTATCTATTGTTGAAGCTGGTCCCTGCCAGGTAGTTCAAGTAAAAACGTCGAAAAAAGACGGCTACTCAGCAATCCAGATGGGTTTTATAGAAAAACCAGAGCGTCTAACAAACAAACCGGAAATGGGACACTTTAGGTCAGCAAAGGTTAAGCCTTATAAATATCTTGAGGAATTCAGGGAATTTAAGGCTGATTATTGCAAAATCGGTGAGAAAATAACCATTGATCTTTTTAAAGAAGGTGATTCTATTAAAGTAACTGGTATTTCTATAGGGAAAGGTTTTCAGGGCGTTGTGAAGAGGTATAATTTCAGAGGTGGTCCGAAAACTCACGGTCAGAGCGATCGTCTTAGAGCTGGTGGTTCGATTGGCGCATCTGCATATCCCTCACGAGTAATTAAGGGTGTAAAAATGCCCGGAAGAATGGGTGGTAAAAGAATTACAACGAGAGGATTACGGGTAATTAAGATAGATAATAAAAATAATTTACTTTATATCACAGGAGCCATCCCAGGTCCAAGAAATGGCATTGTAACTATTCGGAGGCTGGAAAGTTGAGTATGGAATTTACCATTTTCAAAAAAGATGGATTAGAGTCTAGCGAGACGATGGTTATAAAAAACCCTTCATTTGATATAGAACCACATGACCATGCTATCTATCTTGCGGTTAAGACAGAGATGACAAATGCTCGTCAGGGCACTAGTTCAACAAAAACTCGTGCTGAAGCCCGTGGTGGTGGTAGAAAACCATTTAAACAAAAGGGACGTGGTGCGGCAAGAGCGGGGTCTAGAAGAAGTCCTATTTGGGTAGGTGGTGGAAGAGCCTTTGGACCAAAGCCCAAAATTTACAATATGAAGATAAATAAAAAAGTTAAACTTTTAGCAAGAAAAAGTGCTCTTTCATATAGATACCGTGAGGGTGCAATCAAAGTTATCGAAGAGCTTAAATTAGATGATGCAAAATCCAGGAATATCCGTAATCTGCTTAAGGGATTTGGGCTGGAAAACAAACGTGTAACTATTCTTGCTTCAAAAGTCAATAGAAATCTATATTTATCATGCAGAAATTTTTATAATGTGTTTGTTGTTGAAGCGGAAAAGGCTTCAACTTATGATTTGTTAGATTGTGAAATATTATTGATTGAGAAAGCAGGGCTCGAAAAATTGAATAACCGGTTGCTGCTAAATAGTTAGGAATTCAGAGATGTCAATAAAAGGAACAATAATTATTAAACCGATCTTGACTGAAAAGATTAATAATCTACAGGAAAATGAGAGGAAATACGGCTTTAAGGTTCATCCTTCTGCAAATAAGATTGAAATAAAAAAAGCTATTGAAAGGAAATTTGGAGTTAGAGTAGAGAAAGTAGCCACTATGAACATTAGAGGAAAAAGAAAACAGATGACAGTTAGAAGCGGTGGTAGGGTAATAAAAACTGATGGTAGACGTTCTAATTGGAAAAAAGCTATAATAACTCTAAAAGAAGGTGATAAGATAGATTTCTATCAAGGAGAAACTGCGGTATAGCGTTATGGGAATTAAAAAAATCAAGCCAATTACACCGGGACAACGTTTTAAATCAGTTGACACTTTTGATGATGTAACAACTGATAAACCCGAAAAAAGCCTTCTCGTTTCAATTAAACGGTCAAGTGGGAGAAATAATTTAGGTCGCGTAACAGCACGTCGACGTGGGGGCGGGCATAAGCGAACTTATAGAATAATTGATTTCAGACGAAATAAATATGATATTGAAGCTGTTGTCAAAACTATAGAATATGATCCTAATAGATCAGCGAGAATTGCCTTACTTACTTATAAAGATGGTGAAAAACGGTACATATTAGCCCCTGATGGTTTACATACTGGTAGTATTGTGGTATCTAGCCAGGATGCTTCAATAAAACCAGGGAATGCTTTACCATTAAAAAATATTCCTGCAGGTACATTCGTTCATAATATCGAGTTGAAGCCTAAGAAGGGTGGACAAATTGCTCGTGGTGCTGGAACAGCAGCTCAGATTATGGCAAAAGAGGGTAAATATGTTACTTTGAAAATGCCTTCCGGTGAAATCCGTCTGGTTTTTAAAGAGTGTTTTGCAACAATTGGTGAAGTTGGGAACAAGGAACATGAAAATATATCATTGGGGAAGGCAGGGCGAAGCCGATGGCTAGGTCGTAGGCCAAAAGTCAGGGGTGTTGCTATGAATCCTGTTGACCATCCGATGGGTGGAGGTGAAGGAAAAAGCTCCGGTGGTCGGCATCCGTGTAGTCCCTGGGGACAGCCTTCAAAAGGATATCGTACACGTAAGAAACGCAATCAGAGTGATAGATTTATTGTAAAAAGACGTAATTGATAGTTATGGAGGGTATTAAATGAGTCGTTCACTTAAAAAGGGACCATATATAGATGCTAAACTTCTTCGCAGAATTGAGCAGATAGAAAAATCTGGGAAGAAGAAAGTGATAAAAACGTGGGCGAGGAGATCGACTATTCCTCCTGAATTTGTTGGATATACATTTGCTGTTCATAACGGTAATAAATTTATCCCAATATTTGTAACGGAAAATATGGTAGGGCACAAACTCGGTGAATTTTCACATACTAGAACATTCCGTGGACATTAGAATGGTTAGAGTAAATATATATTCAGAAAAGAAGGGTAAAAGATAGATAATATGGAAGCAAGGGCAATTAGTAAATACAATAGACAGTCTTCTAGAAAGGTTCGTCAGGTAGCTGATTTAGTTCGAGGGAAGGATGTAGAAATAGCTTTGAATACTTTACATTTCAGCAGCAAGAAAGCCTCTTTATCAGTGGAAAAAACTGTTAGATCAGCTGTTTCAAATCTTTTAAATTCTGAAGGAGGAACAGGAATAAATCCTGAAGACCTCTATATAAAGACAATATTTGTTGATGAAGGTACAACGGCTCGGAGATTCAGGGCTGGTGCTATGGGGCGTGCATCTATAATAAGACGGCGCACAAGTCATATTTCCGTTGTTATAGCAGAGAAAAATGCTAAAGTTAGTAATAAGGGAAAGAATAAATAGTTTGGAGGTTATTTGGGTCAAAAAACTCATCCTATAGGTTTCCGTCTTGGTTTTAATAAGGATTGGAGTAGTAATTGGTTTGATGAAAGAAATTTTTCAAAAAAACTTACCGAGGATATCAAACTGCGTAAATATATTCTTAAACGCTTATCTAATGCAGGGATTTCAAGTGTTGGTATTAATAGAACTTCAAAAAAAATTACGGTTGCGATTAATACCTCACGTCCTGGAATTGTTATTGGTCGAAAGGGCGAAGAGGTAGATTTGCTTAGAATGGAACTTCAGCGGATTACAAATTTCGATGTTCAGATAAATGTAAATGAGATTAAGCGTCCCGAATTAGATGCTACTTTAGTAGCAAATAATATAGCTACTCAAATTGAGAAAAAGGTTTCTTTTAGACGTGCAATTAAAAAATCGATCCAAGCAACAATGAGAATGGGAGCGGAAGGTATTCGTATTCAGTGTGGTGGTCGTCTTGGTGGAGCTGAAATGTCTCGAAGGGAAACTTATAGAGAGGGTCGTGTTCCTCTACATACTCTTAAAGCTGACATAGATTTTGCCTCTGTAACCGCTTTTACAACATATGGTTGCATTGGAGTTAAAGTTTGGATTTGTAATGGAGAGTCTTTCCATAAAGTTTCTCACTAAGGGTAAGAGATAAAAAAGTAAGGATTTAGATATGCTGGCGCCACGTAAAATCAAACATAGAAAACAGCACCGAGGTAGGATGAAAGGTTTAGCTACCCGTGGTGATAGTGTCTGTTTTGGGCATTATGGTCTGAAAGCGTTAGAACCGGGTTGGATTTCCAGTCGCCAAATTGAGGCTGTTCGTATTTCTATTGCTAGAAAAGTTAGAAAACACGGGAAAATGTGGATTAGAATATTTCCTGATAAGCCTGTAACAAAAAAGCCGGCAGAAACAAGAATGGGAAAAGGAAAAGGTGCTCCAGAATTTTGGGTTGCCGTTGTGAAACCGGGAAGAATATTATTTGAGGTTGAAGTTGCGAATGAAGCTGAAGCTAAAGAAGCTTTTGCTACAGGTGCTTATAAACTACCGATAAAAACTAAGATTGTTCCCAGACGAGAAGTAGGAGCGTAGTGTGAAACAGAGTCAATTAAGAGAGCTATCGGTTGGAGAACTTGAAATAAAGCTTCAAGATAATATTACTGCATTAGAAAACCTCCGTTTTCAAAAAGCATTGCAGCAATTGGAGAATCCACTGAAAATTAGACAGGTTCGTCGTGAAATTGCTCAGATAAAAACAGTTCTTCGTGAGTATGAACTTGGCATGCAAGTTAAAGACAACAAGAATGTCAAATTACAGGATAAAACATAATGACATCACAAGGGAAAAGAAAAATACTAATTGGTACTGTTATTAGTAATAAGATGGATAAAACCGCGGTCGTGTCTATTGAAAGAACTGTAAAACACCCAATATATGGGAAATATATAAGACGGACTTCTAAATTTTTTATTCATGACCCTCAAAATAGTTGTAAGCAGGGTGATGTAGTAAAAATTGCAGCGTCTCGTCCAATCAGCAGAAAAAAGAGATGGTGTTTATTGGAAATTTTAGATCACTAGATAAATCGTAAGGGGAAGTTCTGATGATACAGCAAGAAACAAGAATGACAGTTGCAGATAATACAGGAGCAAAACAGGTTTTGTGTATTCGTGTACTTGGAGGTTCGGGTAGAAAAGTTGCTTCCCTTGGAGATATAATCGTTGTTACAGTTAAACAAGCATCTCCTGGTGGAATGGTTAAGAAGGGTGATAAATCAAAAGCTGTAATAGTTAGAACCAGAAAAGAAATTCGTCGTAAAGATGGATCTTATATTCGCTTTGATGATAATGCAGCTGTACTAATTGATGAAAATTTTGAACCGAGAGGGACACGTATATTCGGCCCTGTAGCCAGGGAACTCCGAGAGAAAAATTATATGAAGATAGTTTCAATGGCACCAGAGGTACTTTAAAGGAGAGTCAGAATGTTTCGTATTCGGAAAAATGATGTAGTTGTCGTTATATCCGGGAATTATAAAGGAAAGACTGGTAGGATTTTAAAAGTATTTCCAAAACAACAAAGGATAATAGTCGAGGGTGTAAATTTTATAAAGAGACATATGCGTCCCAGTCAAAATAATCCGCAAGGTGGAATTGTTGAAAAAGAGGCTGCTATACATGTCTCAAATGTTCAACTTGTTCATAATAGCAAACCAACAAAAGTTGGATTCAGGAATTTGAAAGATGGTAAAAAGGTACGGTATTCAAAGAAATCCGGTGAAATAATTGATAGTATTTAATAGGGAGTTATGGAGTGGCGAAAAAATCAGAATATAAGCCAAGATTAGAAGTTCTTTATAGGACTGATATTGTACCCGGGATGGTGAAGAAATTCGGATATAAGAATAGAATGCAAGTACCAAAATTGGAAAAGATCACTCTTAATATTGGAGTAGGTAAGGCTAAAGAAGAAGCTGCAAGTCTGAAAAAGGCTCAGGAAGACATTAGAGTAATTTCTGGTCAACAACCTATTGTAACTCATGCAAAAAAGGCTATATCGAATTTCAAAATCCGACAGGGTGATCCTGTCGGCTGTTGTGTAACTCTTCGAAGAGCGAGAATGTACGAGTTTTTAGATAGATTGATCTCTACTGCCTTTCCACGTGTTCGAGATTTTTCAGGTTTATATGATAAATCTTTTGACGGACGAGGAAACTACTCTATGGGAATAAAAGAACAGATTATTTTCCCTGAAATTGACTATGATAAAGTCGATAAAATCAGGGGAATGAATATTACAATTACAACGACTGCAAAGACAGATGAGGAAGCCTACGAATTACTTTCATTGTTAGGTTTCCCATTTAAGAAACGCATTTCTGCACCTTTAGCAGCAGGGGAGAGTAAATAATATGGCTAAGAAATCACTTATAGCAAAGGCTAAACGTAAGCCAAAATTTTCAACACGCAGAGTAAATAGATGTTCTATTTGTGGCCGTTCAAGATCATATTATCGAAAATTTGGTCTTTGTAGATTATGTTTTAGAGAATTAGCACTGAGAGGCGAAATTCCAGGTATTACAAAAGCAAGCTGGTAAAACAGGAGTATTATTAATATGCCAGTAACCGATCCTATTGCAGATTATTTAACACGAATAAGAAATGCCCAAGCAGCAAATCATCGTTGGGTTGATATTCCAGCGTCGAATTTAAAGAAGAAACTCTCTCTGATTTTGAAGAAAGAGAACTTTATTAAAGAATTTATTCTTATTAAAGATGAAAAACAGGGAATTATAAGGATTTATTTGAAGTATGGAAAAGATGGAACACCAGTTATAGAAGGACTAAAGAGGATAAGTAGTCCCGGGAGGCGATTTTATGTCCCAGCTAATAAGATTCCTCGTGTTGTTGGAGGTTTGGGCATTGCGATTCTTTCTACACCAATGGGTTTAGTTACGGATAAGATTGCTCGGAAAAATAACACTGGCGGTGAAGTACTTTGTTACGTTTGGTAAAGATAGGTAATAAGGAGTAAATTGTGTCTAGAATCGGTAAAAAACCTATTCCAATTCCTGAAAATGTTAGTGTAACTATTAAAGGTAAGTCTTTAACAGTTAATGGACCTAATGGTGAACTATCATGGGATTTTCATCCTGATATGTCAGTTGCTCAGAATAATAAAGAGATTGTAGTAACCAGACCAGGTGATAATAAAATGCATAAGTCACTGCATGGCCTTACAAGAATGTTAATAGCTAACATGGTTGAGGGAGTTACTAAAGGATATCAGAAGACATTAGAAATTTCGGGTATTGGCTATACTGCAGCAATAAAAGGACGCTCTTTACTTTTAAATGTTGGATTTTCGCACCCGGTATTATTTACTCCACCAGAAGATATTACTCTTAATGTACCGAGTAATTTGGTAGTTACAGTTACCGGGATTGATAAGCAAAAAGTTGGTGAAGTAGCGGCTAAATTAAGATCAATTTCTCCACCTGAACCTTATAAAGGGAAAGGTATTCGTTATAAAGGAGAATATATTCGCAGAAAAGCCGGTAAGAAAGTCGGAGTGAAATAGGGGTAATCGGAATGAGTAAAAAATTAAAATCAAGAGAATTTGCTCGTGCGCGTAGAAAAAAAAGTATTAGAAAACGCATTCATGGTGCATCTGAAAGACCGAGATTGGCGGTATTTCGCAGTTTAAATCATATTTATGCGCAAATAATAGACGATACTGTGAATAAGACTCTATTTTCTGTCTCTGATCTATCGCCAAAAATGAAAGCGAAGATAAAAGAAAATTTAACAAAGAGCGAAATAAGTGTTCTTGTTGGACAATATATTGCTGAGAAGGCTTTAGCAATGAAGATTAAAAGAGTTGTTTTTGATCGCTGTGGATTTAAGTATCACGGGAGAGTAAAGCTATTAGCAGAGGCAGCACGAGAAGCTGGATTGGAATTTTAAATTCGGAGGAGACTATATTTGAAGACTATCGATTCTACTCAATTGGAATTACTTGAAGAAAAAGTTATCAAGATAAACAGAGTCGCAAAAGTTGTTACTGGTGGTCGTAGATTTAAGTTTAATGCCATCGTAGCAGTTGGTGATGGGAAAGGACATATTGGAGTTGGGCTTGGTAAAGCTCTGGAAGTTGTTGCTGCGGTTTCTAAGGGAAAGGAAATAGCCAAAAAGAATTTGGTGAGAATTCCTATTATTAACGGTACTATTCCTCACGCAGTTCAGGCAAAATATGGTGCTGCTAAAGTAATTTTAAAACCAGCATCTCCGGGTACTGGTATAATAGCAGGTGGTCCTATCAGAGCAATTATGGTTGAAGTAGGTATACGGGATATTTTAACAAAGTCTCTCGGTTCTAATAATACACATAATGTAGTTAAAGCGACGATGGCGGCACTTCAATTGTTAAAGGATCCTTTTCAAGTAGCAAAAAAGAGAGAAATGACTCTTCAGGAGATATTTGGTTCATGAGCAAAAAAAATGATACTAAATTGAAGATTACGCAGATTAAAAGTCCTATTGGCTATAGACAAAGGGCGAGAAAAACTTTAGAAGCACTTGGATTAAAACGTATGCACCACACAGTTATACAGCCTGATAATCCTGCCATTAGGGGAATGGTTAATTCTATATCTCATTTAGTTAAAGTAGAAGAAGTTGGGAAATAGGTGGTTAGTATAAATGTTTATATCAAATTTTAAATATCAAATATCAAATATCAAATTTTCCAGGAATGGTCTCCACGAGACAAATTATTCTATAGATTTTGGAAATAGAAGAGCTGTCTTAAAGTTAGTGCCTTTAAGTTTGGTATTTAAAATTTTCAATCCAAATGGAGTTGGGTTATGAATTTAGGTTCACTTGAATATGCTCCCGGTTCTCGCAAAAACAGGAAACGGCTTGGTAGAGGTAATGCATCTGGGACTGGTGGGACATCTGGTCGTGGACATAAGGGTTATGGTTCACGTTCTGGTTCGAAAAGTCGTGGCTGGATGGAAGGTGGAACTATGCCACTATATAGGCAGGTTCCCAAAAGAGGATTTACGAATATTTTTAAAGAAGAGTTCCAAATAGTTAATTTAGATGTTATCACTCGTCTTCAACTTCCTGAAGTAACAGTTGATACCTTATTTGAAAAAGGAATTATTAAGTCTTTAGAAAAACCGGTTAAGATTTTAGGAAATGGTGAAGTAAAAAAGCCCATATCTGTTATTGCGAATGCTTTTAGTAAATCAGCGAAAGAAAAAATAGAATCAGCTGGAGGAAAGGTAAAAATAATATGAGGCAGCAATTCCAGAATATATTCCGGATTCCAGAGTTAAGGAGAAGATTATTATATACATTGGGACTTTTAGTTGTTGTCCGAGTAGGTGCTCATATTCCTATTCCAGGTATTGATGGCGATGTGTTGGGCGCAGCAATGCGGAATATTTCGAATACTCTATTTGGGTTGTATGATCTGTTTGCTGGAGGTGCTTTTAGTAGAGCAACACTCTTTGCATTGGGCATAATGCCTTACATCAGTGCGTCAATTATTATTCAATTGCTTGGAGCCGTAATTCCCTATTTTCAGAAACTTCAGAAAGAGGGAGAAGAGGGAAGAAAAAAGATTACTCAGTTAACGAGATATGGAACTGTTTTAATATCCGCTTTGCAGGCTTTTGGTATTTCTCAGTTTTTAATGAGTCCTCAGATGTCTGCAAGGATTGGAAATCAAATATTGCCTGTTGTTCCTCATCCAGGTATTGGATTTGTATTTATGACTATGATAACGCTAACCACTGGTACGATTCTAATGATGTGGCTTGGAGAACGGATAACTGAGAGAGGAATTGGGAATGGTATATCCTTGATTATAATGATTGGGATTTTAGCACGTCTACCAAATGTTGCATTGGGAGAGATTACACTTATTATGGAGGAAGTAAGAGGAATATTTACAGAAGTACTTCTGTTAGGATTGATGTTTGTAATTGTTGGCTTTGTTGTTCTTTTAACCCAGGGACAGCGGAAGATTCCTGTACAATATGCCAAGAGAGTGATAGGCAGGAAAGTTTATGGTGGTCAAGCAACGCATATTCCTTTGCGTGTGAATACTGCCGGTGTTATGCCGATTATTTTTGCTCAGGCTATTATGTTCATTCCAAGTACAATAGCAACGTTTTTTCCAGGTAGTGATTTCATTCAAGGAATGATGCAGTTTTTTAGTATACACTCCCCTATTTATTGGGTTATCTACGGTTTAATTATTGTTTTCTTTACCTATTTTTATACGGCAATAGCTTTTAATCCTATTGAGGTTGCTGATAATATGAAGAAATACGGGGGATTTATTCCTGGTATTCGTCCTGGAAAGAAAACCTCAGAATTTATAGATAATATTTTAACAAAAGTAACACTCCCGGGTTCAATATTCTTAGCTTTTATTGCAGTTTTCCCATACGTATTAATGAAAGTTATGAATGTTAACTATGATCTTGCCTCATTTTTCGGGGGGACCAGTCTACTAATTATTGTTGGAGTCGCTTTGGATACTCTGCAACAGATTGAATCACATCTGTTGATGAGGCATTATGATGGATTTCTTAAGAGTGGTAAAATGAAAAGTCGTCGTCGCTAGAGTTTTATAATGATTTATATTCGTTCAAAAGATGAGATTCAGAAAATTTGGGAGAGTAATAAAATAGTTTTTGATACTCTTCAAATGTTAGGCAAAGAGGCAAAACCCGGTGTTAAAACGAAGAGATTGGATAAATTGGCTGAGGAATTTATTCGTAGTAAAGGCGCTAAACCAGCATTTAAGGGATATAAATACTATCCTGCAACAATTTGTACCAGCATTGATGAACAGGTGGTGCATGGTATTCCCTCTAATAGAGAACTTAAAGATGGTGAAATTATAAGTATTGATGTTGGAGCTGAGAAAAACGGGTATTATGGAGATTCTGCATATACCTATGCTGTTGGTGAAGTTGATCCGATTAAGAAGAAATTAATGAGTGTAACTAAAGAATCTCTGTATAAAGGAATTGCGATGGCTATTCCTGGCAACAAATTGTCTGATATCGGGAATGCAGTTCAAACTCATGTTGAAAGTAATGGATTTTCTGTAGTCAGGGTTCTTGTTGGTCATGGTATTGGAAGAGAACTTCATGAGCAGCCCGAAGTACCAAATTACGGAGAACCGGGAAAAGGTCCAACGTTGAAAGCTGGAATGTGTATTGCTATTGAACCTATGGTTAATGCTGGTACATATAATGTTTATACTTTAGACGATGGTTGGACTGTTGTTACTGCTGATAAAAAACCATCAGCACATTACGAACATACTATAGCCATAACTGGGGATGGTCCACTTATTTTATCTAATAGAGAATAATGAGAAGATAGGATATTATGGTAAAAGAGAAGTTAATAAAAATAGATGGTACAATTAAAGAGAATCTCCCAAATGCTTCTTTTAGAGTTGTGTTGGAGAATGGTCATGAGGTTTTAGCACATGTTTCTGGTAAAATGAGGATGCATTTTATCAAAATATTGCCTGGAGATAAGGTTACACTGGAGTTGTCACCCTATGATCTTTCAAGAGGGAGAATTATTTACAGATATAAATGAAATGGGTACGTTATGAAGGTCAGAGCATCGGTGAAAAAGATTTGTGATAAGTGTAAAATAATTCGTCGTAAAGGGGTTGTTAGAGTTATCTGTTCTAATCCGAAGCATAAACAGCGACAGGGATAAAATATAGTAGGAGGAAGTTTTGGCTCGAATTGCAGGTATAGATTTACCACGAGACAAGAAATTAAAAATAGGTTTAACTTATATATTTGGTATAGGACGAACGACTGCTCTTAAAATACTTAAGAAAGCGAAAGTAGATCCTGAGATTCGCGTAAAAGACCTTTCTGATGATAATATAAGAGATATTAGAAATATCATTAGTAATGATGAGAAGGTAGAAGGTGCATTAAGAACCGAAAACCAGATGAATATTAAAAGACTTATGGATATCGGTTCTTACCGTGGGCTTCGGCATAGGCGTGGGTTGCCTACAAGAGGACAACGTACAAAAACTAATGCACGTACAGGAAAGGGTCCAAGAAGAACAGTAAGTAGAAAGAAGAAATCCGTAGCATAGGAGGTTTTTAATTGCCACCGAGATCGTCATCAAGAAAAAAGAAAAAAATTAAAGTAGATGCTGAAGGTATTGCCAATATAAAGGCAACATTTAATAATACAATAATTACTTTAACTGATAATTATGGAAATGTAATTTCATGGTCTTCGGCAGGGACTGTTGGATTTAAGGGCTCACGGAAGAATACGCCTTTCGCAGCTCAGCAGGCAGCAGCAAAAGCTGCTAAAGAGGCAATTGATTTGGGACTCAGTGATGTTGAGGTTAGAGTAAAAGGTCCTGGATCAGGTCGTGAAGCAGCTATTAGATCCCTGAATATTGCTGGATTAAAGATTTCAGCTATTAAGGATGTTACACCAATTCCACATAATGGTTGTAGGCCTCCAAAGCGGAGAAGAGTATAAAATTAAATGTTGGGAGTATAATTGATGTCTAGATATACAGGTCCAGTGTGTAAAATATGTCGTCGTGAAGGCAAGAAACTTTTTTTAAAAGGCACACGCTGCTTTAGCACTAAGTGCTCTTTTGAAGTAAAAAGTTATGGTCCTGGACAGCATGGGCAGACAAATCGCAGAAGAAGATCAAACTATGGTTTGCAGCTCAGAGAGAAGCAGAAAATTAAAAGAATGTATGGAGTTCTTGAAAAACAGTTCAGGCGCTATTTTCAGACTGCATCTAAGCAAAAAGGTGTTACAGGTACAAATTTGATGAAAATTCTTGAAAGTAGGTTTGACAATGTTGTATATCGTATTGGATTTGCACCATCTCGAAAAATGGGTCGTCAGTTAATTAGTCATCGCCATTTCACGGTTAATGACGTTATTGTGAATATCCCCTCCTATGAGTTAAAGGCTGGGGATGTTATTAAGGTTAGAGAAAAAAGTAAAAAATTGGATGTAATACATGAGTCGATGAAAAGAATTCATGGCGATCATGATCTTCCCTGGTTAATTCTTGATAAGGCTAAGATGCAGGGCATCTTTATACAGGTACCGGAGAGAGATCAGATGGTCGTAGATGTAAACGAACAAATAGTTGTTGAACTCTATTCTAAATAACATCCATGATTTTTCCCCACAACGAAACATGCTCCAGCAGGAGTCCCGTTGGGAAAAGATGATCCGTAAGATCTCTGAAATAATGGAGTAGTATATTGTCATTCGCTTCGCTGTCATTTATTGTCATCTGGCTTCTCCGTCATTTGACCACTGAATGACCACTGAATGACTATTGACATTGAGATATATAATTAAAATTCGTGTACTTCGTGGTTACTTTCATATAAAATAAAGAGGAATTAAATGACAGCTCAGGATCAAATATTAGCAAGAGTTATAAGAGATGTGTCGGGTGATGAATATGGGAAATTTATTGTACAGCCTTTAAAACAAGGTTTCGGTATAACTATTGGAAATGCTTTAAGAAGGATGTTGCTTACATCCATACCTGGTGCAGCTATTTCATCTATAAAGATTGATGGTGTTTTACATGAGTTTGCCACTATCCTTGGTGTTACAGAAGATGTTGCCGAAATAATTCTTAATCTGAAACAAGTTAGATTTAAACTTAACGATCTTAAACCAGATAGGATTAATTTGCATCTTAAGGGTCCTAATGAATTTTGTGCTGGTGAAATTGGAAAGGATAATACACAATTTGAAATTATTAATCCTGACCTTCATATCTGTACGATGAACGAAAAAGCAGACTTTAATATTGAGATTAAAATCTCTCGTGGTGTCGGTTGGGTGCCTGCCGAAAAGAACAAAACAATAGATTATCCGATTGGTACTATTTTCATAGATTCGATTTTTTCTCCTATTAAAGAGGCTTATTATAAAGTTGAAAATCTTCCTGGTACTGCACGAGAGGTTCTGGAGCGTTTAACTTTAAATATTACAACTGATGGTAGCATTACGCCTGAAGAAGCACTTGATTATGCTTCTAAACTTCTCCAGGGCTATTTTGCTCTATTTTCAAAACCTGTATCAAAGTCCCATGGTTTTCCAAAGGATATACCAAGCGAAGATATCATTAGAATCAGGAATCTTCTTAATAAAAGCGTTGATGAGATGGAACTTTCAGTTCGCTCTTATAATTGTCTTAAAGCCAATAATATTATGAAAATCTATGATCTAGTTTCCAGGGAAGAGTCTGAAATGCTAAAGTTTAAAAATTTCGGCAGGAAATCACTAAATGAATTAATGTCTAAACTAAAAGGGATGAATTTGGAATTCGGAATGGATGTTGAAAAATATCTTTTTGACAAAGATGAATAATAGTTTAAGGAGTATTCAGGAATGCGTCACCAGAAACATGTAGCAAAACTTGGAAGAACAGCGAGTCACCGAAACGCTTTGATGTCGAATTTAGCCGCTTCATTAATTAAGCATGGCAAGATAAAAACTACCGATGCAAAAGCTAAAGAGCTTCGCAGAGTAGTTGAAAGGTTGATTACTTATGGCAAAAAAGGAACTGTTCACCACAGACGCTTAGCGTATAGGGTCTTAAAAGATAGGACACTTACAAAAACTCTTTTTGATCATATTGCACCGCAATATGCTGACAGAGCTGGCGGTTACACACGAATTACTAAGTTAGGTTTCCGCGATAATGACTGTGCTGCTGTTTCACTTATAGAATTTGTTGACTATAAGATGCCTCAAGAGGACAAAAAAGAAGCTAAGACAGAAAAAAAGAGTGCAACAAAAAAAGAGAAAACACCTTCTGTAGAAAGTAAAGCCAGGCAGAAGAAGCAGAAAGTTGAAAAATCTAAAGAAGAGGATAAAGATTAAAAGCGGATTTAAATTTGTTTAATTATAATAAAAATAATAAGTGGGCGGCTGTATTGGCTGCCTTTTTTATTTTTACTATAATATGTGCTAATTTTCTTTTCGCTCAGACTCTGGAGCATTTAGGAATATGGGTAATTCGAGATCAGATAACTTCCAGGGATAAAATTAATAAAGTAGTTGATTTTGCTGTAAAAAATGGTTTTACAGATATATTTGTCCAGGTGAGAGGTCGAGGAGATGCTTACTATAAATCTAATATTGTTCCATTTGCTCCCGCAGTTAACGATAAAAAATTTGATCCTCTAAAATATATTTTGTCTGAGGCTCATCCAAAAGGTTTAAAAGTTCATGCATGGGTTAATGTATTTCTGCTATGGTCATCAGATAGAAAGCCAAAAAGCAAACGGCATTTATTAAATCTTCATCCTGATTGGTGCTCTATAGATGCTAATGGAGTAAAAGATGTTAATAGAACTAATAAAGACTTTGTTGCAAATAAAACAGAAGGTATTTATCTATCTCCTCTTGTTCCTGAAGTGCGAGCCTATCTAATTTCAGTATTTAAAGAGCTTGTCGAAAATTATAATATTGATGGTCTTCATTTTGATTATATTCGTTATCCTAAAAGTACTTATGACTTTAATTCATACGGGAGAAGAACCTATAAAGAAAAAACTGGCATTGATCCTATTTTATTGTCAATTTCAGATAAATCATTTTTCTCAGGCTGGGAGAAGCATAAATTTGAATATCTTATAGATAGTTGGAATAACTTCCGCTGTGATGCTATTTCGGAGCTTGTTCACCAGGTAAAAGATTTTATTGTTACAACACGAAAGCCAATTGTTTTTAGTGCTGCTGTTAAACCTGATCCTATAGAAGCAAAAAATTCTTTTTATCAGGATTGGGTGGTATGGATTAAAAACGGTTGGATAGATTTCGCAATTCCGATGAACTATACAAAAGACACTGAACAATTCGAGAATATTTCAAAAGAAATAAAGAAATCAGTTCCGCAAGATAGAATTTGGATGGGTGTTGCTGTTTATAACCAGAATAGATATAATGCAATGACAAAAACAGTGCTGGCACTATCTGATGGTTATTCTAACGTTGTCTTTTTTTCTTATAAGACTTTTGCTGATCAATACGATTATTTTTCTGCTATTAAAAAAGCCTTTCGTTTCAATTATAGATAGTGTTTTTCTATAAACTTGAAAAACTGATGAATCAGTTAAAGATTATTAACGGTTAAGTTCACCTGAATAAATTCCCCAGAGGGACAGGCAGTTGTTATCTCAATATCTTGATAATATTGCGGTTGAGACAACACCATAATTTATTATGGTGATAAAATAATTCTTTGTATCAAATAACCACTTCTCCCGCAAGGGATGCCTACGGCAAGTGGTTTATACTTTATGGACAGACTCTAGATAGTATATAGAATTCAAAAACTACCTAAAGTTGTAGGTTAAATTCTCCCCGGAATGAAATATTAAGTAGATTCTATATCGTACTTAACGTAAATCAGGTAAGATTAGCAGCAATAAAGAATCAAACATAGAATGAATGGTCGAATAGAATTAAACTTGATTTATTATTTTATTAAAGTTTTATAGGGCATAAGCCACCATTATGATTTTAAGTAACAATAAAATCAGTTTTTAACAATTTATTTTTTTCAAGAGGAAGGATTAAATGGAGCACCTCTCTTTCTTATGAAGTGTCGAATCTTATTTGAATTTTTTTCATCTTAATTAATTCTAAATTGTTTTCTGTTATAAAGGCATTCCGCCATGCCTCGAGTAAAAGGAATGCTAACATTTTCATAGAAGTAACTTGTATTGACGCGGCTCTCAAAAGACTTCCTTTATAGATAAGTTGAATAATCATATGCGCAATTTGTAATAAGAAATAGAATATTTTCGCCGCTGGTTCGTTACTCGTATAAGGGTGCTCCAATTCATACCCTCCATTTTTCTGAACATTAAATCCTTCGTTTTCTATTTTCCATCTATCTCTACCTCCCATATTTGAAATTTGACATACGTTCTTTTTTGTAATTTTACAGTTAGTTAGCCATTTGAATTTATTTGTTTTTATTTCACCATTCTTATCTTTTTTGGATTCTTTGCATTGAATTACATTAATAATATGTTCTTTTGCTTTTGAATCTATATAAAATATATCATCAATCCACTGATAATCCTGTTTTATTTTTTCATTTCCATACGGATCTGTACAGACAACCCAGGGTGTTGAATATATCTATTTTCTGTCTGTAATTTGGAAAGATTTTCAAATTCTATATTAACATCACGCAAGTCTTTGTCCTTTAACCTATCTTTTCCACTTTGAAAGAACTTAAAGTATAACAACTAATTGTAAATA
>CAYTUQ010000035.1:0-38840 GCA_964441235.1 uncultured bacterium | reverse complement strand
ATATTTTAGGGATTATTATGACTATTGATGTATCTGTGAAAATCGGTGTTTAATGCTCCTTCAGCAATTATCATTGTCTTTCTTTTTGATAATTCCTGGTAACCATGTTTGCAGACTATATGAGCAATTTCGTGTCCTAATACACACGCAAGTTCAGCTTCATTTCTCAGGATATTAAGAAAACCAATTGAGATAAAAATCATTCCATTTGGAGATGAATATGCTGCTGGTCGTGAATCATTTAAAATGTAAAACTTCACAGGATAATCGTACAATTCACTGTTTTCAAGCACAAGTGTACCCACTGAATTTAAATATTTCAATTTTGTAATATTATTGTCAAGCCCTTTTCCGTTTGATGCTATTTGTGCTGCTACCGCAAGTCCTAATTTTTCAAGGTTGAGAAATATTTCATACTCCTCATAATTTTTTTGAAATTTTCTATATCTATTTCTAATCTTTCTTGAGCTTCTTCCTCGATAAGTCTCTTGTTTGAATTGGTAATATTCGTATGGAGTAATGAATTGTGATTGATATTGATCAAAAGCAAATTTACAGCCTGCTTGATATTTTACGAATTTCTGAGCAAATCCTTTTACCGCACCGCTTGCAGATGCTCTTGAAATCATTGATGGTATTTCACTGAAAGAGCCTGACATAAGTGGCTCAATTTTTTCTTCTTTTTGAGATTTTAGGGCATTTTTAGAAATCCAACCCTCTTTATCACTGAACTTGATATTTATCCATCCGGGTTGTTGATTTAAGATTGTGACAGGTGAACCTTTTTTAAGCATTCCTATTAATGGATAATAACTGCCAGGTCCCTCACGAAAGTGACATTTGTCTCTACTAATTACTTTAGTATTTTGGCTAAACAGCAGAATAGGAATGAGGAAAATTACTGCAAGAATTAAGATTTGTTTTTTCATTGGTTTTCTCCCTTTTTTTATTTTATGGTGATATTGAAAACACCTTTGTCATCTATAAGTTCCGGGTTAAAAATTAATTTTTGACACCTTTTATGAAAAACTTCTGCTACAGAGTCATCAGGTCTAATTATAGTTAATTTCTCAAATGCAATTGCCGCTGGTTTAAATTTTCTTTTTCGATACAGTTCTAATGCTTCTTTATGTATAGACAAATATTTTTCAGTACTGTTGTCTAAATCTTCTTTTTTTGATATAACAGAGTATATTCTCAATGGCTTATCTCTACCTTTCACTCTAATAAAATCCAGCTCTCTACAAACAAATCTATCCTTTACAAGCAAATATGTCGTTTCGGAAATAATGTTTTGAGTTCCGTATATTTTATTAACTCCTTCAAGGCGGGCAGAGAGATTAACAGTATCTCCAATCGCAGTATAATCCATCCTGTGTGAAGATCCAATGTTTCCAACCACTAATCTCCCGCTATTAATTCCTACGCGTGTTATTAAAGGGATAGAGCGGTTTTCAGTTTCGATTTTAAGAGATGAAAGTTTATTGAACTCTAATGCTGCATTGCAGGTAAATAGAGCATGCTCTCTGTTTTCGATAGGAGCTCCAAATATCGCCATTATTCCGTCACCTGTGTATTTATCCAGCATGCCGTTATTGTGAAAAATTATTTGTTCTACTTTTTCAAAATAATCATTAAGAAATTTGACAATCTCAGGTGGAGAGAAGTGCTCGGAAATCCCGGTGAATCCCTGTAAATCTGTGAAAAGTACAGTGGCTTCAATTTCTTTTCCTCCCATTTCAAGTTTTTCGGGATTTTGAGTTAAGTTTTCAACAACTGCAGGGTGTAAATATCTATTAAAAACCTTTTTAACCTGCCTCTTTTCTCGCCCCTCTGTAAAGAAATTAGTTACAAGAACAATAATTAAAGATAGGAGTATTGCTATCTCAGAAGAAACAATTGGGGCAAACATTTTATAATTCTGGAAAAGGACGACAGCAGTTAGCAAAGGTAAAAAGAAAACAATTATAGAACTGAAAGCTGATAGCCATATTTTTAGTTTTTGCCAGATAAATGATAAGATAAAAATCAATAGAATGGAAATAACAATCCATAAAGGAGTCGAAAACCAATAAACGTAATCATCTCTTATGATGTTAGAAAACACGGTAGCATAGATTTCAACACCGGGGTAAGGTTCAATAGAACTAAAAGGTGTAGTTTTTAAGTCTAAAAGACCTGCAGCAGTAGCTCCGATAAAAACAGCCTTATTTTTAAAAGTTTCGGGAGGAATTAGAGGCTTTTCCCCACTTTTCCACTGGATGTATGATTGCAATAATTGTGCAAAAGAGATGTATTTGAAAGTGTTACCAGGTCCGCCGGGACCGTACCAGTAAATGTTATAGAATCCATCTTTGTTAACTGGAATGTAATGATTACCGGATATTAAACAGTTAGTACTTTTATCGAATTTGACTTTATTGATGCTATTATAAATAAGCGCTGCGGCTAATGCCATATATGGGTAAATTTTACCATCATATTTAAAAACCAATGGTACTTTTCTACAAACTCCATCATTGTCAGTGAAAAAATTAACTACTCCGGGATGAGCTATGGACTTTTGAAATTGATAAATTGGTAGAGTTGCTCTTGGGTATGTTTTAATTATTTCAGAAGATATATCGTATTCAAATTGAACTGAGAATGTGTCTAATGCAGGTGCTACGTTAAAATGTGTGGAATCTTCCATCTGAGATGCAAGAATTACATTTCTGTTTTTTTTCATTTGAAAAGCAAAAACTGAATCCGCATATACTGCTTCTACATTTAGCCTATCGATATCTGGAGATGAAAATATGATATCAAAAACTACCGTTTTGGCATTACAATGATTTAGATACTCTAAAGCAGCTGCATAAAAAGTTCTGGGCCAGGGCCAGAGTGTTTTATTATTTTGAAAAAAGTCTAAACTATTTTGGTCAATCGCTATAATAACCGCTTCGTCAATAGAATTCTTACTCTGAAAATCCCTGAAAAGAATGTCGTGTGTCTGATTTTCCCATTGCTGGATTAAATGAATTTTTGCAATCAGTAGGGATATTGTAACACTTGTAAAAGCGATGAAAACTGAAATGATAACTTTCCGGATATTGGATTTCATTTTTTTATTACGTCGCTTAACCTTCCAAAGGTTTTTCTAACGGAACTCTCTACGAGTCGTCTGACCTGCGGAGAGAAACTTCCGAAGGTTGGATTGCCTCCCATTTTAAATCCCAATCCTATTTATCAAAGTATAGATTTCCACCTTCCCACTCAACTTCTCCTCGCTGGGAGTCAATTGTCTCAGATCGAGGATAAATTTTTGCCGGGTAGAAATTCTGTGAATATGCATCATTGAAAATCAGTCTATAGCTATCCATTCCATTCAAATAAAACCACTTCAACGCTTCGTCGTCGGTTTCACGCAGTCCGTAGGTTACGTCCATTAGTATCCAACCATACGGCTCAAAATAAATTTCTCCCCAGTCGTGCATACTATCTTTCGGCGGTTGAAATTACCACCCCGACTGCCATTTTATGGGAATTCCATTCATTCGGCAAAGCGTCATGAAGAATAGAGTCTGCATACCACAATCTCCGTGACGGTTTTTATAAACATATTCTGGAATATTTCGGAATGTTGAATATTCTCTTGCTGATGCCCATGGAATATTTTCGTCAACCCATTCAAATAATTTTTGTGCAATTCTGTATGGATTTGTTTCGGTCCCAATAATTATTTTCGATAATTCTTGAAGTTCTCCGGTAAAAACTATATGCGGTGGAACTTCGTTCAGGAACGGCTTTAGCGCTTCTATTTTAGGAACAGGTACAACTCTATTGGGATCGACAGGAACATAAACGCCGTGTGATGTATATTGATATTCGACGAAAAATTCAGTCGGAGTATCACTTTTAACAATTTTTTCAAAGTAGATAGTTCTCTGTTTTGTCTGGTTATTGTCTGCAAGAACGTATTTAGCGGGTTCAGTGTTTAGCAATTTTATATCTGTCTGACGGCTTTCAATTTCGCGTGGAAAAGGGATCCAGCACCGAATTACTTTGCCATCAGGTAAAACATCTTCTTTAACTGTGATACTCTGTTTTATCTTGAGCGTTACCGGGCAAACATAACGATTGTCAGAAGAATTTACTTTTTTAATAATATTGGCAAGATGCTTGTCCAACGGAAATTTTTCACTCTTGTTCTCGGTCTTCTCTTTTTCCATTTTTTCCTTAATAGCCTTTGCTTCTTTGTCAATTCGGAAAAGGTTTTCCCCTGCATTATTGAAATACTTTTTTTTACCATCTATGATCATATACTCAAGAGACTTTTCCCTCTCCCACTTTATTAAATCTGATACACTGACTTCGGGTATATAAGTTTTTATATATTCCAGAATATCTTTTTCATCTTTACTGAAATCTTTTTTAATTCTATTCATTCTTTTAATTTCAAAGGATAGTTAAATACGTTCTTGATCAGATAAGTTCGGATTAGATGCCAATTCTACACGAATAATTTGAGAGGCTTTTTTGAATTCCCCTTTTTCAGTAAGTTCTCTGTAATTAGGAAAATTGGAGCATTGGAAAAGGGTAAAAGATATTATCCCCAAAAGGATAAAACATAAAAAGAAAACTGATTGTTTTTCCATTTTTAGCTCCTCTTTTTTATTCTCTTCAAGCTCGTAGCATGTT
This sequence comes from uncultured bacterium, assembly GCA_964441235.1. GTDB lineage: Bacteria > Fidelibacterota > UBA2242 > UBA2242 > UBA2242 > BS750m-G69. The sequence goes on along the minus strand of CAYTUQ010000035.1, from coordinate 34,160 downwards.
TACTTGAAAAGTTACGATATAGAAATTGTTTTGCAATGAAATTTATCATTTTAATAGTTAGCCAATCTCTATATTTGGTATAAATTTTTACCATTCAGCGGCTGTCGGACTTTGATAATTGTCAATTATTAATTATCAATTTTAAATTATCAATTATAAAGTGGCATAGCTTTTGAGATTTTTACAAAGATGTTTTTGAAAAGTTGTAAGTTTGTAATGTAAATAGAGGGATTATGGGGAGAATAGAGAAACATCCAATTTTGTCAATTCCCGAAAATAGAAAAAGGGTAAAATTCTTTTTCAATAGTAAAGAATTATATGGGTATGAAGGGGAGGTTGTATCTTCAGCACTCATTGCAAATGGTGTTAAGGAATTTGCAATTCACCAAAAGAATGATGCCCCGCAAGGTATCTTTTGCGCTAATGGTCAATGTTCTCACTGTACACTTATAATTGATGGCTTTCCGCTAAAATCGTGTGTTACGCCATTAAAAGCAGGGATGGATATTCATACTTTGAAACATCTTCCTGAATTGCCGTATGATGATCGTTCTCTTGAGCATTATAAAAAGAAAGAATTGAAGTGTGATGTTCTTGTAGTGGGGGGAGGCCCTTCCGGTTTAACGGCGACAATGGAATTAGCTAAATTGGGATTTTCCATTGTTTTGATTGATGATAAAGAGAGATTGGGTGGAAAACTCCTTTTGCAAACTCACAAATTTTTCGGTTCGATAGAAGATTGCTATGCCGGAACAAGGGGTATAGATATAGCGAGCAAACTCGAGAATGAAGTGTGCGCTTTTTCTAATGTTACGATTTTTAAAAACACATCAGTTGTTGGAATTTATAAGGATAAAAAGGCTGGTATTTTTATCAATAATAAAAACTATGCTCTTGTTGACTTTAAGGGATTGGTTGTTTCGGCCGGTGCGAGAGAGAAATCCCTGATATTTCCGGGAAATAATTTGCCGGGAGTTTACGGGGCAGGAGCTTTTCAAACCCTTGTGAATCGTGATCTTGTTAGGTCTGCCGAAAGGGTTTTTATTGTCGGTAGTGGAAATGTTGGATTAATCGCTGCGTACCATGCTTTGCAGGCTGGTATTCAGATGGTCGGTATCTGTGATATTTTGGATAAAGTTTCCGGCTATAAAGTTCATGCTGATAAAATCAAAAGAATGGGTGTTCCCATTTACTTGAATCATACTGTTCTTTCAGCTGAGGGCAATGGAAAAGTAGAGATAGTAACAATAGCTAAGGTAGATGAAAATTTTAATCCTATCCTCGAAACTGCAAAAACCTTTGAAGTTGATACTCTCCTAATCGCTGTCGGTCTTGTGCCTGTTGATGAATTTTATGATATGGCAAATCAATTTGGTTTTAAAGTTGTTAAGGCTGGTGATGCCGAAGAAATTGCGGAAGCATCCTCTGCAATGTTTGGTGGACGAATTGCCGGTCTGGAGATGGCTAAGAAACTTGGCAAAGATATTACAATAGACGATAGTTTTTCTGAAAAGGCTGAAATACTGAAGAGTAAACCGGGGAAGATTTTTAGGAAAAAAGGGATAAAACTAAATAAGAATTTTCAACCGATTATATTCTGTCAAGAAGAAATACCTTGCGATCCCTGTACATCAATTTGTCCTACACATTCTATTGAGCTGGAGAAGATTTACGGCAATATAATGGATATCCCGAAGTATGAGGGAAAATGTTCTGGCTGTCAAATGTGTGTAGCAATTTGCCCGGGACTCGCAATAACTCTTGCAAAAAAAGTTGATGATGAATATGCTGAGGTTGTTCTTCCTCATGAGTTTATTCCAGACTTCAAAGTCGGAGATGAAATTCCACTAACTGATCAAGAAGGAGTATTTCTTGAAGATGGTGAGGTATTAAAAATACGGTTAAATAAAAAATTTAAAACGTATCTTATTACAATCAGGACATCACTTAAAAATGGGACAAATGTTGCCGGTATCCGTGTTCAGGATAAGTCTGTTACTGCACCTCTACCTGAGCCCTCATTTAATTATTTACCTGAAAATGGGATTGTCTGTCAATGTGAAATGGTCTCTGTGAAGGAGATTGTTGACTATATAAAAGAGCATCACGTTAGAGATGTTAATCAACTTAAACAAATTCGAGTAGGAATGGGAGCTTGCGGTGGGAAGAATTGTTCAACACTTCTTCCGAGTGTTTTTAAAATGGCAGGTGTTGATTGGAAAAAGGTTACGCAAGGTACAAAAAGACCACTTAGTGTTGAGATTCCTATGTATGCTTTAATTAATGAAGAAGTTGGCGAGTAAGGAATGGAAAAATTTGATGTAGTTATAATTGGCGCCGGTAGTGTTGGTCTTCCATTAAGTTTCTATTTGGCTAAGAAAGGATTGGAAGTAGCTGTTTTTGAGAAAATGCAGTCAGAGGGCAGAGGACAAAACAGAGCAGCAATAGGTGGGATAAGAGCAACCCATTCTGATTCTGCAAAGATTAAAATTTGCAAGATGTCTATTGAAATTGTCAGTAGAATGGAAAGAGAATATGGTGTAGATATAGACTGGATTGACGGCGGTTACCTCTTTCCTATATATGATGAAAAGAATGAAGCAGCTCTGAAAGAATTGCTAAAATTTCAGAAAAAGTTCGATTTAAACATTGATTGGATAGCACCTGATGATATTGAAAAATTGACTCCCGGGATAAACAGAGAAAATTTGCGTGGGGGAACTTACTCTCCTGAAGATGGCTCTGCGTCTCCATTAAAATTAGCTGATGCTTTCTATATGCTTGCAAGAAATTCGGGGGCTGAGTTTCACTTTAATGAAGAACTCACTGCGATGATTTTGCAAAACGGCAGGATAACTCAACTCACAACTAATAAGGATAGATATACTGCTGATATTGTTATTAATGCTGCTGGTGCGAATGCAAGGGATATTGGCAAAATGGCTGGTCTGGATATTCCTGTCTATCCTGATTCACATGAAGCGGGAATTACAGAACCGGTAAGACGTTTTTTTGAACCAATGATAGTGGATATTCGACCCGATGAACAATCTGCCAACTATTATTTTTATCAGAATAAAGAGGGGCAAGTAGTATTTTGTATTACGCCTGATCCAAAGATTCCAGGGAGAGATATTGATAATACTTCGGAGTTTCTTCCTCTTGTTATTAAAAGAATGGTCAAACTTTATCCGAGGCTTAGAAACTTGAGAGTGCGTAGAACATGGCGGGGGCTTTACCCAATGACTCCTGATGGATTTCCGATAGTGGGATATACAAAAGAAGTAGAGAATTTTATACTTGCTGTTGGAATGTGCGGGCAGGGATTTATGATTGGTTCCGGGCTGGGAAAGGCACTCTCCGAGATTATTATTGATAAGACAAATAAGTATAATGATATATTAGAACAGCTAACCCTTTATAGGAGCTTTGCTGGAGAAGAAATACTGAAATAAAACGTAGCTAGTACTTATAAGTTCGCAGTTGAACAAAATCTCTATGTCCTCTTCACAAATCCTTCTCCCAGTACTTCGTGCATATTGGAAATAATCATAAATGCTCCTGGATCAACTCTCTGTACCAGTTGACGAAGAATCGCAACCTCTTTTTTGGTTACAACCGTTAGAATCCCGGTGCCAACTGAGATATTGGAGTATTTATTGATTATTTGCACGATAATATCTGATCCTCCATTTGTACGTTTAAAGTAAAAGACAATGCCCAGTCCAATACTAATCAGAAACACCTTGATATTCCAACTGACATTTTTTATAATTAGAGGGGAGTAGAATTTTCGCTTGTAGAGATAAATATTATTTTTTATGAACTAAAAATGGGAATTTTAGAGAATCAGCAGGATGAGAAAATTATTCTTAGACATATCCAATTTACCTGGCAATAACACTTTATAAAAAGGACGGAACTATAATGGTTCAAGGAATTGAAAAAAGGACATGTCATAGGTTCGAGGTATCGGTTGGTAAAGTGGAGTATAGAAAATTTAAAATGTTCAATTTTTATAAAAGTACTGCTATTGCCTATCGATTAATCAATTTAAGCAAAGGGGGGGTGAGTTTCTTTTGTGAAGAGGTCATGCGAAAAAACAAGAAATTGATTTTCAAATTATTAATTCACGATTATGAGCTGTTAGAACTTCTTGCAAAAGTACGTTGGCAACACTCCTCCAGCTATGATTCCTATTTGACTATAGGAATTGTATTTATGCCGTTTGGAACAGGTGTATATATGAATCCAAGAGAAATACTTAATGTTCTCAGGAAACTTGACGTACAATATTTGAAGGATAGATAACAAAACGGGTTAAACTCGGATTTTTAATACGGACATTTTACAATTTATAGAAGATTTGAGAAATTAAATAAAAGATGAGTGTATATATAGCTAATTGAAACAGTAATTTTAGGGGGAATATTTTTATGCAACAAACAAAAAGAATACTAATTGTTGATGATAATGAGCAAATCCGGGAGATAATAGGAGAAATGTTGCGATCTTTTGGATATGAATACGAAATGGCGTCTGATGGGATTGAAGCGCTTGCTAAAGTGAAGTTAGATGTTGACCTCGTTCTTTGTGATGTAGTAATGCCCAAGATGGATGGTTTTGAAGTGGTCAGGCGTATTAGAAAGCAAAATGAATTCAGGGCTTTGCCAATTATTATGGTAACGTCTCTGGCAAGTAAAGATGATCGTCTTCGTGCAGTCGAATCTGGTGCTAATGATTTTATTGTGAAACCAATTGATCCAATAGAATTAAAAGTGCGCACGGATTCTTTATTGAGAATGAAAGAAATACAGGATACTATAAAGCGACACAAGGAAGAATTAGAGCAAAAAGTTCAAAAAAGGACGGAATCTCTCCGGAAGACCCTTGATGATATAGTTGATGCTCAGAGAAAAACTTATGAGGCGTATCTGGATACAATCCGGCGATTGGCAATAGCAGCTGAATATAGAGATGAAGGTACTGCCGCTCATATTATGCGGATGAGTCATTATACTGCAGTTATTGCAAAAGGACTTAAATTCTCCCCAGGTGAAGTGGAAATTATCTTACAGTCAAGTCCTATGCATGATGTCGGTAAGATTGGAATCCCTGATGGTATTCTCCTGAAAAAAGGTAAACTTAATAAGGAGGAGTGGGATGTTATGATGGAGCATACAACTATTGGTAGTCGAATTCTAAGTGGCTCATCTTCAGAAATTCTACAATCAGGCGAACTAATTGCTATATCTCACCATGAAAAGTGGGATGGGAGTGGCTACCCGAATGGTTTGAAAGGTAAAGATATACCCCTTTGTGGACGAATAAGTGCTGTTTCTGATGTATTCGATGCACTTACGACGAAACGTCCATATAAAGAGGCGATGGAAAATGAAGAGGCATTTGAAATTATTAGAAAAGGACGCGATTCACATTTCGATCCTGAAATTGTTGATGTATTTTTTAATAACTTGGATAAAATATTAAAGGTTCAGAAAGAATATCAGGAAGGAAAGGTAGAAACCGAAATTCTGGATATAGATAGATTAAGATACTAGGTGATAATTTTTCAAGGAGATATTTCCAATTTATTATACTTTTCTAAAATATATTGAGCTTACAAACATCAGAACACCATTTGAATTGTTATTTTTTCACTTATCTTCTTTAGATTTACATTAAAGTAGAGAAATTAAATATGACTGATGAGAAAAGCTGAATTGGATTAAAACTTAATCTTCAATAGTATGCAGAATGGATTCAATATCATCCTGAGAGTATTACTGAAGAATAATAGCAATTGTAATTTTTTAAACTGAATAAAAAAAATAGGTTTGAGTATGAAATGTAAGGGGGAATTAAATTCTGAAGAGAGCCTGAAAGCAGTTTTCAAAGTATCTGTTGATCCTATTTTTATAAAAGATTTAGAAGGCAAATATGTCAGGATAAATAAAGCATGTGTTGAAATATTTGGGATTCCGGAGGATGAAATCATTGGAAAAACTGATTCTGATATCTTTCCAGAAAAGGTTGCAAATGAAGTACTACAGGTAGATAAAAAGGTTTTTCAGGGTGAAGTCATAAAAAAAGACGCTTCAAGGATTATTGATGATAAGAATTACTTTTTTGAAATTTCCAAAGTACCGCTTTATGATGAGAATGGGGAAATCTATGGTCTTGTGGGAATTGCAAGAGATGTTACTCGAATCAGGTACCTAGAAAAGCGACAATCGGAATTGGAGGTTGAACTTTTAAGAGAAAAGAGGCTGTCTTCAATAGGTCATTTAGCTTCAGGAATTGTACATAATATAGGTAATCCTCTAACGGTAATTCTTGGTAGGGCACAGCTGTTGAAAATGAAAATGCCGGATATTAAAGAACTTGATACCATTATTTCACAATCTAAAAAAATAAAGGGAATTATGGATAACATGAATATAAAAATCTTTCAGGAAAAAGATACCAGCAAAAAGCCTCTCGATTTGAATGAATTACTATTTACTGAGCTAAACTTTCTGGAGGCATACCCGTTTTTTAAACATGAGATTCAGAAGGATTTTCAGATCCAGGAAGGTCTGCCGTCAGTGGAAGCGGTATATGGTGATTTCTCTCAGTGTATTAATAATATTATCCGTTTTTCAATGGACTTAATGTATAATTCAGATCAGAAAATATTATCAGTAAAAGCAAGTAGCGATAAAGATTTTATTTATATTGATATTTCAGATACTGGATATGGTATTTCCAAAGAAGCTGCATCTAAATTTTTTTCTCCAGAGGATGGTACAGTATCCTTTGGAAAAGATAGTGAAGAAGAGAGACAGAGAGTTCTTAGATTAAACCTTTATAAATCATTTCTGCTTTTTAATAAATATGAGGTAAAGATGGATGTTAAGAGTAAAGTTGGAAAGGGAACAATATTTACCATGAAAATTCCGTACGCGGAAATTGAGTAAAAGTAAATTCTTGAAATATTTCGTTATTAATATCGTATTTAATGATTCTGATATAATCTCTCAGTTTAAGGCACAGACGTGTCTTCCGATTTTCTGATTAAAAAGGATATTTGTACCGCACCTCGAAGTTATCCCGATGGGAAAGACCTACTTCACAATTATAAGGTGATCTTAAAAAAAATGTTTCTGATCATACGATTCATAAGAAAGCGAAGCTTCGGGGTACAAATAAAACACGTAACTGATGTTTTACATTCTGCTGTAAAAAGATATATCCATACCATTAAAAATGGAGTAATGGATTGTTGGAGTACTGGAGGATTGAATCGAATTTATCTAAATTCACAAGAGCGGGATAAAGCCAGGAAAGTCGGAGACCCGTTCATCCGGATTGTATATATACCGTATTATTTCTGGTGATTTCCAGAAAGTAAAGAAAATGGTATTATTGAAATAAGGTTAATTTTAGAATAGTTAAAAAAGCCTCGATTATTTCTGGGCTTTTTTTGTTTGACTTAAACGAGTGAGGTCATTGATTATTGATTATTGTCTATTGTCTATTGTTGATTGTCTATTGTTGATTGTCTATTGTTGATTATCTATTGCCAACGGCTCATAGAGATAATTTTCAATTTTCAATTTTTAATTACTTATTGTTCATTAGTCATTTTAGGCACTTTAGCTTAGTCACTTATCACGTTTCACTTATCACGTTTTCTCTAAGAGATCTCTTTTCTCAAAGAGACCCCCTCGGGGGAGGCACTTTTCACTATTGAAACTTTTGAAGAATGTCTTAGTATAACGAGCAGTTATTTATAGGAGGATTAAAAGTGAAAAAAATTATTAGTTTGGTAGCTGGATCAGTTATCCTTGTTATCATCGGTTATTTTATTGGTACAGCGTTTTTAAAGCCTGAACCAGAGCATGTTGTTCTTTATAAAAGTATTCCCCAGGAGCAAAAGGTGGCTGTTGTTCCTGCTGCGTTTGTTGGTAGTGAAACAGAAATACCCTCATTGCAAGCATTTAATGAAGCTTTTGTAAAAATTGCAAAAGATGTTAATCCTTCTGTTGTTACTATTACAACGGAAAAAGTGATTAAGACTCGTATGAATCCTGTATTCCCAGGGTTTGGAGATGATGATTTTTTCAAGCAATTTTTCAACCTTCCTGAGGGTTGGGGTGAAAGGAAGGCAACAGCGCTGGGTTCAGGTGTTATAGTTGATGAGAAAGGGTATATCTTAACGAATAATCATGTTGTTGAAAAAGGCGAAAAGATAAAAGTTGAGTTAATTGACAAAAGAGAGTATAAAGCAGAAATCATAGGAACCGACCCACGAACGGATTTAGCGGTGATAAAGATTAAAGCAAAGGACTTAAAACCGGCAATTCTTGGAGATTCGGATAATTTAAAAGTAGGAGAATGGGTTTTAGCAATTGGTTCTCCTTTTTCTGAAAATTTAGCACATACAGTAACAGCAGGTATTGTTAGTGCAAAGGGAAGAAGTAATATTATTCCAGGTGCAAGTTATGAATCATTTATTCAGACAGATGCGGCAATTAATCCGGGAAATAGTGGGGGTGCATTAGTTAATATTCGTGGTGAATTAATAGGAATAAATACTGCTATCGCAACTAACGGCGCAACTGCTGGCAATTTGGGGATTGGTTTTGCAATACCAATAAATTTGTCAAAAAAGATTATGACCGATTTAATTGAGAAGGGAAAAGTTATTAGAGCATGGCTTGGCGTCAAGATTCAGCCTGTTGATGATCGCACTGCAAAAGCAATGAAACTTGACACGAGAAATGGAGCGCTGATTGCTGAGGTAGTAGAAGATAGTCCAGCTGAGGAAGCAGGTATTAAGATTGGAGATGTGATAATTAAATTTGATGGTAAAGAAGTTAAAGACCCATCACATTTGCAGAATCTTGCTTCTAATTCTGAGGTTGGAAAAGTAAAAGATCTGGTAGTAATTAGAGGTAAAAAAGAACGCAAACTGAAAGTAAAACTTGGTGAACTCCCGGAATCTATCAAAACAGCAAGTAAAAGTACTGATAAATCATTTTCAAAGTTAGGTATTCAAGTAGAAGAGCTTACCCCCTATTTAGCACAAGAATATGGGTATGATTCTGCTGATAAGGGAGTCATTGTAACAACAGTTGATAGCGAGTCTGAAGCGGCAAGAGTTTTGCGTCCTGGTGATATTCTCCAGAGGATTGTTGACAAAGAGATTCATACTATATCTGATTATAAAGAAGCAATTAATGATGCATCTGGTGAATATATTTTAGTCTTAGTGAAGCGGAGAAATGACACTTTTTTTGTGACATTGGAAGTTCCGAAGTAAAATTGCCTTATTCATTATTTTTTGCTTTAAGGGGCTTTCGGAGGAGAAAGCCCCTTTTTTTAATATTTTCATTTCCGTCGGTAAATCATTCTATTTTGGTTGTTTTTGTTTGAAGCTAACTCTAAATTTGAAAGTTGAATTAAAAGGTAGAATGAAAGTGAAATTATTTATTATCGGCAATACAGTTTATCAAGAATTACAGAGATTGGAGGTTAAAAGAAAAACTTCTCTTGAAAGTGCTATTGTAACTGAATGTTTTATGATGTCTGGTGATACTCAGGAATAAATATGATCTATTGTTGGGGAAATATTTTTAAGTAAAGATATGTCTCAACTTGGCAAAATTATTATAATTGTAGGAATATTTTTAGTAGTGGTAGGATTTGTCATAATCTATGGTAAAAATATACCTGTTTTAAATAAACTCGGAAATTTACCCGGTGATATTATTATCAGGAAAGAGAATTTCACTTTATATTTTCCCTGGGTTACTTGTTTAGTTTTGAGCTTAGTTATATATATTATTGTTAATTTACTTCGCAGATAGGAGGTCTTTTCAGTGATAAAGAAGGTTCCACCAACCGTTGATTTTATTGCTTTAGAACATGAAATATTAAAGTTTTGGGAAGATAACGGAGTTTTTAAGAAACTTGTAGAAAAAAATTCCAATGGACCTAAATGGTCTTTTATAGATGGTCCTATAACTGCCAACAATCCGATGGGTGTACACCATGCCTGGGGAAGGACATATAAAGATATTTTTCATAGATATAAAGCGATGCACGGATTTCGTACTCGATACCAGAACGGTTTTGATTGCCAGGGTCTCTGGGTAGAAGTGGAAGTTGAAAAAGAACTTGGCTTTAAATCAAAGAGAGACATTGAAAAATATGGAATTGAACGATTTGTTGAAAAATGTAAAGAACGTGTACGGAAATATTCTAAGATTCAAACCGAGCAATCCATTCGATTAGGGTATTGGATGGATTGGGAAAATTCGTACTATACTATGTCAGATGAGAATAACTATACCATCTGGCTATTTCTAAAGCGATGCCATGAGAATGGCTGGATTTATAAGGGGCATGATGTTATGCCATGGTGTACCAGGTGTGGTGCTGCATTATCTGAACATGAGATTGCTACTGAAGGTTATAAAGAATTAACTCATACAAGTGTGACCTTAAGGTTTCCACTTTTAAATAGAGATAAAGAGTACATTTTAATTTGGACAACAACACCCTGGACGCTTACTTCTAATACTGCTGCTGCAGTTCATCCTGAGAAAAAGTATCTCAAAGTAAGACAAAACAACAAAATGTATTATTTGATCAATGGCAGGCAGGAAGAAGTCCTTAAGGGTGATTATACAATTGAAGGTTCTATCACTGGAAAAGAGATGCTTGGCTGGACATTTAATGGTCCCTATGATGAGTTACCTGTCCAATCTAATGTGAAACATGTGATTATTCCGTGGGAAGAGATAAGTGAGACAGAGGGGACTGGTATTGTTCATATTGCTCCAGGCTGTGGGCAGGAAGACCATGAACTTAGTTTCGAGCATAACTTATCAGTAATTGCACCTTTAGATGAATTTGGCAATTATATAGATGGTTTTGGATGGCTTACAGGGCAAAATGTAGATAATGTTCTTAGACCGATATTGAAGGACCTTGAAGAAAAGGGAATAAAATACTCTGAAGAAGCATATACGCACCGTTATCCCATTTGCTGGCGTCATGGAACTGAATTGGTTTTTAGATTAGTTGATGAATGGTTCATTGCGATGGATGGCGTAAGAGAAAAGATGATGGATATTACTCGTAAAATTCGATGGATTCCGGAGTATGGAATGAATCATGAGCTCGATTGGCTGAGTAATATGCATGATTGGATGATTTCCAAGAAAAGGTACTGGGGATTGGCTTTACCTATTTATGAGTGTGAATCTTGTGGAAATATAACCGTTATTGGAAGTAAAGAAGAGCTAAAGGAACGGGCAGTTGAAGGCTGGGAAAAATTTGAAGGAAACTCGCCGCACCGCCCCTGGGTTGATACAGTGAAAATCAATTGTGAGAAATGTGGTGCTAAAGTTAGTCGAATACCGGATGTAGGGAACCCATGGCTGGATGCTGGAATTGTACCGTATTCTACATTACATTATATAATGAATAGAGCCTACTGGCAAGACTGGTTTCCAGCTGAGTTGATATGTGAATCACTCCCCGGGCAATTCAGAAATTGGTTTTACTCATTGCTTGCTATGAGTGCTGTACTTGAAAATCATGAGCCTTCCAAAGTGGTTTTTGGTCATGCGCTTGTAAAGGATGAAAATGGAAAGGATATGCACAAGAGTGCCGGTAATGCCATCTGGTTCGATGACGCAGCTGAAAAGATGGGTGTGGATGTCATGCGTTGGTTATATGCAGCACATAACCAGGTAAATAATCTCAATTTTGGTTATTCTATAGCAAAGGAGGTACGAAAACATCTCATAACGATATGGAACTCTTATTCTTTCTTTGCTACTTATGCAGAACTTGATAAATATTCACCAGAAAAACATAAGGTAAATAGAGAAGACCTTTCTGATTTAGACCTCTGGCTTCTTGCCAGATTAAATTTACTGTTCAAGGATATTGAATGTGAATATGGAAATTATGCTGTTGACAAGGTTATGAAACATATTGATCTTTTCCTGCAAGATTTATCTAACTGGTATATCAGGAGAAGTCGGCGCCGTTTCTGGAAATCTGAGGATGATAAAGACAAATGGGGTGCATACCAGACACTGTATACTGCGTTAAAAGGATTGATTCATGTTTTAGCACCTGTAATTCCTTTTGCTACGGAAGCGATTTATCAAAATCTTGTTAGAGGACTTGAGCCGGACACTCCTATGAGTATTCACCTTAGTAAATTTCCTGAAGCCGATGAATCATATATCGATGAAGCCTTATTAAAGAAAATTGATTCAATTGTAAGAATTGTTGGTTTGGGAAGAGCAGCAAGAAATAAAGCGAATCTCAAAATTCGTCAACCATTGCAGAAAATAATTGTTAAATTACCTGATGATCAGGAACCCGAAGCCTTGAAAGTCCTTTCTAATCAGATACTTGAAGAACTTAATGTCAAATTTATAGAAATAGTGGAGGATGATAGCTTTTTGACAAATTATATCATCAAGCCAAATTTTGCCGTATTAGGTTCTAAGTATGCAAAATATATTGGTGAAATTCGAAGAATAGTTCAGGATTTAGAGTCCGCTGAGGTTGCAAAGAAATTGGAAACTGGTGGGACGGTCGAAATTAGTTTAAGTGATAGAAAAGTATATTTATCGAGTGAAGATCTCATTATTGAACGGAGAGATGTTGAAGGTTATTCTGTTGTTTTTGATTCTGACTATACTGTAGCTATTGACACAAAATTGACTGATGGACTGATCAAAGAGGGAATAGTACGAGATTTTGTTAGACATATTCAAACGATGAGGAAGGAGGCTGATTTTCGAGTTGAAGATAGAATAATGGTAGCTTCTGATTTTACATCGATATTATCGGAAGCACTAAATGAGCATATCGATTACTTTAAAACTGAAACTCTGGCAATCAACGTTGAAAATACATATAATCCGGGTGAATTCGATAAAGAAGTTAAAATAGGTGGAAGTAAAATCCATGTTGGAATTAGCCGTATAAAATAAATTCCCATTTAGGAGATGAAAAATGAATGATAAAACACAAAAAAAGAGATGGAGTAAAAAAGACCTTGATTATTTCAGGGAATTAATATTGAAGAAAAGGGAAGAGACTGTTAAAGAGATAAAACGGTTGGAATCTGTGACAATAAAAGACAAAACTAGGCAAAATAGTACAAATCTTGATTCTACCTATGCTTATCATATGGCAGATGTTGGCACAGATTCGCAAGAACGAGAAAAAGCCTTCCTATGGCTTTCTAGAGAAAATAAATTCTTGGGGTATTTGAACGCTGCTTTAAGGCGTATTGAGAAAGGGGAGTACGGTGTTTGTATTGGATGTCAAGAATTAATTCCAAAAGAACGTCTTGAAGAAGTTCCTCATACTCAACATTGTGTAAAATGCAAAAATAAATCCAAATAGATTATCGCTGTATTCTCTTTTGCAAGTAAATAAGTTTCATGGAATTTCCATAAAATATAGTGGATTATCTAATTATATTTGCTTACCTTTAAGAAGATGATTTTCGTAATTAAATGATAAAAATACATGAAAATCGAGGTTATATAAATCAAAATATAATTGTTGCTACCCTTACATTGCTAACCCTAACCGAAGGTAACCTTTAGCGGGGTTAACTCTCAATGCCGATATATTTACATCATACCAAAAAGTGATTAATATATATGTTCATCTCAGAGAGATCACTTTGTGATGAATTAATCAGATAAAAATAGTAAGATATACTAACTTATTTAAGAAGGTAATAATGATAAAAAAGAGGTACTGGCAAATAAACACTAGTAAATTAGCAGAAAATATCAAGGAAGTTGCCAATAAGGCCAAGACGGAAGAAGACCTTAAAATGGGCGTGGAGCCGTTGCTGCAAAAAATATTTAAAAAAATGGGTGTTGATAGTGAAATTGTTAGATATGAGAAGGCATATACGAGTTTCCGGGGAAGGTCTGATGCAGTTTATGGTTATTTAACTATAGAATATAAAGTTCCGGGTAAATTATCAAAAGTGGCAGATGTCAAATCAGCCACAGAACAACTTAAACGCTATTTGGGAGCGCAGGCATCTCACTTTAAACAGCAAAGAGAAGATTTTCTGGAGAAGGCGGTCGGTGTCGCCATAGATGGATATAATATACTTTTTTTAAGATTTACAAAAGTTCCTACAATTTTACAAATACCTATACCTATAGGAGAAGTACAGTCTGCTCTTTTTCCAGAAATAGAAGCCAAAACTGGATTTCAAGTTTTAGGTCCATATCCAATAAACAAATCAAGTCTCGCAAATCTACTAATATTCGTAAGAGCTTCAGCCCGACGTCCCTTAACTGCGAAAGACCTGGCTACAGTATTTGCTCCTACTTGTGATATGGCGAGACAGGCAGTGTCTGGACTTTATTCTATGCTGATAAAAGCCCAGAGGAGACAGACACCTTCAAGAATAAAGACATTTTTCCAGGAGTGGGATAGAATTTTTGGCGTTGTATATGGGCAGGAGATGGAAAAGGCAGAGAAATCAGCTTCCGAAACCGCGAGATTATATCAGATGCCAGCTGGTGTTAGGCTTAAACAATTGCTTTTTGCAATCCATACGTTCTATGCCTTTCTTATGAAAATTATTTCTGTAGAACTTGTCTCATTGCAAGATAGTAGCACAATACAGTCTTTTGTTAAGGGGCTTACTGCGCTGGATGATGATGAATTAAAGTATAGGCTGACATACCTGGAGAGTGGAGCAGACTTCAATGCCCAGGGAATTGACAACTTTTTAGAAGCAGATTTCTTTTCCTGGTATCTCGATGGATGGGACTCTCACATCGCAAATATTTTTCGTGGTATTGTAAATGCGCTTTCTGATTTTGAACCAGCAACCCCAATTCTCGAACCTGAATGGACGAGAGACCTGCTTCAGAGGCTATATGAATTACTCGTTCCTCGGAAATTGCGACACGATTTAGGAGAATACTACACTCCAGACTGGCTTGCAGGATATGTACTGGATAAAAGTGGATATAAAGGAGTGATTGGCTCTCGTTTCCTTGATCCTGCCTGTGGGTCAGGTACTTTTTTGGTTCAGGCCATTAACAGAGCAATTAGACATTCTAAAGGTGATAAAAAGACTGTCGCACACCATATTCTTGAAAATATTGTGGGTTTTGATTTGAATCCGATTGCAGTGTTGTCCGCCAGAACAAATTACTTAATCGCATTCTCAAGATTCATACCCTATATACGACCAATTTCTATTCCAGTTTATCTATGTGATTCTGTGATTACACCAACTCGTTATATAGAAGAAGGGGAACTCCCATTTGAAAATACAATCATCTTTACCACAACAAAAGGCAATTATGTCTTTCCTATCTCAATGAAGGAAAAGAGTCATATAGATAAGTTTACCTCAATGATGGATGTTGCCTTGAGAGGAAGAGTTAAGCCAGGGAAATTTAAGGGTAAAGTTAAAGAAGATTTTAATCTATCTGAAAAAGATATAGGGCTTCTTGTTGATATTTACAAACGCATAAAAGAGTTAGATGATAATGGCGAAAATGGAATATGGGCACGATATATAAAAAATGCCTTTGCTCCTGTCTATCTGGGTAAATTTGATTTTGTGATCGGTAATCCACCATGGATAAGATGGGATTACCTCTCACATGATTATAGAAAAAGAACTCTTAAACTATGGCAGAGATATGGACTTTTCTCTCTGAAGGGTTATGAAGGAAGATTAGGAGGTGGCAAAAAAGACTTTTCTATGCTTTTCACCTATGCATGTGCAGACAATTACCTGAAAGACAAAGGGATTTTAGGGTTTCTAATTACTATTGAAGTTTTTAAATCAAAGGGAGCGGGTGAAGGGTTCAGGCAATTTGAATTAAAGGATAAAAAAGTACCACTTAAAGTTTTGAGTATGGAGAATATGGTAAATCTGCAACCTTTCCAGTTTGCTAACAAAACATCCTTATTTTTTATGAAAAAGGGGGAGAAGACAACCTATCCTGTAAAAGTTATTGAATGGAAACGAAAACCTTGTATTGGTCGAATTCCAACAGATTGGTCTCTGGATAGGGTTAAGGCAAATTGTGAGATAAAAAAGATACAAGCAATTCCTATTAATCCGGACAAACTATCTTCATCATGGCAAACTGCTCAGGCTGGAGAACTGAAGATTTATTCTCAATTGAAGGGAAAAAACCCTTATAGAGCTTATAGTGGTGTATATGTAGCTCCTTATGGGGTTTTTTGGTTAAAAGTTAAAGAAATACGTCCCGATGGTCTTCTTGTTGTTTCGAATATGCATGAAAGAGGTAAATGGAAGATAAAACCTGTCTCACAATCTATAGAGTCTGACTTAGTATTTCCATCATTATGTGGTGCTAATATATTGAAATTTGGGATAAAGGAAAATTTCTATCTGTTGGTACCTCAGAATCCAAAGAATCAAAAACCATATAGTGAAGACTGGATGCTTCAAAATGCACCCTTTACTTACGCCTACTTGAAACAATTTGAAAAAATCTTACTCTCCAGAGGTTCTCGTGTATTAAAGGAACTTGCTGATAAAACAGAATTTTATGCAATATTTGGCGTAGGAGAATACACTTTCGCTAAATATCGAGTAACATGGAAACGAATGGCAGCAAAAATGTCTGCGGTTGTGTTGTCAAGTATTAGAACAGATTTTGGGACAAGACCTGTGATTTCTACAGAGACCACTGCTTTTTTTGCAGTTGATAATAAGGACGAAGCTCATTATCTTTGTGCTGTATTAAATTCCGAGATTGTTAATGGCTTCATAAAGAGTTTCTCTGCCGCAGGACGAGGATTTGGAACCCCATCTATTATGAATAATTTTGCCATCCCGCGTTTTGATAACAGCAATAAAATCCATAAGAAACTTGCAGATTTGTCAGAAAAAGCACATAATCTGGTTAAAAAAGGTAAAAGTATAGAAAGTGTCGAAAATGAAATAAACTTGGTTGTTAAAAAACTATGGAATATAAAATAGTAACTCCAGACGATTCTAAATATCCACAAAAACTTATTAAAAGGCTGGATAATAAATGTCCTGATAAAATTTATTATAGCGGTCAATTAGAACTTCTTGACCATTATACTATGGCTGTGATTTGTTCGGATAAAAGTGGTGGGATTACGCTGATAGATACAAACCAGGTCCTTTTTACATTGCGAGAATACGAAATGAATTATATTGGCGGTTGGTATTCGGTAATAGAGACTGAAATTTTCAGACTGAGTTTATTCAAAAAAAACACAACAACAACTCTCTTCTCTGCAAAAGGATTAAATAAAGAAACTTATGAGTCTTTTTTGAAAGACAGATTTTATCCACCGTTGCACGAATTTCCCGAAAGAGATGAGTATTTTAGACGGGCTAATAATAGCGAGTTGTTAATGCTTTCTGTCATTAACCCAGACGAGACAAGACAGTTGAGAAAGAATATAATGGAGAGAAATTGGCTTTCTTGTGTTCTTGCAGATATTGTTTTTATTCCGTATGGTCCCAAAAGTTCAAAAACTTATACAATAGCAAAAAGAATTCGTGAAGCAGACATACCTGCATTTAGTACTGATAGTGACGAATGCAAAGAGCTTCATAAAATTGGTATTCCTGGATTTAATCGTAAAACTGTCAAGGATTTTCTCGAAGTTAATGGTGCAAAACTAGCAGTTCCCGGAGAGAATATAAATAGTTCTGAAGAGGTATATAATAAGCCAATAAGTCAACAACTGTCCTTTATAAAAGAGACTCACCAGACAGAATTGAAATTTAAAAAGAAAAGCAAAAATAGTAATTTATAGGAATTGTTAGATATATTGGAAAAATGATGCTTATTGAATTATTTTTTATAGATTTGATAGAATTGAAAAATTTATTTAAAAATGTATTCTGATTCCAGAAAATCAATACGTTTTGTTATTAACGACGATTTCGGAAAGCGGTTAGATGTATATTTATCAGAAAGAATTGGCGAGTTATCGAGGTCTAAAATATATAATCTGATAAGGAAAGGTAATATTCTGGTAAACGGTCTTATGTCTAAGCCGGGTTATAATCTTAAGCAAAATGATATTATAGAGGTAACACTGCCCGAACCTACTCCTTCTGAGATCATTGGCGAGGAGATTCCGCTTTCTATTTTATATGAGGATGAATATTATATTGCTGTTGATAAACCTGCAGGAATGGTAGTTCATCCCGGAGTAGGTCATTTTTTCGGGACGTTAGTAAGTGCTTTGGTCAATTAT
The DNA here is from genome assembly GCA_964441235.1 of uncultured bacterium. Classification (GTDB taxonomy): domain Bacteria; phylum Fidelibacterota; class UBA2242; order UBA2242; family UBA2242; genus BS750m-G69. The sequence goes on along the minus strand of CAYTUQ010000035.1, from coordinate 15,866 downwards.
ACGAGTAATTTAAGTTCGGTAGGTGGCAAACTTAGACCAGGTTTGGTTCATCGTCTTGATAAAGATACATCGGGGATAGTTGTAGCTGCTAAAACAGATGAAGCTCATTGGAAACTCAGTAAATTGTTTGCAGATAGGTCGGTTTTCAAAGAATACCGTGCTTTTGTTTGGGGTTCTCCAAAGCCTGAAAGTGATCTTATAAATGCCCCTATTGGACGAAGTAGTAAAAATAGAAAAAAGTTTATTGTTTCAGATTCCGGCAGAGAAGCGCGGACACGTTATCGGACTATTTCGAATTTTGGTATTATGTCTTCCATTGAATTAATTCTTGAAACAGGGCGTACACATCAGGCGAGAGTTCATCTTGATTTCATAGGTTACCCCGTAGTCGGAGATTTGATATATGGAGGGGGATTAAGACATTTGCGGTGCCTTTCAAAAAAGGAGATTGATATAGGTAAATTAGTATTGTCAAAAGTTGAGCGTCAGATGCTTCATGCTTACAGGATTCGATTTTTTCATCCGTTTAAAGATAAGGATGTTGAGATTGAAGCACCTTTGCCAGAAGATTTTACTGATGTTGAATCAATTCTCAGAACATGGTATTATCAGCAGTGACAGCAGAAGTTCTAATTGACAAATTCTTAAGATATCTGAAACAGGAAAGAGGATATTCCGATTATACTTTGGAAGCTTATCAAAGTGACATTAGACAATTTCTCAGTTTCTATGCTGAATATTCAAATACTGTTCCTGTAGAAGTATCAGAAATCAATAAAATCGGAATAAGGCATTTTCTTGGAATGCTTTCTGAATCCGGTTTGCAAATGAGCTCAATTTCCAGGAAGCTCGCCTCCCTGAAGGCATTTTTCAAGTTTCTTGCCAGACAAGGGTATATTGCTAATAATCCTGCCGCTATGGTTAAGTCTCCGAAAATACAAAAGCACTTGCCGGTTGTACTATCAGAAGAGCAGGTGTCAAAAGTAATGGAAATACCTGATACCGATTCCTTTGTTGGGATAAGAAATAAGCTGATATTGGAACTTTTATATAGCACCGGTATTCGATTAGGAGAACTTATTTCTTTGGATATTGGAAATATTAATTTTAATAAAATGACAATACGTGTTTTTGGGAAGGGTTCAAAAGAGCGAATTGTTCCCTTTGGTAAAAGAGTAAAAACAGCTCTTGATAATTACCTTACAATAAGGCAAAGTGAACTTAGCAGCATTACTTTGGAAAGTCCATTATTAATCAGTATTCGAGATAGGAGAATAGCTCGTCAAACTGTTCAAAAGGCGGTTACGAAATTACTTGAAGAGGTATCGGAGCAAGAACACCTCAGTCCTCATGTTTTAAGACATTCTTTTGCTTCGCATCTTCTTGACCATGGCGCCGATTTAAATGCAGTTAAAGATCTATTAGGACATAACAGTTTGTCAACTACACAGTTATACACTCATATTCAAATTGGTAAAATAAAGGAGGTTTATAAACAGGCGCATCCCCATGCTGAGTAATTATGTATAAATAAATTAAAAATATGGTTCCCTCTCAAAATGAGTAGATGTAGAAAAATAAATGTTGGAAATTTAAAATAATATTGGAAAATTGGAGTATTGGAGTAGTGTTGTATTGTAATGTTATAGTCTTGAATTGTTTTGCATCACATGTATCACTTTTCAGATTTAAGGAAATCCCTTTGTCAATGGAAGTTCCACTAAAATGGATGAGAATTTCTATTAAAAAAGTAACTAATTATTTAACCCTACAACGTCAATTGTCGCAGACATCTCTTTGAGATAGGAAATCAGGCAAATGCCTGATATAGCATCAACTTGCAATTGCAAATACTACATTTGGTACATTACATTTTTAAGTTACATAGTAGGGTTAATTGACATAATTAAATTTAGGAAGTTCCATAATTCCAATACTCCAATATTCCATTACTCCAATCCAACTTCCATCAATTAATTTATTTATAAAGATTTGTTTTACCCATTCAGAATGAGAAAGAACCAAAAATATTTTAAACAAAAGGAGTAATTCTATGGAAGTTGAATTAACATCGCGACATTATGAAGTTTCTGATCGAGTAAAGAAATATGTGAATGATGAGGTTAATAAACTAGAGAAAATTCATGGGAAGATCGTAAGCTGTAAAGTTATTTTGGATAAATCAAAAGAGGGTGAAATGGCAGAAATTAATCTTCATGTTTCTGGAAAAGATTTTGTGATTTCGGAGACATCAGATGATATAATTAAATCTATAGATTTGGCTGTCGCAAAGATGGAGCGTCAGCTTAAACGATTTAAAGGAAAGAGATATTCAAATGCAAGAGCTATTGACAGTCGGGAAAATTTACAAGAATAACCGTTCAAAGCTAAAACTAAAATGTATCAATGGGGAAATTGGTCACGATAGGATAGTAACTTCTCCTAAACTAAATCGCCCGGGATTGGAATTAACCGGTTTCTGGGAGTATTTTGATAAAAGTAGAATCCAGATGTTCGGAATGAAAGAAAAACATTATCTAAATTCTGTTACTGAAGAATTTATCAAATCGACTTTTAAGAAGTTGTTTGCTTTTGGTATACCTGCAGCTATTTTTGCTCATAGAACTCAACCTCCAGAAATTGTAATTGAATTAGCAAAAAAATATGGTGTTGCTCTTTTTAAGACGTCTATGCTGACAATGCAGTTTGGCTCATTTTTAATGTATTATCTTGATTGGAATCTGGCACCTTCTATTACTGTACACGGGTCTTTGGTTGATGTGTATGGTATCGGCGTTTTGTTTACTGGACGCAGTGGTATTGGAAAAAGCGAAATTGCTCTTGATCTTGTAGAGAGGGGACATAGGCTTGTGGCTGATGATGTAGTGAAACTTACAAAGCGTGCTGATAATTTTATTATGGGCTCGGGGACTAAATTACTTGAACATTATATTGAAGTAAGGGGAATTGGAATTGTTGATGTAAGAAGTATATTTGGAATAAGAGCTGTCCGTCAGCAGAAACGTGTAGAAGTTCAAGTGGAATTAGAGGACTGGAATAAGGAAGAAGACTATGAGCGGATTGGTGCTGATGAAAATTATATAAATATTTTAGATATAGATATTCCTCTTATAAAATTGCCTATATATCCCGGCAAAAATATTACAGTAATTGCAGAAGTAATTGCATTAAATCACCTACAGAAATTTATGGGGGAAAATGCTGCTAAAGAATTTGAGAAAAAGTTAAAAGCGAAGATTAAAGAAAAAATTAGACAGGATGAGTTAGAAAAATACCTTAAACAGGATTATGAATGATAAGGGATTATTGAAAGATGAAGGCTGTTATACCTGCCGCTGGCATTGGTGAAAGGTTAAGACCATTAACTTTGACTCGACCAAAAGTATTACTACCTGTTGCCGGGAAGCCGATTTTAGGACATATTCTTGTTCGAATTGTGGAGTCGGGTATTAAGGATGTTACTATAGTTGTTGGATATATGGGCGATCAGGTTGTAAAGTATGCAAGGAATCATTATAATCTTAATTTTGATTTTGTAGAGCAGAAAAAAAGGAGAGGGCTAGGCCATGCGGTGTTACAAGGGCTTGATTCGTCAGATGAGCCTGTTCTAATTTTACTTGGAGATACTATTCTTGATCTGAATTTTTACGAGTTTGCACAAAGTCAGTATAATGTTATTGGTGTAATGACTGTTGAGGATCCTCGGAGATTTGGTATAGTAGAGGTTAAAGATGAATGGGTAACAAAGTTGGTAGAGAAACCTGAAAATCCAATTAGCAAATTAGCGATTGCTGGAATCTATCTTCTTCAGAGCCAAAAGCGATTGAAGAAAGCTATAGAATATATTATTGAAAATGATATTACCACAAAGGATGAATATCAGCTGACTGATGCTCTTCAAGTGATGCTTTCCTGGAATGAAAGAATGAAAATCGAGAAGGTAAAGGCATGTTATGACTGTGGAACTCGGAAAACTCTTTTTGAAACAAATAGATATCTTTTGGAGAAAATAAATTATAAAACAAGGGAATACCCAAATTCTGTAATAATTCCACCGGTCTATATTCATCCCAAAGCAGATATAACTAAAAGTATAATAGGTCCGTATGTAAGCGTTGGAGATGGAGTTACCATTTGCGATTCTGTTATAGAGGATTCTATTATTAGTGACGGAGCAAATTTAAAGAATGTCTGTCTAAAGAATAGTCTTCTCGGTTTTAAATCTACAATACAAGGGAAGTATCATATCGTAGATGTAGGGGATGACTGTTGCCGGGATTTGGGTTGATTTTTTTTAGAACGTTCACTATGTTAGCTAGCAAAATTAATTGAAAGGAGTAAGTTATTTTGAGAAAGTATAGTTTTACATCAGAATCGGTTACAGAAGGTCATCCTGATAAGATATGTGACCAAATATCCGATGCTGTTCTTGATGCTCTTATTGCAAAGGACCCTAACTGCCATGTTGCCTGTGAGGCACTTACTACTACAGGTATGGTTATGGTGGCCGGTGAAATCTCGACAACCACTTATGTTGATGTTCCAACAATTGTACGTGATACGCTTAAAAGAATTGGTTATACAGATTCTGATTATGGTTTGGATGGCAGGAACTGTGCGGTTATCAGCTCTATTCATGAACAGAGTGAGAATATTGCTCTTGGTGTAAATTCAACAGATGATCATGAGCAGGGGGCTGGAGACCAGGGAATGATGTTTGGATTTGCATGTGATGAGACACCAGAATTAATGCCCTTGCCTATTAGCCTGGCGCATAAAATAACGATGCGGTTAGCGGAAGTAAGAAAGAAGGGGATTTTACCATGGGTGAGACCTGATGGAAAGTCACAGGTGACTGTTGAATACGAAGATGATGTACCAAAGCGTATTACAAGTGTGGTTGTTGCAGTACATCATAATCCGGAAGTGCCACACAAGCAAATTGTTTCTGAAGTAAAAAAGCATGTGATAATTCCGGTGTGTGAAGAATATTTAACCCCGGGAACAAAGTTTTTCATTAATGCTACAGGAATTTTTACAATAGGGGGTCCTGAAGCCGATACTGGTATTACGGGAAGAAAAATTATAGTTGATACTTATGGCGGAATGGGAAGACATGGCGGAGGTTGTTTTTCTGGTAAAGACCCATCAAAAGTTGACAGGTCTGCATCTTATATGACAAGATATATTGCAAAAAATATAGTAGCCGCAAAACTTGCGCGTAAGTGCGAAGTACAATTAGCATATTCAATTGGAGTTGCCGAACCCGTATCTATTTATGTACAAACATTTGGTACAGGTACTGTTAGTGACGGTGAATTAGCAAAAGCTGTTCGTGATGTATTTCCTCTCAAGCCGGCAGAAATTATTCAATATTTGGATTTAAAACGTCCTATATATTTTAAGACGGCATCGTATGGGCATTTTGGTCGTGAAGAGAGTGAGTTCACATGGGAAAAAACTAATAAGGCAGAAGAATTAATTAAATATTTTGAGGATATGAAATGACTGGAAAAATCAAAGATATAAATCTTGCAGATGCAGGATATCTAAAAATAGAGTGGGCTGAGGCTCATATGCCTGTATTAATGGCGCTTAAAAAGAGATACCAGGATTCTAAACCTTTAAAAGGGATGAGAATCAGTGGTTGTCTCCATGTTACAAAGGAAACAGCGGTTCTGGTGCGTACGCTTGTTGCCGCAGGTGCTCAGGTTGCCTGGAGCGGATGCAATCCATTGAGTACCCAGGATGATGTTGCAGCTGCTCTTTTTTCTGATGGTATTCATATCTGGGCATGGCATGGATTGTCCACTGAGGAGTTTTACTGGTGCATAGAAAAAACTATAGAGCAGAAACCCACTTTAACCCTTGATGATGGTGCTGATCTTGTTTTTACACTTCATAACAGACACCCTGAATTGGCAAAACAGGTGTATGGTGGTTCTGAAGAGACAACAACCGGCGTGCATCGTTTAAGAGCAATGGCTGATGATGGGAAATTACTTTATCCCATGCTTGCTGTTAATGATGCAGAAACAAAATGGGATTTCGACAACGTGTATGGCACCGGTCAGTCATCGATTGATGGAATTTTAAGGGCTACTTCTATCCTTTACGCTGGAAAGACATTTGTTGTTGCCGGATACGGTCATTGTGGAAAAGGTGCTGCTATGCGTGCCAAAGGTATGGGAGCAAATGTAATCGCTACTGAGGTAAAAGCAACGGCTGCTCTAAAAGCTATATTAGATGGGTATAGAGTAATGCCGATGGATGAAGCAGCAAAAGTAGGCGATATATTTATTACAGCTACCGGTATGAAAGAAGTTATTGTTGGCAAGCATTTCGAGAAAATGAAGGATGGTGCTATTGTTTGCAATACAGGTCATTATGATTGTGAACTGAATTTAAAAGAACTGGCTGAGATAACAGTTTCCCGCAAAGAGGTTAGACCCAATTGTGTTCAATATACTTTAAAAAATGGAAGGAAAATATATGTGCTGGCTGAAGGTAGATTGGTAAATCTCGTGGCTGCAGAGGGTCATCCGTCAGAAGTAATGGACATGTCTTTTGCCAATCAATTTATGGGAATGATATGGCTGACAAAGAATGGTCCTAGCCTTGAGAAAAAGGTTTATGATATTTCTGAAGAGCAGGACCAGGAAATTGCACGGCTTAAATTACAGACAATGGGCATATCTATTGATACATTGACGGAAGAGCAGATAAAATATAAAACGGCTTATGATGAGGGAACGTAAATTATAATTAGGTAAAATCAATGTTGAAAATTTCAGGAGAATAAATATGGGGAAAATTCAACAGCAATACATTATAAATGAGAAAGGTCAAAAAACTGCGGTAGTGCTGCCATTTAAGGAATATGAAGAACTTTTATTAGAAGATATACACGACCTCACGATTATTGCTGAACGTCGTGATGAACCTGCGCTATATCCTTCGATGAACTCAAGAAGCGATTGAAAGAAAATGGCTCGTTCTATTTGTCAATATAATAAAAATTGGGGTTCATCTATTTCTGCTGGCAAAATCGGTAATGTCGCTAATGAATGGGTTAAAGCTTAATAAATAATTTTACATAAAAAGTCAAGTGAAAATAAAATTTCTTTAAATATTTATACAAATCTCCTCAAAAAGCAATAAAAATATTTTCACTGTCACCGTTCTGGTACGAGCTCGCTCGTACCAGGAGGAGAAGCAGAAGTTAGTCAATTCATCAGTATGAGAGAGCCCATACCGGAACTGTTAATCAAGATTTTCACATGGATAAGAATTGGAATAATATACTTTACTGACGAATTTTGTAAAGCAAACGTGCTCCCGCAATCAAAAAGATAATATTACCCAGCCAAACGGAGAGAATTGGATTTAAGATTCCTTTATATCCAATTACCTGCCCGAATTTGATAAAGCCATAATAGGTGAAGATAACAAGTAAACTCATACCTGCGCCGAAGCTTATTCCTTTTTTGTGCTTCATGGCAGCCAGCGGCAATCCGAAGAGAATTACAATAAAGTTTGTAAATGAAAAAGCAATCTTGAAGTGGAGATTTACAGCCCATTTTCTTGGATCATTACCGCTTTCTTTTAATCGTTTTATAAAATCCGATAATTCGTTGTATCTCATTGCATCTGGCTTCAGACTTGTCTGAATTATATCGTCTGGTTTCAAATTGAATTGGAAAAGAGAATCAGTGAAAACAGAGGAAACGGTTTCATTTCCATCCTCATCGAAGTTTCTGACTTTAAAATCCATGACTTTCCACTTATCTTTTTCGGGAATCCAGATCATTTTTTGAGCGTCAATTCGCTGAACAAGTGTTTGATTACTGTTATATTGTATCGTTACTGATGTTGCAGTATTATTTTCTGTTAAAAATTTGGATATTACAATGTTACAGGTAGGAGAATCCTGGTACATAATATTGGTAAAGATTTTTTTCTTTGTGTATCTTCTTTTTTTTAATTTGTTTTGTTCTATCTCAATTCTTTTTCTAGAAGCAGGAATTACTAAACTGTCTTCGAAGAAGAAAGAGCCTATACTAAAAAGTAGACCAACGAGCAAAAGTGGAGCAGAGAGACGATATAAACTGATTCCTGATGCTTTTATTGCCGCAAGCTCATTGTTTTTTGAAAGTATGCCTATAGTGAATACGGAAGCGAGTAAAAGAGACATCGGGATGGCGATATTTATGAAAAACGGAAGCTGATACAAATAGTAAATTCCAACAGCAGATAAAGTCATTTTAGCCCTGATGAACTTATCTATTTTTTCAATAACATCCACGATATTGAAAATCAGAAGGAAAGTGATAAGTGAAAGTAGAAATATCACAAAAATTTTTTTCAGTAGGTATCGGTCAAGAATTTTCATTCTAATCATCAACTAAAATCTAAAACTGTCAACTACGTTTATCCAAGCTTTTATCTTATATATTTGTATATTTTTTCTTAAACTTGCTGTCAAATGAAAACGTTCCTATGCTTCGTTAATGTGGGGTGCTGCACTTGGCGGCTTTATAGCATTAATTCTATCTGTGGTGCAAAGGCTTCTAACTCTGAGGGATTCTGTTAATGCCTGGTTGTCTGGTATAAGAGCTATGGTATTGGCGGCTGTAGTTTTAGTATTGGCATGGACTCTCGGTCATGTCTGCGAGGACCTTAAAACAGCCGAGTTTATAATCAGCAATACTCAGAATCTTTTAACACCGGTTGTTCTTCCAATTATTACTTTTCTTGTCGCAGTTGCTATCAGTTTTTCAACGGGAACTTCATGGGACACAATGACAATTCTTGTACCTTTGATAATTCCAATAGCACTGAAAATGACAGGTGGAAATATAGATTCACAGGTCTTTCTTGCAAGTTTTGCCGCAATACTTTCCGGTGCAACATTTGGTGATCACTGCTCGCCTATATCGGATACAACTATTCTTTCATCTATGGCATCTGGCTCGGACCATATAGACCATGTAAAAACTCAGTTTCCCTATGCGGTACTGCCGGTGTTTTTGTGGCTTTATTCGGTTATATTCCAGCAGGATTTGGAAGATAGGGTTTTTATTGGATGGTTCCGGCGTTACTACTGGTTATTGTTTTTGTTCGGTTTGTTGGAAGAAGTGTAGATAAACAGGTGGATTTACATTAATTGTTTTAATTGCACAGTAGCAAATGTGCAAGTGGAGATATATTAGATTATTTGGTGCAACTTTGTTTTTTTACTCTACAATAGTAACATCGTCAGCTTGAAGACCTTTTTGTCCCTGGACAACATTGAATTCTACCTGCTGTCCTTCTTTTAAAGAACGGTATCCTTCACCTCGAATTGCTCTGAAGTGTACAAACACGTCATCACCTTTTTCGCGTTCAATGAACCCATATCCCTTAAAAGTATTGAACCATTTCACTGTACCAGTTTCACGTTCTGCCATGATTTCTTAACCTTTTTATTTTATTAGAACTTACTTACACGATTTGTACATGCCTTTTTTAAGGGCAATTATCATCAACTTTTACTTATTTTGCATTTTGTTATTAACTATGATATAAATCGTTACTCAATATAACTCGCTTAATTCTACTCAATAAAATTATCAATTTCAAGAAGAAAGTAATATTGAGTCGAAGAATTATGGAATGGAAATATTTTCACTTTTATAATCAACTAATCAGAGTAAACCTTTTTCTAAGTTTGTTATTTAAATTTCCAAGAAATAAAAAGACGTCTTGTAAAAACAAGACGTCTTGTGAGAATATAGAGAATTAACGAGTCATATTATCCGTAAATACCAATTGGTTCTGAGGAGATCTCTCTGTAATAAATAGACTCATGAATATTTCATTTTTCCGGTTCTTTAGGTGTTTCTTTTTCTTTCTCTTTTTCTTCCTTCTCCTCAGATTCAGTCTTAATTTCCTTTTCTTTTTCCTCTTCCTCTTCTTCTTTTAATTCGTCTTCATCCTTTCTTTCGATGAGATTTTCATCATCTTTTTTCTTTCTAAGGATGACATAGATAAGAGATTGTCCAACACTAATATTTGTTAGGAGAAAAGCAAATACAGTTCCGGAAATTATAAATAGAGCAATGCAAACCAACACAGTGGTAATAGTATCAGTTGTTGTTAAAAACAGCGGTTTGGTTATACCTAATGATGCTGGAGTAAATAAATTAAAGAATTTGCTAATGGCTGGAGTTAAAGGAGAATGAATACCAAATATGTAAGAAGAAGCCTGCTCCATTATTCGACTTAATTTACCGTCCATTAGCCATCTGGTCCCAAAGACAAAATTGATAAGTTTATAGCCAAAGATTAGAGCATAACCGTATATAAATGTTGCAACAAGGCTCAAACCTCCCACAATTGCTTCATAAATAACGAGGCGCCATGGCTGTGACCAGAGAGTTGAATAGCTTTGAAAAACAGTTTCCATTGTGTCTTCTTCCGCAGTTCCTACTATCGAAGGAGCAAGTAAAAACGATACGACAAATACAACAGCGGTATAAACAACGAAAGTTGAAACAACGAAATATAAGAGGTACGGTAATCCAAAGAAAATAATATCAAGAACTGGCCATTTAGAAATCCAGGCAGCAATAATCGCCATTATGATAAAGAAAGCGATGATGAGAATTATAGAAGCGGGACCCATGATAGCAGCAGCGCCATGTTTTTTGACATATTTGAAACTGTCACCAGAGGAAAAGAATTCATCTCCTTTAAGTTGTTTATATGTAATCCGAGATACTGCTAGAGATGCTAAAATGAATATTAAAATCCAGATAACAAATCCTATTCCGGAGATGACCCAGGCATACCAGGCAACAGGCAAACCGGTATTCAATAAGCAGGGGAAGAAATAGTGGGTCTTCCATATCTCAGTTAGAGTTTGCCCGTTTGCTAACAATGCTACGTATGTAAGAATGGAGTATATTGCCCAGCCCGAAAATAGTCCAATAAAATGAACCCAAATTTTCTTACCACTTAAAGCCAAACGTGGAGTACGAAAGATGTCACGGATGTCAAAATGCAGTGTCTTCATTAAATCCTCCTATAATGTTATTGTTGATCTTCTCTCATGTTATCTACCCAAGGTTGTTCTCGGGGTAGTTTCTTTTTTAATGTGTTCATTGTTATCTTTGCTTCTTTGCATGAATTAAATGTGCCAGTTCGAATACGATACCAGGTTTCACCTGTTTCGTCGAAATGGGCTTTTTGGATGTATGCATCAAGTCCGAGACTGCTTAACTTTGCTATGGCTCGTTCAGCACCTTCATAGCTTTTCCATGATGAGATTTGAATGGTGTATTTCCCTGGTATTTTTGGAATATTTTTCCCTCTTATAACCTTAGGTCTTCTTGAGCGAATGGGAATTGGTCTTTTTGTAGGATAAATTGCTTTTGGAATTGTTCTCACAACGGGTTCTTTAACAGTAGGAGTAAGCGTATCTTCTATTTTCATTGGGTGAGTAATCTCCGTTTCAGTAGTTTCCTCGGTTTGAGCTGTATCCTCAATAACTTCACAGATGAAGAATTTTTCGCTTTTTATATTTCCACTCGATTCAATTATTGAACATTGTAATGTATATTCACCTTCAATGTCAGGAACAAAATATAGGCTAAAACTTCTGCTATTGGGCTGAAAGGACAATACATCCATATTACTTTCGGAAGGCTTTGATGTGAAACTCCATTTAAATTTACAACCCGCAGTATCTTCAGGTGATTCGATTATATTGGCTAAATGTAATGGTTTTCCAACCACCCCTGGAATACTTTCTTTTTTAGAGCATCCAAAGATAAAAATTAAAACTGTTACAGATGTAATTAATAATTTTTTCATAGTATCCTCCCTAAGATAATTCAACTGATAATTTCAATCAAGGAAAAGAAAAATGCAATTTCTTTCTTTGCACTTTCTATAGAGTCGGAACCGTGGATAACATTTTCTTGAACATTATCAGCATATAACCTTCTTAAAGTACCTTCTTTTGCATTTTTAGGGTCGGTAGATCCTATTATCTCACGAAATTCAGTCACAGCTTTGTCTTTCTTCAAAACCATTGGAATGCATGGACCAGATGTCATAAACCGGATCAGATCAGCGAAGAAATTTTTACTTTTATGAATAGCGTAGAAAGCCTCAGCTTGTGCTTTATCCAACTTAACCTTTTTAATACTGATAATCTGAAACCCTTTTGATTCAATAAAATCAATTGCTTTTCCGGTAAGTTTTCGTCTTACACAGTCCGGTTTTAAAATTGCTAAAGTTAAATCCATTATTTATTTACCTTATTATGTTGATTAAAGTGTTTCCAATATCAGATGTGAATTGTGAAGGAAACAATATTCAAGATTTTACCTTTATTATGAATGTGGGATGAACATTTCTTGAATTATTTTACAAGGTTTTGTTTTTTGATAAAATCACCTATAACTTGTTCTAAATTAGGGTCACCAATTTCTTGTAAGTTGTAATAAACTCTTGTATTAGGCTTGTTGATTTTAATTATTCTGTTCAAGTCTATTGGAGTACCGATAATTACTGAATCACATTCAGTCTTGTCAATTGTTGCCTCGAGGTCTTTAACTTGTTGTTTCCCATAACCCACCGCCGGTAATAGTTTACCAATATTTGGGTAAATATTAAATGTTTCGGCAAGTTTTCCAACAACAAATGGTCTGGGATCAACTATTTCTTTAGCACCATATTTTCTGGCTGCTATAGTACCGGCACCAAGTTTCATCTCTCCATGAGTTAAAGTTGGACCGTCCTCAATAACCAGGACCTTTTTGCCTCTGATGATTTCCGGATGATTAACTTTAATTGGTGAAGCGGCATCAACAACAATTGCGTTAGGATTAATTCTTGCAATATTTTCTCTGACTTTCTGAATTCCTTCAGGAGAGGCAGTGTCTATTTTATTGATTATAATAACGTCAGCAATTCTCAAATTCACTTCGCCAGGGTAGTAATTTAATTCGTGTCCTGGTCTATGTGGGTCAGCAACTGTTATCGCTAAGTCCGGTTTGTAAAATGGAAAATCGTTGTTTCCACCTTCCCAGAGAATAATGTCACAACCATCAGGATCATCCTCAGCAGCTCTTAAAATCGCTTCATAGTCAACACCTGCATAAATTACGTTACCCCTGTTAATGTGTGGTTCGTATTCTTCCATTTCTTCAATAGTACAATTGTTTTTTTCTAAATCTTCTATAGTTGCAAAACGTTGTACTTTTTGAATTGCTAAATCACCATAAGGCATAGGATGGCGGATAGCGATTACTTTCAAGCCTTTTGCCATTAATAACTCAATAATCCTTCTTGAAGTTTGGCTTTTACCACATCCGGTTCTTATTGCACAGACAGAAATAACAGGCTTTGAACTTTTTATATATGTATCTTTTGGTCCCAGTAATACAAAATTTGCACCCGATGCATTAATTAGTGAACTTACATTCATTACGCGAGTATAAGGTACATCGCTATACGAAAATACGCAATCATCAATATTATACTCTTTAATAAGTCTTGATAACTCTTCCTCTGTAATAATTGGAATGCCATCAGGGTATAAAACACCTGCTAATGCAGCGGGATATCTTCTATCGTCAATGTCTGGAATTTGTGTAGCAGTAAATGCTATTACATTGTAATCTTCATTATCGCGAAAATATGTATTAAAATTATGAAAATCTCTTCCAGCAGCGCCTAAAATTAAAACATTTTTTTTGCTCATTTTTTCCTCTTTCGGTTTTTCCTATTATAGTGTTCATGATTCAATTATTTGAATACAGCATTTAATTGACTTAAGCAAAACCGAAAAAGTGTGTCCAGATAATTAAGGAGAAAAGGTATCTTGTCATGTTTCTAGAATATGAATACGCTTTTAATGAATACAATTTATATTTCAATAACATATTTCAACCAAACACGTGAAAATTATATATATTACCTTCTAAATACAAGAAAAAGAGGATTGAAGGATTGCAGATTGCAGATTGCCCTGAAGTAGTTTCCTCAAGACAAAATGCAAATTTCAAATTGAGCAGAAATGTACCAAATTAGTTTTCAAAAATTTAGGATTCCCAATTTGATATTTGAAGTGAGGAATTGTTAATATTGTAGGATAGATAAATGGAGGCAAAAATTGTTAATTGTGAAGTACCTCAGGGCATTCTTGATGAGATAACCATTGAGAAGACTGGGTTCTACATTGCATAACTTCATTCCAAAGATATCCTTGCTTGCCTAACAATCATCACCTACAGCGAAAGTTGATACACATATCCAACAACTAATCAAATATACTTTAAAATCAAAAAAATCCCAAATAATCGAACATCTCTCGCAGTCAGGAGGAAGCGATGGTTAGCGTGTTTTATTTCCCCAAAGCGCAAGATCATAACTTCTACAACATCTTTTCCATATAGCTAATTATCCGATTATTTAATTACAATGATTTTCTTTAGCGACTACTTTGAACTAATTTTACTAAAGTTCTATCATAAGTGGAATTTTCTTTGCCTTCTATTTTATTTTACCTCGATTTTACTCTTTATCTTTTTATAAATACTATTGCCAATTCCTTTAACATTCTTTATTTCATCTTTAGTTTTAAAATTTCCCATTTCCTCTCTGTATTTAATAATTGCCTGTGCTTTCTTCTCACCAATACCTGGCAATAAAGTAAGTTCATTTAAAGAGGCAGTATTGATATTTATCTTTGAAGTAATCGCCTTTTCTCCTTCTGAACTTAGAGAAGATTTTACTTCAGCTGAATCTCCTATTATTTCCAGATAAGGTTCTAGTTTTTCCATAGTCTTTTTACCGATTCCCTTTACTTTGGTGATTTCATTTAAAGATTCAAATTTTCCAATGTTCTCACGATAATCTATAATAGCTTTAGCTTTTACAGGACCGATTCCGGGAAGTTTTATCAAGGTTTCAATATCCGCTTTGTTAATATTAACTTTTTTAATCTCTTCGGTTTTTCCTTCTGTTATTCCCATCCCCTCCTTAAGTTCTTTTCCCTTTTGTGAAGTTTGCATCGGATTGTTAACAACTAATATTAAAATTCCAATCACAAGAATAGAACCTAAGACAATAATTGTTACTTTCGACTTTCTTGTAATAACTCTGCTCATTTTATACCTCCTTTTTATACGCTAGCTAGGCATAAGGCGCGGCAGCTTTTTTTCCCGTCGCCTTTAATGCCGTTGTTATGTGCTGGTTTCTAAATAATTTTTTAACTCATTTGCTAAGTCCGCAGCTTCATCCCGTGAAAGATACGGGACTTTAATTGTTCTCGCCCAGTAAAAACTTTTACCAGTAAACTCCGATACCTTAGAAAAAGGCATTGCTTTTATGCTTTCACTTTTCTTGGGTATGGGTGTCAAAAATTCTACATCACGGTATAAGGTTTCATCATCGGGGGCTTTTATATCACCATTTTTCACCTTCGCGGCAGCAACAATGCCAGTCCATTTGTGGGAAAAGAAAACAATGTCGCCAAGGTAAACATACCTTACAAATCTTTTTGCATCACCAAACGCAGCAACACGTTGGTTTTCCATCATGTACCAAATCGAATCTTCATCCCAAGTTCTGTTTGTATCAAATAAAACACCTTTAACATCTCCAGGGTTTTTATGCTTATCATAGGGAAGAGCGAAAAACTCAAAATATTTTTCTTCCCCTAATTCATAAATCCGATATGGCAAGAATTCGATTGAAATACCTTGCTTTCTCCAGTACTCAACTGCATTAATACCCAAATTCCGACATAGAGAATATTGTTTTCTTAAATGACTTCAAAAAGCCTCGAATTT
>CAYTUQ010000034.1:17403-39019 GCA_964441235.1 uncultured bacterium | reverse complement strand
GTCAGCTCGTGTCGTGAGATGTTGGGTTAAGTCCCGCAACGAGCGCAACCCCTGCTCTTAGTTGCCATCAGGTTATGCTGGGCACTCTAAGAGGACTGCCGAGGACAACTCGGAGGAAGGTGGGGACGACGTCAAGTCCGTATGTCCCTTACGTCCAGGGCTACACACGTGTTACAATGGTCGGTACAACGGGTAGCCAAACCGCGAGGTAGAGCAAATCCCTTAAAACTGGTCTTAGTTCGGATTGGAGTCTGCAACTCGACTCCATGAAGTAGGAATCGCTAGTAATCGCGGATCAGAACGCCGCGGTGAATACGTTCCCGGGCCTTGTACACACCGCCCGTCACGCCATGGAAGTCGGTAGTACCCGAAGTCATTATCTTAATCCGCCAACTGGCGGAAGGGAGATGCCGAAGGTGAGACTGATGACTGGGGCGAAGTCGTAACAAGGTAGCCGTACCGGAAGGTGCGGCTGGATCACCTCCTTTCTAAGGAGTAATCCGGCATTTGCCGGATAGGTCGATACATTTGTTTTGTGCCCGCACTTCTCATTGTCATATATGGGCTTATAGCTCAGGTGGTTAGAGCGCACGCCTGATAAGCGTGAGGTCGGTAGTTCGAGTCTACCTAGGCCCACGTTGAAGATTGTTTTATTTAAATTAAGAAATAGTGAGCTCCTTAATAGGGGCTATAGCTCAACTGGGAGAGCGCTGCCCTTGCACGGCAGAGGTTACCGGTTCAAACCCGGTTAGCTCCACATTTCAGGATAATTAATCCTGAAGTTCTTTGACATTGAGAGAAATATAAGATTAATTAAAAGCCTACTTTATAAAAGGTTTTTGGTCAAGATACTAAGAGCGAATGGTGGATGCCTTGGTATATAGAGGCGATGAAGGACGTGGTTAGCTGCGATAAGCCTCGGTGAGGTGCAAACAACCTTTGATCCGGGGATTTCCGAATGGGGCAACCCTTCCCGAGTAATATCGGGAAACTCCCAACTGAATATATAGGTTGGGTAGAGCAAACGGAGTGAATTGAACCATCTAAGTAACTCCAGGAAAAGAAAACAATAGTGATTCCCAAAGTAGCGGCGAGCGAACTGGGAAGAGCCTAAACCTATTCTATGTTCAAACCTGCTGGTGTTGTAGAACAGGTGTTGTGGGGCGTTTTCAGAGAAAGCAGCAGATTTCTCGACAAGTCAAAAATCTGCAGATTATTCGAATTGTTCTGGAAAGAACAGGCCGAAGAAGGTGATAGCCCTGTAGAAGAAAATTTGCAGACTTGTTGGAAGGCGTTCCCGAGTACCACGAAACACGAGAAATTTTGTGGGAATCTACCAGGACCACCTGGAAAGGCTAAATACTCCTATATAACCGATAGTGAACTAGTACCGTGAGGGAAAGGTGAAAAGTACTCCTGACGGAGAGTGAAATAGAACCTGAAACCATTTGCTTACAATCTGTTGGAGTCCGGCAACTGCCGGATGACAGCGTGCCTTTTGCATAATGAGCCAGCGAGTTGCTCGTAAGTTGCGAGACTAATCCTCATTAAATTGGAGGAGTCGTAGCGAAAGCGAGTTTGAATAGAGCGATTTTCCGCTTTTAGCGGGATGGAGTAACTTGCGGCAGACCCGAAACCGGGTGATCTACCCATGGCCAGGATGAAGCCCCGATAGTATCGGGGTGAAGGTCCGAACCCACCAGAGTTGAAAATCTGGGGGATGAGCTGTGGATAGGGGTGAAAGGCCAATCAAACCCGGTGATAGCTGGTTCTCCCCGAAATAGCTTTAGGGCTAGCCTTGTATTAAGTATGACGGAGGTAGAGCTCTGAATGGGCTAGGGGTCCTACAAGATTACCAAACCCAACCAAACTTCAAATGCCGTTTATATGTTGTACAGGAGTCAGGCTGCGGGGGATAAGCTTCGTAGCCGAAAGGGAAACAACCCAGATCGATAGCTAAGGTCCCTAAATACAGGGTAAGTGATAAAGGATGTGAAAATACTTAGACATCTAGGATGTTGGCTTAGAGGCAGCCATCATTTAAAGAGTGCGTAACTGCTCACTAGTTAAGTGTTTTTGCGCCGATAATTTCCGGGACTAATAACTCTGTTACCGAAGCTTCGGATCCGGCAGCCGCCGGATGGTAGGGGAGCGTTCTATAAACTGATGAAGGTCAATCGTGAGGTTGGCTGGAGGATATAGAAATGAGTATGCTGGCATGAGTAGCGATAATTCCGGTGAGATTCCGGAACACCAAAAGCCTAAGGTTTCCTGAGTAAAGTAACTCTACTCAGGGTTAGTCGGAACCTAAGCCGAGGCCGAAAGGCGTAGGCGATGGAAAACAGGTTTAATATTCCTGTACCATCTGTTCATTGTTTGATCTATGGGGTGACTCAGGAGTGAAAGGTCATCCGGGTGTTGAAAGTCCCGGTTTAAGCATGTAGAGGGATTGGATAGGTAAATCCGTCCGGTCTCAACCTCGAGATGCAAATAGGAGCCCCCAGGGCACAAACTGACCCTAATCAAGCTGACGAGAAAAACCTCTATGGTAGATGAATGGGTGTCCGTACCCCAAACCGACACAGGTAGGCGAGGAGAGTATCCTAAGGTGCTCGAGGTAACTCTGGTTAAGGAACTCGGCAAATTAGCCCCGTAACTTCGGGATATGGGGTGCCTCGATTAGGTGAATCTATCCGCCAGCTGGCGGACTGGAGGAGCTGAAAGAGGTCGCAGTGAAAAGGTCTGGGCGACTGTTTACTAAAAACACAGGTCTCTGCTAAGTCGTAAGACGATGTATAGGGACTGACACCTGCCCGGTGCTGGAAGGTTAAGGGAACGAGTTATCCGCCAGATGGCGGAAAAGCTTTGAACCGAAGCCCCAGTAAACGGCGGCCGTAACTATAACGGTCCTAAGGTAGCGAAATTCCTTGTCGGGTAAGTTCCGACCCGCACGAATGGTGTAACGACTTGGACACTGTCTCGACCAGAGCCTCGGCGAAATTGTAATGCCGGTGAAGATGCCGGCTACCCGCAGCAGGACAGAAAGACCCCGGAACCTTTACTATAGCTTGGCATTGGATTTTGGTTTTATATGTGTAGGATAGGTGGGAGATTTTGAAGTCCCGACGCCAGTCGGGATGGAGTCATCCTTGAAATACCACCCTTATAAATCTAGGATTCTAATCCCGTACCGTTATCCGGTCGGGAGACATTGTCAGGTGGGTAGTTTGACTGGGGCGGTCGCCTCCTAAAATGTAACGGAGGCTCCCAAAGGTTCCCTCAGCACGGTTGGTAATCGTGCGTAGAGTGTAAAGGCACAAGGGAGCTTAACTGTGACCCCGACAGGGGGAACAGGTGCGAAAGCAGGGCTTAGTGATCCGGTGGTAGCGAGTGGAAGTGCCATCGCTCAAAGGATAAAAGGTACTCCGGGGATAACAGGCTGATCTCCCCCAAGAGTTCATATCGACGGGGAGGTTTGGCACCTCGATGTCGGCTCGTCACATCCTGGGGCTGGAGAAGGTCCCAAGGGTTGGGCTGTTCGCCCATTAAAGTGGCACGTGAGCTGGGTTTAGAACGTCGTGAGACAGTTCGGTCCTTATCCGCTGTGGGCGAAGGAAATTTGAGGGGAGCTGATCTTAGTACGAGAGGACCAGATTGGACGAACCTCTGGTGTACCAGTTGTGCCGTCAGGTGCATCGCTGGGTAGCTATGTTCGGTTAGGATAAACGCTGAAAGCATATAAGCGTGAAACCTTCCCCAAGATTATATTTCCCCTTCCGTCGAAAGGCGGATCTAAAGGTTCCTCGTAGACTACGAGGTTGATAGGTCATAGGTGTAAGACCAGTAATGGTTTTAGCCGAGTGATACTAATAAACCGTGAGTCTTGGCCAAAATTTTTTATAATTCAGGTTTTTAATACAAAATCGAATTTTTCTCTCAATGAAGTTTTTTCCGGTGGCAATAGCGGAGGGGAAACACCCGATCCCATCCCGAACTCGGAAGTTAAGCCTTCCAGCGCCGATGATACTGTCCCGGTCACGGGATGGAAAAGTAGGACGTCGCCGGGAATTATTAGAACGTCCCGAATGTTCGGGACGTTTTTTTTATTGTATCTATATACCTCCTTATTTATATTAAAAATATGGTACTCGTACTAATAAATGGTAAAAATAAATGCGCTAAAAATAATTTTGTCCTATCTCACAACTTATTAATTTCAATTAAAGTATTTTAAAAATAAAAAGTACAGGAGGAATAAATGAAGATTAAATCAAACTTATTAAATTTATTAGGTATTTTTTTCTTATTAATCTCCTTTAATTTATTTGCACAGGTTGAAAACGGACATTTGGAGCTCCGAACAAATTATTTTTACAATTTCGAGATATTCTACTTAGCTGATTTTGATTTTAATAATGGAATGAACAACCCGGATATTTTTGAGTATCAATTATCTTATACACCTAATGATGGTGATGGCACGCCCGGTAGTGGTACTCCAATTACAATCAAGATTGAATTTGAGATGATTGCAGATGTACCGTCACTTGGTCTTGACAATAGACGGATTTTTTATGTTTTGACCAAGCCTTTTGAATTTAATGGAGAAGTTAAAATTAGTAGTCGGGACCTCGATATGAATATAGATAATATCTATTACGAGAGAGGTGAGCCTGTTACAGGACTTGGGGCTGATGAAACTGATATAATGCCTGAGGAAGAATTTGCAGGGATTCAGCAATCGGTAATGGCTACGGGAAAGCTTCCCGCTGGTTCTTATATGTTTAGATTCGGCATTTTGAATGAAGAAAATACAAGGCTGTTGAGCGAACATCAGACTATTGCGGTTTCGAATCCAACAACTCTTGATATTGTTTCACCAGGAGGGGCACTCGAGGACGGATTTGAAGTTTATGCATTATTTCCACTTTTCCAATGGGAATCTCCGGATTTTATGTGGAATGAGGATAATTGCCCTGAATGTGGTTATTTTATACGTGTAGCCGAATACAACTCCACAATACATAGTTCGGTTGAAGAGGCTCTTACCGATAATTCTAATCTTCCCTATCCTGATGATGGAGGATATTTTAGACTTCCTATCGTTCCCGTTGTTTCCTTTGGAACGACGCAACTCTATACTGCTGAAAATTCATTTCAGTATCCTTTAACAGGAGCTAAACCACTTGATAATGGAAAAACTTATGTTTGGCAAATCAAGAAGAAATATCCGACAACCTCAGGAACTGAAACAGTGGATAGTGACATATTTGCTTTTACTATACCCTCTATGGGTGGAGAAGAGACAGGAGGAGAAACAACAGGTGGAGCAAATCAATATCTTGATCTGTTAGGGCAAATTTTAGACCCTGACACTTATAATCAATTATTCTCTGGTCAATTAAATGGTTACCTTCCTACTGGAGTTGTTACTCTTAATGATACTCAATTGACACAAGATCAACTCTCGATTTTGGTTGGGCAATTTTTATCTGTAAAATTTACCATACAATCAATAACTGTTGAGTAGGGGAATAAGTGATGAAAAAATTAAATATTTTAATGATATTTCTTCTTAGTATTATATTTATTGGACGGGGCTTAGCAGACGATAAAATAGCGCTTACTTTAAAAGCTCGTGGAATAACACAGTTAAAGCGTTCTACTGAAAAGAATTTCAAACCCAATTTAAAAGTTGGGACTTCTCTTTTTTCAAAAGACCATATAAAAACTGGTAAGAATGGCTATGTGGTGTTAGTTTTTTTAGATGATAAAAGCCAGATCAAGGTTAGGGAAAATTCGGAGATGGTAATTTCCGGTGAACGTCGTCAGAATGCTATTTCAAAAACAATATCAATGCAGTTTGGTACGCTTAAAGCTGAAGTCAGTCCTCAAAGAAAAGGAGATTTTATAATAGCGACTCCAACTTCCGTTGCATCGGTAAAAGGTACTGTTTTCTGGGTAATCATTGATCCAATTATAGGTGATATTTTTTATGGTGTCGAGGGATCAATTGAAGTTAAAAACAATGAAAGTGGTGCTACTATTGTTGTTGGTGCGAATGAAACAGGAACTTCAACTTCTAAAGGTGAGGTAAATGTCGAAGAAACTGAAGAAGGTGCTGCACCTGAAGAGGAGGAGGAAGAGGAAACTGAGCCGACAAACCTATTGAGATTTCAGCTTCAAAACGATCAGGGTGACATGAAAGATGTTAAAATAGAATATAAATAAGAATATAGTTCCTGAATTATTTTTGGGCATTAGGGAATATTTATAAGAGGTTTCAATGCATTTTAGAATGTGGAGAATAACTGTATCTATTTTATTAATAGCTTGTGCAGCTTTCGGACAGGCTAAGATATTACATTCGCCCCCAAGAGAAGTAGTTGTTGATGTCCCGATACTTATTGAATCTATTATAGAAGATAACACCTCCGATGTAGAAAGAGTTCGAGTGTTTTATAGAGTAGCTGGACAATCAGCATATCTTGAGGAAGAGATGCTTGAATATATGGGAGTATTCAGGGCAAACATTCCAGCAGAATATGTAACTGAGAGCGGTGTAGAATATCTTATTGTTGCTGAATTTTCTGATGGCAGTATGGCAGCTTTTCCTGAAGTAGATCCGTATAATGTACCGATGTTCTTATCGGCTCAGAGGAAGAAGCTTGAATCTGTTGAGACGGATGAGATAGCACTTCGTGAAGTTCAGGGTGGAATACCTTCCAATGTTATAATTCTCGGTCCAGAAGAGGGGGAAATTGTTGCTTCTGAAGAAGTTATCATTGCAGTATCTTTATTTAATACGCCTGATGTGGATTTGAAGAGTATTACACTGGACTTAGATAATGTTTCAATTCTTAATTATACGGAGATAGCTGAGGATTTAATTGTTGCACGTCCTAAGAAGGTACAACCGGGAATGCATACTATTAAATTAAATATGGCTAATCATATCGGGGATTCTTATTCAACTGTTATCAGGCATTTTACTGTTGTGAGGACTGTTGCTCAAGCTAAAAGAATATTTGATTACTCGGGACGAGTCACGGCGCAAACCAGTTCTGAACAGGTGCGTGGAGTTAGACAAAATATTCATTATGTTAGAGCAAATGCAAATGGCTCATTCGACTGGTTAAGATTTACTGCAAAAGGTTTCTTAACATCACAAGAAGATCCTGAAAGGCAACCCCGAAATCGCTTAATGGCTGGTTTAAAAACCACTTATTTTGACTTGCTTTTTGGAGATGTAAATCCGCAATTATCAGAATTTGCTTTAAGAGGAAAGCGTGTTCGTGGTTTAGAAGCTCATCTTAAGTTAAAATATTTTAATGTTCATTTTGTTACAGGTGAATCTGAAAGAGCAATTGAGGGAACAATAAGTTCTATTACTGATACAATTTCGCAGGGGCAACAGTATAAAAGGTCTGGATATACCTATTCGAGAAAATTAATTGGTATTAGACCTTATTTTGGTACTGGCAGACATTTTCAATTTGGTTTATCTCTACTTAAAGTCTTAGATGATACACTCTCAGTTAAAAAAGAATACGGTGACATTCATAGGACATCTGATACTTTTATTGAAATGGGAGGCATAAATAAGCCAAAGGACAATATTGTGTTGGGTACGGATTTAACTATTTCTTTAGACAATAGAAGGTTTGTTTGGAAAAATGATGCTGCGATTTCCATGCTTAATAGGGACATTTCAGAGGGACCGCTAACTTTAAAGGATCTGGATACTTTTCTTCCTGGTGATAGTTTGCAAAATGATACTATTTCTCTTGGTGATTTAAATATACCTATATCAGATATACCCGTTGATCCTGGTGACATTTCAAATATTTTTATCATAAATCAGAATTTGTCACCTTTATTGCCAATTGTTCCGGATACCAATGGTGTAGTCGGGGTAAAAGAATTCCTGAACATGCCTTCTACGGCGTTTAAGACCGCTTTAACAATGAATTACTTAAATAATTTTGTTGTATTTAAATATCAGAGAGTAGGTCCCGAGTTTAATTCATTGGGAAATCCCTTTCTTAGAAATGATATTCAGGGGTTCAGCTTTTCAGATAAGATCAGACTCTTTAGCAATAAAATATTTGTAACTCTAAATTATGACCAGATAAGAGATAATTTGAATAATGACAAACCATCTACAACTACAACCAGCTCGTTTACTGCCGGATTCAGTCTCTATCCCGGTGAAGGTTTACCGTCTATAAATTTCAATACTCGTCAGTACAGCCGGAGTAATGATATTACAGAGTTAGATACATCATATTATTATGATCCTTATGGCAATGTGATTGAGGATTCACTGAAACTTTCAGACAAGCGTGAAGATAACACGACTATCAGGCAAAATATTAGAATATCACACCTCGTAGAACTCGGAGGAGTTAAGAATAATATCAGTGTTACGTATGTTAATTCCAACAGGAGTGATGGTTATAAAGACAGATCATCCGGATTTTCTTTTAATTCTGTCGCTACTTCAATGATTCGTTTCGGAGTGAGTTCAGTTTGTCCATTTCCTTTAAAAACTGATCTTAATATTTCCACAAATAAAAACGAAAGTGGTTTATCCAGTAAGCCTATTGAGTTCCTCACGATAAGTGTGCGAGGGCAGTATGATTTCTTTGATGCTGCTTTAAGTGCTATAGCAGGATATCAGTTGACTAATGCTTCCGGGTTGGTCGATTTTGCTCAAAATAATATGTATATAGCCGGATACTTTAAATTTTTAACAATTCATCAAGTAAGAGGACGGTTAAGTTACAACAGGATAGATGATTATATCAGCAATGAATTTTTTAATGATGTTAGTTTTATGATGACTTATTCAATAGCATTCTAATCCCTTTTTACATTTTCATATGAGAAAGAACATAGTTAAACAAACAGTTTTGGGATTGGGTATTGCTTTTATTATATCAATACTAATTTCACTTCTATTCCTTATTGGTGTTTTTCAAGGTTTAGAATTAAAGACTCTTGATTACAGGTTTCAATGGAGAGGTCCTAAAGATGTTTCCCATTCAGACCTTATTATAATAACGATAGATGACCAAACGTTTAAAAGCTGTCGTGACCGATATCCCTTTCCAAGAGATTATTATGCCACCTTAGTTGAGAATCTCAACGAAGTTGGCGTTAAATTGATAATGTTTGATATTCAATTTACTGAGCCAGATATTAAAAATCCTTTAGGTGACAAGATTCTTGCTGATGCGATAAATAAGGCAGGAAATGTTATTCTTGCTGGAAAAATCGCTCGCGAATTTACTCGAGGAGGACTTTACGAATATGCAGATGAGCCTTTACCTGTTTTAATGGAAACGGGAAGCGACTGGGGTGTTGTAGGTGAGATGCAGGATTCAGACGGATTTGTGAGGCGTTATTTGATTTTTGAACCGTATCAGGATAAGTTATTATATTCGCTAGGGTCAAGGGTTTTCTTTTATGAAAAAGGGCTACCAAGAGAACCTGTTTTTAATCCCCTAACTGATGTCAAAGATGGCTATTTTAATTTTTCAGACTCTTCAGGAATAAACGTCCAGAAAATACTTGGGCATAGAGGGAGTGGTGGATTTGAACAGACAATTCTTATTAGTTATTACGGACCTGCCTCAACTTTTCCAATTTATTCAATGTCCTCTCTATTAGATGACGCTGATTTTGATTTAAAGGATGAAGAGGATACTGATTATCTGGAAATTTTTAAAAAAAATTCCATCTATCCCTATGAGTTCAAAATAGCTCTACTTGCTGATTCAGTCAAACAGGTTGAGGCATTTACAGCACTTGCTCTTGGTGATACAGAAGGAGTGGATGAAATTATCGATTCGGAAAATCCTTTTAAGGATAAGGTAGCGTTAATAGGAGTATCTTTAGAAGAACTACACGATAATAAATATACGCCATTTTACAATTACGGTGGCGTTCAGCGCTTGATGCCAGGTGTTGAAACACATGCTCATGCTATTCAAACAATGATAGATGGTAGTTTTATAAAAGTAGTACCGATATTGGTTGATATTTTAATAATCTTCATTTTAAGCATGATTACAGCGGTGATGGTTATCTTTGCCCGCCCTGTAATCGGCGGTGCTATTGCAATAGTATTATCTGCTGGAGTGGTTACAGGTGCATTCTGGCTTTTTACTTATCAATCTATTTGGATTTATTTAATACCTTTAGTTGTAATTGTTGTATCGAGCTATGGTGGGAATGTTATCTATCTTTTTCTGTCTGAACAGAAGGAAAAGAAGAAGATTAGAGGAATGTTTCAGACGTATATGAGTCCTAAGGTTTTGAAATATCTTGAGGACCATCCAGATGCGTTTAGCCTGTCCGGAGAAAAGCGAGAAGCAACAATGTTTTTTTCTGATGTGCAGGGATTTACTACAATTTCCGAAAGTCTTTCAGCTGAGGAGTTATCAATTGTTTTAAACAAATATCTATCTCCTATGACGGATATTTTAATGCAGTATGACGGATACGTGGATAAATATGAAGGTGATGCAATTATGTGTGATTTTGGGGTTCCAATGGAAGACCCTGATCACGCCTGGAAAGCCTGTTATGCGGCATTAGACCAGCAAAAGAAATTGGAAATACTTCGGGAGGAGATAAAAAAAGACCACAGTGTCGATATTTTTGTTCGGATGGGAGTAAATTCCGGTATCGTCAGCGCAGGTAATATGGGCTCTGCTCAGCGATTTCAGTATACTGTAATGGGTGATGCGGTTAATCAGGCTTCACGTTTTGAAGGAGCAAATAAACAGTACGGAACCTATCTTATGATTGGTGAAGAGACATACAAACGTGTAAAGGATTATATAGAAGTAAGAATTTTAGATAAACTTGTGGTGAAAGGAAAACTTATACCTGTTACTGTATATGAATTGTTGGCAAAGAAAGGCGAACTTAGTGAGGAGCAATCCAGGATTCGAGGATATTTTACAAAAGGCATTAAGTTATATTGGGATAGAAATTGGGACGAAGCTATAAAACAATTTGAATTAGCTATTTCAGTAAATGGACAGGACCAACCTTCAAAAGTTTTCATCGAAAGATGTAAAATATATAAAGACAATCCCCCGGGCGATGATTGGCAGGGTGAATTTGTAATGACTACAAAATAGATATTTTTCTTCATTTTTCAATTTTTATCTTACATAAGAAAACATATTGATATACATTAAGTATAAGATATGTTGATGTGTTGTTAATTATTAAAAGGAGAGAAGATGGGATTAAGAAAAGGAAAAATTCTTTGGGTTGATGATGAAGTGGATTTGTTAAAATCACACATTCTCTTCCTGAAAAGCCGCGGTTTCGATGTCGTTCCTGTATCAAATGGAAATGATGCAATTAAGCTGGTTTCGCAGGAGAATTTTGACCTTATCCTTTTAGACGAAATGATGGCAGGAAAAGATGGATTAGCTACATTAAAAGAGATTAAAGCAATTATTCCAAATCTTCCTGTAATAATGATAACAAAAAATGAAGAAGAAAGTTTGATGGAAAAAGCGATTGGAAGTAAGATTACAGACTACCTTACAAAACCGGTAAATCCAAGTCAAATATTAATGGCATGTAAAAAAGTACTGGAGCAGCAGCGCATTGCATATGAACATGTTTCGAAAAATTATATGGAAGAATTTCAAACGATTTCTAAACGTCTTTATGACGACCTTGGTGCTAATGATTGGGTTGAAATATATCAGAAATTAGCGAAGTGGGATATTGAGTTCGATGACCATACGGATTTAGGATTGAAAGAAACATTAGAAAATCAGATGAGAGATTGTAATATTGAATTTGGAAAGTTTATAGAAAAAAATTACTCTGACTGGGTAAATGAAGATTTACATTTTCGTCCAACACTCTCACCTGATGTAATAAACAAGCACGTTTTGCCATTTTTACGAGATGGTAAAAAAGTTTTATTTATTTTAATTGATTGTATGAGACTGGATCAATGGCTGACATTTGAGCCGCTTCTATATGATTTTTATAATATAAAAACAGATTATCACTTCTCTATATTACCATCAGCTACTCCTTTTTCAAGGAATTCTATTTTTAGTGGAATTTTCCCAAATGAAATCCAAAAAGAATATCCGGATATCTGGTCAAAATCAGAAGAGAACGAAACTTCTATGAACAGTCATGAATCTCAAATGATTCAGAAGTTATTTAATAGAGAAGAAATAAATTTAAATAATAGAATAAAGTATATTAAAGTTATTGGTTCGGATGAAGGTTGGACTGCTGACAGGAAAATTACATCATATTTGGGCGAATCTTTTATTTCTCTTGTATTAAACTTTGTAGATATTCTGGCTCACCGCCGTTCAGAATCAGATATTCTAAAGGAAATTGTTTCCAATGAAGCGAGTTATAGGTCAGTAGTAAGAACATGGTTTAAGCATTCATGGATATTTTCAGTTTTACGGAAATTTAGTGATTACGATTTCCATATTGTTTTAACAAGTGACCATGGAAGTATTCGTGTGCATCATGATGTAAAAATTGTTGGTGATAAAAAAACATCACATAATATTCGGTTCAAGTACGGAAAAAATCTCAACTGTCCTCCAAAATATGCGTTGGTTATCAAGGACCCTGAAAAGTATAAACTACCGGATTTAGGTGTAAATACTAATTATCTTATATCAAAGGAAGATTTCTATTTCGTATATCCAACCAATTATCATAAATATCAGTCTTATTTTCGTGATACATTCCAGCATGGTGGAATTTCGATGGAAGAGGTGATTTTACCGGTTATTACAATGACTCCAAAGGCGACCTGATTTGTGAAAAAGATGTTGAAGTTGGTAACTCACACTGCTGAAGAAACTCATAATTTTGGAAAAATGTTGTCTAAGTGTTTAGGAGTTGGAGATGTTGTTGCGTTGATTGGTGATCTTGCCTCAGGGAAAACGACTTTGATAAAGGGAATTTGTGAAGGCTTAAATGTAAAAGATCAGGTAATAAGTCCAACATTTACTCTTATGAATGAATATTCCGGGAAGTATTCTATATATCATGTGGATTGCTATAGAGAACAGCGTCTGGATGAATGGCTAAAACTTGGTATAGGTGAGTATCTCTGTGGAAATGGCGTGACATTAATAGAGTGGGCTGATAGAATAAATGAGGCATTACCTGACGGAACTACACATATTTTTCTTGATCAGGAAATTGAAGATGAAAAATGTAGATATATAACAATAAATGCAAGAAATGGAATTGAGAATTGCATCTCAGGGATGAGATTTGGGAATTTAGTTTAATAGATGGTAGTAGGTAGTAGGCAGTAATAAGTGAGATAAGAAGAGTTCAGAGAAATAGTGGAATAAAGGGTACTACAAGGGGAAATGAACTGAAACTATGTTAATAGTATCAATCAACAATCAACAATCTTCAATCTTGAATCGCCAGTTGCCTCATCGTTTAATTTTAGGCATTGATACATCTACTTATAATTGCAGCGTTGGTTTAGTGAAAGATGGTAAAGTAATTGGTGAAAAATCCATACTGGGGGAATCTGTAGCCTCAGAAAGTTTATTAGACCTTATTGATAACTTATTTGATGAGAATATTAAATTCAGTGATATTGATGCCATTGCTGTTAGCATTGGTCCAGGATCTTATACTGGGCTTCGAATTGGTTTGAGTACTGCAAAAGGCTTAGCTATGCCGGGAAACCTACCGATTCTCCCTGTCCCGACATTGAGCGTTTTAAAAAGTGTTGCCCAAACTGAATGGAATGAAAATCTTTTACTGTTTATAAGATCTCGGCAAGATTTAGTTTATTTTACAAGCTCATTTAAAGATGAAAGATTCGTTTTGTCTCCTAAAATTTTTCATGACCATTTTAATATTGCTCTCTCTAAGTATCCGCAGATTTCAATATTTGTCGGAAATTGTGAATTTCCTGTTGATGGTTCAAGGAGATTATATGTAAGATACCCTGGAGGAGACCATGTCGCACTTATTGCGTGGTATCACTATGATGAGTTATTGCCTTTAAGTAAGCCTGAGCTTGAACCGGAATATTTTACAAACCTGGAGTTGAAGAAGTGGAATTTAAATGAGAGATTAAAACACAGTTAAGGGGGTGTGATGATATAACCTTTAGGGGGTGTGTCGATCCTTAGGATTCCCTCGGAAAGACATCCCTCTGGGAAGAAGAAATAAAATAGATTTTTGCATTATTCTAAGTTCAATCGCAATACGGGTCTCCGAGAATGAAAACTTTATTCTATCACACCCCCTAAATACGGAATTTTGTAGATTCATCCGGGGGGAATAATAAAAATTAAAGTAAATAGTAAATATTTGAGTATATGTATCTTATATAGTTTAAATAGATAGGTTGATAAAGAGAGAAATGATTCTTTAATTTTAGGGTGTGAAATAGAGTTAAGGTAAGTTAGGGAAAATTATTTTATATGAGTGGAATTTAGTAAGATATGAAGTCAAATTATTTCATCTATTTTATTCAACATTCTTGACATGTAAATTTTGGTAGGTTTATAATGGTAGATTGGTTTAAAAGAACAAAAAAAGGGCTTTTAGGTACGGCGAAGAAGGTAATTCCTGATGGACTCTGGATAAAGTGCCCTAATTGCTCCGAGTATCTTTATAAAAGAGAGTTAGAACGAAACTTTTGGGTTTGTCGCCAGTGCCGTTATCATTTTCGAATACCGTCTGATGATTATATTAAGGTTCTTTTGGACGGCGAATATGAAGAATTCAATAGTAACATTAAGTCGAATGATCCTCTGAAATTCAAAGCATTGAAACGATATTCAGAGCAATTAAAATCTGCGAAATTGAAAACTGGCTCTAATGATGCGATTAAAACTATTATAGGAAAGATAGACAGGCATGAAGTTATTCTGGGAGTTATGGATTTTCGTTTTATCGGTGGGAGTATGGGGTCTGTAGTTGGTGAGAAGGTTGCCCGGGCAATTGATATGGCACGTGAAAAAAAACTTCCACTTATTATTGTATCCTCTTCTGGTGGCGCAAGGATGATGGAGGGTATTTTCTCATTAATGCAAATGGCTAAAACCAGTGCAAAACTTGCTCAATTTCGTGAAGAGGGTGGACTTTATATCTCGATATTAACTGATCCAACGACTGGAGGAACTACTGCGAGTTTTGCAATGCTAGGTGATATTATTATAGCTGAACCCGGTGCACTGATTGGATTTGCTGGACCACGGGTTATAAAACAGACAATAGGGCATGACTTGCCTGAAGGTTTTCAGCGGTCAGAATTTCTTTTAGAAAAGGGATTTACTGATATAATTTGTGAAAGATCAAAGCTGAAACAATTGTTAATAAAAATACTTGATTTCTTTTGTGTAAATGAATAGACCTTATATTCTTGTTACAAATGACGATGGTATTTCTGCTCCGGGAATAAATGCTCTTATTATCCAATTGAAGAAAATTGGGGATATAGCGGTAGTAGCACCGGATAGTGAAAGAAGTGCTGTCGGTCATGCTATTACTTTATCTGATCCTATACGCGTATCGAATTTTAGTAAGAATGGACTCTGGGAGGGTTATGCTATTTCCGGGACACCTGCTGATTGTGTGAAAATTGCGGTTGGAGCATTGCTTAAAAGACGCCCTAATCTTGTAGTTTCAGGAATAAATTTAGGTTCGAATGCTGGTATTAATGTTATCTATTCAGGCACTGTTTCCGCTGCCACTGAGGGTACTATTCTTGGTATTCCTTCAATAGCAATATCATTAACAACCTATACTGATCCAATTTTTGATTATGCGGCTAAATTTGCAGTTAAGCTTTCAAAAATTGTTTTAAAACGAAAGCTGCCAGAAAAAACTCTCCTGAATGTTAACGTTCCTAATGTTCCTGAAGAAGAGATCAAGGGTGTGCAGATTACGCGTCAAGGAATGGCTAATTTTGCCGAGTGTTTTGATAAGCGAATTGATCCAAGGAAAAGAGTTTATTACTGGATGGACGGGAAAAAAGAAGAAATAGAAATGGCAGATGATGTTGATGATGAAGTAATAAAGAAGAATATGGTATCAATAACACCTATTAAATATGATCTGACAAACTATGAATCTATAGAAAGTCTTAAAACCTGGCTGCCTGAGCTCGATTCCAATGAGTAGTATTAGTAAAGTATGGATTGTTGATTTTGGCTCTCAATATACGCAGCTTATCGCAAGGCGAATACGAGAGAATTCAGTATTTTCTGAAATTGTTCTACCTTCAGTGAGTGTGAAGGAAATATTAGAAAATAATGTTTCGGCATTAATTCTTTCCGGAGGACCTTCGAGTGTTTATGATAAAGGAGCTCCGACAATTTCTAAGGAGATATTCGACTTAAATATTCCGATTCTTGGAATATGTTATGGACTTCAGTTAATTTCTAAGCACTTCGGTGCAAAAGTACATTCAGATAATCATCGGGAATATGGTAGAAGTGAAATACATCTTAATAATAGTAATCCACTTTTTTATAGACTGGATGAAACTACGCAAGTATGGATGAGCCACGGTGATCACGTGGATACAATACCGAAAGATTTTGAAGTAATTGCGTTTTCTGAGAATAATACACCCGCTGCTCTGGTTCATAAAAAAAAGCCGATAATGGGGCTTCAATTTCACCCTGAAGTGGCTCACACTTCGAAAGGGATTAAGATTCTGAAAAATTTTCTTTTTGAAATCACCGGTCTTAGAAAGGATTGGACAGCAGAACATTTTATAAAGAAGTCAATTAGTTACATTCGCGATAAGGCTGGTTCAGATAGAGTTTTGATGGGACTAAGTGGTGGAGTTGATTCCTCCGTTATGGCAGTTTTAATTTACAGGGCAATTGGGGATCAATCTATTCCTGCTTTTATTAATAATGGTTTATTGAGAAAGGATGAGCAATTTCAGGTTGTTAAGCAGTTGAAAGTTGAGATGAATCTCCCTGTTAAAAGGTACAATTATTCATCTAACTTTTTAAAAGCACTTAAGGGTATAAAGAATCCTGAACAAAAAAGGAAAATCATTGGTCACGAATTTATAAGGGCTTTTGAAGAGATTGCAAAAAAATATCACAATGTAAAATATTTAGCTCAAGGAACTTTATATCCTGATGTAATAGAGAGTCGCTCTACTAGTGGTCCATCACAGGTAATTAAAAGTCATCATAATGTGGGTGGTTTACCAGGAAAAATGAAACTTAAACTTATTGAGCCGTTTAATAGTCTTTTTAAAGATGAAGTCAGAAAAATAGGGAATGAGTTAGGAATTCCATACTCGATTATCAAAAGGCATCCTTTCCCTGGCCCGGGATTAGCTGTAAGGATTATTGGAGAAATAACTCCATATCGGTTGAGTATTTTAAGAAAAGCAGATAGTATTTTTATCAATGAACTGAAATCGTCTGGAGTATATGATCAAGTCTGGCAGGCTTTTGCGGTTTTATTACCTGTTAAAACTGTAGGTGTTATGGGGGACCAGAGAACTTATGAGAATGTGGTAGCGCTGCGAGCTGTTACAAGTAGTGATGGAATGACAGCAGATTGGGCGCATATACCTACGGATTTGATTAGCCGTATATCAAACAGAATCGTTAATGAGGTTCGTGGCGTTAACAGAGTTGTATATGATGTAACATCAAAACCTCCCGGTACTATTGAGTGGGAGTAGATAAGGCATTATGATAGAGAAGTTGAAATAACCATTGATGAATTGCGAATGAATTATTCAAGTTAAGGAAGTTCTCACTATTAATTGTTTTCATTAGTTTAAAAGGATAGAATAGAATGACCAATTCCTTACTAGTTCTAACATTGTCGAAAAGAAGTTTTATCTATTTATCACTTGTCGTAATTGTTCTATTACACCCTTTAAATATTTTTACTCAGGATTTATTTGAATATGAAGAAGTAGATACGATCAGCACTTATCTTGAAGAGTCAGAGCAACTAGCACTTTTTCAGAAGGGTGTAGATTTGTATAATATGGAAAGATATTGGGATGCACTAAATGTTTTTACAAAGGTTAATTCTATTCCACAATCGGAAAACCACTTTATAAGTTCTTCAATCTTGATGCTTATGAGAACTTATCTCCGACTTGGAGATATTGAGCGATCCCTTTTGTTGGGGCATGAATTTGAGTCATTATATAAAGAATCAAAATATTTAGATGATGTTCAATATACAATGGGTGAAGTTCTTTTCATGCAGGGTCAATATACCGACGCTTTACTGTATTTTCTTAGTGTTATGAAGGTTACTGATGATGAACGTTTATGGCGTTTAAGTAAGGAGACATTGGAAACGATTATAGATTTATTTCTGACAGTAGAAGAAGTGGAAAAATTGAAGGAAAAGATTGATGATAACTTTGATAAAGTTATTCTTTCCTTGAACCTTGCAGAGAAATATCACTCGGAAGGAGACTACAAACTTGCTAATAAAGAGCTCCGTTCAGTTCGAGGACTTATTAAGGATTCTTCTTTAGAAGATGAGTATGTGAAGATAAAATACCAAATTAAAAGTCGTCCAATTCAAAAAGTATATATTGGTGTAGTACTGCCTTTATCCGGGTCGATGTCCGGTGTTGGAGAAAAAATTCTTAATGGAGTAAGATATGCTCTTCATCAATTCCGCTTAAAATCGGATATTGATGTTTCTGCTATCGTACTTGACAATAGAGGTGAAGTTATTCAGAGTATCAAACAGGTGGAGTACTTATCGAAGAATCCAAAGGTTGTTGCAATTTTTGGTCCTGTATCGAGTGAGAATGCTGTTCCTCTGGCTGCTTTGGCAAATCAGTATAAAATACCTATGATTACACCGACAGCGACTAATAGCAAGTTGAACTCTCTTGGTTCTTATGTTTTTCAGGCGAATGTCGATTTTGAGAATCTTGGACGATTTCTTGGGATGTATAGTGCAAGTGTACCAGGTGTCAAAACAGTAGCGTCTCTTTCTCCTGCAGATGAATATGGTAAAGAGATGACAGATTCTTTTTGTGAAGCGATTGATGAATTAGGGGGCAGAATTGTTTCTCAGCAGTGGTACACGGGAGAGCCTGAGGAATTAAGGTTTCAGTTAAAGAATATTAGGCTGGTGGGTCTTGAGTTAATGCGTGATCAACTTGCTGAGAAGGTTCGACTAAAGTTAGGTAATTTGAGGCAACTAGCGATTTCAGATAGTGCCTGGTGGTCGGATAGTTTATACCTTTCTGTAGGTGAAAGAGATTGTCAACTTTACGCTAAAGACACTGTTTATGTTTTATCGCACCGGCAAGCGTTGATATTTGCAGGTCTGATGGATTCGCTTGAATTCGAAATTCCTATAAAAGATTCACTTGAATTTATGATAACTTCTATTGATGGTCTTCTTTTGCCCTCTTATGCAACCGATTTAAATATGATAGTACCTCAGCTTGAATACTATAACTTTAAAACAATGATGTTTGGTAGTGGTAACTGGAATGACCTCTCTTTTTTAAAGAAGAATCAGAGATTTTTAAACGGTTTGAAGTTTATTTCCGACTACTATATTGATTCTGAATCTATACACTATAAAAATTTTAAGAGTTATTACGAAAGGCTTATTGGATATGAACCGAATCGTTTTGATCTTTATGGTTATGATACAATGAAAGCTGTCTTGTCTGTTTTTAAAGCAGGAGAAGTTACCAGAGAGGAAATTAGAAAAAATCTCAGCCTGATGCCTACATATCATGGAATTTGCCGAAATATATCTTTTAAAGGAAATAGATCAAGGGTAAACTCATGTGCGTTTATTTTGTCCTTTGATAACGGACTTATTCGACCTGTTGCAATTATTGAAAACGGTGTTTTAGTTTCTGTTAAAAAATAAAACCAAACCAATTTTAATCCCGATTTATTGGGATCAAATTGGTTTTAGTTTCTTGAAATGTTGCAGTAAAAACTAATTTAGCCCTCTCCTGATGGATCAGGATCGGTCGAAAATTAATTTAATTAATAACTATTAATAACCGGACAATATATAATGTATAATCTATTTGATCTAATTGTTATTGCAGTAGTAGGTTTACTCGCATTTTTCGGATTGCGAAGAGGACTGATAGAAGAAGCAATAAGGTTAATTGGACTTGTATTAGCATCATTTGCCGGAATAAAATATTACAAATTAGTGGCTGGACTGGTTAAAAGCATTTTCTCCTTTTCTGAAGGAGTTCAAACCGTTGTTGGTTTTATTATAGTATTTTTGGTAGTCTATCTTACTCTTCAAATCGTGAGTTATTTATTAAAGAGATTTATCAGGTCTCTGAATCTTGTCTGGCTTGACCGTGCTGCTGGTTTTGTCTTCGGTACATTCAAGGGAATTGCTGTAATGACTATTTTTGTATGGATGATATCGGCTTTTCCAGAATTGGGAATAGAAAAAAGGCTGAAAGGCTCCTCTCCTACATATATTTTATTGGTAAAGGTTAAATATGGGGTTGTACGAACATTCAAAATTGAAGATGAACTTGAAGCACTCAGGAATAGTTTTAGAAAGTTATTTTTCCTTGATAATCATGGAGATGCGAAGACATGAATGCCTTCGCTAAATCGAAGAAAGACGGATGTGTCAAAGACATCCCGTTGGGAAATCCGCCTGTTTTGTCAAACTAGCATTTATGCAGGTTTTTATGCCAGTGCCGATGGAGATGCGAAGACATGAATGCCTTCGCTAAATCGAAGAAAGACGGATGTGTCAAAGACATCCCGTTGGGAAATCCTCCTGTTTTGTTAAACTAGCATTTATGCAGGTTTTTGTGCCTGCCACGATGGAGAGCAAAGACATCAATGCCTTCGCTAAATCGAAGAAAGACGGATAAATCCGCCTGTTCTCTTAAAGCTGCATTTATGCGGGTTTTATGCCAGTGCCGATGGAGATGCGAACTGACCTATTATCGGGGATTGAGTGAGGTGATTTGTCAACTTGCATTGTAGGAATGCTTATTTATAATTTTTTTAAAAAGGGATTAAGATAATGACAGGTAAAACATATAAATCAATTTTATATCATATCGTTTTTACTACGAAAGATTCCCAACCTTTTCTGGATAAAGAGATTAAGGAACAGGTTTATCATTTCATCTGGAATAAATGTAAGAAATTAGGGTTTTTCCTTCATCGAATTGGTGGAATAGAAAGTCATGTGCATTTATTAATTTACATTCCACCGAAAATATCTGTATCAGATGCTGTTGGAAGAATAAAAGGTTCTTCTTCATATTTTGTTAATCAAGAATTATCCGGTGACAAAATGCTTTATTGGCAGGAGGGATATGGTGTGATAACAGTATCAAAGGAAAATTTTCAGAGAATCTACAATTACATTAAAAACCAGGAAAAACATCATAGAGATCAAACTACCTGGGGTGATTATGAGGAAATAAATCATGGTGATTGATATCATAAAGATTGCGAAGGCATCAATATTATCGCTGAATCAAGAAAATACGGCTTATGCCGCCTATTCGGAAATAGCCACATTTATGTGGGTTTCTTTGATTAAGCGTGATGGTTTACCATCTCGCTATAAAGAACAGATACTT
>CAYTUQ010000034.1:0-17303 GCA_964441235.1 uncultured bacterium | reverse complement strand
TAAATCGAAGAAAGACGGATGTGTCAAAGACATCCCGTTGGGAAATCCGCCTGTTCTTTTAAAGCTGCATTTATGTATGGTTTCTTTGATTAAGCGTGATGGTTTACCATCTCGCTATAAAGAACAGATACTTTTTTGCGGTTTTTTGTGCCTGCCACGATGGAGAGCGAAGACATAAATGCCCTCGCTAAATCGAAGAAAGACGGATGTGTCAAAGACATCCCGTTGGGAAATCCGCCTGTTCTTTTAAAGCTGCATTTATGTATGGTTTCTTTGATTAAGCGTGATGGTTTACCATCTCGCTATAAAGAACAGATACTTTTTTGCGGTTTTTTGTGCCTGCCACGATGGAGAGCGAAGACATAAATGCCCTCGCTAAATCGGAGAAAGACGGATAAATCCGCCTGTTCTCTTAAAGCTGCATTTATGTATGGTTTATTTGATTAGGCGTGATGGTTTACCATCTCGCTATAGAGAGCAGCTACTTTTGTGCAATTTTTAATTGAGCAAGTCTTTAGGAAATCTCTAAATGAGATTGATTTATTACCTTACAAAGAGGAACTAAATTAGTTATCAATACCTGTCGAACAGATACAGATTAAAATCCAATAAGAGGCGAGATGATGAAATTTGATACAAAAGATTCCCTCGGCTTTGATGGAATTTGTGACATTATTGTTAAAGAAGCAGTCTCCGAAGCTGGCAGTTCGAGAGTTGGGAAACTAAAACCACTTTCCAATCTTAATGAAATAATTGTTCAGCAGGACAGAATATCTGCTTTGAGAAATTTACTTGATAATAGCAATGATATACCGATAAGCAATTTCCATGATATTCGTGATGACTTAAAAAGATGCAGAGTGAGCGGTTCTTATTTTAATGCGGATAAACTTCTTCAGATTGGCAACATACTCAGGCAGTCCGATACTATAGGTCACTATTTTCGAATACATAAAGAGACTTTGAAAGCTCTTGAATTTCTCATTACAGGTCTTAATCCTCTGAATCAGGTCTATAAGTTAATAAATAGAATTGTAGATGAAGATGCGAGGATACAGGATCGATCCAGTCAGGAATTAGCAAGGATCAGAAGAGATACACAGTGTGAAATGAAGCAGCTACACAGAGCGATTGCTGGACTAATGGAAAAAGCAAAAAGCGAAAATTGGCTGCATGAGGATAACCCGACAATTCGTGAGGGAAGATTAGTTCTACCGCTAAAAACGGAGTACAAGCGAAAGGTTCATGGAATAATTCAAGGTCAGTCGGCAACAGGAGCAACAACTTTCGTTGAGCCTATGGAAATTGTTGAAATTAATAACCGATTAAAGGAATTAGAACAGGATGAAAAAGAAGAAGTAGTGAAGATACTTCGGCAGATTACAGAAGAGATAAGGCTATATTTTCCTGAATTGGAGCAAAATATTGTTATACTAATTGAACTGGATTTTATCAGGGCGTGTGCAAAGTTTTCTAAAAAGTTTAAATGTTCACCTCCAACAATATCGGAACAGGATAGAAAAATAGTATTAATTAATTCGAAGCACCCTCTGCTTTCATTGGTTAAAAAGGTTGTTCCGTTGAACCTCTCACTTCCGGATGGTGTCAGCTCAATGATTATTACAGGTCCTAATGCGGGTGGTAAAACAGTAGCGATGAAGACTATTGGGCTTTTAAGTGTAATGACGATGTCAGGATTGCATATTCCGGCTGACGAGGGAAGTCACATTCCTTTCTTTGATAAATTTCTTGTTGATATTGGTGATCTTCAATCAATAGAAAATGATCTCTCAACTTTCTCTTCACATGTCTCAAATCTGAAAACATTTTTAGATGAATCAACGAATCGAAGTCTTGTTCTTATTGATGAGTTGGGGACAGGCACAGAACCGGTTGAAGGTTCAGCACTTGGGCAAGCAGTTCTTGAGAGATTAGTTGAGAAAAGAGCCTTTACTATTGTTACAACTCATCATAACGCACTTAAAGTATTTGCGAATAAAAATACGAAAGTTATTAATTCTGCTATGGAATTTAACACGGAGACATTAAGTCCAACTTATCGTTTGTGTTTGGGCTTTCCTGGAAGCAGTTATGCGCTTGAAATTTCTAAACGCTTAGGTTTGACTGATAAAGTGATAAACCGTGCCAGGAATATTATGGGTGGTGATACGGTTAAATTAGAAAGCCTGCTGCTTGAAGCTGAAAACCTCAAGACTAAACTTGAAGAAAAAAATAAAACTGTCACTCAGAATAAAAAGACACTTGATAAAATTGTTTATGAATATGAATTCCGGCTTGATTCTATTCGGCAAAAGCATGATAAAATGGATAAGGAGCTTTCCGAAGAGCTTGAAAAAATTGCTAGTGAGTCACGGTCTCGGATTGAAGCTGCTGTCAAAGAAATACGAGAGAGAAATGCTAACAAGGAATCAATAGTTCACGCAAAGGAAGTTGTAGAGGAAATAAAGCAAAATGCCCAAAAACGTAGAAAGTTACAGAGGAGAACCGGCTATTCAAAGCAGCAGGAGAAAGAGATCACAGTAGGAAGCTGGGTGAAGGTAGAAAATGTAGGTGACTCGGGACAGGTAGTAAAAATATCTGCAAAAAGTAAAAGAATCGCTGTTGAGATTGGCGGTAAAACCCTGTGGGTATCACGTGATTCGGTCAAACCTGTAGAAATAAGCAGAAAGGAAGAAGATATTTACAAATCACTGGTTATGGTCAAAGCAGAACAGGTGCCATCTCAGAAATTAGACCTAAGAGGAATGAGACTGGATGAGGCGGAAAGTACTTTGTTAAAGTATTTGGACCAGGTAATTTTGTCTGGACTGAATGAGATTGAAATTATTCATGGGATGGGAACTGGTGTGTTGCAGAAAATGGTTTGGGACGTGTTGAAAAATTTTCCTGGAGTGCGAAAGTTTCACTTTGAAGATTTTGATAGAGGAGGCACTGGTGCAACAATTGTGGAATTTTAATCATTTCAAATTTCAAACGATGGTTTCGTAAAAAGTGATTATATGTGTCATTCTGATGAACGAAGCGAAGAAGAATCTCCGACCTATCCGCCCTTCGGGAGCAGGCGGGCGAGAACCAGTAGAGATTCTTTCCCAAAGGGACCCCGACCAGTCGGGGCACTCGTACCTCGTTCAGAATGACAGTTTTGATACTTTTTATCTCAAAGAGATCCCTTTGGGACGATTCCATCAAATATTAAATATCAAATTTAATTAATGGCGAAAATACCTTTATTAACAGTAGAACAAATAAAGTCAAGAGCGGACATTCTTGATATTGTTTCTGAATTTGTCCAGTTGAAGCGACGAGGGAAAAATTACTTCGGTTTATGTCCATTTCACGAAGAAAAGACACCTTCATTTAGCGTTAATCCGTCCATGGGTATTTTCCACTGTTTTGGATGTGGGAAGGGCGGTAATGCTATAACTTTTATAATGGAGTATGAAAAAATAGGCTATGTTGAGGCTCTCCAGCGTATGGCTGATAAATATGGAATTAAGATTGAGTGGGAAGGAGGAGATGCTTCCAGAAAAGGTGAAACGGCTTTACTTTATGAATTACATGATATAGCGAATAATTTCTATAGTAAACAATTATTTTCAATAAAGGGAGCAGAGGCTCTAAAATATTTGATAGGTAGAGGATTTGGCGAATCTATTTTAAAGCAATTTGCTGTTGGTTTTGCTGCTAATGAATGGGACGGACTTCTAAAGCAATTGGATTTGAATCGCTTCCCTCCAAATATTCTTGAAAAATCAGGGCTGGTTGTAAGGAAAGAGGGTAATCAATTTTACGACCGATTTAGAGATAGAATATTGTTTCCCATTAAAAATGTTGCCGGTAGAGTAATTGCGTTTGGCGGAAGAACGATGAACCCGGAGGAAAGTGCAAAGTATATTAATTCCCCCGAAACCCCAATCTATTTTAAAAGCGGTATTTTCTACGGGTTATCTGCATCAAAAGAATCTATTCGAAAATCCAATGAAGCGATTGTCTTAGAAGGATACACAGACTTTCTACGTTTTTACTCATCAGGTATAACAAATGTTATTACGGTTTCAGGAACGGCTCTTACGTATCATCATGCACATATTCTTAAACGTTTTGCATCAAAAGTTGCTCTTTGCTACGATGGTGATGAAGCGGGAAAGAAGGCAACTGAAAGGGCAGGATTTATTCTTCTAAGAGAGGGACTAGATGTTAAAGTGATTATCCTTCCTAATGGTGAAGACCCTGATTCTTTTTTAAAAAACAGGGAAATTTCTGCTTTTAAAGAAATTTATGACAAAGCGACAGAATTTATTCCATTCTATATTGACCTACATAAAGATTCAATGACTACACCGGCTTCCAAGACACTTTTGGTTGAACAAACAGTTGAAGAGCTGGCACAAATCAGGAATCCGATAACAAGAAATTTTATCGTTAAAGAAGTAGCCGAACATATAGGAGTAAAGGAAGAGCTCATATCCAATCAGATTCGTTACTATTATCGAAAAAAGGGAACTCGGAAAAGAACTTTACCTCAATCTCAAGAGCAAGTGAAGAATACTATAAAATTAAATACTGCTGCTGAAAAAGCGGAATATGAAATTCTGAAGCTTCTAATCTCTAAACATAGAGACTTGCAAGAAGTTATAGTAAATAATATTAAGAAAAAGGATTTCAAACACCCTGTTTTAAGTAAATTGGCAAAGAGGATTATTGATCTGATGAAATCCAAAGAGGAATTTGTTCCCTCGGATATCTTCGATAACGAATTGACAGAAATAGAAAAACTTTATCTCTCTAGATTGATTCTTGAATCAGAACCGATGCAAACTGAAACCGATTTAAAGGATTTATTTAATCTTGCCGCAGATTGTATGATAGTTCTGACGACGGTAGAAATTGATAAAGATATTCATGAACTAAGAGAAAAAATAAAAGATGCTGAGAAGAAAAAAAAAGAAACAGCTGACCTTGTTATTGAACTTACAAATAAGCAAAATAAACGACGGGAAATAGAGAAGAAGATAAAAGAAATTGTGTGCAGCGTTAATAGTTCTTGAGAATTAATCATATTATAAAGAGCCGGAATATTTATATCATGACAGTTTCGTAAAAAGTACCAGAAGTGTCATTCTGAGTGATAACGAAGAATCTCTAATTCCTTTACGAACAATACGATGGAGATTCTTCACTTCGTTCAAGAATGACATATTTTTCCTTTTTACGAAACCATCATATCATAGTTTTTATATCAATGTAGATGCGGACTGTCCAGTCCGCATATTGTCACCTCATTTTTTTTGTTGCTTTTATAAAAAATTGATATAGATTACAAATACATTTAGGGGTAGTAGAGAAAAAGAGGGGGTTAAGGCAGCCGAAA
Organism: uncultured bacterium; assembly: GCA_964441235.1. GTDB lineage: Bacteria > Fidelibacterota > UBA2242 > UBA2242 > UBA2242 > BS750m-G69. Next base: position 11,911 of record CAYTUQ010000034.1, on the reverse strand, counting down.
AGTTTTCGGTGCCTAACTTTGATATTTGGAGTTGTAATGAGACGAAAACCTGTTGATAATATCTGCCAGGGATTTACCGAGGGAAATCCCAAAGTTCGAATACTCAATTATTTTATTTTTTCCACGATTCATTATAAATTGTAGAAAAGGCATTAATATGAAAGAGAATTCTAAAATTGTTACTGTAAAAATTATTCAAGTGCAGTTTCCCAATAATCCTATAAATAGATTTGACATACCGAAATTCAGAGGCTATTTAGCAAAGCAATATCCAAAATATTCATTAATACATAATCACCTTGAGAATGGAAAATTGCGTTACGGCTATCCACTTATTCAGTTTAAAACTATTAGAAAAATCCCAACAATTATTGGACTGTTAGAAGGATTGGATATTCTTAAAATAGTTTTTATGGATGTAGAAGAGCTTAATATCAACGGAAGACATCAAAAGATCTGGGAAAAGTCTATAAAAGTGAGGGAAGAACCGTTCGGGCAAACTGATGAGTTTTTCCAGTATAGATTTCTTTCCCCCTGGATGGCACTAAAGGAAGAGAATTATGAAACCTATAAGCAGCTGGACTCAATTGAGAAGCAAGTTTTCCTTAAACATCTTATCAGGGAAAATCTTAAAACCGTTTCCAAAGGATTTCACTATCGTATTCCGGATATTGATTCGGTTAAAGTTGAAGGGTACTTTAAACCTCGAAGAATGAATTTTAAGAATGTGAAGATGTTATGCTTTACAGGTGAATTTACAGTGAATTTCCTTATCCCCGATTACCTTGGCATAGGGAAGCAAGTAGCAAGAGGATATGGAATGGTGAAAAAGATGATGAATTAGTGATTATTGATGACAAGAAATTTTTGATTATAAGTTGTAGTTTAATTGACAGAATATTAGTAAATTTGGTCAATTGAGTGACAGAATTTGTCAAAAGGATGAAAATATGGTTTATGTTCCTCAAAAACAATTAGAGAATTTGGATAAACTACTTTGCCCAAATAAAGTAATCATTATTTATGGTGCAAGACGAGTTGGAAAAACAACTTTGTTACATAATTTCATAGAAGAGCAAAAAAACAGTCAGGAAAAGATACTATTTGTAAATGGAGATGATATTATAGTGCGGCAGTTTATGGAAAGTCAGTCAATAAATAAATTAAAAGAATTTGTTGGCGATAATACACTTTTGATTATTGATGAAGCACAATATATTTCTCAAGTTGGACTAAATCTCAAGCTGATTGTTGACCATATACAAAACATAAAAGTTATAGCAACTGGTTCTTCTTCTTTTGAATTAGCGAAGGATATAGGTGAACCTTTAACAGGTAGAAAATATACTCTCAAATTGTTTCCTCTGGCACAAATGGAAATTGGTCAGATTGAAAATAGATACGAAACTCAGGCAAATCTTGAATCCAGACTAATCTACGGATCTTACCCAGAAATTGTCATTATGAATGATAATCAAAAGAAAAAAGAATATCTTAAAGAACTGGTTAGTTCATATTTATTCAAAGATATTTTAGCATTGGAAGGAATAAAACATTCAAGGAAATTATTAAATCTATTACAATTGATTGCATTCCAGATTGGGAAAGAAGTTTCTCATAATGAACTTGGAAGACAATTAGGAATGAGTAAGAACACAGTTGAAAGATACCTTGATCTTTTGAAAAAGGTGTTTGTTATCTTCAAAAGGAATGGGTTTAGTAGAAACATTCGTAAAGAAATTACAAAAAGTCCCCGTTATTACTTTTATGATAATGGTATCAGAAATGCTCTAATAGCAAATTTCAATCCCCTGAACTTGCGAAACGATATAGGTCAATTATGGGAAAATTATATCGCTGTGGAAATATTAAAGAAACAAGAGTATAGAAGAATTCAGGCAAACAATTACTTCTGGCGAACCTACAATAAAAAGGAGATTGATATAATTGAAGAAAAGGATGGAAAGTTGTTTGCTTATGAAATTAAATGGCAAACAACAAAACTAAAACCACCTAAAGAATGGAAAGAGAACTATCCCGAAGCTGAATTCAATGTTATTCATCAGAATAATTATTTGGATTTTGTTTTGTAGAGGGAGTAAATCAATTTCATTAGAAGATTTGGAGGTAAGGGATGATAAATGCAATACAAAAAATAGGTGAATATGTCGCAGGTAAACAGGTTAATAAAGAATCTTTTCTGGAAAATATTTGCCTTTATATTGAACCTGAAAGAGAAATAAAACAAAAAGATGGAACAAGGAAAAAAGAAAAACAACATATTATTTTTGTCAATTTTAACACAAAAGACAAAAAGATTGAATACGATTTTGAGGAAATTAATGCAAATAATAAAAATACTGCACTAGAATATTTTTTTGTTGGAAATGCTTCTTCTAATAGTCCAAAGATTTATGTGACCAGTAATAATTTTTCCAATGTAATTCAAAGTATGTTTTACTTGGGTGAAAAAGAGAAATTGTTAGATAATTTTTTTATTAAAAAAACTTTTAAAAATGGTAAAGTTGAAAATTATATTAATCCTTCCTTTTTTCGATACTCAGATAAGAATAAGAAGAGGATTGATGAAATAACGGAAATAATTTTAGATGAAAATGATGAGAAAAAAATAAAAAAACCAACTGCGGAAATATTGAAAATTGTTGAAAAGGAAGTTATTAAATCTTTAGGCCTTACATCAGATGAAGTATCGCATTATACCATTAAAATTGATAATCAATTAGTTTGCAAAAAAGATCAATATCCTGATATAATTTTTACAGAAAAAATTGAAAAACTTTTTTCTAATGAAGCCGATTATAAAAAATATTATAAAGAGAAATCTATTTGTTCCATTTGTTCATCCAAAGGGATTCCCACAACAAGTAATGCAACAAACTTAAAATTTAAATTCTACATGACTGATAAACTTGGATTTTCATCGAACCTCGATGGTCATTTTAAAAACAACTACAATATATGTAAAAACTGTTATCAACATCTGATGATCGCTGAAAGATACATAAATGAAAAACTTAGATCAAGGATTGGCGGACTAAATGTTTATATTTTACCCAAATTTGTACTTCCGGTTGATGATTTCGAAATCGATGAATTTGCGAGATTTATCTCGTTTAAAAACCAGCAAATATCGGACATTAGCAAAGCAGAAAATATTCTTGAAGAAGATTTAGAAGTTTATGAAAATTTTAATAACAAATACCTGATTAATTATCTTTTTTATCAAAAGTCTAAAAGTGAATTTAAAATATTGAAACTGATTGAAGATATTCCTCCTTCAAGAATTGAATTTATAAAACGTAAAGAACAGGACATAAGCAGATTAGTTGATGAAGAATTTGGAGGAAATAGTAGTATAAAAATTGACCTTAACAGGATTTGGGGTTGTATTCCTGTTAAAATTGAAAAAGATGGTATGCATGGATACTCAAAATATCTTGAAGTTATTGATTCTATATTTACTAACAGGTACATTGATTATTATTTCTTAATTAATCAAGTACTTTATACTTTGGAAATCATAAAATTTGAAACACCCAAATTCAATATATGGTACAAAGAAGATATTGTGAATAAAATAATCTGTATTAATTTATTACTCTTATTTTTAAAAAAACTAAACATATTAGGAGGAGGAAACATGAGCAATCAAAGTAATCCATTTATTGCAAATGATCTCATACCCGTAGATATTACTGAATATTGGGAGAATCTGGGAATCTATCAGGATAATCAAAAGAAAGGGCTTTTTCTTTTAGGTTATCTTATGGGAGAAATTGGAAACAAACAATCATCCCAGCAAATTAAAAACAAGCCGATTTTGAACAAGATTAATTTTCAAGGAATAGGTACAGAAAAGTTGAAAAGGTTATCGTCTGATATTTTAGAAAAATTAAAGCAATATCAGCTATTGGGATATAATGAAAATATTTATTCTGCTAGCCATATTCTCATCGAAGAGAACTTGGATAATTGGACATTATCCAATCAGGAAAACGTCTTCTATATCATGTCCGGTTTTGCCTTTTCTAATTTTCTCACGAGAAAACGAGGCAAAGAAAATTTCATAAAGGAATATGAAGAAAAATCAAATCTGGTTGAAATATTAAAAGTAGAAGAAAAAAATATTGAGGAATTCGTTAAAAAATTGGAAGAGGCAAGATTAAAATCGGATGAACACAAGTATTATGATGCAAGACAAATTTTAAAAGAAATCAAAAAAAATTAGGAGAATTAAAATGAGCGAAAAAATTCAAAACAACAGCGAAATTCTTTTTATTTATGATGCAAAAATGTGTAACCCGAATGGCGATCCGGATGATGAGAACAAACCAAGAATGGATTATGACAGAAATCTGAATATCGTTTCTGATGTTAGAATGAAAAGATTCATTAGGGATTATTTGATTGATTATGAAAATAAAGACGTCTTTGTGAGAAAAATGGATGACAAAACCGTTGATGCAACGAAACGCCTGAAACTATTAATTGAAAAAAACAAAGACGAAATAGAAAATAATGGAAATTTAAAAGATTTGATTAAAAAATCGAAGAAAAATGACAAATTCATATATGAACCTCAGGAAAAGAATCTCTCTAATCATCTCGAATGGTTATTGTCAAAGTTGATCGATATAAAATACTTTGGAGCAACAATGCCAATAAAATCTGAGTCTGGTAAAGGTTCATCAATTACATTTACTGGCCCAATTCAGTTCAATTGGGGTTATTCGTTAAACAAAATAACAGGAGTTTTAGATTCAAATACAATAACATCTACTTTTGGTGGAGCAACGGAAGAACAAAGTACCATGGGTAAAGATTATAGGGTTGCTTACTCAATTATAGCATTTCATGGAATTATTAGCTCAAAAAGGGCAGAAGCAACAAAACTAACACCATCCGACGTTGAGCTATTTGATAAATCTATCGTTCGTTGCATTCCTTTGGAGGCTACTACTAGAAGCAAAGAAGGACAAGAACCTCTTTTTTATATGCGTGTCGAATACAACTCGGATGATTACTTTATCGGCGATTTTAGAAAACATGTCAAATTATCAGATAATAATGATAATGAAATTCCCTTTGATAAATCAGATAAATTAGATCGAGGTAAATACAAAATTGATATGAGTGATTTGATAGAAAAGGTTAAAGCAAAGAAAGGACATATTTCTAAAATCAATTTCTGGGTAAATGACGATATCAAACTGAAAGGTTGGAATATCACTGGAGACGACACAAATAAATATTTAAAAATTGATGATAAAAATAAAATTCCGGCAGAAATAGTGAAGATTGACAATGATGGAAAAGGCAAGCAACATAATGAATAGTGGTAGTAGCAATTCAGGGAAAGTTTACATCTTTGATATATCCGGCAGATATGCTCATTTTCGAAAATTCTATACCAATTCATCTTCTTTGAGTTATCTGGTTCCGCCAAGAACCGTTATTGCCGGTTTGATTGCCGGTTTGCTGGGGTTACCAAGTGAGCGATTTACGAATAATGAAAAAGAAACTTATTATGAGAAATTCAATTCAGAAAATTTTTTAATTGCAGTTTCTTTGAAAACACAAATCAGAAAAATGATGCAAACAGTTAATTACTGTTTCACAAAAACTCAAAACAAAGAGATTTCATTTTCGAAGCATTCACAAATTCCGCTTGAAATTCTTACTGCACAAAATGAAAAAGAATTGAGATATAGAGTTTATTTCTCCTTTATTCAAAATGAAGATAAATCAAAATTTGAAAAAGGAATTGAGTTAATTAAAAACAATAGATTTATATATCCTCCTTATCTGGGACTTTCGGAATTTTTAGCATCGGTGAACTATATTGATACCGGTAAAACATCTCCTTTAAAAGAACCTCCGGAAAAGCTGCATTCAGTTTGCAGACTCGAATATATAAAAGATTTTAAAATTGAAAGTGATGTTAAATATCTTTCGGAGAGAATGCCTACCGGATTTACCAATCAAAGAAATCCATTACCACCCAAAGTGTATCTTGTCGAGGTCAACGGTAAACCCATTTATGCGAAATATTCAGAGAGCGCTTTATTATACAATGTATTGTATAAAGAAAATGGAGAAACTATTTCAGAAAATATTTCTCCAATGTAAGGATTACTATGAATTTCGAATCACATCAAGGAGTGCTTCTAAAAGAGCATTTAAAAGACGTCGCGGAAAAAAGCAAAGAAATAATTTTATCGAAAAGATTAGAACTTCTTGATAAAAATATTCTTTCTGAAACCTCCTATTTAATAGGAATTACTCATGATTTTGGTAAGTACACTACCTTTTTCCAGAAAAACAGAATAAATAAAATTCCAATCGATAATGAAAACCTTGGTAATCACAGTTTAATCTCTGCTTTCTTTGCTTTAGAAATGTTACAAGAATATATAGACTCAAGAAAAATGAATAGTCATGACCTTTACTCATTCATTCCTCAAATTGGGTATTTTATTGTCAAGCATCATCATGGAAATCTAGAAAATATCGAAAATGATACGGATTCTGAAAGATTATTCTACTCGGATTTTAAATTGATAGGTCAACAATTGGAAAACATCTCGCAATATTCAGAACAGATCATTTCAGAATATGACTATTTACTTGGAGATTTCGAGATTTCTGCCTCAGATATTTTTATTCGGATGGAGAAATATAAAAAAATAATTCGGTATGATGATGAAATAAAACCTTTGATCAGACAATCTTTGAGAATTCCAATCCGTAGATTAATTAATAAAAATGATGTATTATTTTACCTCATATCCCAGTTGCTTTTTTCAGTTCTAATAGATTCTGATAAGAAGAATGCTGGAAAAGTAAGGGGAATCGAAAGAAAGGGATTACCTGAAAATATTGTAGAAAAATATATAGAACAGCCGGAATTTAAGATAAAGAATCAAAGTGCAATTAACCAAATCAGAAATGAGATCAGAAAATCAGTTTTAAGCAATATTAATGTAAAAGATAAAATATTCACTCTAACAGCACCTACGGGAACCGGAAAGACCTTAACTTCACTCTCTACGGCTTTAAAGCTTAGAAAATTACTCAAGAAAGAATTGAATTTAGCTGATGAGCCAAGAATTATATATTCTTTACCATTTACCAGCATAATTGATCAAAATTTCGATGTTTTTGATAAAGTATTAAAGCAATTAGATGATTTTAAAGAACATCAAAGCGAGTATTTGTTAAAACATCATTATCTTGCTGATGTATTTTACAGGACACCTAAAATAGAGAAGGAAATTGAAGTCGATGAAAGTCTGGCTTTAATTGAATCATGGGAGTCGGAGATAATTGTTACAACCTTCATTCAACTTTTTCATACTTTAATTGGCTATAAAAACAGAATGCTCAAAAAATTCCATAATATTGTTAATTCCATCCTCATATTAGATGAAGTCCAAAATATTCCTCTGAAATATTGGTCGTTAGTTCATGATATACTTATTGCTTTATCTCGTTATTTCAATTGTCGAATTATCCTTATGACAGCCACAAAGCCTTTAATTTTTGATAAGATGACAGATGACTATAAAGAATTAGTCACGGACTATAAGCGATTTTTCCAATCAGATGAATTAAATCGTGTGAAATTAAAATATATTCAATCTCGAACAATCGATGAATTCTACAAAAGCTTGCCAGAATTTGAATTAGATTCATATTTATTTGTTTTCAACACTATCGGCTCATCTCTAAGTTTTTTTGAGAAAATAAAAGATATACTGGGTTATAAAATATTTTATCTTTCAACAAATATAATCCCCAAGGAAAGAAAAAAAAGAATAGAACAAATAAAAGAATTGATAGATTCGAATAGGAAAACAAACAAAAAGCAAAAATTCATTGTTATTTCAACTCAGATGGTTGAAGCGGGAGTGGATATCGATTGTGAATGTGCATATCGAGATTTAGGACCTTTGGATTCAATTATTCAAATCGCAGGTAGATGTAATCGTAATAATCTTTTACAGAAAATTGGGATTGTAAATATAGTGCGTTTACAAAAAAATGATAATTATGATTATTGCAGAATATATGATCCTATTTTAAATAAGTTATCTGAAGATATTCTGAAGAATAAAAGTTTAATCAATGAATCCGAATTTTTGAATTTAATAGAAGAATATTTTACAAAAGCAAAGAATAAAATGTATAATGAAACACATTTGATAAAATCTGTCGAACAACTTAACTATCACGATAATAGAGATAATCATCCGATTTCAAGTTTTAAACTCATTGAAAATGATGATTACTATAAAAAAGATGTCTTCATTGAAATTGTTAAAAAGGAATATATAGAGAAGGGGAAAAAGAACGCCAAAGAAATTTGGCAAGATTATAAAAGAATCGGAAAAATTAAAGACCCTTTTAAACGCAAAACAGAATTCCTAAAATTTCGCAAAGATTTCTACGATTATGTAATTTCCGTTCCTGCAAAATACGTAAAAGAAAATGAATATGAAAATACGGGAATTGTTTACATTTCTAGAGAACAGGTTGAGTCCTGCTATGATGAGCAAACCGGCTGGAAACGAGACGCCGATGACGGTGGATGCTATGTATTTTAATAAACCGATGAATCGGTTCTGTGTTTTGGTTGGTGGCATCGATCACCCGATTAAAATCGGGTGCTGTCCTAAATTTCTCTGGATGTTTATTGAGACAGCACCATGCTTCAGCATGGTGATTAAGAATCGTTATCAACTCCCACTAACCGCTTCAGCGGTTTAAAACTAAAGGAGGGAATATGGCTGCTCATTCACATGTAAAAATCTGGGTACACCTTATCTGGGGCACTCAGAAAAAAGAACGTGTTCTTCATAGGGAGCTTCGGATAAATCTATTTGAACATATCGTAAAAACATCAGAAGAGGGCGAGATAGAAATAGAAAAAATGAATATACAACCGGAGCATGTTCACCTTCTGTTTTGTCTGCCATCTGATAAATCTATTGGAGTTATTGCAAAAAAATTTAAAGGAGAATCTTCTCATTGGATTAATGATGGTAATTTGATAAAGGGAAAGTTCCGCTGGCAACGAGGTTACGGCGCATTTTCGGTTAGCGCTTCACAATTAGATAGAATTAAACAGTATATAGAGAATCAAGATGAGCATCATAAACGGCAATCATTTGCTGATGAGTATGAGGAATGGCTTCAAAAATATGGTGTTAAATGGAAGTGATAAACCGATCCATACGGATCTGTAAGATGAATCGGTTTGGTGGTTTTACAGGGGGATGCCTTGTCACCCCAATGAATTGTGGTGTTATCTCAATTGGTTTTGGGATAACACCATGTTTTAACATGGTGATTAAGAATCGTCCTCAACTCTCCCTAACCGCTTCAGCGGTTTATAAATGAGTTAATGATATGCAGTTAATCATAAATACATTCGGAGCATCTCTTCGTAAATCGGGCGATCTGTTTGAAATTTGGGTTGGTGGGGACAAAAGAAAAATCTCTCCTAAAAAAGTCCAATCGATTCTAATTACCACAGGTGCTCATCTTTCCACTGATGCCATTAAAATGGCGGTAGAAAACAATATCGATATTCTTTTTCTTGATAAATATGGGAATCCTTACGGAAGAGTGTGGCATGATAGATTAGGGTCAACTGCACGTATTAGACGAAAGCAGATTGAATTCAGCATGAAATCGGAAGGATTAAGTCTTGGTTTGCAATGGATCAAAATGCGCTTGAATAGTCAGGTTGAATCTCTGTTAAAGCTTCGGGAACGCCGCTCAAGATTGTCTGCCGAGATTACCGCTACCATTGATGCTTTGAAAAAATCTATGGATTCGCTGGGGAAACTTGAGGGTACAATTGAAGAAAAACGCTCAACGATCATGGGAATAGAGGGCAATGCTGGTAAAGTGTATTGGAAAATGGTCAGTCAATTATTACCGGAGCGTTTTCAATTCAAAGAACGCAGTCGAAATCCGGCAAAGGATGAGTTTAATTGCTTATTGAATTATGCTTACGGTGTTCTCTACGGACTTGTGGAAAAAGCCTGCATAATTGCCGGTCTCGATCCTTATGTGGGTTTTATTCATACGGATAATTACAATAAAACTTCGCTGGTCTTTGATATTATCGAAGCGTATCGAATTTTTGCCGAAGAAACAGTTTTAGGACTATTTTCAGCGAAAAAGGTAAATAAGGTATTGTTTGACAAATATAGAAACGGGTTGTCTTTAAATCAGGATGGTAAAAAAACACTGATGGAAAAATATAATATTTATCTCGACGAGACAGTCAGATATTCAGGACGAAATATTAAAAGAAGGGATATAATTCAATTCGATACCCATAAATTTGCAAATGTATTATTAATGAAATAGAATTATGAAACAGACAGAGCAACTGATCTGGGTTATTTATGATATTTCCAAAGATAAGATCAGAAACAAGGTAGTTAAAATAACCCTTGGAAAAGGGCTGTATAGAGTACAGAAATCTGTTTTTTTAGGTACGATTGAACGGAATCAGCTTGATGAATTGAAAATGCAAATCTCAGACTTAATTGATAAGGAAACTGATTCTGTGTATATCTTTCCTCTTTGTAGCGAGGATTTTAAGAAGGTTATTCTATTGGGACAGGCTTTTGATAAAAAGATGGTGACGGATGAGGTTAAAAGTTTATTTTTGTAGGGAGAATAATAAACAGATGAATCAGTTCTGTAGCTGGTTGGGTGTTGTGCATTCATACCCCGTGAATAAATTCATGGGTTGCTCGCTAATTATCAGTACAGACAAAGCAGCCCGCAATTTTAATCGTGGGTAAAGAAAATTATGTTCATAGACGACCAAAAAAACCCTATTATGATCACTCCCTCAGAGGTCATGGAATATTTGTATTGTCCCCGTTTCACCTACTTTTTGAATGTTCTAAAAATCCCCCAATATGAAGACAAACGCTACAAAGTCCAAAAAGGACGCATCGTTCATGAAAATAGAATAAAACAAAATAAGGATTACCTGAGAAAAAAGATTCCGATGATAAAAAAAGATATTAATGTTTATATGTCCTCGGGAAAATTGCATATTAGAGGAATTGTCGATGAAATAGCTTATCTTGAAGATGGAACATTATCTCCTATTGATTATAAATACTCGCTCTATAAAAAGTATGTTTTTAGGACTCATAAAATTCAAATGGCTTTATATGCAATGCTAATTTCAGAAACATATAAAATGGAAGTAAAGCGGGGTTATATTTTTTATATTCGTCAAGGTTCTAAGATGAATGAGATATTAATAACCTCTTCGCTGTGCAACGAAGCAGTGAAAATTATTAATGAGATAATAAATATAATCAAAGATGAAAAGATACCAAATAAAACTAAAACAAAAGTCCGATGTTTTGACTGTTGTTACAAAAATATTTGTGTTTAAAAATGCTCTTTGACATAAGTAGCAAATAATTAATTTGTTACGCTGAGAAAAATATTATAAATTCTTTTGGAATTGTTAGAAAGTTGTTTATTATTATGGCAGAAATATCAAAAAATAAAGGAAGATTTGGAACCCTTTATCTCTACTTTTATCAAGAGGATAGTTGTGATTCCGCGGTCTAAAACCAAAATCCAACAGAACAAGGATTGAAACATTCAGTCTTTTTCATAACTATCCATAATATAAAAGTCTAAAACCAAAATCCAACAGAACAAGGATTGAAACTAGATGTAAACGTAACTCATTCAGCTGGTGCTGGAGAGTCTAAAACCAAAATCCAACAGAACAAGGATTGAAACATTATGTGTAACTTGGTAGAATTGTATGGAATTGTCCCAGTCTAAAACCAAAATCCAACAGAACAAGGATTGAAACCAAATCCATTAGTAGGGT